>NZ_JAOEJT010000004.1:0-528241 GCF_025447575.1 Pseudomonas sp. B2M1-30 | reverse complement strand
GGCTTGCTCGCGAAGGCGGTGTGTCAGTCAGACCGCTTTCGCGAGCAAGCCCGCTCCCACATTCGATATATGCCAGCTAAAAAATCGGCTCAGGCCAGGCCTTCGTCAGTCGCCGGCACGATCAGGATGCCTGCGCGCAAGCCGTTCTTGACCTTGGGGTTGGGGAAGATGATCCGCGCGCCCTGCTCTTCAATGACCCAGCGCGTGCTTGCCAGGTCCTCGGCCACCACGTAACCCTCATCCAGTTCGGAAAAGTTCTCGATGTCCGCCGGCAGGTTCAGGCGGAACGCATCGCTGTGCTTGATGATTTCCCGCGCCACGCTGAATAGCTGCAAACCGTCCAGGCCTTCCTGGGCCGGATCCGGCTCGTTGCCTTCGATGATCTGCTTCAGACGGGTTTCCAGCAGCGAGACGTTGACTCCGGCGTTCTGCCCGAACGGCCGCGCCTTGCCCAATTCCAGCGTGAAGGACTCGGCACCGAGCTTGTCGTAGGTGTAGGAGCTGAACACGATCGACGGTTTGTTCTGCAACAGCACCGCTTCCATTCCGGCGGCGCGCAGGCGTGCCAGTTCGCGGCGGGAATGCCGACGCCCCTCTTTCCACGGATACAGGGCGAACTGCTCGATCTTCGACCCCCGAATCGCCGTGTGCAGGTCGTAATGCAGGCGCTGGCGGTCCGCCACGCTGAAGAAACTTGCCGCCAGGCGCTCCAGTTCACAAGCGCGCAGGGCTTCGGAACCGCTGCTTTGTTCGTGACGGCCATTGAACAGCCGATTGACGTCCTGCTCGACGAAACGCTCGCCCTTGCGAATCGCCTCGGGATTGCCGAACAGGAACAGAATGCGTGCGCGCGGCTTCAAATCGCCGCGTGCGATGTCATGCAACAGCCGATCAAGCAGTTCGATCGGTGCTGTTTCGTTGCCATGGATCCCGGCGGACAGCAGCAGATCCAGGCCATTGTCGCGTACTTCCGGCGGCCGGACTTCCAGCGCGCCTTCGCTCAACCAGCGCATGCGCACGCCTTCGACAGTCAGTTGAGTCTTCTCCGCCGGTTCGCGGCCGGCGAGGGTCAGTTCAAGCAGTTTGCCGAGGGCGAGCATAGAGCGGTTTCCTTAGTGATCGTGTTTGCAGTCCGGGCCGTGAACGTGTTCCTCGTCGTCACCGAGGTCGGCCGGCTCCATTTCCAGTTGCAGACTTACCAGATTAGTCGCCAATGGGCGCAGCAGCAGGTTGGCGTATTCCGCATCACCTTCTTCGACGTCCACGCCAATCAGCAATTGGCCACGGCCGTCCTGCTGAATCCAGACTTCCTTGCCTTGCCACATGACCGCGAAGCGGGTGCAGGAAGTTTGCAGCTGCGTGCCGTCGGTGTCTTCAAGGATCAGCTGCAGGGAATCGCTCATGTCTTTTACTCTCTGGGGTAGACGAACCGCGCGCCGCGCTCGGGCGGCGCGCCGGCCATCAATTGATCTGGAATGGATAAACCGCGCCCAGTTTAAGGATTTGCGTCAGTTCATCCAGTGCCGTCCGGCATTCAAGCAGCAACTGCGGGTCCGCCAGATCGTTTTCGCTCAGGCGGTCGCGGTAGTGCTTTTCAACCCATGCGGTCAACGAACCGTACAACGGGACCGTCATGATAACGCCTGGATTGACCGCCGCCAGCTCGGTCTCGTTGAGCGCGACGCGCAGTCGCAGGCAGGCCGGGCCACCGCCGTTCTGCATGCTTTGCTTGAGATCGAAGACCTTCACCTCGCGAATCACCCCGCCGGAGCTGGTCAGACTTTGCAGGTAGTTCCAGACGCGCTCGTTGCTGCGGCACTCTTCCGGCACGATCAACAGCATCGAGCCGTCAGGACGCGACAGAAGCTGGCTGTTGAACAGGTAGGAACGAACCGCGTCATCCACGGTGACCGCCGAACGCGGTACGCAGACAGACTGGAATTTCCCGCCGGCCTTGGCGAGTTTGCTCGCCAGTTCCGCCAGCATGTTGTCGGTGTCGAGGAACGCGTCCTCGTGATAGAACAGCACCTCGCCGTTGCCCACCGCGATCACGTCGTTGTGGAATACACCCTGATCGATCACCGCCGGATTCTGCTGAGCGTAGACCACGCCGTCATCACGCAGGCCGTGCAGACGGGCAACCGCCTGGGACGCTTCGAGGGTCTGGCGCGCCGGGTATTTCTGCGGCGCCGGATAACGGGTGTCGAACGCACTGCGACCGAACACGAAAAACTCGACGCCGGCTTCACCGTACGCACGGCAGAAACGCGTGTGGTTGGCTGCGCCTTCATCGCCAAACTGCGCCACCGCCGGCAGTGCGGCGTGGTGGGCGAAGTGCTGTTGATCGGCAAACATCGCGCCCAGCACACGGCTGGTGGTCGGGTGTTCGATACTGCGGTGATATTTGCAGTTGAGGTTGGCAGCGGTGAAATGCACGCGGCCGTCAGCGGTGTCGGCGCTCGGGCTGACGGTAGCGGCGTTGGCCACCCACATGCTCGACGCCGAGCAACTGGCGACCAGCAGCGGCATCGCTTCTTTCGCGGCGCGCTCAATCACCTGAGCATCGGTGCCACTGAAGCCCAGACGGCGCAAGGCAGCCACATCCGGGCGCTCCTGCGGTGCCAGCACGCCCTGCTGAAAGCCCATTTCCATCAGCGCTTTCATTTTCGCCAGGCCTTGCAGCGCAGCTTCCTTCGGGTTGGAAGACTGCTGGCTGTTGCTCTGGGACGCCACGTTGCCGTAGGACAGACCACCGTAGTTATGGGTCGGCCCCACTAGACCGTCAAAATTGACTTCATAGGATTTCATCAGCGAGGCTCCACGAGAATCTGTTGTTATAGGCTTCAGTTACTAAGTTTCGAGACCGCGTCGCGGCATTCGCGGGCAAGCCCGGCTCCCACAGGTCGGGATGGTGTATCCAGCACAGATCCTGTGGGAGCGGGCTTGCCTGCGAAGGGCATCACGCCATCTTCACGCCCGGCGTCAGGGCCGCCGGCAGCACCAGGCTCGGGGTTTCCAGCGAGGCTACCGGGTATGCGCAGTAATCCGCCGCGTAGTAAGCACTGGCGCGATGGTTGCCCGAGGCGCCGACGCCGCCGAACGGCGCGCTGCTCGCGGCGCCGGTCAGTTGCTTGTTCCAGTTGACGATACCGGCACGGCTTTCCAGCCAGAACTGCTGGTAACGCGCCTCGGAATCCGACAGCAGGCCAGCGGCCAGACCAAACGCCGTGTCATTGGCTTCGGCAATCGCCGCCGCGAAATCGGCGTAGCGGATCACTTGCAGCAGCGGGCCGAAAAACTCTTCGTCGGAACGCTCGGCAACCGCCGTCACATCAACGATGCCCGGCGTCAGCAACGCCGACTGCGCCTGCGGCTGCGTCATCGCCAGCAGCGACACCGCGCCATTGGCCAGCAGATGCGCCTGGGCATCCATCAGCGCTTTCGCCGCACCAAGGGAAATCACCGAACCCATGAACGGCGCCGGTTGCTGATCGAACGCACCGACCTCGATGGTCGCACTGACTTCCACCAGACGCTTGAGCAGGCTGTCGCCCCACGCCCCTTGCGGCACCAGCAGACGGCGGGCGCAGGTGCAACGCTGACCGGCGGAAATGAACGCCGACTGAATGATCGTGTAGACCGCCGCATCGAGGTCAGCGACCTGATCGACCACCAGCGGGTTGTTGCCGCCCATCTCCAGCGCGAGGATCTTGTCCGGGCGCCCGGCGAATTGCTGGTGCAGGTGGTTGCCGGTACGGCTGGAACCGGTGAAGAACAGGCCGTCGATACCCGGATTGGCCGCCAGGGCGATCCCGGTTTCGCGGGCGCCTTGCAGCAGGTTGAGCACGCCGGCCGGCAGACCGGCCTCGATCCAGCACTTGACCGTCAGTTCGGCGACTTTCGGGGTCAGTTCGCTCGGCTTGAACAGTACGCTGTTACCGGCCAGCAGCGCCGGCACGATATGACCGTTCGGCAAGTGCCCCGGGAAGTTGTAAGGGCCGAACACCGCGACCACGCCATGGGGCTTGTGGCGCAGAACGGCGGTGGCGTCGCCCAGCGGGCCGCTCTTCTCGCCGGTACGCTCGCGGTAGCTCTGCACCGAGATCGCGATCTTGTTGACCATGCTGGTGACTTCGGTCGCGGCTTCCCACAGCGGCTTGCCGGTTTCCTCACCGATGGTGCGGGCCAGTTCGTCGCTGTGATTCTTCAGGGCGGCGGCGAAGGCTTCGAGCACGCTGATGCGCTCGTCCAGGGTGCGGCGCGCCCAGTCCGGAAACGCCTGACGCGCGGCCTGCACGGCGGACTCGACCTGCGCGGCGGTGGCGCCCTCCCCCGACCACAGCACCTGCTGGGTCACCGGGTTCAGCGATTGAAAGGCTTCGCCCTGACCGGCCAGCCATTCACCTGCGATGTATAGCGAATTCATTATTTCGACTCCCGAGCAGCGGACAACGCCACGGCGCGAACCTGATCGCCTGCGTTGAGTTGAAGACGTTTGGCGGTCAGCGGATCGACCACCAGCGTGCCGGCGGCCAGACGCGCCGCAGCGGCAGTGATCCGGCAGTCTTCGCGTTTGCGGTTATGGATGATGAACGGCGTTGCGTCGTCGCCCGGCGTGCCAATCGCCAGCACCAGCGCTTCACTGTCACGCACCGCGCGAATCTTGCCGGTTTCGCATTCGATGGCAGGACCGGCGTCGAAGATGTCGACGTAGCCCTGATAGCTGAAGCCTTCACTCTTGAGCATCGCCAGAGCCGGCTCGGTGTCCGGATGAACCTGGCCGATGACGTTGCGCGCGCCTTCGGAAAGGAAGCAGGTGTACAGCGGGAATTTCGGCATCAATTCGGCGATGAACGCCTTGTTGCCGACGCCGGTCAGGTAATCGGCCTGGCTGAATTCCATCTTGAAGAAATGGCGGCCCAGGCTTTCCCAGAACGGCGAACGTCCGGCGTCATCCGAGACACCGCGCATCTCGGCGATGATCTTGTTGCCGAACAGCTCCGGGAACTCGGCGATGAACAGCATCCGCGCCTTGGACAGCATGCGGCCGTTCAGACCGGTGCGGTAATCGGCGTGGAGGAACAGCGAGCACAGCTCGGAGTTGCCGGTCAGGTCGTTGGCCAGGAACAGCGTCGGGATTTCGCGATAGATGCTCAGTTCCTGCGAGGCACTGACGGTCAGGCCGACACGGAAGTTGTACCACGGCTCACGCAGACCGACGGCGCCGGCGATGGCGGAAATCCCCACCACGCGACCGTTGTCGTCTTCGAGCACGAACAGGTAGTCCGCATCGCCACGGCCGGCTTCACCGCGAAAGGTCTTCTCGGCCCAGCCGACCCGATGGGTCAGGCGCTCTTCGTTGGCCGGCAGGGTCGTAAGACCAGTGCCGGTGCTGCGGGCCAGGTCGATCAGAGCGGGCAAATCGCTGCTGCGTACGGGACGAACAATCATGCTATCTCCTCAAACGGGCCGCCTTCGCCACCCGTGAAACTCGCTAAGGCGTTAAACCGCCACCAGGCGCACGCTGGCACCTTCACCGACGCCCAGGGCTTCGGCCGCTTCCAGATCCAGGGTCACCGGTTTACCCGGCGCGTAATCGAGCTCGAGCAATACCGCGCGGTAATCCTGCAATTGCCCGTTCGCCACCAGATACTGGCGACCGATGCCTTTGACCGGTTCACCGATCTTCACCGGCACCACACGGCTCTGGGCGATCGAGCGGATCCCGGAAACCCGTGCATGCAGGGTCGGGCCACCGTCGAAAATGTCGATGTAGTGATCGGTCTCGAAGCCTTCGCGCATCAGGATGTCGAAAGTGATCTGCGCACGCGGATGCACCTGGCCCATCGCTTCCTGAGCGGAATCCGGCAGCAGCGGCACGTAGATCGGGTAATGCGGCATCAGCTCGGCGAGGAAGGTGCGGCTTTTCAGGCCACACAGGCGCTCGGCTTCGGCGTAGTTGAGGTCGAAGAAGTTGCGGCCGATGGCGTCCCAGAACGGCGAGTCGCCATTTTCATCGCTGTAGCCGACGATCTCGGTCACCACCGAATCGGCGAAACGCTCGGGATGGCTGGCGACGAACAACAGACGGCCACGGGAGTTGAGCTCCGACCATGGCGAGCCGACCAATTCGCGCTTCACATAGAAGCTGGTCAGCAGACTGTTGCCGGTCAGATCGTGGCACTGCGAAAGCACGTGGATCTTGTTATGGATCTTCAGCTCGCGGGACGCATGCACGAAGGTTTCGTTGCGGAAGCTGTAGAACGGCTCGGAATAACCGGCCGAAGCGACGATCGCCGAGCAACCCACCAGCGTGCCGGTGGTGCTGTCCTCAAGCACGAAGAAGTAGCTCTCTTCACCGTTGAAGCTCACTTCGGCGGCGAACGAGGCTTCGCTGGCGGCGATCTTGTCGCTCAGGCGTTCCACGTCATCCGGCAAGGAAGTGACACCAATCGGACTGTCCGCAGCCAGACGCTGTACCTCGCCCAGATCAGCCATTTGCGCGGGGCGCATCACCAGCATGGTGTCACTCCTTTCTCTCAGAACTTACAGAAGAAAAATCCCGGGCCGTCTCCGCAGGAGACTGTGGGAGCGAACTTGCTCGCGAAGGCGGTGTGTCAGTCAACAGAGTCGCTGTCTGACCTACAGCTTTCGCGAGCAAGTCCGCTCCCACATTTTTGTTCTTGCCCGAAACAAAAAATTGGGTCCGACGCCTGAACAGTCAGGCGTCGAAAGGTCTATCAGGCTTGCGTCAGTTTTGCGGCGGCGCGTTCGAAACGCTCCAGGCCGGCGTCGATATCGCCGTCTTCAACCACCAGGCTCGGGGCGAAACGGATCACGTCCGGGCCGGCTTGCAGAATCATCAGACCTTCTTTTTCAGCGGCGTTGAAGATGTCCTTGGCCTTGCCTTTCCAGGCATCGCTCAGCACACAACCGATCAGCAGACCGAGACCACGCACCTGAGTGAACAGGCCGTATTTCTCGCCGATCTGCTCCAGGCGGGTCTTGAACTTGTCGTGCTTGGCGTTGACGCCGCTCAGCACCTCAGGGGTGTTGATCACGTCGATCACCGCTTCGGCCACGGCGCACGCCAGCGGGTTGCCGCCGTAAGTGGTGCCGTGAGTACCGACGACCAGATGTTTGGCCAGTGCTTCGGTGGTCAGCATCGCCGCGATCGGGAAACCGCCGCCCAGGCTCTTGGCGCTGGTCAGGATGTCCGGCGTCACGCCGTAGTGCTGGTAGGCGAACAGCTTGCCGGTACGGCCCATGCCGGTCTGCACTTCGTCGAACACCAGCAGCGCGTTGTGCTGGTCGCACAGTTCACGGGCGCCTTGCAGGTAAGCCAGTTCGGCCGGCAGCACGCCACCCTCGCCCTGGATCGGTTCCAGCACGATGGCGCAGGTCTTGTCGGAAACGGCGGCTTTCAGCGCTGCCAGATCGTTGTAAGGCACGTGGGTGATGCCGGTGATCTTCGGGCCGAAACCGTCGGAGTACTTCGACTGACCGCCGACGTTCACGGTGAACAGGGTACGGCCGTGGAAGCTGTTGAGCGCGGCGATGATCTCGTATTTCTCGCTGCCGAAACGGTCGAACGCCACGCGACGGGCCAGCTTGAACGCGGCCTCGTTGGCTTCGGCGCCGGAGTTGCAGAAGAACGCGCGCTCGGCGAACGTGGCGTCGATCAGCTTGTGCGCCAGGCGCAGGGCCGGTTCGTTGGTGAACACGTTGGACACGTGCCACAACTTGTTTGCCTGCTCGGTCAAGGCACCGACCAGCGCCGGATGCGCGTGGCCCAATACGTTAACGGCAATCCCGCCGGCGAAGTCGATCAGCTCGCGGCCGGCCTGGTCCCAGACGCGGGAACCGGCGCCACGCACCGGAATGAAAGCGGCAGGCGCGTAGTTGGGAACCATTACCTGGTCGAAATCGGCGCGTTGTACCGCAGCGTGCTCAACGGACATCGGAGTCTCCTGAAGACGAACACTCGCCTGAAACTGGCGAGCGATGGGGGGATTGTAAGGACAGTTTTCTGCCCGGCCTTGTCGCCAAGCGACAACTTCTTATAGCGCAAACCCCGGATTTTCCCGGGTTTACGGCAATGCGACATATAGCGTCGCAAAGGCGCAGTTTAAACTGCCGCCGGCATTTGCAGCAGGCCCGGGAGCATATCAATTGCGCAGCGGCCGACGGTCATACATATGTACCGCATCCGCGCTGCCGATCTCTGATTTGCTGGGGTCTTTCCGACGTACAAGGATGCACTCGATGCACGCAGTCCCCGGCTCCCCCTCCGCCGTCAAACCGCTCAACCCCGCCGTACACTACGAACCGCTCAGACATGCCTTCCCCGAATGGCTCGGCAAGGCTTCGGCCAAGCGCCGCGCGGCGCTGAAGAGTGCCCGCCACCCGCTTTCCGAAAAACTCAAGAACGCACCCAGGGAACGGCACGACGAGCTGCGGGGCGTCATTGCCCGGCGCATGGCCGCACAAAACACCCTCGATCAAAAACTCGAACACCTGCAGGACGCCGCTGCCTACGCCGAACCGCTGCTCACCCAGGCATTGAAAAACAGATTCGGCCTGGACCTGGATGTCAGGAACACTTTCCTGCGTCTTTATATTCCGCTGAAAACCTCTGGCATCCCGATCACCACCGGTGCGCAGACCTGGACGGTGTCGCTGCTGGATGCGGCACTGCATAACTTCGAAGCTAGCGAAACCGAGGCAGATGCCTACGCGCCCGAATCCACGTTCATCAGCAAACCGTCCGCGTCAGGTCAGTTCGAAACGCTGCCGCAGATCAAGGCGAAGATCAGCATCGCGGCGTTCGCCCGGCTGTGCCGCGAGCTCGATATCGGCGCCAGCTTCAAGGCCTCGCTCGAAGAAAACCTCGGTTTCACAAATCCGGTCGCCGCCGCCGTTTTGCGCCTGCACATCGACGCCAGCGAAAAAGCCGCCATCCAGGCCGCCCTGCACATGGCGCAACTGAGCGGTGACGTCAGTGAAGTGTACGTGCGCCTGATCGGTGGTTTGCTCGATGGTTTGCAAGGCATGCGCGTCGACAGCCAGGCGCTGCTGTGCCACGACCTGACGATGATGTCGAAAACGCTGACCGGCATTCTCGTGTTCGCCCCGGACCTGGAGCAGGATCGCGAGTCGATCAGGGTGGTGGCCTATGTGCCGGACGATCCCGAACATCCGATCAAGGAATACGCCTCGACCCGCGAAATGCTGAAGGAACTGACCCGCCAGCTGCGCGCGCCGGAATATCAGCAGTTTTTCAGCCGTTTCATCGACCATGACCAGCGCGGGCACTTCTTCGCCGACCTCGGACGCCGCCTCAGCGAAGTGACGTTCCACGAGCCGCAGGCCGGCAGTTCGTTGCCACCCTGGCGCGATACCCCCATCGAAAATCCCAGGCTGCAACTGGTTGCCACGCCCATTCGCGGCGAGCTGTTGGAGCATCTCTACCAGCGCAAACTGAACAAGATCCTCAACGACGCAGCGGCAATCGCCGTCCCCACCGCCACCGTCGACCGCAATGCGCGCTGGGTGATCTGGGACTCTTTCGTCAAGGTCGCGTCCGCGATCGTTGAACTGGCTTCGTTCGTGTTGATGCCCTTCGTACCGTTCCTGGGCCAGGTGATGATGGCCTACATGGCCTATCAGTTTCTCGACGACGTATTCGAGGGCATTGTCGATTGGGCTGAAGGTTTGACCGATGAGGCCTCCGGGCATCTCTTCAGTGCGCTGGAGTCGTTGATTCAACTCGGGGCGTTCGGCGTCGGCGGCGCCATTGCCATGCAAGAGCTGCCGAAGATTTTGCCCGCCGAGATCCTTTCACTGGCCGACCGCTTCCAACCGGTGAAACTGCGCAATGGCAAAACCCTGTACTGGAAGCCGGATCTGAAACCCTACGAGCATCCCGCCCCGCCGGCGGACGCCGCCAAGCCCGACGCCCAAGGCTTGCTCCGGCACGACGGCAAGACACTGCTCGCCAACCATGACGCGCACTTCGCGCTGACCGATCACCCTCACCCGGAAAAGTACCGGATCCAACATCCCAGGCGCACAGACGCCTACCAACCCATCGCGCACCATAACGGCGAAGGTGCCTTCCACACCGAGCTTGAGCAACCCCTGCAATGGGATACCGCCACCGCGTTGAAACGCATCGGCCACAGCTTAGAACCCTTCTCCCCCGCTCAGCGCGAACGCATTCTCAAGGTCAGCGGCTACCCGGAAAATGCCCTGCGCAAAATGCATGTGAATCGCGAGTCGGTGCCGCCGCTGCTCGCCGACAGCATCCAGCGCTTTCGGATCGATCAGGAGCTGCAAGGCTTCATCGAGCGGATCGCCAGTGACAACCCCGAGCAATACCTCGGCGCAGATCAACCAACCCAACTCCAGTTGCTCAAGGAGCAGAAACTGTTGCCGGACACCCGGCGACTGCGCCTGCTCAACGCCAAGGGCGAAACGCTCTGGGAATCCTCCACGGACGAAAATCTGCCGCTGACGGACCTCCAACAGAATCAACTGACCGACGGCGACCTGCTCAAAACGCTGCTGCAATCGCTCGACGAATCGCAAATCAACACGTTACTTGGCGAGAGCCAGGGTGAGCAGATTGCCCTTGAGGCTCGCGTCCGCCAACTCCGGGCCAGGCTCGCGCAATTCGCCCGGCAGCATCGCGCCGATCTGTTCAACCGCCGTTATGCCACGCAGCAACGCAGTGACGATCCATGGGTGGCGAAAGTCTTGCTGCATGAACCCGGCCTCCCCATCCGCATCACCGAGGAGCTGCTGAAAACCGCCACCGGTGACGAGCTGCTGGAGATCGACAACGGGCGCTGGCCGCAGCACCAGCAGGCGCTTGCCAGCGAGGCCCGCGAGCAATTGCGCATTACCCGTGCCTACGAAGGGCTTGAACTGGACTCGGTCCACAACCCCGACAGCGACACCCTGGCGCTGCACAGCCTGCAACGCTTGCCGGGCTGGTCGAACGACATTCGCCTGGAAGTTCGCGAACAATCCCCCGAAGGCAAACTCGTCGACAGCACCGGCCCAACCCAGGCCCGCGTGCAGAAAGTGCTGGTGCGCAAAACCGATGGCACCTGGCAGGCGTACGACGATCAGGGCAAGGAGCTGAATGCTTCGATGGATTTCTACAACAGCGTCCTGCAAGCGCTGCCCGACAGCGAGCGCCAGGCACTGGGTTTACAGATTGGCGAAGGCGACAAACTCAAACACGCCATTCGTGACAATCCGCACGAGCGCGGCGAGCTGCGTCTGCTGATGTCCTCCGAACCCGCAAAACCCGTGGTCAACGACACGCTGCGCCTGGTCGGTTCGGAGGGCTACCCGCTGATCAGACGCGGCGACTCGCGGGAGCTGGAGGACTTGATCAGGGAGGTTTTTCCCGGCATCACCGAAGAAGGTCTGGCGGCCATGGAGTACACATTACTCAATCATCCGGATGGCGCCCGAGCCGAGCTGGCTCGCCTGCGCCTGGAATATGCCCAGCTGGAAAACGACCTGGACCAATGGCGGATCAATACCCCGCAAATCCATCCCGTCACCGGCCAGCAACTGACGACGCAACAATTCCAAGCCGCCCGCCGCAACCGCGACCTGTTCGCCAGGGAGCTGCGCAAATGCTGGCGCCGGGAAAGCCGCGAAGCCTACGGCTACCGGATGCGCTTCCCCGAGCCGCTGCTGGGTGACCTGCCCGAGCTGAGCGCCGATTTCAGCCACGTCGCCAGCCTGGAACTGGCCGGCACCGGCGGCTCCGGTTCGGTGGATGCGTTCGTCGCCCATTTCCCGCGATTGCTGCGCCTGGATCTGCGCCACTTCAATCTGCGTAACCTGCCCGAGGCCGTGGCGACGACACCGTCCCTGCGCCAACTGCGCCTGCGCAATTGCCAGATTACATTGACGCCGACGAACCAGACGCTGCTGGCATCGCTGTCCGAACTGACCGCGCTCGATCTGCAGGCCAACCCACTGGGCGCCACCCCGGACATCCGCGCGATGACGGGACTGCACCACCTCAACCTGTCGAAAACCGGCCTCTCCGAATTGCCGGTCGGGCTGTTCGAACACCCACAATTGAAAAGCGTCTGGCTGCGCAACAACCGAATCACCGCCCTGCCGGACGTCCTGTTCCAGCAGCCTGTCGAGCGTTCCGCCGGGTTCGATTTTTCCGGCAACCCGTTGTCCACCGCCACCCGGGAACAGGTCAAAGTCCACTTCAACCAGACCGGCAAAGACTTTGGTGTGCAGGCTAACCGTGCGGATATCGACCGGATCAAAACATTGTTTCCGGATCTCAACGACCGCCAGGCCAACGCGTTGCTGTATCGCCTGCCCGGCTCGCTGCTGCAGGGCCGTTTGCAGGTGAGCCAGTGGGAGGAGGAATTCGCCCGGCTTGCGAACGAGCTGAACACCTGGAGCGGTGACATCCCGGATCGCGACACCGTGAGCGGCACTCCCCTCAATGCCAACGAGCAATTCAATGAGCTGCACGCGCGGGAAACCTTTGCCTGGCAGGTGCAACGACTGTGGCGCCAGCGCTCCAGCGATAACCCGCTGAACCGGGCCGAGGTGTTCAGCGCAGACCCAGGCTTCACCGGTGACCTGCCGCAACTGAGCGTGAACTTCGATCACGTCACCGGCCTATCCCTCGGTGGCAACAAGGGCCTGCGCGCCACCTCGCCGTTCCTGCGCAGTTTCCCCGGCCTGCGCCAATTGACCCTGCGCAATTTCGCGCTCGATCAACTGGCGCAAACACTCGGTGATCTGCCGCGCCTCGAATCGCTGGTCCTGAACGATTGCGGCATTTCTCTCGACAGCGAGTTGCAGAGCGCGCTTGAAGCCTTGCCGAACCTGGAATCGCTTGAGCTGCCGAACAATCCGCTGGGCAAGGCGCCGAAGGTCGAGACATTGCCCGAGCTGTCCTACCTCGACCTGTCGAATACCGGGATCAGCAAAGCCCCGCCCGAACTGGCCGCGCATCCGAAACTGCAAACGGTCATCGTCAGCGACAACCAGTTGACCGAACTGCCCGAGGCCTTCTTTGAGCTGCCCGGACGCAAAAGCGAAAACTTCGACTGTTCGAACAACCCGCTGACCGCCAGCACCCGGGAACGGATCAAGGTGTATTCCCGCGAGCACGGCAAGGACTTCGGCGTACTCGCCGACCCGGCCGACATCGACGCGACCAAAGCGCTGTTCCCCAGCCTCGACAACGAAGAAGCCAGCGACGTGTTTTACGGCTTGCCCGGCGATCTGGAGCACGGGCGCAGCCAGCTCAGGCACTGGAAAGCCGAGATCGAGCAACTGACCAGCGATCTGGCGGCCTGGAAAACCGCCATCCCCGAAACCCATCCGCTGTCCGGGCAACCCCTCAATACCCCGCAACTGATCGCCGAGCACGCGGCCAGACAGGAATTCGCCGATCACCTGGAAGAGCTGTGGCGCGCCCGATCGGCGGACTCGCCAAGGCAACGGGCGCAGAACATGCAATGGAAGGTGCCGTTCATCGGCGACCTACCGGCGCTGTCGACGGACTTCAGCCATGTGTCCAACCTGACCCTGCACGGCAACGCGGCAGTGAGTGGAGTCGATGCCTTCCTCGAAGGGTTTACCGGACTGCATCAACTGGAACTGCAAAACTTCAGCCTCGGCCAACTACCGACAGCCACCCGTCGCATGCCGCAACTGGGCCATCTGCTGCTGAGAAGTTGCGCGCTGAAACTGACGCCCGAATCGCAAGCGACGCTTTCATCCCTCGGGCCACTGCAATACCTGGACCTGAGCAACAACCCGCTGGGCAGCGCACCCAAACTGGATGGCTTGCCACTGTTGAAACACCTGCGGCTGACCGACACCGGCATTTCCAGCCTGCCGGATGGGCTGTTCGATCACCTGCACATTGCCAGCGGCACATTCGATGACAACCTGATCAGCGAACTGCCCGACGACCTGTTCAACACCCCGGCGGTCACTCACAAGCACTTCAGCTTTGCCGGCAACCCGCTGTCATCGGCCAGTCGCCTGCGCATCAGGCAACGCTTTCGCGTGAACGGCCAGGACTTTGGCGTGTGGTTCGCCCAAAAAGACATCGACCGCACCATCGCCCTGTTCCCGGACCTGAACGATGAAGCCGCCAACCGCGTGCTCTATCTGCTGCCCGGCACACTGGAGGACACCCAGACCCAGCTCCAGCAATGGGAGGCGGAGATCCGCCAACTGAGCGGCGACCTGCAACGCTGGGTCGGTGAAGGGCCTGAACGCGATCCGGCCACCGGCGAGTCGTTCAACGAGAGAGAAAAAGCCACGGAGTCGGCGGCCAGAAAGCTGTTCAGCGAGGAACTGCAAGCGTTCTGGCGCAGCCGACGTTCGGCGAGTCCCGAAATTCGCAACAATGAACTCAGGCAAGTAATGCCGTTCAACGGTGAGCTGCCAGCCCTGAGCGCCGACTTCAGTCATGTCTCCATACTCAGCCTCGACGGCCACGCCAGGCTGCGGATGAACGAGCGCTTCCTTGAATGCTTCACCGGCGTGAAAGTCCTCGAACTGCGCAACCTGGCGGTGGACCGGATTCCGTCGTCAATCACTCGCATGCCAGCGCTGGAAACGCTGGCCCTGAGCAACTGCGGCACGGTACTGGATGCGGCGGGCAACAAGACGCTGACCACGCTGAAAACCCTGACGGCACTGGATCTCTACAACAACCCGCTGGGTATGGCACCCGACCTGCGCGGCCTGCCGAAGCTGGAACTGGTCGACCTGTCGAGCACCGGGATTTCCGAGGTTCCCGTCGGACTCACCGACCATCCCGCGCTGAAAACCGTGATCCTCCACAGCAACTGGATCACCACCATTCCCGAACAGATCTTCAAACTGCCGGCCACGACCACCTTCGGTTTCGACTTCGGCAACAATCCGCTGACCCAGGCCACGCTTGAGCGGATCAAGGTCTGTTATCAGGAACTCGGCGAAGACCTGGGCGTGCTGGCCGATCGCAGCGACGTCACGCGCGCCCAATCGCTGTACCCGCAACTGAGCGACGAGCAGGCCAGCCGATTCATCTATGACCTGCCCGGCACGCTGGTTGAAGGACGCAACGAACTGACGCGACAGGAAGCCGAGTTGCAGGGTTTGATCTTCGGTCTCGACACCTGGAGCAACGATGTCCCGCTCATCAACCCCGACTCCCTGCAACCACTCACCGATGCCGAACTGTTGCTCGAAGCGCAAAAGCGCAACAACTTCAGGGACGCGCTGCTCAGGTGCTGGCGCAATATTCCGGTCGAGGGTTCCGAGGTCGCCAGTCATGGGTTCGCCTCGCGCCTGTCGATCATGGGCGAGTTGCCGAGTCTCAATGCCGACTTCAGCCACGTCCCGGAGCTGTTCCTGCTCGGCTACGGTGATCACACGCCACGGATCGGGCAATTCCTCGATGCGTTTCCCAACCTCGACAGCCTGGATATTCGCGGTTATTTCCTGCCGGACATCCCCGAGGCGGTTTTCTCGATGGGGCGCCTGACCTCGCTGAGCCTGCCCGATTGCGACCTGACGCTGACAGCGCAATCGGTGACCAGCCTGGCCGGCATGGACAACCTGCAAATCCTCCATCTGCACGACAACCCGCTGGCGCTGACACCCGACCTGAGCAACCTGCAAAGCCTGACCGACCTGGATCTGAGCAATGCCGGCCTGAGCGAGATTCCGCCCGGTGTGCTGACCAACCACAACTGGAGCGAAGTCGATCTGTCGAACAACCTCATCACTGACATCGCCGATGAATTGATGGACGTCCCGGCGTATGTCGGCGACCGCTACGACCTGCAGAACAACCCGCTCTCCGAACAGGCCCGCCGACGAATCCGGGCCTATTACGAGGAAACCGGGCTCACATTGAACGTCGACAACATCGCCGGCCAACCGGGCACGGTGAACCGTCCGGGGGGCGATATCGAAGATTGAGATAACCCGCAATGAAAAAAGCCATGGCAGTGATGCCATGGCTTTTGCGTGTCAGGTCAGCCGCGCTCGGGTGGCACCGACGACAATTCGAACGGGCTGCTGCTGCGTCGCTGGTTGCGGTCTTCCCGTGGCGTGGCGCCGAAGAAGTTGCGGTAGGCGCTGGAGAAATGCGGCCCCGAGGAGAAACCGCAGGACAGGCCGATCTGGATGATCGACTTGCTGGTCTGCATCAACATCTGCCGGGCCTTGTTCAGGCGCAGCTCCAGGTAGTACTGGCTCGGCACACGGTTGAGGTATTGCTTGAAGATCCGCTCCAACTGGCGACGGGACACGCACACATGCTGGGCGATTTCGTCGGTGGTCAGCGGCTCTTCGATGTTGGCTTCCATCAGCAACACGGCCTGGGTGAGCTTCGGATGGCTGGAGCCGAGGCGATTCTGCAACGGAATGCGCTGACGCTCACCGCCCTCGCGGATGCGCTCGACCACCAGCTCTTCAGAGACTGCACCGGCGAGTTCGGCGCCGTGATCCCGGGCCAGCACCGCCAGCAGCAGATCCAGCACCGACATGCCGCCGCACGCGCTCAGGCGATCGCGATCCCAGTCGAACAGATGGCTGGTGGCGATGACTTTCGGGAAGCGCTCGGCGAAATCGTCCTGCCAGCGCCAGTGAACGGCGGCGCGATAACCGTCGAGCAGACCGAGTTGCGCCAACGGATACACACCGGCCGACAAACCACCGATCACACATCCGGCACGCACCACTTGCTTGAGCGCGCTGCTGAGGGCCGGCGCCAGGGTGGCCGGCGGCTCATCGGCGAGCAGAAACAGCTTCTGAAAGTTTTCCAGTTTGCCGGCCCAAGGCTCGCCGGGCAGTTGCCACTCGCCTTCGCTCGGCGGCTCGGCTTGCAGGAACGACAACTCGTAGACCACATCCGGATGCACCCGCTGAGCAACACGCAAGGCCTCCTCCGCCAGCGCCAGCGTCAAGGCTTTAGTGCTGGGCCAAATCAGGAAACCAATTCGATGGGCAGTCATGGCGGGCGATCCGAAACATAAACAGAGGAAAAAACCGAAAACGGCTGCAACCAAATTAGACCATCTGGCGCGCTGCGCAGCATGACCTAATTTGGTGCATAACGGGAGCGTTTACTTGAGGCTGCCCGAGAGGAATTGTTGCAGACGTTCCGATTGCGGATTGACCAGCACTTCGCGCGGGTTGCCGCTCTCTTCCACCACGCCTTTGTGCAGGAACACCAACTGGTTCGACACTTCACGGGCGAAGCCCATTTCGTGGGTCACCACCACCATGGTGCGGCCTTCCTGGGCCAGGGCCTGCATGACTTTCAGCACGTCGCCGACCAATTCAGGGTCGAGGGCCGACGTCGGCTCGTCGAACAGCATCACTTCCGGCTCCATCGCCAGCGCACGGGCAATCGCCACACGCTGTTGCTCGCCACCGGACATGTGGCCGGGGAATGCGTCCTTACGATGGGCCACGCCAACCTTGTTCAGGTAGTGCTCGGCTTTCTCGCGGGCTTCGGCCTTGGACACGCCCAGCACATGAACAGGCGCTTCCATGATGTTTTCCAGCGCAGTCATGTGCGACCACAGGTTGAAGTGCTGGAACACCATCGACAGGCGCGAACGCATGCGTTGCAGCTGTTTCGGATCGGCAGCCTTCAGCGCGCCGTCCTTGTTCGCCACCAGTTTCAGCTCTTCGTTGTTGAGCAGGATCTTGCCCGCGTGCGGCTGCTCCAGCAGGTTGATGCAACGCAGGAAGGTACTTTTGCCGGAGCCACTGGAGCCGATGATGCTGATCACATCGCCGGCTGCCGCTTTCAGGGACACGCCCTTGAGCACTTCGTGACTGCCATAGCGTTTATGCAGGTCTTGGACTTCAAGTTTGTACATGCGGTCGGTTCTCACAAAAACAGTCAGTCAGTCGTTGAGCAAGCGCCCGTGACGCAGCGCATCGCGCCCCGCCACCTTGGCCAGCCAGAAACCGGGTTGGGCATAGCGCAGCCGTTCAATGGCAAACAGCACCCCGGACGTACCAGCACATACCGTGCTGACCCGATCGGATACAGGATCGATCACTTCAAAAATCTCGGCGCCGGCCTCGACCCATTCGCCAGGCTTGCGCAAAAAGCTCACCACGCCGGGGTGCGGCGCCAGCAGCAATTCGGTGCCCTCGAACGGCATGCCTTCGCAGGGTTCGTGCGCCGGGTTCGGCCACTCGCCGCTGATCAGGCCTTGCTCGGCGAGGAACGCCAGAATACCCTCGGCCCAGGCCTCGGCATCGGCGCGGTCGGTATCGGCCTGACCACCCAGTTCAATGGTAGTCGCCAGGCAGGCCAGCGGAATCTGCGCGTCCGGAAACAGCCGCGACAGACGCAGCCACGGCAGCGAACAGGCTTCGTCGAAGGAGCTGCCGCCGGAGTCTTCCGCCAGCAGGCCAACCTTCACATCCAGATGCGCAGCCAGCGAACGCCATTGCGGCCAGTGCTGCGGCAACGCGTACATGTGAAGCGCGGCTTCGGCGTCGCAATGCAGGTCCAGCACCACGTCGGCGGTGCAGGCATGGCTGAGCAGCACCCGTTGCATGCCTTGCAACTGGCTGCTCGCCTCAGGCAATGCCGCCAGATGCGCGGCCATCGTCTGACGGATCAGCGCAATGTTGGCATGCGGATCGTCGCCCAACCGGCCTTGCAGCTCGGCGGCCACCGGCGCGCTGAGCTCAACGAAATCACGGTTGAAATTCTTGCCGCTGCCGGCCTCGAAACGGCCCTGGTGATTGCCTTGCAGCAACTGCCCCAGACCCAACGGGTTGGCTACCGGCACGAGTTCGATCACGCCGTTGAGCCGGCCTTGGGCTTCCAGCTCGCCGAGGCGTTTTTTCAGTTCCCAGGCGGTGCGCATGCCCGGCAACTCATCGGCGTGCAGGCTGGCCTGGATGTAGGCCTTGCGCTCGCCACTACCGAAGCGGAATACCGAGATTCGGCGCTCGCTGCCCAGGTGGCTCCACGGCAAAACGTGGTCGATGCGTTCCATATCAGTGCTTCCGTGGGGCCAGGTAGCTCAGCCAGCGACGCTCGGCCAGCTTGAACAGGCGCACCAGAATGAAGGTCAGGCACAGGTAGAACACGCCGGCGGTGATGTACGCCTCGAACGGCAGATAGAACTGCGCGTTGACGGTGCGGGCCGCGCCGGTGATGTCGATCAGGGTCACGATGGACGCCAGACTGGTGGTCTGCAGCATCATGATCACTTCGTTGCTGTATTGCGGCAGCGCCCGGCGCAGGGCCGACGGCAGCAGGATGCGCTTGTACATCTTGACCCGCGACATGCCCATGGCCTTGGCCGCTTCGATCTCGCCGTTCGGCGTGGCCTTGAGACTGCCGGCGATGATTTCGGCGGTGTAGGCGCTGGTGTTGATCGCGAACGCCAGGCACGCACAGAACGTTGCGCTGGACAGCCACGGCCAGAGGAAGCTCTCGCGCACGGCTTCGAACTGGGCCAGACCGTAGTAGATCAGGAACAGTTGCACCAGCATCGGCGTGCCGCGAATCACGTAGGTGTAGAGCCACGCGGCACCATTGACCACGGTGTTCTTCGAGACGCGCATCAGGCCCAGCGGCAACGCCGCCAGCAGACCGAAAAACAGCGACAGCGCGAGCAGTTTGAGGGTGGTCACCAGGCCGCCGAGGTACAGCGGCAGGGCCTCCCAAATGACGTTGTAGTCGAAGATCATAGATCAGCCGCCCTTACGCCTACCGAGTAGCGCTTCTCAAGGTGACGCAGTGCCAGCAACGAAACACTGGTGATGACCAGGTACATCGCCGCCACTGCAAGGAAGAAGGTGAAAGGCTCGCGGGTGGCGTCGGCCGCCTGCTTGGCCTTGAACATCATGTCTTGCAGACCGACCACGGAAATCAGCGCAGTGGCCTTGGTCAACACCAGCCAGTTGTTGGTGAAGCCGGGGATCGCCAGACGAATCATCTGCGGCACCATCACCCGGAAGAACACCTGAAAACTGCTCATGCCGTAGGCCATGCCGGCTTCAGCCTGGCCTTTCGGGATCGCCATGAACGCGCCACGGAAGGTTTCCGACAGGTACGCACCGAAGATGAAACCGAGTGTGCCGATACCGGCGGCCAGCGGGTTGAGGTCGATGTATTCGTCATAACCGAGCATCGGCGCGACGCGGTTGAGCATGTCCTGGCCGCCGTAGAAGATCAGCAGGATCAGCACCAGATCGGGAATCCCGCGAATCACCGTCGCGTACAGGTCGCCCAGCCAGGCCAGCCAGCGCACCGGCGACAGGCGCAGCGCGACACCGATCAGCCCGAGAACGATGGCCAGAGCCATGGACGACAAGGCGAGCTGAAGCGTCAGCCATACGCCATCGAGGATGACAGCCCCGTAGCCTTTCAACATGATTCAGGTCCTCGAAAGTTGGGATGAAAAAATGGCGCAAACCGCAGAGATCCTGTTGCTTGCGCCATTTCTGACTTGTCGCTGCGACGTGTTACTTGCCGTAGATATCGAAGTCGAAGTACTTGTCCTGGATAGCCTTGTACTTGCCGTTCTCGCGGATGGCCGCGATGGCAGTGTTGATCTTGTCTTTCAGGGCGTCGCCCTTGCGAACCGCGATGCCTACGCCGTCGCCGAAGTATTTGACGTCGGTGAAGGCCGGGCCGACGAACGCGAAGCCTTTGCCGGCGTCGGTTTTCAGGAAGCCGTCATTCAACAGCGTAGCGTCCGCCACGGTGCCGTCGAGGCGGCCGGCGGCCACGTCGAGGTAGATTTCGTTCTGCGAACCGTATGGCTTGATCTCGGCACCCAGCGGGGCCAGGACTTCGCGGGCGAAACGCTCGTGGATCGAGCCACGCTGCACGCCGATGTTCTTGCCTTTCAGCTCGGTCAGGCCTTCGCTGACTGCGGTGCCTTCCTTCATGACCAGGCGGGCCGGGGTGTTGTAGTACTTGTTGGTGAAGTCCACGGACTTCTTGCGGTCTTCAGTGATCGACATGGACGACAGGATCGCGTCGATCTTGCGCACTTTCAGGGCCGGGATCAGACCGTCGAACTCTTGCTCGACCCACTGGCACTTGACCTTCATTTCTTCACACAGGGCGTTGCCGATGTCGTAGTCGAAACCGACGATGCTGCCGTCCGGGGCTTTGGAAGCGAATGGAGGGTAAGCCGCTTCGATACCGATCTTCAGGGGCTTCTCATCCGCGAAGGATGGCAGGGACAGCACGGACAGTGCCAGGGCGCCAAGCAGCACGAGTTTCTTCATCTTGGAACTCCATCGGTAAAGGGCAAAAACGGCAGAGTGAGCGACAGCCCAATATGCGAATGGGTGGAACTGAAAAGCGTTGCTGCGTCCGTAGGACTTTTCCCGCTGAAACCGGATGCGATTTCAACACGAGCCACGGCGAGCGAGTGATCGGCATTCTAACGACAGGCCCGAAGCCGATATTTCTTCAATGCGACAACTAATTACAGATGCACCGAGAAACCCGCTTGAGCACATTGACAGCCCTGCAATTTCATGCAAGAGCAAAAGACAGTGAACCGATCTACGCTGCAAATTGCGGGCCTATTATTCGCAAACCCTTCTAATCCGGCAAGCGCGGGGTGATGTCTTATTTTTCACAGGGATTTTCCCGGCCCCGAAACGGGGCGCGACGTTTCCCATCGCCCCGTTGCGCAGCGGGCGGTTACACATTCAGTTACTTGAAGGCTGACGGGTAACAGCGAGAAAGGTCTGACGGGCGAAACCGATAATTATTGGAAAACAAAAAGCCCCGTCCGGCGTGATGCCGGACGGGGCTCTTCAGGCTGCAGACCCGCTGCTTACGCGACGTTCATGGTCTTGTGCGTATCGATCAGATGCTGCACCACACCCGGATCGGCCAGGGTGGAAATGTCGCCCAGACCTTCGTACTCCGCCGTGGCGATCTTGCGCAGAATGCGGCGCATGATCTTGCCCGAACGGGTCTTCGGCAGCCCCGGTGCCCACTGGATCACGTCCGGCGAAGCAATCGGGCCGATCTCCTTGCGCACCCAGTTCTTCAGTTCCAGACGCAATTGCTCGGTCGGCTCTTCGCCATTCTTCAGGGTGACGTAGACATAAATGCCCTGTCCCTTGATGTCGTGCGGCACACCCACCACCGCCGCTTCGGCGACTTTCGGGTGGGCGACCATGGCGCTTTCGATCTCGGCGGTGCCCATGCGGTGGCCGGAAACGTTGAGCACGTCGTCCACGCGCCCGGTGATCCAGTAGTAGCCATCGGCATCCCGACGCGCGCCGTCACCGGTGAAGTACATGCCACGGAAAGTCTTGAAGTAGGTGTCGACGAAGCGGTCATGGTCGCCGTACAGAGTGCGCGCCTGGCCCGGCCACGAATCGAGAATCACCAGATTGCCCTCGGCCTCGCCCTCGATGATGTTGCCGAGGTTGTCGACCAGTGCCGGCACCACGCCGAAGAACGGACGCGCCGCCGAACCCGGTTTCAGCGCATGCGCGCCCGGCAACGGGCTCATCATGTTGCCGCCGGTTTCGGTCTGCCACCAGGTATCGACAATCGGGCAACGGGACTTGCCGACATTCTTGTAGTACCAGTCCCAGGCTTCCGGGTTGATCGGCTCGCCCACCGAACCGAGCAGGCGCAGGCTGCTGCCATCGGCACCTTCAACGGCGGCAGTGCCGGAGGCCATCATGGCGCGGATCGCGGTCGGTGCGGTGTAGAGGATGTTGACCTTGTGCTTGTCGACGATTTTCGCCACCCGGGTGATGTCCGGATAGTTCGGCACGCCTTCGAACAGCAGCGTGGTCGCGCCGTTGGCCAGTGGCCCGTAGACAATATAAGAGTGCCCCGTGACCCAGCCGACGTCGGCGGTGCACCAGTAGATTTCGCCCGGACGGTAGTCGAACACGCGCTCGTGGGTCATCGCTGCGTACAACAGATAGCCGCCAGTGGTGTGCTGCACGCCCTTCGGCTTGCCGGTGGAGCCGGAGGTATAAAGGATGAACAGCGCTTCTTCAGCGCCCATCTCTTTCGGCGCGCAAACGGTGCCCGCCACTTTCATCAGGTCTTCGTACCAGATGTCGCGATGCTGGTTCCACTTGATGTCGCCACCGGTGCGCTTGCACACGATGACTTTCTGGATGCTGCTGGTTTCCGGGTTGGTCAGGGCGTCGTCGACGTTGGCCTTGAGGGAAATCTTCTTGCCGGCGCGGATGCCTTCGTCAGCGGTGATCACCACTTTCGAGCGGCAGTCGATGATGCGACCGGCCAGGGCTTCCGGCGAGAAACCACCGAACACCACCGAGTGAATCGCGCCGATCCGGGTGCAGGCCAGCATGGCGACCACGGCTTCGGGGATCATCGGCATATAGATGGTGACCACGTCACCCCGGTGCACGTCCTGACCGCGCAGGGCGTTGGCGAACTTGCACACTTGTTCATGCAGCTCGCGGTAGGTGATGTTGCGGCTTTCGGCAGGATCGTCACCTTCCCAGATGATCGCGACCTGGTCGCCACGCTCGGCCAGATGGCGGTCGAGGCAGTTGTAGGAAACGTTCAGGGTGCCATCGGCAAACCATTTGATGTCGACGTGGTGATCGTCGAACGACGTCTGCTTCACCGTGGTGAAAGGCTTGATCCAGTCGAGGCGCTTGGCCTGCTCGCGCCAGAAGCCGTCAGGGTTGACGACCGACTGCTGGTACATGGCTTTGTAGGTCGCCTCGTCGGTCAGCGTATTGGCTGCTACCTCGGGACGAACGGGATACAGGGAAGCCGCACTCATCTTTCCTACCTCGGTGTAATAGTTGTTTTTGTATGACCCTGTTGTAGCCGGGGCGACCGTATAGAACCATTCGACGATGGTAGTAACAAGCCCCTGCAAAACGTGGGCATACCCGCCAGCCCCAACATCCACGGCCCCGCCGGCACTGGCGAAGCGGTGATTTTTCATTCTGCGGCGCGATTGTTACCAAATCTGCCAAAGGTGTTTATCAAAACCACGGCTGTTTACCCCTCCCCCGCCTCCCTAAAATTCACCTCGCCGACAAGGCAAAGCGATTAACAACGTTACAGCCCCCACGAAGGCCGTTAATCCAGCGCTCCAAGTAATGAATCAAAGCAATGAAGTTCCACACGCAACCCCAAAAAGGTTGCGTGACCCCACTCGACCTCAAGAAGGTAACTTTGAAATGAAAGCTTTATTGGTTCTGGCCCTCAGCAGTCTGTGCGCAACCGCCATGGCAGACGAGGTCCCGACTGATGTCGCACAGCAACAACCGGCCATCGAGGAATACACTTACTCCACTCATCTGGACATCGCCAAAGTTGTATCGATGAGCGAAGTACCCAATGTCTGCGAAGTGGTTCCGATGAAAATGGAGTACGACGACTCCACCGGCCAGCGTCACATCCTGCGTTACAGCATCATGGGCAACGGCTGCACCAATTGATGATTCAGACTGCACCGAATCGATCATTTCAGCGCCTCGCTGAGCGTCGATTCCAGCCCGGCTTCGGTCGGGCTCAGTTGTGTCTGGAGAGGCAAAAAAGGATTGCGAAACACAACATGTAGTGAAAATAGTGTTTTTTTGATCACTTCTTGAACAATCGTCGCCCGGCAGAAAAATAATTGAAAAAAAATCCCGCATAGCCAATCTCGATCAAAGCCCTGTAAACCCTCGCTCCGACTGAAATCACCCTCCCGTTTCACGCACCTGCGCCGATTCGCCTCCCCCCACAAGCATATTTTTTTCCCTATAATGCCGCCCTAATCGGGTCAGCAATATTCCCTTACAGGGATCAACAGCCAATCTGAAGCCCCGCAGCAGCGTCCAACGCTGATTGCGCCCATCAGAGGCTCTCGGAACCCCGTACAAAATCCATGTTTATTTGCCTGCGTCGCATCGCTGCAAAAAACGCTATCCAACGCGGCCAGTACGGCCGTGTGAAAAACCAACCATCAGGTTTCACACGGGCATCTGGCCCTCACGCAGGAGACGACACGTCATGCTGAGCTGGGACGAATTCGACAAAGAAGACAGTGAAGAAGCCGTAGTGAAAGGCGCCAACGCCGGCCACGCCGCTGAAGCCAACATGGACCGCCTCGACAGCGCCGGCGGTGCCGCCGCCCTCGAAGCCCGCGCCGTGACCGCCGAAGACTCGGCCGCCGTGGCCCGCGCCAAGGCTGCACTGGATTCCCTCGACGTCGCCGAAGGCCTCGCCGAACTCGAAGGCTCCGCCGCCCGTGTCGCCGTTGACGAAAAGCGCATGATCAACTGCCGCGCCGACCTCAACCAGCTCGTGCCCTTCAAGTACGACTGGGCCTGGCAGAAATACCTGGACGGCTGCGCAAACCACTGGATGCCGCAAGAAGTCAACATGACCGCCGACATCGCCCTCTGGAAAAACCCGGAAGGCCTGACCGACGACGAGCGCCGCATCGTGATGCGCAACCTCGGCTTCTTCTCCACCGCCGACTCCCTGGTAGCCAACAACCTGGCCCTGGCCGTGTACCGCCTGATCACCAATCCGGAATGCCGCCAGTACATCCTGCGCCAGGCCTTCGAAGAGGCGATCCACACCCACGCCTACCAGTACTGCATCGAATCGCTGGGCATGGATGAAGGCGAAATCTTCAACATGTACCACGAGATCCCGTCGGTAGCGAAAAAAGCCGCCTGGGGCCTCAAATACACCCGCGCCATCTCCGACCCGGAATTCAACACCGGCACCGTCGAAACCGACAAAGAGCTGCTGCGCAACCTGATCGCCTACTACTGCGTCCTGGAAGGCATCTTCTTCTACTGCGGCTTCACCCAGATCCTCTCCATGGGCCGCCGCAACAAAATGACCGGCGTCGCCGAGCAGTTCCAATACATCCTGCGCGACGAATCCATGCACCTGAACTTCGGCATCGACGTGATCAACCAGATCAAAATCGAAAACCCACACCTGTGGGATGCCGAAATGAAGGAAGAAGCTTCGCAGATGATCCTGCAAGGTACTCAACTGGAAATCGAATACGCCCGCGACACCATGCCTCGCGGCGTACTGGGCATGAACGCGGCGATGATGGAGGACTACCTGAAGTTCATCGCTAACCGTCGTCTGAGCCAGATTGGTTTGAAGGAAGAGTATCCAGGGACGACTAACCCGTTCCCTTGGATGAGCGAGATCATGGACTTGAAGAAGGAGAAGAACTTCTTTGAGACTCGGGTTATTGAGTATCAGACTGGTGGGGCGTTGAGCTGGGACTGATCAATCCCGCTGGTATTTGACCTGTTACTACCCATCACCATAGAAAAAGCCCCGTAAATCGGGGCTTTTTCTATGCCCAAACCAAGAATTTACTAGCTTGACTTTTAAGATCCATGACGTTATTAGAATTTTAATAAAATTTTCTAAATTGCCTTTTGGCAACCTATCAATTTTTCGAGAAGTGACAGGAAGTGCTAGGAATCGATTTGTTCTGCGGTGCTGGTGGGATGTCCGTCGGTGCCGAAATGAGCGGCGTGAAGGTGAAATTCGCAGTCGAATCTGACCCGAATGCAGCAAAAACCTTTCGTGAAAATCATATTGAAACGTGCCTATTACAGGCCAACGTCAAGGATATTCGCGCAAAAGAGCACATGGTTCTTAAAACTAAAGGACCAATTGTTCTTTTCGGAGGCCCTCCATGCCAAGGTTTCTCAACATCTAATCAAAAGAATAGAAATGTTGAGAATCCGAATAACTGGCTTTTTCGAGAATATTTGAGACTAGTACAGGAAAGCAGGCCTGACTGGATAGTATTCGAAAATGTTAAAGGTCTATTAGAAACAGAAAGCGGATACTTTTTAGCAGAAGTATTAAAAGGTTTTTCCGACATTGGATACACTACAAGTACCTTTATACTAAATTCCGCGGATTATGGCGTACCGCAGAAGAGAAATCGTTTATTCATAATTGGCTCTCTCCATGGAATCACTGTACCTCCGCCACCAAAAACCGCAAAAAACACATTACAGTAAAAGATGCAATTGCAGACCTACCTCAGTTAAAAAATGGAGATAAACGAGATCACTCCGAATATCTAATGAAAGCCAGCACAGCGTATGCAAAAAAAATTCGCGGAAAAAACAAAGCATGCTGGAATAATATCGTTACAAATAACGCACCATATATCATTGAACGATATGAACACATCCCAGAGGGCGGTAACTGGGAAAACATCCCAGTACACTTGATGGAAAACTATAAAGACGCATCCCGTTGCCACACTGGGATTTACAGACGATTGAAATCTGACGAACCCTCAGTAGTAATAGGTAACTTCAGAAAAAACATGCTGATACATCCCTGGGAAAATAGAGGTCTTTCTGTCAGAGAAGCGGCTCGATTACAGTCTTTCCCGGATTCGTTCAGATTTTATGGCTCTATCGGATTTCAACAACAACAGGTAGGTAATGCAGTTCCCCCACTGCTCGCTAAAGCTGTGTTCGACATGATAATGAGTACGACAAAATGACTGAGCTGAACACTATGCAGGCCTTAGAAGTGATTCTTAAGGAAAAATGCAAGGAAGCTACAAAATTTCCTAGAATGCATAATGATTACTTCATTCAGTACTGCAGTTTCTTGAACAAACTACGTGTAGATATCTATCCACAAATTGATACCGGCCTTGGTGTAAACTCAAAAACTCCAGGATACTACACGGCACATAATGCGGAACATTTCGATGAAGTTGTTCGATATGCTGGCGATTTATTAAATGCCGATATAGAAGACATCGCAAATTGGAAAATTTTACAGCCCTACGAGCTATATATATTATTAGTAGCGATTCGAATTCATGATGTTGGCAACATCCACGGACGTGACGATCATGAAAAAAATGCTTCCAGTTTTTACGGGAACATAGCGAGTTACTAGGGGGCGATACATCCGAATTAAAAATAATAGCACGTATAGCAGAGGCCCATGGCGGAAAAGTTAACGGAAGCCGCGACACCATTGGCACTTTAAACAGCAGTGATCTAGTAGGAACAATTAAGATAAGGTCGCGCTTATTGGCCGCAATTGTTCGTTTTGCGGATGAAATTTGTGAAAACAGCGGAAGGGCGGCTAAATATTTACTAAAACATGGCAATTTACCCACACACAATTTAATTTATCACAAATACGCGGCTTCAATACTTGGCTCGGTTTACGGATCCGATGATAGAAGAGTCAATATTCAATTTGTACTAACAACCGACGACGTATCACAAAGTTGGGGATGTGAGGAACGAAAGCAAGAAGATGGATCCGTCATCAAATCGGTTTATTTAATTGACGAAATTTTAGATCGACTTGAAAAAATGGATCGAGAGAGAAAATACTGCAACATTCACACTAGAGGAACTTACGCAGTAGAATCTATACGCGCAAGCATCGAAATTGTAGATTCTAAAACTCACGAAACACTGGATAAGATACCTGTACCTGAGCTAATGGACGAAGGGTACCCGGAAAACGTGCATTCAAGTTTAAAATCCCAACTGAAAGCTTATTGCGGTTCCGACTATGCCGCCAAGTACATTACAACCATCTCAGGAGAGAGCAATGGAAGGTAATATAATTTCAGAGCTAAAGGTTAATCCGTTTTCTGTAAAAACCCCAGAAAACCTTAGTTCAGAAGAGCTTGTCGATTTATTCGTCCCGTATCCAGAATATGACAACCTTCAGTTGAGCGGTCATCAATTTTTACACGGCCATCGGGGCAGTGGTAAAAGTATGATGCTAAAAATGATGACTCCGGGAGCTCAATGTCTCGCAAGAGGTTGCTCATTACAAGACCTCCCATTCTATGGAGCATATCTTTCAATTAAAGCAACCGAAGTAAACTCAGCTGAGTACTCAAGAATAGAAAGTGAGCCAAGCGGGTTTATCTTCTCCGAACATGTTCTAGTAACAAAAATATTAAGTTCACTGTTCGTTTCCATCTCCGCCCATCATACATTTTTCAGCGCAAACATTGAGCCAAACACAAAATTATCTAACTTTGCATTATCCGTACTTTACAAAAGATTAGAGTACGTTGGCTGGGATGCAAAAAAACATATCGCTGAAAACAACACATCACTCTCAGCGATAATTGACATCTTCGACTCTCTACAAGCAGAAACTGTTGGTTACATAAAACGTAGAGCCTTTTCAAAAGACTACTTCCCTTACTCGGGGTCGTTACTCGGCTTTCAGGACGTACTACTACCCGTAATTCGGGCTCTTCGGGAAAACCAGATACTCCCAGACTGCCCCGTATTTTTCCTACTGGATGACGCGGACAACTTAACGCTACAACAAACAAAAGTTCTGAACACATGGGTTTCTTATAGAAGCACAGATGTCGTTTCTTTAAAAATATCTACCCAGATGGGATACAAAACATTCACCACCTCTTCTGGAATTAAAATTGAAGCGCCTCATGACTATTCGGAAATAAACTTCACTTCCGTTTATACGGGGTCTTTAAAAGATAACTACCCTAAGCTTGTAGAGCAAATAGTTGAAAAACGTTTGCGTCGCTTCGGATTTGGGGATATCAACCCCGCAGATTTTTTCCCTGTAGATAATGATCAAGAAAACGAAATACGTACTATATCAGAGGAAATAAATAAGCGATGGATCAGCTCTACTACTGGGGGCTATCGCGCTGGCGATGATGCATACAGATTTGCTAGGCCAGAATACATTAGGCGTCTTTCAGGAACATCAAAGCAAGGCGCTCGGTATAAATACGCAGGTTTTGAACAGTTGGTTCATATTTCTTCAGGAATAATAAGATTTTTCCTAGAACCAGCAGCAAGGATGTTCGCAGACCAGATAAAAGTCAACGATGGAAAGCCTGTCACCTCTATTTCCGCTGTTATTCAAGACGATGAAATCCGGCAACAATCCGATGAGCTTTTAATTTCAAAATTTGATGAAATAAAAGACGATGCACAGAATTATCCAGACATTTCGGCAAACCTAGGAAACATCGACAAGCTAAAAAACTTGATACAAGGTATCGGTTCACTTTTCCAAGCTCATATCATGGATGAACGAGCATCTCAACGTCGAGTCTTCTCCTTTGTTATCAGTGACAACCCTCCTAAAGAATTGGAAGAAATACTAAAAATGGGGGTGAAGTTTGGTTATTTATATGAAGATGCCACTGGAAATAAAACTGGAATGGGAAGAACAAAGCTGTACGTACTATCCAGAAGGTTGGCACCCGCTTTCAAATTAGACCCAATGGGATTCTCTAATTACCTCTCATTAAAAAGCGGTTTTCTACTTGAAGTTTCCGAAAACCCAAGCAAATTCGTAAATCGGTTACGCAAGTATGGCCCAGAGAAGGTATTGATTGAGTCGCCACAAATGTCTCTACTTGGAGAAATTGACCATGAGTAAAATCCCTCTTTCAGAGCTAAATAGCGAGCTTCTGAATAAGGACTTTGTTCTTTTCTTAGGTTTAGGGTTCGACCAGAGAAGCTTGTGTGCGATACAAAATATAAATCCATCAACTCCAAAAAAAATCATAGGGTTGCTTAACCCACCCCGGGTAGGAACACCGCAAACAAATTATGGTGAAGCTTTTATTTCTTCAGCAGGGCCAAATTCAGAAATTTTAGGTGCAGACTCTAAATCACTAATAGAAACGATTGATCTGATCCAGGAAAAGCTTGAAGAGCCTGGCATAAGGGGTAAGGAAATTGTTGTTGACATTACCTCCCTCTCTCACGAAATGCTAGTTGCATTCATGGGGCTACTCCAAAGTAAAAACCTATTAAAAGGCACAACCCTCTTATACACAGGAGCAGACGAGTACAGCTTCAACACCTCTAAAGATCAAAAGTGGCTGAGTCGAGGGGTTGTTGACATTCGCTCCATACTTGGCTTTCCAGGGACAATGTTACCTTCAAAAAAACTTCACTTAATAATTATGGTGGGCTTCGAGACCGAGCGCTCTACGGAAGTTATAAATAGATATGAGCCTTCTAGACTGACGATCGCCTATGGGGCTAAGGACCATTCTGTATCCGAAGAACACCACCTAACAAACCTTGGATTTGCTCAGAACATCCTCAATAATTTTCTGGAAAACCCCAGATCGATAGACAGTCCTCACAACTTAGAATTTTCATGCACTGACCCTTTTTTCACAAAGTCCTCTTTGGAGAGCTACATAAGTCAGTTCCCGAATGAGAACATCGTTATATGTCCACTAAATACAAAAATATCAACAGTGGGCGCAGCTCTCGCCGCACTAGAGATGCCAGACATACAAATATGCTACGCTCAACCAGCCGAATATAATATCTTGGGGTACGCATCTCCCGGAAAAGAAATCACCATCATAAAGCTTTGACGATTTTATCAGTCGCACACAGCTAGCCTGACAAAAAATAAAATGTCAGGCTCCCCCCCTTAAACCCTATATATGGATAAGAGACCAAGCCTCACAAAAATCAAACATTAATTATTAAACTCATAAATACCCCCTCCTATCCTTGCGCTTACAATATACAAAAAACTCTAACAAATTTAACACCTCACCCACTAATAAATCTCCTACAGATCTTTAAGAATACTCTCTATATCTCCAACTCATAAACAGCTCTAGGTGCCTAAGAAACGCCCAATGTAGAAAGCTTGGCTAATGACACAAACGCACGATCATCTCTGATGATTGATCCGCGTGGTGTGTGGTTGTCCCGCTTGTTGGGATTTCTTAAGTCCACTCTACGTTGGAGCCGGCCCTCCAAAAATTCAAACGTAGAGGTCATCGATATGCCTAGAAGCAACCTTCCCCACCGCCACCAAGTTTTGGAGGCCGGTCGTGTCTGATCCTTTTTCTGTAACAGTCTTCTCCCGCCACAACCTGGCTCTTCATGCGGTTTTACTTGAAAACCAAGCATGGTTCTGTGCTCGCGATATTGGCCGATTGATGGGCGTACATCTGAGTGATCGTTTGGTCAGTAAATTGGACAAAGATCAGCATCGTGTTTTGTGGGTCGAGTATTACAGGCAACCTGCAAAGCAACTGATGCTCAGTGAGTCGGGGGTGTACGCACTATTGCGTGTACCACTACGCGCCCGAGAACCGGTTGCTGCGTGAATGGCTGACCAATCAAGTCGTGCCAACGTTGCGCGATGCAGAGTCTCCAGAGAACACGGATCGACCAACGTTGAGCTTGTTGAACTGGTCGGAGATGTCGTTGAGCCTGCTGCATTGGCAGGATGAAGGCTGGATTCGGCTGCGGGATATGCCGTATCTGCTGGAAGGTCAGGCCCAACGGCGGGAATCGGTTGCCAAGCCTTGGTGGCGAAAAGTCGCGCAGGTGCTTCAGCCGTCGAAGCATTCACTCGGTTAGTGACATACGCTTGTAGGATCAATCGCGAGATCCGTTGCTATTTTTTGTAGGAGTTTTCGTAGACATCCGTAATGGCCACTCAGTATCGTCCGAGGGTTCACAACCCTCGGCGATCTTATGGACATCGAAAAAGAAAAAACTGATTGGAGTGACGAAGAACTAGAAGCGGCGGTCGATGGTTATCTCAAGATGCTTGCGATTGAAAAAAGTGGTCAGAGGCTCAACAAGGCGCACGAGAACCGGCTGCTGCGCGAAGGTGTGCTGAAGAATCGGAGTAGAGGTTCTATTGAGTTCCGAATGCGTAACATCTCCACCGAACTCAGCGATTTGTGTCTGCCATATATCATCGGCTACCTGCCTGCCAAACACCTCGGTGCGGGAGTAGCACAACGGGTTCGTGCTGCGATGATTGCGAAGGGGGCTTTCGATCCAGACGACTATTCACCAACGGCTGACGACCAAGCGCTGAACGCCAAGGTTTCAAGACTGGAACAACGTGAGTTGGTTGGCATTCCACGCGGTATCGAGAAACCGCAACAGACCGTCGGTACAAAAACAACATTTTCACGTGATCCGTTGACCAAGCTTTGGGTTCTGAAAAATGCCAACGGTATTTGCGAAGGGTGTGGACTAGAAGCTCCGTTCAAACTTCCAAATGGTTCACACTTTCTTGAGGTACACCACGTTCAGCATCTCGCCAATGATGGCCCAGACTGGACAACAAATGCCGTGGCCCTGTGCCCGAATTGCCATCGCCGTTGTCACTACTCAAGCGACAAGGATGAATTCACCGAGTCGCTTTATGAAAAAGTGAAACGCCTAGAACGTTATTTGGTGAGCTGATTCAGTTAGTGGCGAAGGAGTTTTCTCTCGCCACAAAAAATGGCAACTGTCAGGGCCAAAAATCCATCCTGAAAACAATCAGTGCAACCCACCCCACCACCCGCTATTAATACCCCTCCACCACTCAAGGACCCGAGCCCCGCCATGAAATTCGATCTAGCCTACTGCCTCAGCCTCGACGACAAGTTGTCGATCTATGACGTTCGCGATCTGAATTTCGATGAGACGGTGGCGTTCGATTCTGCGAAGGAACACTTCCAGTGCCCCAACGATGCCTGTCGTTCGGCCTTCGATGCGTCGAATGAGCTGGGCACGTTCAACGCCAAGAACGTGAATTACGTGCGCACTCCGCATTTCAAGAACCTGCCCACGACGCAGCATGTGGCGGGCTGTCCGTATGTGAGTTTGAAGACTCCGGGGTCGGGCGTTGAGGCGGCGGATGGCGAGGTGGATGGTGGGCCGGAGGAGCATTTTCCGTCGGAGTTGTTACTGACTCGGCGTGAGTATGTGCGCAAGCCTGCGGCGCCCAAGGTGGAAGCGAATGTGTTGCGCGATGATCCGGTACGGGTCGCTGGGGTAAGTGCTAAAGAGTCGGCGAGCCGTGAGACGGCGCCGGACAAGACCAGTGTCTTCGCCCACCCGGTGGAGTGTTTTGTGTCGAACTTCGCCGACAAGGAGCTGCTCAAGCGCATGCCGTTGAAGGTCGGCGAGCATACGGCGCCTTATGGCTCGTTTTTCAAGAAGATCGAGTATCTGCTGGATAACAGGGGGCTGATTTACTGGGGCAAGATCAAGGAGATCAAGGATTACACCCAGAGTTTTCGCATCGATTTCGAGCAGAAGGTCTGGTTCAAGCAGGCGAATGAGGCGAAGAAGAAGCCGTATTCGGTGAATGTCTATTTGAGCAAGAAGCTGATCGACAACTACCGCAAGCGCAAGGCGTTTCTGGAAGAGATCAAACACGCGATCGACAGTGATAAAGCGTTGTTCTGTTTCTTCTACGGCGTGACGCCGGAGCTGAAGCAAGTGCCGAGCAAGAAAAACCCCGAACAGACGTTCGGGGTGTTCAGTGTGAATATCGAGAACCTCGACCACTTCATTGTGCGCGAAGCGCCGGGCCTGGCGTGACGCTTAGTTCTGCGGCAGTTGCAGTTTCACCGCGCCGGGATGCTGTTTGACCACCGAGTACGGCAGGATCGACCAGTCCGGCGCGTCGCACGAGCGTTGTACGCGGGCGAAGTAAGGGCCCAGGTACAGGCCTTTCGCGGTGAAGTGCCAGGACGAATAACCCCAGATGCTTTCATCGGTGAAGTCGCAGTCGTCTTCCTGAGTCGGCTTCTTCATTTCTTCGGGGTACAACGCGGTGAATTGTTTGATCAGCCACGGCACCAGGACTTCCCGTTGATAAGTTGAGCGCGCGGCACTTTCGCTTTCGCTCAACGGTTTGTCACCCAGGCTGTCGCGCTCGGCATGGAGCAGCGGCTGCCCTTTGCCGACCCACAACACATCTTCCAGCGACAACGGGTGGCCGGTGTTGACGTCGATGTTGAGCGGGGAATCGCCGAAGTCCGGGTGCGCGCCGCCGCAGTAATAACTGGTGGAGATGTTCAGGCTGACCACCGCTGGCGAAATCAGCTTGGGTTCCGCCTGCTGCATGAACTCGACGTTTTCCCCGCCCATCAACTGACAACCGTGATAGCTGATGACCTCGCTCCACAACCGCCCGAGCAACTGCTGATTGACCCGTTGCAGGTCATCTTTCGGCAGACCGGATTCCACGCTGAACAAGGAAATCTTCGAGTCTGGCTCCGTCCACCATTGCAGGGTGTAGCCCATGAAGTCCTGCTTCTTCAGCGGTTTGAGCTTGAGCCCCTGGACACGCAAATATTCGTACGGATCGCTGGCCGGCAGCGCGGCAATAAAAGGCAGCGCATTGGATGACGGCGCGGCAAGTTTGGCTTCCGACAGTTGTACGGCGAGCTTCTTGCCCTGCGGACTTTGCCACTCGCCCTGCCAGCCATCGGCGGTTTCTTCCAGCTTCAAGGTCGGCAGCGGTTTGTCGTCGCCATAACGATTGTTACCTTCAACCAGAGTCAGCGTGCTGTCCAGCAACGCGCCACTGAGGGGCAGGTCACGATGGTACTTCTCGTAGAAGTAACGGCCGGTCACTTCGTCCTGCTGTGCGGTATTGAGTTCGACGACGATCGGCGTTTTGCCCAAGGTGCCGGTGAATACGCGCTTGCCCTCGTCGGCGTGAGCGGTGGAAATCAGAGAGCACAACACAGCGGCGCAGGGTGCGAGGCGCATCAGTCCCTTGAGCATTGATCGATCCTTGAATGGAGTGGGGGCAGCGTCGGGGCATGAAAACCGACGCTGGGAAATTCGGGGCGGATTATGACTGCACTGCATGAAGGAATCGAGGTTCGACTCCAACGCGATAAACCGCGACCAGACCAGCCGCAATGGAACGCTGATGGATTTGCTGCTGTACGAATTGGCGCGCAGTGCGCCACTGCCCTTGCATATCCCCCTTCCGTCTGACGGAAAACTACTGGGAGCGGTGTCAGAAGTTTCTGTATCAGCCGAATGCCCACCTGCCACCCCTGCAATGGGCGGTTGACTTACACGTAAGCTTACGCACCTTCAACAGACCGTTCCGACAGCAAACCGGCCTGAGTTTCAGCCAATGGCGCCAGCGAGCCTGCGTTGTACAGGCGCTGGCACGGCTGGCGGCGGGGGAAGCCGTGACGAGAGTCGCCCTGGATTTCGGCGATGAAAGCCCGGCGGCATTCTCGACCATGTCCCGCCGCATCCTCGGTCAGGCACCGTCCGTCTGGTTGAAGGCGGCGAAGTAGGGCAAATCAAAAAATGCGTTTGATCCCGGCCGAAAACAACTGTACAAAAACACAGTATATTTTCCATCAGCACTCTCGAGCCCGGAGCACACCATGGCCTCTTTAGCGATGAACCTCATTCTCGAACGTATCGCCCTCTTCCAGTTCACCCCGACCCATTGCGTACAGGCCCGGGTAATGCTCGGCTGGAGCGTGGAGCAACTGTCGCGGGAGGCCGAGGTTTCGGTAGACGACATTCAGGGGTTTGAAGCGCAGCAGGATGTGGCGGATGCGACACGGTTGGCGCTGGCCTATCGGTTTGAGGCACAGGGGTTGGTGTTCTTCCCGGGGTTTGCGCCGGGGCGCAGTGCGAGTTTGAAGGGGGTGACACCGGAGAGTGTGGAGCGTGGGGATTTTGCGATGGCTGAATGAAGGCTCAAGGACATGATCAAAATTGAAGAAATCGAACGTGATGTTTATCAGTCTTTAGAACTTGCCGATGCCGAGGATATGCGAGGTAAATCGGAACGCGTTAGCCAACTGGCCGAGCTCATCAAAACGCTTGGCACCTGTGAAGCAGAGGCAGCACGCAAGCTTGAGCTTTCTTTGGTAAAGCTGAAAGAGATCCTTCGTGGCAAGTTTCGAGAGGTGCCGATAATCACGATTGAGCACTACATTAATCGGTTGTCGGGAACCGGCGACGGAAGTGACCTGATTCGCTCCGCAGAGCGAATCAGGTCAAAGCCTCAAGCGCTCTGAACAACAACCTCACCCTCCCCTTCAACCGCCAGCCACCACGTACTCCCCCGCTGCGGTTGCGCCAGGTTGAAGGCCTCGCCCATTTGCGGGGTGGTGATGGAGACGCTGCGCTCCCAGGCCAGGGCGAGGATGCGGTCGAAAGGTTCGTGCCAGGCGTGCATGGCCAGGTCGAAGGTGCCGTTGTGGATCGGGAAGAGCCAGCGACCCTTGAGGTCGATGTGGGCTTGCAGGGTTTCTTCGGGCTGCATGTGAACGTGGGGCCATTCGACGTTGTAGGCGCCGGTTTCCATCAAAGTCAGGTCGAACGGGCCGTATTGTTCGCCGATGCGTTTGAAGCCGTTGAAGTAGCCGCTGTCGCCGCTGAAGAAGATGCGTTTGTCACCATCGATCATCACCCAGGACGCCCACAGGGTGGCGTTGCTGTCGAACAGCCCACGGCCTGAAAAGTGTTGCGACGGGGTGGCGATGAAACGAATACCGGCGACCTCGGTGCCTTGCCACCAGTCGAACTGGCGGACTTTATCGGCGTCGATGCCCCATTTGACCAGGGTGTCGCCGACGCCCAACGGGGTCAGGAAGACGTTGGTCTTGGCCGCGAGTTTGAGCACGGCCTCGTAGTCGAGATGGTCGTAGTGGTTGTGCGACAGGATCACCGCTTCGATCGGTGGCAACTCATCGATGCTGATCGGTGGCTGGTGGAAACGTTTCGGGCCGGCCCATTGCACCGGAGAAGCGCGCTCGGCGAACACCGGGTCGGTGATCCAGAATTTGTCCTGCATCTTCAGCAGCAGGGTCGAGTGACCAAGGCGGTAAACGCTGTGGTTAGGCGCCGCCAGCAGGTCTTCGCGGGTCAGGGGCTGCACCGGGATGGCCCCTGCGGGGCGGGTGTTGTGGGGTTTGTGGAAGATCATGTTCCACATGATTCGCAGCATCTTGCGTACGCCTTCCCGTTGCACCGGGGCATGGTTGCGGAACAGTCCCTGATCCTGCCGGGAGGCTTCAGGCGTGGATGCCGCGTTTGTCGAGTCGTGATTCGCGGAGGAAATTGAATTGGCCATGAATGAATGACTCCAGAAAAACCGAACAATTCACGGTTTTCCACGGTGGGACGATAAAGGGCCAAGGCACGCACGCATCAGCCGGACATCTGGTTTTAGGGTGCACCGATTAAGACAACATTACACTGATCGGTGTAGTTTCTAGGTTGCATCAAACCGGATGACAAGTAAACTGCCGAGTGTAATTTCCTCTTTTTTCTGCCGAATCGAATTTATGACAGCTCCACAGCGCCTCACCGACCGTAAACGCGAAGCCATCATTCAGGCGGCCATCACCGAGTTTCGCGCCAACGGTTTCGACATCACCAGCATGGACAGGATTGCGGCGACCGCCGGGGTATCGAAGCGCACCGTTTACAACCATTTCCCGAGTAAAGAGGAGCTGTTCGCCGAAATTCTCGGCCAGTTGTGGGCGCGGATCAGCACTGAGCAATCCCTGGCCTATCAACCTGAGCAACCTTTGCGCGACCAACTGCGCCAGATCCTGCTGGCCAAATTGCAGCTGATGGCCGACGAAAACTTTCTCAACCTGGCGCGGGTTGCCATCGCCGCCACCATTCACTCCCCGGAGCGCGCGCAGAACATGGTGGCGCGCATGCGCGAACGCGAAGAAAGCGTGACTGTGTGGATCCGCGCCGCCCAGACCGCTGGCCGACTCAAACCGGTCGACCCGGAATTCGCCGCGCATCAGGTGCAAGGTCTGCTGAAAGCCTTCGCCTTCTGGCCACAGATTTCCATGGGCCAACCTACCCTCGACAGCGCCACGCAAAACACCGTGGTCGAGGCCGCTCTGGACATGTTTCTGGCCTGCTACCAGCTCTAGACCGGGACTGCGCGAGCCTTTATCCCGGTTAAATGGCTCACAAGGACACTGAATATTCCCGCTGGAATAAATGACAATGTCTGCCAATTGGCCGACGACCGGTCAGTCAGAGTTTTACACTGCAAAGTGTTTCAGAATGAATCTGGCGCAGAACATCATGGAAAACCAACGCGGCAAAGGCTTGTCATTCGCCAGGCGCATCTACCTTCCACGGGCCATTGGCCTGGGCATTGGCATGTTCAGTGTCGGTGCCGCGCTGTACCCGTTGAACCCGCCGGCCTGGCTCTGGGCTCTGTTGCTGTTCAATGGTCTGGCCTGGCCTCATGTGGCCTATCAGGTGTCGACCCGCTCGGCATTTCCCTATCACGCCGAACGCCGCAACCTGCTGTATGACTCGGTCTTCGGTGGTTTCTGGGCCGCGAGCTTTCAATTCAATCCGCTGACCACCGTCACCATCCTGTCGATGATGACCATGAACAACGTGGCGGCCGGCGGTCAGCGACTGTGCATGCTTGGCGCCCTCGCTCAGCTGATTGGCGTGCTGCTGGGCTGGTCGATTTTCGGGGTGAAGTTCAGCCTCACCACCACACCGATTCAGGTCTGGGCATGCCTGCCCATGCTCACGCTCTACCCGCTGGCCCTGGGCATGGTCTGTTACCGTCTGGCGATAAAACTCGGGGAACACAAACGCACCCTCAGCGCCCTCAGTCGCACCGACAGCCTGACCGGTCTGCTCAACCACGGCGCCTGGAAAGACCTGCTGCACCTGAAATTCCAGCAATGCCACGAGCACAACAGCCAGGCCACACTGGCGCTGATCGACATCGATCATTTCAAAGTGATCAACGACAGTTACGGCCATATCGTCGGCGACACGGTACTGCGCCAGCTGAGCCGTGAACTGAAATCCCTGCTGGACCAGCGTGATCTGGCCGGCCGCTATGGCGGCGACGAGTTCTGCGTGATCCTGCCCAACCTGCCGTTGACCAAGGCCGAAGCATTGATGGAGCAACTGCGCCAGGCCCTGCACCAATACCGCCACCCCGATGTACCCGAATTACGGGTCAGCCTGAGCATCGGACTGGCGCGCTATCAACGCGCTTACCCCGACGCACTCGACTGGCTGGACGATGCCGACAAAGCGTTGTATACCGCCAAACACACGGGCCGTAACACAATCAGCGTAGCGTTGGGCCATTCCAGCGTCTGACAAAACTTGTACAAAAGCTGTCGCATTCGTTTTCTTGTACATGAACAAACAGTTTGTATAAGATCTGCTCGCCAACCAGGATGCTGGCATTATGCAGTCCACGTCGAACGCCATCCACGTTCGGCCTGCCAGTGCGGGAACAGGGACAACACCTCAAGCCCTATTTCCGGAGCGCAGCCAAAATGTTCTTCAACCGTCACCAGTCCGCCCTCGACGACCTGCAGCAGACCGTCGCCCAGCAAGCCAGCCTGCTCGATGCCATTGACCGCTCCATGGCGGTGATTGAATTCGATCTCGATGCGGTGGTGCTGCGTGCCAACGACAACTTCCTGAAGACCATGGGTTACACCGCCGAACAGGTGATCGGTCAGTCCCATCGCCGCTTCTGTACGCCGGAGGTATCCCGCAGCAGCCAGTACAGCGAGCTGTGGTCACGATTGAAAAACGGCCAGTTCCAGTCCGGCACTTTCGAACGCGTCGACAGCCAGGGCCGGCCAATCTGGCTCGAAGCCAGTTACAACCCGATCAAGGACGCCTCGGGCCGCGTGGTGAAAGTGGTCAAGTACGCAATGGATGTCACCGCCAAGGTGCAGCAGGAAAGCGAAGCCAATGCCAAGTTGCAGGCGATCGACCGGGCCATGGCGGTGATCGAATTCGATCTCGACGGCAACATTCTTACGGCCAACCAGAATTTTCTGACGCGCATGGGTTACACCCTGGCCGAACTCAAGGGTAAACATCACCGCTTGTTCTGCACCCCGGAACTGGTCAACAGCAGCGCCTATCAGGATTTCTGGCGCCGACTGAATCAGGGCGAGTTGTTCCAGGGCCAGTTCGAACGCGTGGACAAACACGGGCGCACGGTATGGCTGGAGGCCAATTACAACCCGGTCTACGACGCCTCGGGCCGGTTGAGCAAAGTGGTGAAATTCGCCTCGGACGTCACTGCCCGGGTCGAGCAGCACGAGCAGGATGCGCGTAGCGCCAGCGCCGCTTATCACATCTCGGTGGCGACCCGGAAAGTCGCCGAACAAGGCACTCAAGTGATCCAGCAGGCAGCCAGCGAAATGCGCGAGATCGCCGATGACATCGCCGAATCTTCAACCCTGATCGCACAACTCGGCGAGCGCTCCGAACAGATCACCGCCATCGTCAACACCATCCGCTCGATTGCCGATCAGACCAATCTGCTGGCGCTCAACGCCGCCATCGAGGCGGCTCGTGCCGGTGAACAGGGACGCGGCTTTGCCGTGGTGGCGGACGAAGTTCGGCAACTGGCGGCACGCACCAGCGGTTCAACGGCGGAGATCTCCAACATGATCGGTCTGATCCAGAGCGAAACCCGTCAGGCGATCAAAAGCATGGACGGCACCCGTGGCCGGGCGGCACAGGGGGTGGAACTGGCGGATCAGGCGGGGACGGTGATTTTGCAGATTCGTGATGGCGCCGGTGAAGCGGTTGAGGCGGTGAGCATGTTTGCCAATGAGCGGGCGCCGGGGTGATGCCCCGTTAACGGGGGGGGGATCAAATTTGTGTCGGGCCGCTGGATCGGCCCGCCCCCTTCTCGGGCTACCCGTATCACGCCAACCGCAACGCCCGCCCCAATTCATCGAACAACGTCACCACCGAGCGCAATGCCCGACAATCCGGGCGGGTCAGCAGCCACAACGCCGTGTCGTAGCCATGCAGCGGCTCACTCAAGGCCTGTAAATCCTCGTTGATCAGAAAGTCGGGCAACGCCGCCACCCCGAGCCCGGCCCGCACCAGTTCAGTCACCGACAACATGCTGTTGCAACGATAACCCGGCGTCACCCCGGGCAGATGCTGGCGGCGCCAGGCGATGGTCGGGTGATCCGGCAGGAAATCGTCCGGGGCGATCCAGGTCAACGCCGCCAGATCCGTAGGATCGACACCTTGCAGGTAGCCGGCACTGGCGCAGACCCGGTAGGAAACCTTCGCCAATTGGCGTCCGACCAGATGCTCCGGCGGTGAGCGCGTCAGACGCAGGGCGATGTCGGCATCGCGGCGGCTGAGGTTGGCGAAATCGTTGGAAGTGCTCAGCTCAAGGGTCAGCGCCGGGTAGTTCGGCATGAACTGCGCCAGCGCTGGCAACAGCAAGCCTTGCAGCACCGAATCGGTACAGGTCAGGCGCACCGTGCCGCTGACCACTTCGCCGCCCTGCTCCACGCCAATGCGCGCCGCTTCCAGTGCCTGTTCGGCGCGCTCGGCCTGCTCCGCCAGCGACTGCGCAAGGCTCGTGGGCAGATACCCGGCGCGGCTTTTTTCGAACAATTGCTGGCCGAGCGCCGCCTCGAGTCGACGCACCGCACGAAACACCGTCGACACATCCACCTTCAACAGCTGCGCAGCCCGGGCCAGAGAGCCGCCGCGCACCAGCGCGAGAATCAGCGCCAGATCCGGATAGTCGAGTTGATAGTGCGTCGATGCATTGATCACTTGGGCAAACGCCAATATTGAGTGCGTGAACGCCAATCTATAGTGGCTTCCATCCCTCAACAAGCACAGCGAGTCCTCATGGAATCCAGAGTTCTGCGCATCGCCCTGATCGGCGATCACGATCCGCACGTCACCGCCCACCAGGCCATTCCCGTCGCCCTCGGCCTAGTGGCTGAATTCACTGGTCGCGACATGCAATTTGAATGGCTGGCAACGGAACAGATTCACGCCGACACGCCGCTGGAGAATTACCACGGGTTCTGGGGTGTTCCGGCCACCCCTTACAACAGCGAGGGCGGCGCGCTGCGGGCGATTCGTTTTGCCCGCGAACAGCAGCGACCTTTCCTCGGCACCTGCGGTGGTTTTCAGCATGCGGTGCTGGAGTTTTCCCGCAACGTCCTTGGCTGGACCGATGCCGAGCATGGCGAAGTCGCGCCCAACGCCGAACGTGCCGTGCTCACGCCGTTGACCTGTGCCTTGGTGGAAGCGGTGGACAGCATTCATCTGCTGCCCGGCTCGTTGATCGCCCAGGCGTACGAAACGTCGGAGATTCGAGAAGGCTATCGCTGCCGCTTCGGTGTGAATCCGCAGTTCGAGCAACAACTGCTGAGCCACGGCCTGCACGCCGTGGGCCACGATTCGGCGGGTGACCTGCGCGCCATCGAACTCAAGGGTCACCCGTTTTTTGTCGCCACCCTGTTTCAGCCGGAACGCGCGGCTCTCAAGGGGCAGATGCCACCGCTGGTGCGGGCGTTTGTCGACGCCTGTGCAGAGCGCCGGTCATGATGAGCGAGACACCCGAGGCGCCGTATTACGCGGTGATTTTCACCTCGACCCGCACCGAGGGTGATCAGGGTTACGCCGAAGCCGCCGAACGCATGCTGGAACTGGTTCGCGAGCAGCCGGGGTTTCTCGGCGTTGAATCGGTACGGGGCACGGATGGCGTGGGGATCACGGTTTCGTACTGGGCCAGTGAAGCGGCGATTCTGGCGTGGAAGGAACATCCCGAACATCGACTGATTCGCGAGCGCGGGCGTTCGACGTGGTATGCGGCCTGTCACACACGGGTATGCCAGGTTGAGCGGGATTATCGGTTTGGCTGAGATCCGGCGGTGCCTTTCAGATCGCCTTCGCGGGCAAGCCCGGCTTCCACAGGGGCAACACACTCCAATGTGGGAGCCGGGCTTGCCCGCAAAAAGGCCCGAACCGTCATCCCTTCAGCAGACTGCGCACCGCCTCAATCTCCGGCACTTCCCGTTTGCTCATGTAAACCCGCAATGGCTCGCTGATGTTGATCCGCTCATCGATGTTCTGATCCAGCAGCAACTGAATCCGCTCGCGGCTCAAGGTCATGGTCTGCTCGGTGACCGGCGTCCAGACGAATTCGCTGGTGGGAATGATGCCGTCATCGGCCACGTCCATGCCGAACGAGTCTTCGCTGAAACGCACGATGTAGTGACCGGTCTTGCGATTGAGGCCGACAAAACCCTTGAGGTCGTCGGCAGCCTGGCAGATGAGTTGGGAAGTGATGCGCATGGTAAACCTCACGAAAAAGATCGATGGTCTACACGCAGGGCGGTGAGGCACACCCTCTGCCGGAGTGATTGCCGTGGCCAAGCGTACTGCAAACAAACCCACAAAAGTGCGGAAATTTTCGCTTTCAGTACGTTTATGTCGGTATCGCGATAGCACGTTTTCGTTTGAGTTGCTAAAAGGTACATCTTCGAAAATACCTGCGAAAGGACCTCGACATGCCCGCCACTTTCACCAAAAGCGCCCTGCTGCTGAGCCTGATGCTCGGTCTGGGTCAGGCCCACGCCGCCCAGTCCGGTCCCGACGCGCTGGCCAAGGCCCATGGCATTCCGCACCCGGCGGTGATCGCCCACCGTGGCGCGTCCTTCGATGCCCCCGAATCCACCGCAGCATCCTACAAACTGGCCCGCGACCTCGGCGCCGACTATCTGGAAATGGATCTGCAACGCAGCAAGGACGGCGTGCTGTTCGCCCTGCACGACAACAACCTGCAACGCACCACCGACGTCGCCACCAAGTTCCCGGAGCGCAAGGACAGCCCGGCCAACGCCTTCACCATGGCCGAACTGAAAACCCTCGACGCCGGTAGCTGGTACAACAAGGCCTACCCGGATCGCGCGCGCCCGTCCTACGCCGGGCTGAAAATCCTCACCCTCGATGAAATCATCGACATCGCCCAGGCCAGTCCCAAGCACAAGCCCGGCCTGTACATCGAAACCAAGGAGCCACAACTGTTCCCTGGCATCGAGCATGACCTGAAGGAAAAACTCCAGGCGCGCGGCTGGCTGATCCCGGCCGATGCCAAACCGACGAAAGGCAAAGTCGCGGTCGGTCAGGGCAACGGCAAGGTGATCCTGCAAACCTTCGAGAAGAACAGCCTCGAACTGCTGCAAAAGGAAATGCCGCAGGTGCCGAAGATCCTGTTGCTGTGGGTCGGTGAAGGCAGCATCGAGCCGAAATCCAGCGTGTCGTTTGCCGACTCCGGTGAGAAAGACAAGAACACCTTCTACGGCAAACAGGAGCCGAAATCCGAAGCTGAATTCAAGCAATGGATCGACTATGCCAAGGCTCAGGGCGCCATCGGCACCGGCCCGTCGGCCAAGCTGACCCATGGCGGCGATCAAAGCTATTCGGATCTGGTGCAGCCGTGGATGAACAAGTACACCCACGACCAGGGCCTGCTGATTCACGTCTACACCGTCGACGAGCCGGTGGACTACAAGAAGGTCATGGACGCAGGTGTCGATGGTATTTTCACCAACCGCGCCAGCGAACTGCTGAAATTCTTTAAACGCCCGGCCGCCGCCAGTGTGGATCAGGTGTTGAAGAACAACGGTTTCTGATGCAACCGGACACCCCGTGGACAGGCCGCCTCTGGCTGGGGCACGACTATGGCCTGATCCACGGGATGTCGGGGCGCACTGCGCCCCACTCCCACTACGCACACCAACTGATACTCGCGCCCGACCGGCCAATGACGGTTCTGGTCGAGGACACACCCGTCACCACCTCACGCCTGCTGATTGCCTCGCAGACCCGCCATGCGATTCTCGAAGCGCCGGACCCCGTGTTCACGGTGTACGCCGAACCGTTGCGGTTTGAGGCTTGGGCGTTGCGCGATGCACTGTTCGACATTGAGTTGTCGCTGACGGCCCTGGATCGTGCGATGAGCCAATGCCCACGCCGCACGCTGAATGATCCGCGAATCGAACGAGCGCTCGCCACCGTCGATGCATCGCTGTCGAGCAAAGTCGCCGCCAGCGCCGTCGCCGAGGCGGCGCACCTGTCCATGAGCCAATTGCAGCGATTGTTCGTCAGTCAGGTCGGCCTGCCGGTACGACGAATGGTGTTGTGGCGGCGATTGCGACTGGCGATCGCGGCGATTCTGGCGGGCCATGCGGTCACCGACGCCGCCCACGCCGCCGGGTTTGCAGACTCCGCACACTTCTCCCGCAGCCTGAAAAAACTCTTCGGCGTCACCGCCCGCCAGGCGCTGCAACACATCGAACTGCGCTTGCTGGACTGACTCAACGTCTCAAGCCGTCGGGTACTTTCGGTTCCTTGCCCAGCGTTGCCGCTTCGAAGGGATCGAGCAACTGCGCCACATAGCCCCGGGGAAAATCCAGGCGACTGCCGATGCCCAGGTCGCCCTCGCCGATCCGGTAATGCTCCGTGTAAAAACCAGTGCCCAGCAGCCAGTCCCACAGGGTAAAGAACAGCCCGAAATTGACGTCACCGGCGCGCCCGTACTTCATGTGATGAAAGCGGTGCAGCGGCGCCCAGGCGAAGATCCAGCGCAACGGACCGACGCGCATGTCGACGTTCGAATGCTGCAATAACAGTTGGATCGCAATGGCGAATGCCAGCAACACGGCCACCCCGGACGGAATACCCAGCACCATTAACGGCAGCAGTCCCGCTGTCGCCTCCAGCAATTGATGCAGCGGATGCTTCATCAAACCGTTGAAACCATAGAGCCGCTCGACGCTGTGATGAATCGCATGCAGCCGCCACAACCACGACACGCGATGGCTGGCGTAATGCATCAGGCTCACGCCCGCATCGGCGATGAAAATCGCCAGGCCGACTTGCAACCACAGCGGCCAGTTCGACGGCCATGCCCCTTCAATCGACAACAGTGTCACCAGCGCCGGCAATGCCAGCAGGCCGACGGCATTCAGCGCTTCGTTGACCAACGCGTGGAGCATGTCACGAAGACGATCGCCGGCCGGACGATTCCAGTTCACCTCATAAGGCAACAGCCATTCGGCGGTGAACGACACCACCAGCGCCACAGCAAACAGCGGCAACAGCCACCAGGTCGAATGCCCCACCAAGCCTATTGCGCCGCCGATGAATCCGCCCCAGAACAACGGCGCGTACAGCCACGAAAAGATGCGTTTCATGCTCACCTCCATTAATCGAAGACGGAGCATGAAAGTTGCCCGCGAACGGCGATTGAACAAACGACGCAAACACTCGTAGCGCTTTTTAAGGGTGAATTAAGTTGCGGTGATTAACCTGAACGCACTTGAATGAGCCACCCAAAGGAATAACCGATGAAAACCCTGACTGCCCTGTTTACCGCTGCCACCCTGACCCTCACCGCTGGCCTGGCCCAGGCTGACGTTCGCGTCGACCAGATCCCCGAACTGGTGAAGTCCGGCAAGATCAAGTCGCTGGAATCGATGAACGCCGAAGCCCTGAAACTGCACCCGGGGGCGACCATTACGGACACCGATCTGGATAACCACTTCAATGGTTATGAGTATGAAGTTGAATTGAAAACGGCTGACGGCAAAGAGTTCGACGTGGACTTTGATGCAACGACCGGCAAAGTGTTGAGCAATAAGCAGGACACTTGATTTTTGTTAAAACGAAACCGCACGACTCTGGTTGAGTCGTGCGGTTTTTTTGCGTCTGGAGTCAGGTCAGTCCCCTCTCCCTCCGGGAGAGAGTCAGGGGAAAAGACCTCACGCGGAAGTGCTGACCAACGCCCCCGAAGTGCTGCTGTCCGAATCCTGCAACGCCTGCAACAACGCCGCCGTCGCCGTCTGCAAGGACGCCGAGGTCGCCGCGATCTGCGACTGGGCCGCCGCCACCTCGGCAGCCTTGGCATCCTGGCTTTCCTGCTTGGCCTGGGCCGCTTGCAGGGCTTGCTGCTGCTCCTGCAACTGTTTCTGCAATTCGGCGATCTGCTTGCGCAGCTCTTTCACCGTGTCCGACTCGCCACTGCTGCTGGAGCTGCTGCCCCCCGCCGCAGCCGCGCCGCCTGCTGCCACTTTGCTGGTGTCTGCGCTCACACCCGTGCTGGCCGTCGCACTGGTCGAGGTGTCCTCGCCGGTATCGCTGATCGAGGTCTTGCTGGTCGACGTGGTAAGGGTCTGGTTGATCGAAACGGACGTGATGCTGACCATGGGAAATCTCCAATGCCGGTTATAGATCACCGGCCATCGGCGGCAGGTGCGATGAATTGAGATCGACTGTGTACCGACTCGGTATCCGCGCCGGTACACAGCCAGGGCATCAGGCGCTCAGGCGTGCGGTGACTTCGTTCAACTGCCCCGACAGACCATGCAGATTCTGGCTGGCGCTTTCGGTGCGCTGCACATTGTCGAGGTTGGTGCTGGCGATCGCCGTGATCTCGGTCAGGTTGCGCGAGATGTCTTCGGCCACCGAAGTCTGCTCTTCGGCGGCAGTGGCGATCTGGCGGTTCATGTCACGGATCGCTTCCACCGCGAGGGTGATGCGCTCGAGCATGGCGCCGGCCTGGGTCACTTGCTCGACGCTTTCATCGCTGCGGGTCTGGCCGCTGTCGATGGCCTGGGCGGCGTCCACCGCGCCGGTCTGTACGCTGTGGATGATCTGGTTGATCTCGATGATCGACTCCGCCGTGCGTTGCGCCAGGTTGCGCACTTCATCGGCCACCACCGCAAAACCACGCCCGGCTTCACCGGCCCGCGCCGCTTCAATGGCGGCGTTGAGCGCCAGCAGGTTGGTCTGCTCGGCGATGCCGCGAATCACTTCCAGCACCTTGCCGATACGGCCGCTATCGGCTTCCAGGCGACGGATCACCGTGGCGGTATTGGCGATTTCGCCGCGCATCTGGGTGATGCTGTGGATGGTGCTTTGCATCACCGTCTCACCTTGCTGGGCAGACTGATCGGCATCGTCGGCGGCACGCGCGGCATCGGCCGCATGGCGGGCGACTTCCTGGGCGGTCGCGGACATTTCGTTCATCGCCGTCGCCACTTGATCGGTGCGGCTGAACTGCTCGTTGGTGCCACCGGCCATCAGCGTGGCAATGGCGTTCAATTCGCCGCTGGCGCTGTCCAGATCCTTGGCGCTGCGTTGCAGATGAGTGAAGGTTTCGGCGAGGAAATCGCGCAGGGTGTTGGCCGCTGCGGCCAGGTTACCCAACTCGTCCTGACGATGGCTGACCACACGCTCGGCCAGTCGGCCACGGTTCAACTGGGTCACGTAGTCGATCAGTTTGCGGATCGGCTCGACCAGATTGCGGTTGACCAGCCACAGGCTCAACAGCCCGATCAACAGGCCCGACGCGAGCATCACCAACAGCCCCAGCCATACGGTGCGCTCGGCACTGGCGCTGATCAGCGCCGATTGCTCGGTGCCCTGCTTGCGCAATTCGGCCACCAGTTCGCTCATCTGATCGCTGGTGGCGCGATCGACACCTTTGACCGCCACATCACCGGCCGTCGGGTCACCACCGGCAGCGACGAAGGCGTCACGGCCTTTCTGGTACGCGGCGCCGAGCTGACGATGCTCGTCACGCAGTCGCTCGATGCGGGTTTTCAGCGCCGGCTCGAGGCCTTGCTGATTCGCCAGCTCGCCGAGAATCCCCTGCACATCGCGCTGGCGATCTTCGAACTGGCCCCAGTATTTGCCCAGGTCAGCCGGTTGCTTGCCGCGCAGCAGGACGTTTTTCCACTCCTGTACCTGGACCTTGAATTGCAAGTTGGCTTCGTCGATCAACTGCGAGGTGTGCAGCGGACCGCCGATCAACTGGCTGTAGTTCTGCACGCCGTTGGACAGGAAGTGAAAGCAGGCCAGCGCGATCAGCAGCATCGCCAGCAGGCTGCCGCTCAACAGGGCCAGAATTTGCGCTCTCAGGGATTTTTGCAAAGACATCGCAGGTACTCGAGACAGGGATGAGCACGTCCGGTAAGACGTGGATTATGGCCGGACATCCGTGTCGGCGAACCTCTGGCTCATGGCCAGAGGCGCGCAACCTAACGCACCTGAGATCGGCGTGCCAGAGCCTTTCTTGAGAATTCTCCGACAGCCGGTAAGTGGCTGATTTGCCGTCACTTTGCTGTCACACAACGGTCATGTGACATTGCGATGATGCGGCTCAGGTGAATCTGTCGATCCCGCCCCAGCCGCCCTCCTTGCAGCGAGCCTTCATGAACCACAGCCTCGATATCAGTCATCGCGACCCTGACCTGTTTGGCTTGCTCTACGGCTTCCGTTTCCGCCCCGGCGAGCGTGGCCGCGAAGTCGACTCGGCAACCGCCCTGCGCTGCTTGCAGGACGAAAGCGAGAGCGAGAGCGACGAGTTTCTCTGGCTGCACCTGAACCTGGCCCACGCCGCGTGCGAGCGCTGGATGAAAAGCCATCTGCAATTGCCCGAGGAGTTTTTCGAGGCCTTGCACGAAGGTTCGCGTTCGACCCGCATCGAACACGTCGACTCGGCGTTGCTGGCGGTGGTCAACGATGTGGTGTTCAACCTCAGCAGCATGGTGTCGTCGGATGTATCGACACTGTGGGTCTGCGTGCGCAACAAGTTGATCGTCAGCGCACGCCTGCAACCGCTGCATTCGGTGGACAAACTGCGCTCGTCGGTGAAGGCCGGCGAGCGCTTTCGTTCGCCGTCGGAATTGCTCGTGCATCTGCTGCGCGATCAGGGCGAAGTGTTGACCCAGATCGTGCGCAAGACCAGCCAGAGCGTCGATCAGGTCGAGGACGAATTGCTCTCCTCACGGCTGTCGACCAATCGCGCCGAACTCGGTGCCAACCGTCGGGTGCTGGTGCGCCTGCAACGGCTGCTGGCGCTGGAACCGGGTTCGCTGCTGCGCCTGCTCAACCGCCCGCCGTCGTGGTTGCAGAAGGAGGACGTCAAGGAACTGCGCAAGTCCACCGAGGAGTTTGCGCTGATTATCAACGACCTCACCGCCCTCGGCGAGCGGATCAAGCTGTTGCAGGAAGAGATCGCCGCCAATCTCAATGAGCAGAGCAACCGCACGCTGTTCACCCTGACCGTGGTCACGGTGCTGGCGCTGCCGATCAACATCATTGCCGGTTTCTTCGGCATGAACGTCGGCGGCGTGCCGCTGGCGCAGGATCCGGAAGGGTTCTGGATTCTGGTGGCACTGGTGGCGACCTTCACCGTGATTGCCGGGCGCTGGGCATTCCGCAAGCGCGGGGATTACTGAGGGCTCCTGCGACAACCAAGGACCGCGCATGCAGCCGTGGATTCGGATCAATGAACCGGCTAATCCGCCAAACACTGATCTGCCGCAGCCTTTCTGTAATATTTAGAAACGATCATGAGCGACACTCCTTCCCTCGCTCAGGATTGTCCCCTCATGGCTACTCCCTCCCTGACCGCCAGCCAGGCCTCTGCTGCCAGTGGCAGGCCGGCCCTCGATAAAAAAACCGGCCCGTTCACCTACGTAGTATTTTTCGCGGTGCTGGCGATGGGGCTGTTGTTCACCGCCTACAGCCTGATGCATGACATGCACGAACTGGGCACGGTGGTCACCACCTGGACGCCGTTCCTGCTGCTCGGCGTGGCGCTGCTGATTGCCCTGGGCTTTGAGTTCGTCAACGGTTTCCACGACACCGCCAACGCCGTGGCGACGGTGATTTACACCCACTCGCTGCCGCCGCACTTTGCGGTGGTGTGGTCGGGTTTCTTCAACTTCCTCGGCGTGCTGCTGTCCAGCGGCGCGGTGGCGTTCGGCATCATCGCCCTGCTGCCGGTGGAACTGATTCTGCAGGTCGGCTCGTCCGCCGGTTTCGCGATGATCTTCGCCCTGCTGATCGCCGCGATCCTGTGGAACCTCGGCACCTGGTGGCTGGGCCTGCCGGCCTCGTCGTCGCACACGCTGATCGGTTCGATCATCGGCGTCGGCGTGGCCAACGCGCTGATGCACGGTCGCGACGGCACCAGCGGCGTGGACTGGGCGCAGGCAACCAAGATCGGTTACGCCTTGCTGTTGTCGCCACTGGTGGGCTTCGGCTGCGCGGCGCTGTTGCTGCTGGCCCTGCGTGCGTTCGTGAAGAATCGCTCGCTGTACAAGGCACCCGAAGGCAACACCCCGCCGCCATGGTGGATTCGTGGCCTGCTGATCCTGACGTGCACCGGCGTGTCCTTCGCCCACGGCTCCAACGATGGCCAGAAAGGCATGGGCCTGATCATGCTGATTCTGGTCGGCACCCTGCCAATGGCCTACGCCCTGAACCGCACCATGCCTGCCGATCAGGCGTTGCAGTTCGCCGCCGTGGCCGAAGTCACCCAGCAAGCGCTGGTGAAAAGTGCACCGCTGCCGGCCCCGGCCGATCCGCGTCCGGTGCTCTCGGATTACGTGCGCAGCAAGGAAGTCACGCCGCAGTTGATCCCGGCCCTCGCGTCGCTGACCGGGCACATCGGTGACGAAGTGAAGGGTTATGGCTCGCTGGCGAAGGTGCCGGCCGAAGCCATGGGCAACGTGCGTAACGACATGTACCTGGCCAGTGAAACCATTCGCCTGATGGACAAGAACAAGGTCGGCACTTTCGACGCCGACACCACCAACAAGCTGCAACTGTTCAAGCAACAGATCGACAACGCCACGCGGTTCATTCCGCTGTGGGTGAAGATCGCCGTGGCGATTGCCCTGGGACTGGGCACCATGGTCGGCTGGAAGCGCATCGTGGTCACGGTCGGTGAAAAGATCGGCAAGACCCACCTGACCTACGCCCAGGGCGCCTCGGCGGAAACCGTGGCGATGCTGACCATCGGCGCCGCCGACATGTTCGGCTTGCCGGTGTCGACCACCCATGTGCTGTCATCCGGCGTGGCCGGGACCATGGTCGCCAACGGTGGCGGCTTGCAGATGAAGACCATCCGCAACCTGCTGATGGCCTGGGTGCTGACATTGCCGGCGGCAATCCTGCTGTCGGGCAGCCTGTATTGGTTGTTCACCCAGATCTTCTGACCCGGCCTGTGGGAGCGGGCATGCCCGCTCCCACAATCATTGTTTTGTGCAGGGTTCAGAGGCTGGAGCGGATCACCTCCGTCAGCCAGTCCATGAACACCCGCACCCGCAAGGGCAAATGCCGTTGCCGCGCGTACAGCAGTGAAACGCCCATGGCCGGGGCGTTGTGTTGTGGCAAGACCTCCACCAGTTCGCCATTGTGCAAATAGCCGTGCATGCCGGTTCGCGGCACCTGCACCAGACCAAAGCCGCCCAGCGCCGCCGACTCATAGGCGTCGGTGCTGTTGACCGTCACGCTGCCGGCCATGGCCAGACGGCGTACCTGACCCGCCTCCTCGTAGACGAATCCTTCCGAGCGCGATCCCAGCACCCCGGCGTAATGCACCAGCCGATGCCGGGCCAGATCCTCCAGGTTCAGCGGCACGCCGTAGCGCGCCAGGTACGCCGGGCTTGCGCAATTGACCATCGCGAAGTCGCACACATGCCGCGCCACCACTGATTGATCCGGCTGCGCGCCGACCCGCAACACGCAATCGAAACCCTCGCTGAGCAAATCGACGCGGCGGTCGGTGCTGCTGATTTCCAGTTCCAGATTCGGGTGCCGATCAGTGAACTGCGGCAGACGCGGCATCACCACGCGCCGCGCGAGGATGTTCGGCATGTCGAAGCGAATCCGCCCGGTCAGCGAGGCTTCGTCCTGACGGAACAGGTTTTCGATTTCGTCCATGTGCGACAGCAGATCCTTGCTCCGCTCATACAGCGCCAGGCCGTCCTGCGTCGCTTGGACCTTGCGCGTGGTGCGTTGCAGCAGTCTCGCACCGAGCAGGCTTTCGAGCGCCTGCACATGCTCGGACACGGTCGAGCGCGGCAGCCCGAGGCTCTCTCCGGCGAGGGTAAAACTCGACAGTTCGCTGACCCGGACGAAGGTGCGCAGCAGTTCCAGTTTGTTCATGGATAGCCTCGGTATTGTTCGGATATACCGACCAGTGATTCCGGTTTCGCTCTGTTTATCACCATCCAGCGGATAAATAAACTTTGCGTCATCCACTCATCACTGCAATCGAGGAAGCCCCATGAACCGCAAAATCGCATTGATCACCGGTGCCAGCCGTGGCCTTGGCAAGAACGCAGCGCTGCACCTCGCCGCGCAGGGCGTGGACATCATCGGCACTTACAACAGCCGCGCCGATGAAGCCCAGGCGCTGGTGCTGGAACTGGAAAAACTCGGCGCCAAAGCCGTGATGCTGCAACTGGACGTCGGCCGCAGCGAAGGCTTTGCCGATTTCGCCGTGCAGATCGAGCAGGCATTGCAGCTGTTTGATCGTCAGCGCTTCGATTTTCTGATCAACAACGCCGGGATTGGCGTGCATGCGTCCTTCGCCGAGACGACCCCGGCGCAGTTCGACCTGCTGATGAATGTTCAGCTCAAGGGGCCGTTCTTCCTGACCCAGACACTGTTGCCGCTGATCAACGATGGCGGGCGGATCATCAATATCTCCAGCGGTCTGGCGCGCTTCACCCTGCCGGGTTATGCCGCCTACGCGGCGATGAAAGGGGCGATGGAAGTGCTGACCCGTTACCAGGCCAAGGAGTTGGGCGCGCGGCAGATTTCGGTGAACATCCTGGCGCCGGGCGCCATCGAGACCGACTTTGGCGGTGGCGCGGTGCGCGACAACTCGGCGCTCAATGCAATGGTCGCCAGCAACACCGCGCTGGGCCGTGCCGGACAGCCGGATGACATTGGCGGGGCACTGGCGCTGCTGCTGTCGCCGGGGGCGCAGTGGATCAATGGCCAGCGGGTGGAAGCGTCGGGCGGGATGTTTCTCTAAACGCTGAAAAGATCGCAGCCTGTGACAGTTCCTGCACTTGAACCCTGCAGGAGCTGTCGCAGGCGGCGATTTTTTGTATTTAGTTCTGACAGACGTTGCGCATCATCCAGCGCTCGCGCACCACGTCATACGCCCAGTGGTAAACGTAGGTGTACGGCAGGAAAAACAGCAGCACACCGATGTCCAGCAGGAACGCCTGCCACAGGCTGACCGACAGCCACCAGGCAATCAACGGCACGCCCATCACGATCAATCCGCCCTCGAACAGCAGCGCATGCACGACCCGCACCCAGGCGTTGTGCGCGATGTTCCAGCGTTTGAGCATGCGGTCGAAGAAACCGTTGAACACCACGTTCCACGCCAGCGCCAGAATCGCCACGGCGAGGGTGACCACACCCATGTCGAGCAACGGTTTACCCATGATCCACGCCAGCAGCGGCGTACAGATCAGAATTGCCAGCAGTTCGAAACCGATGGCCTGGAAAATACGTTCAGTGATGGATTTGTTGGCGCTCATGGCCAGGCTCCTGGTTAAAGAGACGCGTTGAAGACGGTTGCCATGATCCAGCCTTCTGCCGATACTTCATAACCAATAACCATCGATCAAGGCGATAGTTCATGGCTTCTCAGGAAGTGTTGCTGGCATTCGTGCAGGCCGCCACTCAGGGTTCGTTTTCGGCGGCGGCGCGCAAACTCGGGCGCAGTCAGTCGACCATCAGCGCGGCGGTGGCGAGCCTGGAGATCGATCTGGATCTGATGTTGTTCGACCGCAGCAGCCGCAAACCGACCCTGACCCCGGCCGGCCATGTGATGTTGCAGCGGGCCGAGGCGATCCTGTCGGCCACCAGTCGTCTGGAAATGACCGCGCGGCAACTGGCCCAGGGCGTCGAGCCGAAGCTCACGGTGGCGATTTCCGACACCTATCAGTCCTACCGTTTCGAGGCGGCGCTGGTGGAGTTCGAGCAGCGTTATCCGGATCTGGAACTGGAATGCCTGATTGCCGAATGCGACGACCTGATCGAATTGGTACAACGCGGCCGCACGCACCTGGCCTTCGCCGAGATGCGCGACAGCTATCCGCCGGATCTGGTGACCTCGACAGTCGCCGAGCGCACGGAAATCGCCCTGTTCGCGAGTGCCGGGCATCCGCTGGCGACGCTCGGGCACATCGATCGAACCGTGCTGGAGCAGCATCGTGAATTGCGCCTGGCAACCATCGTCAATCCCTACGACAGCCGCGCCAAGGGCCGGGTGTGGTCGGCGCCGAGTTACCTGATGCTGCTGGAGATGGCCGAAAAGAACTTCGGCTGGGCGCCACTGCCGCGCTGGCTGGTGGAGCGTTTCGGCAACGGCACGCTGGTCGAGTTGAAGGTGCGCGGCTGGCCGAAACCGGTGTTTGTCGATGCCCTGTGGTCGCGGCTGTACCCGCCGGGGCCGGCGGGGAGCTGGTTGTTGAGCAAGATGCTGGAATAGCGGCTCGGCCATTCGCGGGCAAGCCCGGCTCCCACCGGTTTGGTGTTGTTCCCTTGTTCAGGGACAACAGCCGAGCTTCTGGGAGCCGGGCTTGCCCGCGAAGACGTTCGCCCGCCTCCCCCATGCCCCTCGGGTTCACGCAGCCTCGATCGCCGCCGGTCGATTCACCTGGAAAAACTCATGCAACCCGCGCAGCGCCGGCAATTCCAGCGCCTGCGCCGCGCAACACAATCCAACCCGCCGGGTCGGTGCCGGCAAGTGCCACGCGCGCTCCACCACCCGCGTCTGCCCGTGCACCAGCGACTGCGGCAACATCGCCACGCCAACCCCCGCCGCAACCATGTGCAACGCCTGTTGCAACGACCCGGCATGCCCCGCCACCGCCGCCGGTGAGCGCCCGTACAACGCCATCAACCGCTGGTGCGACGGATGCTGTGGACAGGTGATCCAGTCTTCGATCGGCGTCCATCCGGCGCCCGCCATCGCCATCGGGTGATCCACCGGCAACGCCATCACATACGACTCTTCCCACAACGGCAGGAACAGTTCGTCCTCGCAGCACATGTCCTCGACCGCCAGGCGACCGTCGCCGTGACAGCCCTCCTCCAGGGTCAGCAACAGGTTGGGCAGCGCCTGCCGGGCCATGCGCACAAAGGCTTCGATGTGACGGGCGGCGATATCGCCTTCGATGCCGAGGGTCAGCGGCACGCGGTCCTCGCGGCTGCGAAACATCCGGCTCAGCGCCTCGGATTCGGCCACCATGCGCCGCGCCTGCGGGTACAACAACCGCGCTTCGGCACTGACCTCCACCCCCCTTGGCTGACGCACAAACAGCGTCGCGCCGAGTTCCTCTTCAAGCTGTTTGATGGTCACCGACAGCGTCGGCTGGCTGATGAACAAACGTTGCGCGGCGGCGGTGATGTTGCGTTCCTCAAACACCGCGAGAAAGGCCTTGAGATGGCGGATATCCATAGGAGATTCCGATAGCAGACAGAGAAATAAGGCATTTTTCAGCCTCGGAGACGCTAAATATACTGTGCTCCGTATCTGGTTATTTGTTTTTCTTATTTCAGGAGTGCAGTCATGGGCAAGCCATTGATCATCATCACCGGCGCCAGTTCGGGCATCGGCGAAGCCACCGCCCGCCGTTTGAGCGCCGCCGGTCATGCGTTGCTTTTGCTGGCCCGACGTATCGAACGCTTGCAAGCGCTGGAGCTGCCGGACACCCTCAGCCGCCAGGTCGACATCACCGACCGCACCGCGCTGCTGGCCGCTGTCGCCGAGGCCGAAGCCCGGTTCGGCCCGGCCGATGCGCTGATCAACAACGCCGGGGTGATGCTGCTCGGCGAGATGAGCAAACAGGACCCGGCGCAGTGGGAGCAGATGCTCGACGTCAACGTGAAGGGACTGCTCAACGGCGTGCATGCGGTGGTGGCCGGGATGATCGAGCGCCGGCACGGCACGATCATCAACGTCAGCTCGGTGGCTGGCCGCAAGACGTTCCCGAACCATGTGGCGTATGTCGGCACCAAGTTCGCGGTGCATGGTTTGTCGGAAAACCTGCGCGAAGAGTTGTCGCCGCATAACGTGCGGGTGACCACCATCGCGCCGGGGGCGGTGGAGACCGAGTTGCTGAGCCACACCACGGATGAGGCGATCAAGACCGGCTATCAGGCGTGGAAACAGGAGATGGGTGGCACGGTGCTGGGCGCCGAGGACGTGGCGACGGCGATTGCCTATGCCTATGAGCAGCCGCAGGGCGTGTGCATTCGCGAGATTGTCATGGCGGCGACCCGCCAGCAGGCTTGAGCCGCCTCCAGGTAAAAAAGAGCCCCTCGCCCCAGCCCTCTCCCGGGCGAGAGGGCGCTGACCGTGGTGTCTTGCGGTATGCGTCGACCCGAGAGATTGAGTTGATTGCAGGATTGGGACCGAGGGGGACTTTCGGTATGCGTCGGCCTGAAATACCTGATCGATTACCGGTTCACCGCCAATCGCTCAGGTCGGCGGGTTTCGCCAATATCCCCCGATCGGTCCCCTCTCCCTCCGGGAGAGGGCTAGGGTGAGGGCAAGCGATCCAGCGCCGATAGCCGCCCCTCGATAAACCGCCGCTCCGGCTCCTGCCGCGTCAATTCCAGTGCCCGCCGATACGCTTCCCGCGCCTCTTCCACCCGCCCCAACTGCCGGCAAAACTCCGCCCGCGCCGAATGTGCCAGGTGGTAATCCTGTAACTCCCCGCGCTGCAAAATCCCTTCGATCAGTTCCAGCCCGGCCAGCGCCCCGTCCCGCTTGGCAACCGCCACCGCGCGATTGAGTTCGATCACCGGCGACGGCACCGCCCGCAACAGCACGTCATACAGCCCGACGATCTGTTCCCAATCCGTATCCCCCGCCGTCGCCGCCTCGGCATGCACCGCCGCAATCGCCGCTTGCAGGCAATACGGCCCGAACCGCCGGGTGGTCAGCGCCCGTTCCACCAGCGCGCAACCTTCGGCAATCAGTTGCGCGTCCCACAACCGGCGATCCTGATCGTCCAGCAAGATCAACTCCCCCTGCGGCGACGTCCGCGCCGGGCGCCGCGACTCGTGCAACAGCATCAGCGCCAGCAAGCCGATGACCTCCGGCTCCGGCAGCAACTCCATCAACAGCCGCCCCAGACGAATCGCCTCACGCGTCAGGTCTTCGCGCGTGACCTGGGCGCCGACCGACGCCGAGTAACCTTCGTTGAACACCAGATAAATCACCCGCAGCACGCTCTCGAGGCGTTCGGGCAATTCGCTCAGGCTGGGCACCTGATAAGGGATTTTCGCGTCGCGGATCTTCGCCTTGGCCCGCACGATGCGCTGGGCAATCGCCGCCGGCGCCGAGAGAAATGCCCGGGCGATTTCCTCCGTGGTCAGGTCGCAGACTTCACGCAGGGTCAGCGGCACTTGCGCATCCGCCGCCAGTGCCGGGTGGCAACAGGTGAAGATCAGCCGCAGGCGGTCGTCTTCCAAATCCTCGTCACTCCACTCGGTTTGCTCCAGTTCCTCCAGTTGCGCCAGCAACAACGGCTGCGAAGCCTTGAACCGCGCGCGGCGGCGCAACACGTCGATGGCCTTGAAGCGTCCGGTGGACACCAGCCAGGTGCGCGGATTGTCCGGCACGCCGTCGCGCTGCCAGCGCTCGACCGCGACGAAGAACGCCTCGTGCAAGGCTTCTTCGGCGAGGTCGAAATCGCCGAGCAGACGAATCAGCGTCGCCAGAATCCGCCGCGAGTCGTCGCGATAGACCTGCGCAACCCGCGCCTGGATCGCTGCATCCGTCATCGGTCAGACATTCAACTGGCGCACCGGGCGCACTTCGACACTGCCGACCCGGGCCGCCGGAATGTTGCCGGCGACCTGGATCGCTTCGTTGAGATCCCGGGCGTCGATCAGATAGAAGCCCGCCAGTTGCTCCTTGGTTTCAGCGAACGGGCCATCGGTGATCGACAGCTTGCCGTTGCGCATCCGCACAGTGGTGGCGGTCTGCACCGACTCCAGCGCTTCGGCGGCGACCATCCGGCCGCTGCCCTGGATCGACTCGGCGTAGGCCCAGCACTCGGCGTCTTCCGGGCTGTCGGGCGACGTGTGCAACAGACGCTCGTCGCTGTAGACCAGGCATAGATATTTCATCGCTTTCTCCTGCATCGGACGGATCAACTATGACCGCAGATCGGCACTTTGGCGAACCGCGCAGTGCTCAGGGCGTGACGTCGAACAAAGTTGCGCCGCTCATCGGATCGAACGGCGCCGACCAGTGTTCGTGGACGATCTTCCACGTCCCGCCGATCTGCCGGTAGCACGCGCTGGCGCGCATCCAGCAACTCTGGGTCTCGCCTTTCTCGTTGGTGCCGCCGCAATTGGCGACCCAGTGGGCGAAGGCGAGGGTTTCCGAAGTCTCGATGGCGACTTCGTGGAACTCGAAGATGTGCGGGCCGGGGCACATTTCCATGCAGGCGATCCAATGGGCGCGGTAGGCCTCCTTGCCCTTGAATTGCAGGGCCTTGATCGCGTCGAAGGACACGATGTCCTCGGCGTACAGGGCCATGACCTTGTCCACGTTCTTGGTCATGACAGCATCGCGATAAGTGTCGATCAGGGTCTGGATTTGAGTTTTAGCGTTCATGGTGTTCTCCGTTGTTTTTGTTTGAAGACACCCTTAGTCGTTTGCCGTTTGCATGGATCGACAGGCGAAATAAAAAAATCTGCATCCGCTGGAATCGTTAGAATCCGAGGCTCATTTTGCGTTGGAACAAGGACACTCCAGTGACAGCCCGACTCGTACCCTACGACAGCCTGAATGCCACCCAGCGGCAGCAGGTCGAGGCGATTGAAATCCACCCCGAGCAGATTAAATTCTCCGGTGACATCCATGGTGCCTTGCACACCCTGCTGTCGAAACCTGGCCTGGGCGTGAAGGGTTTTGCCCTGCTGGCCGAGGACGTGCCGGTGGCCTTCCTGCTGCTCAAGCGACCGCCGGTGCTGCCGGCCTGGGCCAATGAACACAGCGCCACGCTGCACGCGTTGCAGGTCGATCATCGTGCCCAGGGCCGGGGTTACGGCAAGGCCTGCCTGCAAGCGCTGCCCGAGGTCGCGCGCCAGGCTTGGCCGGAGATCAAGGGTCTGGAACTGTCGGTGGATGCCGACAACGACGCGGCGATTGCGCTGTACGCCAGACACGGCTTCGTTGACAGCGGCGAGGCGTACAAGGGCCGGATCGGTTACGAACGGCGCATGGGGCTGTTTTTCTGAGGCTGCCTTGCAAAGAATCGAGGGACGCAGATGATCGACTCAATCGAAGCGCTGGAAGCCATCTACGGCCAGCCCCATGACCGCGCGGTACGCAAACAGATCGATTTCCTCAACGAGGACTATCAGGCGATGGTGCGGCTCTCGCCCTTGCTGGTGGTCAGTTCGGTGGGGATCGATGGCCTCGACAACTCGCCGCGCGGTGATACGCCGGGATTCGTGCGGATCATCGACGAACGCACCCTGGCGCTGCCGGATCGCCCGGGCAACAACCGCATCGACACCCTGCGCAACGTGCTGCACGATCCGCGCGTGTCGCTGCTGTTCATCATTCCGGGGATCGGTGAAACGTTGCGGGTCAATGGCACCGCGACCATCAGCGCCGATCCCGAGTTACTGGAAAGCTTCGCGGTGAACGGCAAACCGGCGCGCACGGTGTTGCTGGTGAACGTGGAAGCGGCGTTTTTCCATTGTGCGAAAGCGTTTGTGCGCTCGGATGCGTGGAACCCCGAGAGCCACGTTCCCCGCTCGGCATTGCCCAGCGCCGGGGCTTTTCACAAGCGCCTGAATGATGGGCAGTTCGATGCCGAGACTTACGACCGCGAAGCCCCGGCCCGAGTGCAAAACTCTCTCTACTAACAAGCGGGCAAGCCCGGCTCCCACGGCTCTTCAGAGGGTCAGGATCATCTCGTGCCACGCCATGCCGCCGTGGTCGGACTCGGACGGCTTGATGTAGGCGAAGCCAAACCCGGCGTACAGCGGGATGTGCCGTTCCTTGCACATCAAGTGGATGGTCGCCTTGCCCTGGGCGCGCATGCGTTCGATGAACTCGCCGAGCAGGCGCTTCGCCAGGCCCAGCCCTTGATAGTCCGGATGGACCACCACCGACATGATCACCACATTGGGGCCGGCCGGGTCGTGGCCGATCAGTTCCTTGAAGGCTTCATCGGACATCTGCACATCGAACGCCGCGCCGGAGTTGATGAACCCGGCCACTTCGCCATCCACTTCAGCGACGATGAAACCGTCCGGCCAGGTGGCGATGCGCGTGGCGATTTTTTCCCGGGTTGCGGCTTCGTCGCCTTCGTAGGCAAGGGTTTCAATGGCGTAGCAGCGATCCAGGTCAGCAGCGGTGACGTGGCGGATGACAGTGTTCATGGCGGCTCGAAATCAGCGAAAACAAGAGCGCCAAGGATAAAGGAATAAGGTGTTCATATCGATCCGCCCGGGCAGCGTAAAGCCTGCGTATAAGCGCTTTTCTTCGATAGCGGGAGGGGCTATTTCTGACGCCTGTCTCGGATCACCCATGGGGAAACCGCTTATGAGCAGCATTCAGATCGGCTTGTTGATGGTGTTGGGCATCAGTGTTTTCGGCTTCATTACCTTGTCCGTCGACCTGTTGCGGGCGCGCCGGATCGGCAAGGGCAAATAGGGTCCAACCGGCAGCGCGAGAGGGCTTCGCGCTGCCGGTTGCCGTTCAGTCACGGGTCTGGACCGGCACACAGATTTCCAGCGTGCCTGTCTGCCGAACAGGGTTGAAATCCGCGCTGTAGCGCTCGATCTCCGGAGCGTTGAGTTCAACGTAGTGGGACGCCGGCAGCCACGTCTTGTAGATGTATTGCAGGGTCTGCGGCAGGTGTTCGAGCGAACCCTTGTGTTCAAACACCGCGTACTGCCGGGGCAGCACCTCGATCCAGCGGTACTTGTCCTGCGGCAGATCGTCGAGGTTCTTGATCTCCACCCCGGCGATGTAGTCGAAGCCACCCTTGCCGTCGAAATTGCAGCAGACGCCGTAGGTGACATCGCCCTTCTGGCCGGGAATATGGCCCAGATGGGGAAGGAATTTTTCCCATAACGCCGGGATGCCGTGAGTGGTTTCCTGAGTGAATCGACCGCCCAGACCTGCAATCAGCAGGAAGTGTCCATGTTCGAAGCGAGGTTCAGCCACTTCGACGCGTTTCTGCTCATCCATGACGCGACTCCTGAAGCAAAAGAAGAGGGTTCGGCTGGAGTATAGAAGCCAAACCCGATTCGCAACGTCACAACGTGTGCAACTGCTCGACGGCAGCCGCGCCGATGAACTCGTTATAGCCAGATACGATCACGTAGATCGCGAAATAGCAGAAGATCGCCGCCGATGCCATGTAGGAGTAGCGCAACAACTTGTCACCCAAAAGCTTGCCGCCGTGGCTGGCGGCGAAGCACAGGCCCGCCGACCACAGCAGCCCGGCACTCAGGAAGCCACCGAGGAACAGCGCCGAACTGAGTGGGCCCCCTCCGCCGGAGCGCGCGATCAGGGTGCCGCCCACCGCCGCAAACCAGAGAATCGCGCTGGGTGACGACATCGCCAGAAAAATCCCTCGGAAGAATTCCTTGCGGTGGGAGTTCTGGCCGACCTCGGCCGTCTCCGCCAGCAGCGCCTCATGGTGGATCGCCGAATAAACCATCTTCGCCGCGAAATAGATCAGCAGCGCCGAACCACCGATCCACAGCACCCAGCGCACGGTTTCGTATTGCAGCAGAACGGTCATCCCGGCCAGGGCCAGAACCGCGTAGATCAGGTCGCCGACGCAGGTGCCGAGCCCCAGGGCAAAGCCCTGGAAGTAACCGCGCTGCATCGCCAGGGTAATCATCGCGATGTTGGCCACGCCGATATCCAGGCACAGCGACAGGCTCAGCAAGAAGCCACTGGTGAATTCCATCAACCACATTCCTTGGGAAAAAATTGTTTAGCTGCACGCTGGACAGTTCGCCATCACTGCCCTTATCTTCCGCCACAGGTCACCGCAGTGACCAGCGTCGCTCGGACGGTTCCGGGCGCTTACGTTATCCGAGGCAACAATGGCTGAACAAGGTTCGCCGCGCCGCTTTGCGCGCATTGATCGACTCCCCCCTTACGTTTTCAACATCACCGCCGAGCTGAAGATGGCCGCCCGACGTCGTGGCGAAGACATCATCGACTTGAGCATGGGCAACCCCGACGGCCCTACCCCGCCGCACATCGTCGAAAAACTGGTCACGGTGGCCCAGCGCGAAGACACCCACGGCTACTCCACCTCCAAGGGTATTCCGCGCCTGCGCCGGGCGATTTCCAACTGGTACAAGGAACGCTACGAGGTCGATATCGACCCGGAAAGCGAAGCCATCGTCACCATCGGCTCCAAGGAAGGCCTGGCGCACCTGATGCTGGCGACCCTGGATCAGGGCGATACCGTGCTGGTGCCGAACCCGAGCTACCCGATTCACATCTACGGTGCCGTGATTGCCGGCGCCCAGGTGCGGTCGGTGCCGCTGGTGCCGGGCGTGGACTTCTTCGCTGAGCTTGAGCGGGCGATTCGCGGTTCGATCCCGAAACCGAAGATGATGATTCTCGGCTTCCCGTCCAACCCCACCGCGCAGTGCGTGGAGCTGGATTTCTTCGAGCGGGTGATCGCCCTCGCCAAGCAGTACGACGTACTGGTGGTGCATGACCTGGCCTACGCCGACATCGTCTACGACGGCTGGAAAGCCCCGTCGATCATGCAGGTGCCGGGCGCCAAGGACATCGCGGTGGAGTTTTTCACCCTGTCCAAGAGCTACAACATGGCCGGCTGGCGGATCGGTTTCATGGTCGGCAACCCGGAACTGGTCAGCGCCCTGGCGCGGATCAAGAGCTACCACGACTACGGCACCTTCACCCCGCTGCAAGTCGCCGCGATTGCCGCGCTGGAAGGCGATCAGCAATGCGTGCGCGACATCGCCGAACAGTATCGCCAGCGCCGCAACGTGCTGGTCAAAGGGCTGCATGAACTGGGCTGGATGGTCGAAAATCCGAAAGCCTCGATGTACGTCTGGGCGAAGATTCCCGACGCCTACGCGCACCTCGGTTCGCTGGAGTTCGCCAAGAAGCTGCTGGCCGAAGCCAAGGTCTGCGTCTCGCCGGGTGTCGGCTTTGGTGAGTACGGCGACGATCACGTGCGCTTCGCGCTGATCGAGAACCAGGACCGGATTCGCCAGGCCGTGCGCGGGATTCGCGGGATGTTCCGGGCGGATGGCCTGGTCGCCAAAACCAGCGCCTGATCATCAGGCACAAAAAAACCGCATCGCTGCGGTTTTTTTGTGCCTGCCAATCGCTTAAACGAACAGCGACAGCAACAGGATAAAGCCCAGGCCGACCACCGACAGGATGGTTTCCATTGCGGTCCAGGTCTTGAAGGTTTCCGCCACAGTCATGTTGAAGTACTGCTTCACCAGCCAGAAACCGGCGTCGTTGACGTGGGACAGGATCAGCGAGCCGGCACCGGTGGCCAGTACCAGCAGTTCACGGTTGACGCCCGGAATCATCCCGACCACCGGCACCACGATGCCTGCGCCAGTGATGGTCGCCACGGTGGCCGAACCGGTCGCGATGCGGATCACCGCCGCCACCAGCCACGCCAGCAGGATCGGCGAGATCTGCGCGCTGACCGCCATGTGGCCGATCACGTCGCCCACGCCGCTGGTTACCAGCATCTGCTTGAAGCCGCCGCCGGCGCCAATGATCAGAATGATCGCAGCGGTCGGCGCCAGACTCGCGTCGAGCCATTTGAGCATCTGGTTCGAACCGATGCCCTGCTTGTAGCCGAAGGTGTACAGCGACAGCAGCAACGCCAGCAGCAGCGCCGAGATCGGGTGACCGATCATGTCCATCCAGGTGCGGAAGAAATGGCCGTCCGGCAGCGCCACGTCAGCGAAGGTTTTCAGCAGCATCAGGAACACCGGCAGCAGCACGGTGACCAGGGTGATGCCGAAACTTGGCAGATCGCTGGAGTCCGATTCACGGGCCAGTTGATCCACCAGCTCCTGGTTCGGGTGACCCGGAATGTGCTTGGCGATGAACGTACCGAAGATCGGACCGGCAATGATGGCGGTCGGCAGGGCAACGATCAGGCCGTAGAGAATGGTCTTGCCGATGTCGGCGCCGAACACGCCGATCGCCAGCAGCGGACCCGGGTGCGGTGGCACCAGGCCGTGTACGGCGGACAGACCGGCCAGCAGCGGGATACCGATCTTGATGATCGACACGCCGGTACGCCGGGCGACGATGAACACCAGCGGAATCAGCAGCACGAAGCCGATTTCGAAGAACAACGGAATGCCCACCAGGAACGCGGCGAACATCATGGCCCACTGGACCTTGTCCTTGCCGAACGCGCGAATCAGGGTCTGGGCGATCTGATCCGCCCCGCCGGATTCAGCCATCATTTTGCCGAGCATGGTGCCCAGCGCGAGGATGATGCCGACGAAACCGAGCACGCCACCGAAGCCGTCCTGGAACGCCTTGATGATGGTGCCGATCGGCATGCCGGACGTCAGGCCGAGAAACGCGGCGGCAATGGTCAGGGCAATGAAGGGATGGAGCTTGAACTTGGTGATCAGGACGATGAGTCCGATCACCGTGACCACTGCGTCAAGCAGCAGGTAGGCGTCATGGGACATGCCAAACATTGGGGGTGTCTCCTGGTTTGTTGTTGTTATTAAAGCGGGTTGAACAGAAGCCGAAAGGACAGCGCTATCTTCACAAGCACACTCATACCGCCTGTTTCAGGCCGTTGGCCTGCCACCATTGGTGAGCCTGGGCCGCGAGTTCTTCGACGCTGTGGACCGAAGCGTTCAACGCCAGGGTCAGCGGCTCGCCCTTGGGCGACTCGAGGGTGGCGAACTGGCTTTCGATCAGCGTGGCCGGCATGAAATGGCCGGGGCGGTGGGACACACGCTCGGCGGCCACTTCAGGCGTCAGCTCGAGGAATACGAAACCCAGGCCCGGCAAGGCACTGCGCAGGCGTTCGCGGTAAATGTGCTTGAGGGCCGAGCAGGTCAGCACCGGGCGCTCGCCACGGGCGTCGACGCGGCGCAGTTCGTCGCACAGGCTGTCGAGCCAGCCGGCACGGTCTTCGTCGTTCAGGGGGATCCCCGCGCTCATCTTTTCGATGTTGGCGGCCGGATGAAAAGTATCGCCTTCAATGGCAGTGGCGCCGCTCAATTGGCACAGGGCCTCGCTGACGCACGTCTTGCCGCAACCGGCAACGCCCATGATGACCAGGGCGGTGATGGGATGATTCATGTAACACCTCAGCGCGCAGACAGCGCTACCTTTGCTAGCTATGACTCTAGTGCACAGGCAGAAGTTGCCGACGCCTTCTTGTCGTTTTTTTGGGTTGCAGCAGGTTCGCTCCGGACGCCAAAAAGCGAGGATCAGGCAGGACCCCGCTCACGCATTTGCAGCTGCATCTGGACAGCGCTACCTTAGTGCCTTGATTTTTGTTTGGCAAGCCGCCCGATGACCACCCCTAAAAACGATAAAAATACCCGCACCACCGGCCGTCCCACTCTCAACGAAGTCGCCCGACTGGCCGGAGTCAGCCCGATTACCGCCTCCCGCGCGTTGCGTGGGGTGAGTACGGTCGCCACCGAACTGGTGGAAAAAGTCCAGAAAGCCGCCCTTGAACTCAACTACGTGGTCAACCCCGCCGCCCGCGCCCTGGCCTCGGCCCAGAGCCATTCGGTGGTGGTGTTGGTGCCTTCGTTGTCCAACCTGTTGTTCATCGACACCCTGGAGGCCATCCATCGAGTCCTGACGCCCAAGGGCTTCGAAGTGCTGATCGGCAACTTCCACTACTCGCGCGACGAAGAAGAAAAACTGCTGCGCAACTACATGGCCTACCAGCCGCGCGGCCTGTTGCTGACCGGCTTCGACCGCACCGAAAGTTCGCGGCGGATGATCGAGGCCAGCAACATTCCCTGCGTCTACATGATGGAGCTGGACAGCGCCGCCGGTGTGAACTGCGTCGGCTTCTCCCAGCTCAGCGCCGGTGAAACGGCAGCCGAGCATTTGCTGTCCCGTGGCCGCCAGCGCCTGGCCTACATCGGCGCGCAACTCGATCAGCGCACCCTGCTGCGGGGCGAAGGTTTCCGCAAAGCCTTGCAGAAGGCCGGTCGCTATGACCCGGATCTCGAAGTGCTGACGCCGCGCGCTTCGTCGGTGGGCCTGGGTGGCGAGTTGTTCCTGCAACTGCTGGCGGCGCATCCGGATGTCGACGCGATCTTCTTCGGCAACGACGACCTGGCCCAGGGCGCGCTGCTCGAAGCCTTGCGCCACGGCATCCGGATTCCCGAACAGGTGGCGATCCTCGGTTTCAACGACCTGCCGATGTCGGAGCACATGGTCCCCCGCCTGAGCAGCATCAACACCCCGCGCGAGGCGATTGGCCGGCGCGCGGCGGAGCAGATGCTGACGCTGATGGCCGGCAACAGCGTGGCGCGGCCGGTGGAGGACATGGGTTTCGAATTGAAGGTACGCGAAAGCAGCTGACCCTGACGGGAGCGGGCTTGTCCGCTCCCCGCTCAATCGAATCTCAGCGACCGAGGCACTCGACCAGCGCCAGCGCGCCCTTCTGCAACGGCTGGCGCTTGAGCCACACCGCATGCACCGGCAGGACCAGGCCGTTCTCGATGTTGCGAAAATTCAATCGTTTCAGCCGCCCCGAATCCAGCCGCGACTGCACCACCGACAGCGGAAAATTGCCCCAGCCCAACCCCGCCTCGACCATCTCCAGCGCCGTCTCCAGATTATCGGTACGCCAATGGGATTCGGCCACCAGCGGCCGGGTTTCGCTGATCGGCAAGTCCCGACTGGCGACAATGATCTGCCGCACATGCACCAGATCCTCAAGAAACAGATTCTGCCCCTGCAACAGCGGACTGTCCGCCGCCAGCGTGGCAATCATCCGTTCGCTGCCGACGAACTGAAACCGCTCCAGCGCGTTCATGCTCAAACCGGCGAACGCCAGACAGAGGCTGACCCGACCGCTGTGCAACAGTGCCAGCACATCATCCTGGGGCGCGGTTAGTACCTCGATATCGAGCAAGGGGTGACGCTCGGCAATCACCTTGATCGCCGCCATCAAACGCCGCCGGTCGATGTCCGCAACCACCCCGATCGACAGCTTGCTCTCCAGCCCCGACGACAGCTCCACCGCATGCACCTGCAATTGCTTGAGCTGCCCGGCAATCAGCCGCGCGTGAGGCAGCAATGACAGGGCCATCGCCGTGGGTTGCGGTTCTCGATGACTTCGGTCAAACAACGGATAGCCGAGTTCAGCCTCCAGGTTGCCAATGCCCATGCTCACCGCCGAAGGCACTTTGCCCAAGGCTCGGGCAGCGGCGGAGAACGACCCTCGTTCGATGACCGCGAGGAACAATTCGATGCTGTCGCTGTTGAAATTCACTTCATCAACCTGTCAATAAATCTGAAAGCTGCTGACTTTTTCTGTCAGCACTATTGAAGCTATCTTTCGCCGCCTTCGCCACCCCGTCGTACGAAAGAGGCAAACCCATGCAAGGCGTCAAACGCAAACTGGTCTACGTGTCGCTCTATGAAGTGATCGGCATGACCTTCTCCGCCCTTGGCCTGGCGCTGTTGTCCGGCACTTCGCCCGGCAGCACCGGCCCCTTGGCGGTGATCATCACCACCATCGCCGTGACCTGGAATTTCATTTACACCTCGCTGTTCGAACGCTGGGAAATTCGCCAGACATCGCGCACCCGCACGGTCAAACGACGCATCGCCCATGCCGTCGGTTTCCAACTGACGCTGATCGTGTTCCTGATCCCGCTGATCGCCTGGTGGATGAACATCAGCCTGGTGCAGGCGTTCCTGCTGGATCTGGCGCTGATCGTGTTCATCCCCTGCTACACCTTCGCCTTCAACTGGCTGTTCGACCGGGTGTTCGGTCTGCCGGCGTCGGCGCTGCCGGACCCGGTGGTGTGACGGGCGACGGTCATCGCCTGCCGCCCATCGGCAAGAGATGACCGCTCCGCCCTCGCCTACTGAAATCTAACTCATTGAAATAAAAGAAATTATACAAAAGGCACGGTAATTGCTGCGGTTGCCCTGACAGCCATTACCTACAAGGTCTACTCATCATGTTGGTCAGTGCAAAACAACAGCCCATCATTCACCTGCCCAAGCATCTGAATGACGACGCGACGACCACCGCCGCTGCCGGTCTGCAAAGCGGCCTGCATGGCGCGATGCTGCAAACCCTGCAAAACCAGGCCCAGGCGCAAACCGCCGAAGCCACCTCCAAAGTGCAGGAATCGGCGACGCAACTGGCGACCCGGCAAGTCAGCGAAGCCACGCGCATCAGCGACAACGTCGACGAAGCGTTCGCCAAGACCCGCGTCGGTCTGCAAACCGCCGATGCCTCTCAAAGCAAAACCACCGGCACCACGGCCACCGAAGAATTCAAGGACTACATGAGCAAAACGCCGGAACAGCGTTTGCGCGACAGTATCCTGAAGGAAATGGGCCTGACCGAGGACGACATCAAAGCCATGCCGCCGGAGAAACAACTGGCCATCGGCAAAGAGATCGCCGAACGCTTGCAGGACAAGATGAAACTGGCGGAGGCGCAAAAGCAGAACCCGAACGCCAACGACGCCAAGGACAGCGACAAGGTCGCGCAGAAGTTTCTCGCGTCTCTCTGAGCTCGCCCTTGCGAATGAGGGAGCCGATCTGCTCCCTCATTCGCTTCGGTGTCCAGGCGTATTCAGTTCAGTTGCAGGGTTTCGTTGAACTGACTGATCGCATCCACCACATGCCGCGAGCCCTGCTGGATTTCGCGGATCGCATCCCCCGCCTCGTTCGCCAGTTCCACGCCCAGCCCGGTGCGGCTCAGACTCGATTGCATGCTCGACACCGCGCTCAACGACAGATCGTGGTTCTTGCGCACCACCTCGACGATTTCCACGGTCGCCTGACTGGTACGTGCCGCCAGGCTGCGCACTTCGTCCGCCACCACCGCAAACCCACGCCCATGCTCGCCGGCCCGCGCCGCTTCGATGGCTGCGTTTAGCGCCAGCAGGTTGGTCTGGTCGGCGATTCCGCGAATGGTCTGGACGATGGTGCCGATGATGTCCGACTGCTTGCTCACCGCATCGATACTCAGCGCCGCTTCGTTCAGATCGCGGGAAATGTCCTGAATGATCTGCACCGTTTGCTGCACGACCTGTGAGCCTTTTTGCGCGCAGGCGTCGTTTTGTACCGAAGTGCTGTGGGCCGATTCGGCAGCGGTCTGCAACGTGGTCATCTGATGGGTGATGTCGCTGGCGAACTTCACCACCTTGTACAAGCGACCCTTGGCGTCGAACAGCGGGTTGTAGGAGGCTTCGAGGTAAACCGTCTGCCCGGACTTGTTCTTGCGCTCGAAACGGTGGGAGTGATATTCGCCGCGATTGAGCGAGGCCCAGAACGCCTTGTATTGCGCCGACTCGGCTTCGACACGATGGCAGAACAGGCTGTGATGATGCCCGACGATTTCGCCGAGCGAATATTGCATGGTCTTGAGGAAGTTTTCGTTGGCGGTAATCACATTGCCTTCCGGGGTGAACTCGATCACCGCCATCGAACGACCGATCGCCGCCAGCATACTTTCCTCTTCGTGTTCCTTGTTGACCCGTGCAGTGATGTCCGAGGCCACTTTGATCACGCTGCGAACTTGCCTGTCCTGGTCATACACCGGCATATAACTGGCTTCCAGCCAGATTTCCCGACCACTCTTGTCCAGGCGCAGAAAAGTGCCGCTGATGGGTTCGCCATGGGCCAGGTCGCGCCACAGTTTTGCGTACTCCTCGCTGCGGTAAAACACCTCTTCACAAAAGATCCGGTGATGTTTGCCACGCACATCTTCGGCGGTGTACCCCATGGTCTTGCAGAAGTTGTCATTGGCATCCAGAACAATGCCGTCCGGGGTGAATTCGATCATCGCCATCGAACGGCTGATCGCCGCCAGCTTGGCGTTGGCTTCGGTCAAGGCACAGCTGAAACGCTCGATTTCCTGCAAGTCAGCCTTGTGATGTAGGTTGAACATGTCTCTATCACCTTTCGTGCGGTCTTTTGATTGGATGAAAGTTCAGGTCTTTCAAAGATCGAAAACGACGGTCCACAGAACAGGCACACGCATTCCTCCACGGGAGGAAGTTGTCAGGTGATAAACGATGGTTAATCGGAGAGTCCATGTAACGACGCTCTAATCAAGACATCCGTCTCTTGATAGCCCGGTGGCGGGCCAGCCCTAACATGCAGAAGAACTTCCATTTAAAAAAACATGCTCCTTGCCGGTTAAGTGTCGGTGCCTTGGATTGCGCACTCTGGCAGCTTTGATTGGCAACTGACCAAGTTGAAGCGAGACGCCGTGATATGGCGGTCGACATGGTTAGTTATGAGTGAGCATAGACAGCGCAAAGCCTTGCGCAAGGCCACTAGTCGGCCAGTACGGCGGGGTTTTCGGACAAGAAACGGTTCAGCGAATGGGTGTCGAGACGGCGGACGCTTTCGTGAGTAAGCCCACTGCCACACTGGATGTTTGTGTACATACAAAACCCATGTGGAAGCGGCTTGCCCGCGAAGGCATCAGAACAGCACTACGAAAACTTCAGAAAAGAACTACAGACTCCCGGACACCTTGCTCGCCACTTCCCCCGGCACCCAGGCTTTCCACACCTGAGGCTGATCGCGCAGGAACGCCTCGGCGACCTGGCGCGGTTGCTGGCGCTTTTCGCTCATCCCGGCCAGGGTCTGGTTCAGCAGATCGATCGGCAGGTCGACCTTTTCAAAGAACGTCACCAGTTCCGGATATTGCGCCTTGAACGGTGCCGACACGCCAATCGCCAGGCTCGCCGGCATCGAGCGAGTCCCCTTCGGGTTGGGGTTGTTGGCATCGGCCAGGGTCTTCCAGGCTTCGGCGTCGAACGGCGGCTCATCCAGCTTCACCAGTTTGAAACGGCCGAGCAGCGGCGTCGGCGACCAGTAGTAGAACAGCACCGGTTTGCCGCGTTTGATCGACGACGCCACCTCGGCATCCAGCGCCGCGCCGGAGCCGGTGCGGAAGTTGACGAAGCTGTCGGTCAAGGCATACGCCTTGAGCTTCTGGCTGTTGACGATCTCCGACGTCCAGCCGGTCGGGCTGTTGAGGAAGCGTCCGCGATTCGGGTCTTCAGGATCGCGGAACACGTCCTTGTAGCGCGGCAGATCAGCGACGGATTTCAGTTCCGGCGCCAGCGGTTTGATGCCACGTTCCGGGTCGCCCTGGATCACATACTCCGGCACCCACCAGCCCTCAGTGGCGCCCTTCACAGTGTCGCCGAGGCCGAACACCTTGCCCTCGGCGGCGGCCTTGACCCACGCCGGACTGCGCCCGGCCCACTCTTCGCCGATCACTTGGATGTCGTTCTTCGCCAGCGCCGCTTCCAGGCTGACGGTGCTGCCCGGCAACGTGTCGGTCGGGTAGCCGTAGCCTTTTTCGACAATCAGGCGCAGCACTTCGGTGATGAAGCTGCCGCTTTCCCAGGTGATGTCACCGAAGTGGATCGGCGCGGTTTTTTCCGCCGCCATGGCATGGCCGGCCGTCAGCGTCAGGGCCAGCAGCGAGCCGCCGAGCAGTTTTTTGATCGATCTCATGCAGACCTCTTGTTTTGGAGTTGGGGACGAGTCACGGATTGGTTGGCGCAGTGGCGGTCGCACAAGGCCTGGGAACGGGTCATGTACACACTGACCGAGCGCTGGGAGATGCCCAGCTCGGCGGCGATTTGCGGGTAGGTCAGGCCATCGATCCGCGCCAGCAGAAAGGTCGAACGCACCTTGCCCGGCAGGCGTTGCAGGCTGTGATCCAGACGGTTCAGGGTCTGGGCCAACTGCGCCAGTTCCTCCGGTGAAGAGCCGTGATCCGGACCGTCGAGTTGCAGTTGCTGCAGGTGCCGCCGCTCCAGATCGCCGCGCCGCCAGGCTTGATACAGCAGGCGTTGAGCAATGGTGGTAAGCAGCGCGCGAGGTTCGCGAATGGCGGTCAGGCCCGGGGCCTGGAGCAGTTGGGCGAAGGTTTCGGCGGCGATGTCTTCGGCGCTGGCCGCCTCACCGGTGTGTCGGCGCAGGCGTTCGCACAACCAGCGGTAGTGGGCGCGGAACAGCGCGTCCACAGACTTGCAATGGGATGAATGGGCGCCGGACATAGGGGCTCCTGGGTGAGGGTCGCTGAATGTCCGGTAGTCCGGTGGCGCGATCCTAGCAAGGAGCCTTATGCATTAATAATATTTAAATCTTATTTTTATATTCCTTATAGAAATATAAAACCAACGATCAACGCAAGCGACCATAACCCAGGTCTTCGGCCTCGCGCTGATAGTCCAGAACGATCCGGTAATCGCTTTCGTTGGCCGGCAGCACGTCGACAAGACCGAGGGTTTGCCTCACTTGCGGCAACTCTCGCAGTGCCTGGTTCATCGCGCTACGCAGTTGTTCGACTTGTGCATCCGTTGCGTCGGCAAGCGTGATGAAAGGCAGCGTCGGGCTGAACGCCGTGCGCGTGATGACCCGCAGTCCGCTGACCTCCGAGGGAGCATACTGCGCCAGATAGGCGTAGGTCACGCTGTCGATGGCGGCCAGATCGGCGCGATCCTCACGCAGCCAGCGCAGGCTCTCGCGGTGACCGCCACTGAGCGCGACCGAGGCGAAGAACTGTCCGTCCTGATGCAGCGGCGCCAGACGTTGACGCAGCAGGTTCATGCCGCTGTTCGAATCGTCGCTGTTGATTACCCCGCGACTGCCGCGAAAGTCCGCCAGGGTTTGGCGCGGGTCACCGGTGCGCGCGAGGATCAGGCTGCAATGATTGCCGGCGCTGGCGTCGGCCAACTCGTAGCGCGGACGCCCGACGATCCGTACCTGCTCGCGCAGCGCCGTCATCAGCGGGTAGCCGCAGGTCTGGGTCAGCAGCAGGTCGGGCGAACGCCAGAGTTCAGGCAGCGACAGACCCTCGGCGCTCAGCCGAGTGTGGCCCAGCAACTCGAGGATCCGTGCCAGCCAGCGCTCGTTGGCGGCGCGGATCGGCTCGGGGGCGACGTACATCAGGAGTTCGGCGTGGTGTTGGGTCATGCGTGTTGTTCCTTATAAACAGGTCCCCACATCAGGGTCTTCGCGACGTTCCAACGATCAGTGGAACGGATGCCGTGGGCTGTCGATCGGCCTGAATCCATTGCGCCGCCACAATTGCCCGTAGCCCTGCACCACAAATCCCCCGCTGCGTGCCTGCCATTGCTCGCGTCGGGCGAAGTAGGCCTGGGGCAAGTCGTACCACGCCAGGGCGGGCAAGTCGTGATGCACCAGATGAAAATTCAGGTTGAGGAACAACCAGCGCCACGGCCAGCCAGCCTCGTTAAGTACGGTGCGTTGCTCCGGTTGCGCGTGGGGTCGGTGTTCATAGTAGGAGCGGATCATCGCGATCGACAGCGCCGGCACGCTGATCAGCAGCAGGTAATGCCACACCGGCAGTATGCTGAAGCGGGCGATGAACCCCAGCATCAGCAGGGTCAGCGCGCCGTGGCTCAACCACATCAGCCAGGCCTGGCGCTCGCCGTTTTTCAGGCGTTGCAGCTCTTCGGCGGCCAGCGCCAACAACGCCAGCGGCGCACCGAGCAGGAAGCGGCCGAATACGGTTTTGTTCAACCAGTGCAGGCTGCGCTCGAACAGCGAACTGCCCTGCCAGCGTGCGGCGCTGAGGTAGCGACTTTCGGGGTCGACACCGGGGATGGTCAGGTGCTCGTCGCGGTGGTGCTGCAAATGGCTGTCGCGATAGAGGGTGTAGGGATACCACACCGCCAACGGCGCGTAGCCGAGGATCTTGTTGACGGTCGTCCAGCGCGTCGGGTGCCCGTGAAGCAATTCGTGCTGCACCGACAGCCACAGCACCAGCAACGGAATCATCAGCAGCGTGCTCCAGCCGCGACCGAGCCACTCGCTGCCCAGCACCACCGCGAACCAACCGGCGTAGACGCCGATCAGCAACAGCCAGGTGGGCCATTCGGTGCGGGCGGTGAAGCGTTGGCGCAGGGTTTCGATCTGTTGACGATGACGGTCGTCGAAGTAATGGGACATGGCGCGGCTCGGAACGGGGACCTATCCGTTCTGTGCAACACCCTCGGGCAATCTTGCAGATTATTTTTACGCAGGAAGCAAACCCTTGGGTTCTCTTATAATCAGCGCCTTTTGCAACGATAGTCCGACGCCATGACCAACCTTCGCTACAGCCAGCTCGACGAGCTGTCCTGGCCCTTGATGAACAAGTTCTACCGCGCCCATCAATCGTCGATGAAAGCGGTGCGCGATGCACAATTGTGGGTGGCGCGCCGTGAGGAGATCGTTGCCGCGCTGTGTCTGCGGCCGGTGGCGGGCGGGTTCTGGCTGACCGGGCTGCTCGTCGACCCGGCCTGTCGCGAGCAGGGCATTGCTGCGCAGTTGATCGCCGAAGCGGTAAAGGGAGTGGAAGCACCGGTGTGGCTGTTCTGCCACCCGGATCTGCGGGGGTTTTACGAGCGGCGCGGGTTCAGCTTCGACACCACCCTGCCCTACGCCATGGCCGAGCGATTGAGCCGTTACGCGCGGAGCAAGCCGATGATTGCGATGGGACTGGAGTCGCGCCCGACCTGACCGGGAGCGGCGATGTCGGGAATATCAGTCGTCCGCGTTCGGGTCCAGATCCGGGAACATCACTTCAGTAAAGCCGAACTTGCTGAAATCGGTGATGCGCGACGGATAGAGACGGCCGATCAGGTGATCGCACTCATGCTGCACCACCCGCGCATGGAACCCTGACGCCACGCGCACGACCGGCTCGCCCTTGGGGTCGAAACCTTCGTAGCGAATCTGCTGATAGCGATCCACTGCGCCGCGCAGGCCGGGCACTGACAGACAGCCTTCGAAGCCCTCTTCCATCAACGGGCTGAGCGGGGTAATCAGCGGATTGATCAGGATCGTCTGCGGCACCGCTTCGGCGTCCGGGTAACGCTCGCTGTGTTCGAAGCCGAAGATCACCAGTTGCAGGTCGACACCGATCTGCGGCGCAGCCAGGCCAACGCCGCCGACGCTTTCCATGGTCTGGAACATGTCGTCGATCAGTTGCCACAGTTCAGGGCTGTCGAACATCCCGGCCGGCACCGGTGGCGCGATGCGCAACAGGCGCTCGTCACCCATTTTCAGGATTTCACGGATCATTGGTCAGGCTTCGTCAGTGTTCGGATTGAGCGAGTGATCGCGCCCAAGGCCGGAAACATGTTGTTTGGGATGCTCATCGAGTTCGCCAGGGACTTTCTCGCCCGGGTCCTTGCCCTCGCTGGACATGTGTTCGATCACCGCATTCATCTCCGCACCGAGCAACAGCACGGCGGCGGAAATATAGAAATACAGCAACAACACGATGATCGCACCGATGCTGCCATACATGGCGTTGTAGTTGGCGAACGTTTTGACGTAGAACGCAAACCCCAGGGACGCGACGATCCACACCACCACCGCCAGCACCGACCCCGGCGTGATGAAACGGAACTCCTGTTTGACGTCCGGCATCACGTAGTAGATCAACGCCACGGCGACCATCATCAGAATCACGATCACCGGCCAGCGGGCGATGGTCCATACCGTCACGATGAAATCTTCCAGACCGACCTGCGCAGCGATCCAGCCCATCACCTGCGGCCCGAGCACCATCAGCGCGGCGGCCACCAGCAACATGCCGGCGATACCGACGGTGTAGATGATCGACAGCGGGAAACGCTTCCAGATCGGCCGGCCCTCGACCACGTCGTAGGCGGCGTTCATCGCGCTCATCATCAGGCGCACGCCGGCGGACGCGGTGTACAGGGCGATGACGATACCCACCGACAGCAGGCCCCCCTTGGACTGCTGCAACTGATCGATCACCGGGTTGACCTGCTCCAGCGCCTGGGGCGGCAACACCAGCTCCGATTGCAGGCGCAGCCAGGAGAAGAAGTCCGGCAGGTGCAGGAAACCGATCAGGGCAATCAGGAACAGAATGAACGGGAACAGCGAGAACAGCATCTGGTAGGCCAGTGCCGAGGCATAGGTCGACATCTCGTCGTCCATGAATTCAGTGACCGTGCGCATCATCACCCGATGCAGGGGCAGACCTTTCATGTCCGGGAAAATCATTCGCGTCTCCTTTCGCCGCAAAGCAGGTTGAAGTCGTGGCGACTCAGGGGCCGTTTGTCTCTGATCAAAGTAGCTTACTTGGCGACTTTGAAACACCGTGATCCGTGACGGCATGTGAGCGAGATACAAAAACGGCCATCCTTGGATGGCCGCCCGGGGGTTTCGTTCACGGCTGGATCAAGCCTTGTCGACACCCTTTTTAACCGCGTCCTTGGCTTTGCCGACCGCTTGCTGGGCTTCGCCTTTCTTTTCCTGGATCTTGCCTTCGGCCTGCAGTTTGCTGTTGTCGGTGGCTTTGCCGACGCCTTGCTTGATGTTGCCGACCGCTTCGTTGGCCATGCCTTTCACTTTATCGCTCGTGCTACCCATGGTGTTTCTCCTTGGAACATTGACGGGGAAAGTCAGTACACAAGGATTGACTGGCCCGGTTTGCGCCAAGTTTCATTTATTTTCACGGGCTCATTTCGTCGCCGGCAACAGGTTGCGCTTTATGTTTGCAGGCTTTCCCACGAGAATGCGCACCTATGGGCGCAACGCGCCAGAGAACCGATCCCGCAGGAATGTTATGAAACTCGATAAAAAGCAGGCCATTGCCCGTCGCAACCAGGAACTGGGCGGTGCCGTGCTCGGCGTCAACAACTGCCACTTCGCCGAACTGAACCGCAACCGCAATATCTGGTGGTTCGACCTGCCGGTCACGCGTCTGGCGATCGGTCAGTACGAGTGGATTCACCTGCTGATGCACACCCCGGCCACCGACCAACTGCTGCACGTCAAAGTGCCGACCGCGTTCCTGCGCGAGAAGCTTGAAGGTCTGGTGATCCGCAACGAAGGCAAGCGCAAGGCGGCTCTGAGCCTGGAACTGAGTGCCGACAAGGACTCGTTCCTGCAGGACATGCGTCCGGCGGGCACCCAGGTGAACTTCGCGCAGTTCCGTCAGTAAGCACCGGGTTGCCCCCCTCACCCGGAGGGAGAAGGGACTGACCGGGGAGATCTGATAGATCGAGTCGAACGTTGAATCTGAAATACATGCGATCAGCTCCCTCTCCCTCGGGAGAGGGCTGGGGTGAGGGCCAAGTTTGCTCTCACACCCCGAACCCACGCCGAACCGCTCAGTAACAACAAGCCCCGCATCTGCGGGGCTTGTTGTTTTACCGGGCCGTGGTTTACGCGGCGCTGGCCTTCGCCTTGATCTTCTTCAGCTCTTCGTCGCGCAATTCGCGACGCAGGATCTTGCCGACGTTGGTGGTCGGCAGCGCATCGCGGAACTCCACCGAACGCGGCACCTTGTAGCCGGTGACGTTGGCGCGCATGTGCTCCATCACCTGTTCCTTGGTCAGCGTGACGCCCGGCTTGGCGACGATGAAAATCTTGATCGCCTCGCCCGACTTCTCGTCCGGCACACCGATGGCCGCGCACTGCAACACGCCCGGCAGGGTCGCCAGCACGTCTTCCAGTTCGTTCGGGTACACGTTGAAACCGGAGACCAGAATCATGTCTTTCTTGCGATCGACGATGCGCATGTAGCCGTCCGGCTGGATCAGCGCGATATCACCGGTCTTCAGCCAGCCTTCGCTGTCGAGCATTTCATCGGTGGCTTCCTGACGCTGCCAGTAGCCCTTCATTACCTGCGGACCCTTGACGCACAGCTCGCCGATTTCGCCCAGCGGCTGCTCGACACCGGCATCGTCGACGACTTTGCACAGGGTCGACGGCACCGGAATGCCGATGGTGCCGATCTGGATGTTCTGGATCGGGTTGACCGTGGCGACCGGACTGGTCTCGGTCATGCCGTAGCCTTCGCAGATGGCGCAACCGGTGACTGCTTTCCAGCGCTCCGCCGCCGCCAGTTGCAGGGCCATGCCGCCGGAGAGGGTGACTTTCAGCGCCGAGAAATCCAGCTTGCGGAAACCTTCGTTGTTGCACAGGGCCACGAACAGGGTGTTGAGGCCGACGAAGCCGCTGAACTTCCACTTCGACAGTTCCTTGACCATCGCCGGCAGGTCGCGCGGGTTGCTGATCAGGATGTTGTGGTTGCCGATCAGCATCATCGCCATGCAATGAAAGGTGAACGCATAGATGTGGTACAGCGGCAGCGGCGTGATCAGGATCTCGCAACCCTCATTGAGGTTGGAACCCATCAGCGCCTTGCACTGCAGCATGTTCGCCACCAGGTTGCGGTGGGTCAGCATCGCGCCCTTGGCCACGCCGGTGGTGCCGCCGGTGTATTGCAGCACCGCGACGTCGCCGCTGTTCGGGTTGGCTTCGGTCACGGGCTGGCCCTGGCCCTTGCTCAGCACGTCGTTGAACTTGACGGCCTTGGGCAGGTGATAGGCCGGCACCATCTTCTTCACGTACTTGATGACGCTGTTGATCAGCAGGCGCTTGAGCGGCGGCAACAGGTCGGCGACTTCGGTGACGATGACGTGCTTGACGCCGGTTTTGGGCACCACAGCCTCGGCCAGGTGCGCCATGTTCGCCAGGCATACCAGGGCCTTGGCGCCGGAGTCGTTGAATTGGTGTTCCATTTCCCGCGCGGTGTACAGCGGGTTGGTGTTGACCACGATCAGCCCGGCGCGGATGGCACCGAACACGGCGACCGGGTACTGCAACACGTTGGGCAGTTGCACGGCGATTCGATCACCGGGCTGCAAATCGGTATGCTGTTGCAGATACGCGGCAAAGGCACCGGACAATTCGTACAGTTCACCGTAGGTGATCGTCTTGCCCAGGTTGCTGAACGCCGGTTTGTCGGCGAAGCGTTGGCAGGATTGCTTCAACACTGCCTGAATATTCGGGTACTCGTCTGGATTGATGTCGGCAGCAATTCCAGCGGGGTACTTATCCTTCCAAAAGTCTTCGATCATGGAAGCCCACTCCTCAGCAACGCGAATTCAGCACCGCATTTGATGCGATTATTATTGGTGTTTGGTCATTGGTGAATCTGGCTTTCTACAAGGCCGAGAAGTCACAAAGCGCGCCGAGAGTAGCAGCTTTGCCAAGGGTCGACTAGAGCCAAAAATGGCCCGCCCAGTCATTTAAATGACTCAAGACTTACTAAAAGTCATTTTAGAGCAAAAAACCTATACCCTCTGAAAAGCCCCGGAATTCAGGGACATTTGCGCCCAAAAGCATCGCGGGCAAGCCCGCTGCCACAGGATCATCGATCACCCTGTGGCAACATGGCTTGCCCGCGATCCGCGCTGCACGCGGCCATCCATCGATCAAGCGATATCGCGCAATTCCCGCCGCAGGATTTTCCCGACAGGTGTCATCGGCAATGACTCACGCAAGACGATGTGCTTCGGCACTTTGTACGCCGTGAAGTTCTCTTTGCAGTAGGCCTTCAGCTCTTCCAGGCTGACCCCGGTCTCCCGCGCCACCACAAACAGTTTCACCGCCTCTCCCGAACGTTCGTCCGGCACGCCGATCACTGCACAGTTGGCGACTTTCGGGTGAGCCATCACCACGTCTTCGATCTCGTTCGGGTACACGTTGAAACCGGAGACGATGATCATGTCCTTCTTGCGATCGACGATGCGCACGAAACCGTCGGGATCGATCACCGCAATGTCACCGGACTTGAACCAGCCCTCGGCATCCAGCACTTCGGCGGTGGCTTCCGGCTTCTGCCAGTAGCCCTTCATGATCTGCGGCCCCTTGATGCACAGTTCGCCGCGCTCCCCAAGAGGTTGCTCGACGCCATCGTCGCTGATGATTTTCAGCGTGGTGCCCGGCATCGGCAAACCGACCGTGCCCAGGCGTGACTTGTCGCCATACGGGTTGGTGCAGGCGACCGGCGATGTTTCGGTCAGGCCGTAGCCTTCGGTGATGCGGCAGCCGGTGAGCTGCTCCCAGCGCTCAGCCGTGGCCTTGACCAAAGCGGTGCCGCCGGAGTTGGTGAGTTTGAGGCTGGAGAAATCCAGGGTCTTGAAATCCGGGTGATCCATCAGCGCGACAAACAGGGTGTTGAGCCCCAGCAACGCCGAGAAGCGCCAGTTTTTCAGCTCCTTGATGAAGCCGCCGATGTCCCGTGGATTGGTGATCAGTACGTTGTGGTTGCCGGACACCATCATGCACATGCAATTCGCGGTGAAGGCATAGATGTGATACAGCGGCAGCGGCGCGATCATCACCTCCTGCCCTTCGCGCAACAATGGCTGGCCGTCAGCGCCCAACTGCGCCAGACAGGCGCGCACCTGTTGCATGTTCGCCACCAGGTTGCCGTGGGTCAGCATCGCGCCCTTGGCCAGGCCCGTGGTGCCGCCGGTGTATTGCAGCACGGCGATGTCGTTCAGACCGGCGTTCAACGGCTTGATGCCCAGCCCTCGGCCAAGACGCAGCGCGCTCTTGAAAGAGATCGCCTGGGGCAACGAATAGTCCGGCACCATCTTCTTCACTTTGCTGACCATGGTATTGACCAGCCAGCCCTTGGCGGTGGGCATCAGGTCGCCCATCTTCGCTTCGATCAGGTATTGCAGGTCGGTGTCCGCCAGCACTTCCTGGACCTTCTGCCCGAACAGGTTCAGATACACCAGCGCCCGGGCACCGGAATCCTTGAACTGGTGACGCATTTCCCGCGCGGTGTACAACGGGTTGGTGTTGACCACGATCAGCCCCGCGCGCAAGGCGCCGAACACGGCAATCGGATAATGCAGGACGTTGGGCATCTGCACCGCGATGCGATCCCCCGGCACCAGATCGGTGTGCGCTTGCAGGTAACCGGCGAAGGCGGCGCTGTAACGCTCCAGTTCGGCGTAGGTCAGGGTCACGCCCATGTTGCTGAACGCCGGACGATCGGCGAATTTCTTGCAGGAACGCTCGAACACCTCGATCACCGATTTGAATTCACCCGCATCGATGTCCAGGGGTACGCCCGCCGGGCGTTTGTCATTCCAGAAATCAGGTTGCATTGTTCTTGTCCTCTTTACCTGAGCCGATCCGGGGCCGCTTTTCTGTCATTTATCCCTGATCCGTCAGAAACGGCATGCGAAAAGCGGAGCTTCACGGACACTAGCAGCTATGGTCAAACAGGCAAATATGGCCAGCGTCCTCATTGATCGTGTGAATCTTCCTGCCGTGGCGTGGGCTGATCGGACGCGCTATACAATGCAACGTCTCAGAGCCCATGCAGCAAAAGGAAGCGCCATGATCCACGACACCTTCTGGCTGGACGCAAGTGACCGCAGCCGCCTGTTCGTCAACCAGTGGCTGCCGGGCACGCCGTTGAAAGCGGTGATCCTGCTGGCCCACGGCATGGCTGAACACAGCGCCCGTTATGCGCGACTGGCGCAGGCCTTCTGTGATGCCGGCTACGGTGTGTACGCCCCGGACCTGCGCGGACATGGCAAGACGGCCGACCACGGCACGCTGGGGCATTTCGCCGATGATGACGGCTGGTGCAAGGTGGTCGGCGATCTGGCGAGCCTCAACCAGTTCATCGGCCAGCGCCATCGCGACGTGCCGATCCTGTTGCTCGGCCACAGCATGGGCAGCTATCTGGCCCAGGGCTACCTGCTGCACCACAGCGCCAGCCTCCATGGCGCGATTCTCAGTGGTTCGAATTTCCAGCCGATTGCCCTGTACCGCGCGGCGCGGCAGATCGCCCGCGTGGAAAAACTGCGCCAGGGCGGCAAAGGACGCAGCGCGTTGATCGAGTGGCTGTCGTTCGGCTCGTTCAACAAGGCGTTCAAACCGGCGCGCACGCCGTTCGACTGGCTCAGCCGCGACCCGGTCGAAGTCGACAAGTACGCCGCCGATCCGCTGTGCGGCTTTCGCTGCACCAACCAGCTATGGATCGACCTGCTCGGCGGCTTGCAGCAAATCAGCAAAGCGTCCAATCTCGCCCAGATCGACCCGGGCCTGCCGCTGCTGGTGATCGGCGGCGAATGTGATCCGGTGAGCGAAGGCAAGCGTCTGACTGATCTGGCCGATGCATTGCGCGCGGCCGGCAGCCAGAACCTGCAATTGAAGATCTACCCGCAGGCGCGGCACGAATTGTTCAACGAGACCAATCGCGACGAAGTGATCGCCGATGTGCTCGCCTGGATCGACCAGGCCCTGAGCCATCGTCGTCCGCATCGCAGCGAATAATTTTTTATGGATTCATTTAATCCGTCACAGGAATCGAAACCGATGACCCAGGTTACCAACATCCCTTACGAAGCCCTCGAAGTCGGCCAGACCGCCAGCTACAGCAAGACCGTCGAAGAGCGTGACATTCAGCTGTTCGCAGCGATGTCCGGCGACCACAACCCGGTACACCTGGATGCCGAGTTCGCCGCCGCCAGCATGTTCAAGGAGCGCATTGCCCACGGCATGTTCAGCGGTGCGCTGATCAGCGCGGCGGTTGCCTGCGAGTTGCCTGGCCCGGGCACCATCTACCTCGGCCAGCAGATGAGCTTCCAGAAGCCGGTGAAGATCGGCGACACCCTGACGGTGCGTCTGGAAATCCTCGAGAAACTGCCGAAATTCCGCGTGCGCATCGCCACCCGCGTGTTCAACCAGCGTGATGAGCTGGTGGTGGATGGCGAGGCGGAAATCCTTGCACCGCGCAAGCAGCAGACCGTGACGTTGCCGACGCTGCCGGCGATCAAGATTGGCTGATGCCTCCTCACCCCAACCCTCTGCCCCAAGGAGGCGAGGGGAAAGGGTTGGATTGGAGACATAAAAAAACGCCAGACATCTCTGGCGTTTTTTTATGCTCAGTGAACGCTTACGAACGTGCGCGAGCCTGGTTACGCAGGGCTTTGACCTGGTCGTGATTGCGTTGCACGCCGTGATACTGGCGCTCGACCAGATCACGAATTCCGACGAGGTTGTGCTTGTTGATCTTCTCAATGGCTTCCCGATAAGCCTTCAGCGCATGGTCTTCACCCCGCTCGGCTTCGTTCAGCACCGCCTCTTCGTCCTTGCCGGTGAACATGGCTTTGACGTCGACCCAGCGACGGTGAAGGTCACCGCTGACGCTGGTAGAGGTTTCCGGATCGCCACCCATCGAACGCACGGTCGCTTGCAGTTCGGCAGCGGCGGTCGCGCAATCGGCGGAGCGTTTGGTGAACAACGCCTTGAGTTCAGGGTGCTTGATGTCTTCAGCGCAAGTCTTGAACCCTTCCTGACCGTCCTTGCTGGTTTCAATCAGGTCATTGAGTACAGAAATGGCTTCTTTATTCATGTCGGTCATTTTTCAATTCCTTGCGATCGGTGGAAGATGCAAGGGATATTGCAGCAGACGTGCCAGCTTCAGATTTGATAAATAATCGTTAATTTTCAACAAGTTATATTTAAACGCAAAAACTGTATCCCGGTTATTTGCATGATCTGTCATTTGGCCTGCATGCAGAATGCCTGTATTTTTCGCAGTGTTTGAATCCTGACGATCCCTGCGATGAATCCTGAAAAGCTCGAACTGCTGATCACCCGCGAAATGCCCTTCGGCAAATACAAGGGGCGGATCATTGCCGACCTGCCCGGCCCTTACCTGAACTGGTTCGCCCGCGAAGGTTTTCCCCACGGCGAACTGGGCGGGTTGCTGGCACTGATGCACGAAATCGATCACAACGGCCTGTCGGATCTGCTCGAACCGCTGCGCGCCAAACACGGCAAACCTGCCCCCCGCCACTGACGGCGCCCTTTCTGATCCGAGTCGACCATGCCCGACAACACCTTGCGCGCCCATGATGAAGTCTTCTGGCGGACATTCGCCGACCGCTACGATTCGCACCCCGGCCCCGTGAACCTGGAGAACGGCTACTTCGGGCGCATGTCGCGCACCGTGGTCGACGAGTACCAGCGCAACATCGAGCTGATCAACAACAGCAACTCGGTGTACGTGCGCCAGCGCTTCGAGCAGAGCGACAATCTCGACATCCGCGCACAACTGGCCGAGTTGATCGGCGTACGCGCACAAAGTGTCGCCTTCACTGCCAACGCCAGCGCCGGCCTGCAATCGCTGATCCGCAACTACAACCGCTTGCAGCCCGGCGATCAGGTCCTCATCAGTGACCTGGAGTACGACACGGTCAAGGGCGCCATGCGCTGGCTGGCGCGGCATCGCGGCGTGGAAGTGATCGAGATCGACCACGCGCACCCGGCCACCTTCGACAGCCTGGTGGCAACCTATCGCGAAGCGTTCATCCGCCATCCAAAGCTCAAGCTGATGGCCCTGACCCACGTCACCCACCGCACCGGTCTGGTGATGCCGGTGCAAGCCATCACCACGCAGGCCAAGGCCCACGGGATCGATGTCATCCTCGACGGCGCCCATGCGCTGGGGCAGATCGAATTCGATCTGGAAGCGCTGGGCATCGCCTTCGCCGGCTATAACCTGCACAAGTGGATCGGCTCGCCGCTGACCCTCGGTTTCCTGTACATCGCCCCGCAACGCCTGGCCGACATCGACCCGGACATGGGCGAGATGCATTACCCGGTCAACGATATCCGCTCACGCACGCCCTACAGCACACCCAACATCCCGGCGCTGATGACCCTGCCGCTGGTGTTCGAGGAGCACCGCGCGCTCGGTGGCGCGTCGGCCAAGGGCGCACGGCTCAATTACCTGCGCAACCTGTGGGTCAAGGCGGTGCGCAACCTGCCGGGCATCGAAGTGATGACGCCGGACGACCCACGCCTGTATTGCGGCATCACCTCGATGCGCTTTACCCGGCACGACGATCAACAACTGATGGTCGAGCGTCTGCTCAGCGACTACAACCTGTTCACCGTGGTGCGCACCGGCGCGGCGTGCGGGCCGTGCATCCGCATCACCCCGGGGCTGACCACCATGGCGGACGACATGCAGTGCCTGGTGCGCGCGCTGAACGAGCTGCGTTAAACGGTGTACTTGTCGAAATCCTCGGGCTTGATCTGCGACGACACCGCAAAGGTGTCGATGCCGATCGTGAGGTGACCGAAGTAGCCGTCCTCGTGGGAGTCGCGACCGATCGGCCAGACCGTCAGGGTCGAGTCCTCACCGCCCATCTCGGTGTAAAAGCTGTCCTCGGCATTGTTCAGCGGTGTCGAGGCGCGCCCGCGGTAGGCCTTGGCGTTGAGCACCGAGCGCGAAATGACTTCGGGGAAATACAGCTGGCCGACCCAGGCCACATTGCGCTCCTCCAGATACTCGTTGCCGGCGACAATCCGCACCGCCACATGGATGTGCAAGGCACGTCCGGCATAGAACCCTGGATAAATCGTGGTGAAACGCACCCTGCCCTTGTGATCGCTGAACTGCCCGCCGCGCAGGTAGGTGTGATCGTCGGTTCGCGGGATCGAGCCGATATCGCCGTCGTCGACTTCCAGATCCGGATTGATCCGGCTCCAGCCGGAATAGGCGCCCCGCGCGTTGCAATGCCAGATATCCACCAGCGCCCCGCTGACCGGCTCTCCGGTCATGGCGTCGACGATGGTCAGGCGCAGCAGCAACGGCAGGCCTTCGGCGCCTTCGCTGATGTTGCGGCGCAGCAGTTTCGGGTTGCGAAAGTACGGCCCGGCAATCTGCTCGGGGGCCAGTTGATAGACAGCTGAGGTTGAAGACTGGTTATCCATGACGCGTTCTCTCTTCCATAAGATGAACGCAGGTTAGCGCCGTAAGAAACCCTCCGTGCGGTAACTATGTATCTCGAATTGACGACGCGGCTGTTGCCCGACGCTTTTTTCCGGGCAAAAAAAAACGGTGCACCGACCAAGCGCACCGTAAAGCCGTAGAACACACAACGAGGTGTAGGGTTAAGCCGGAAACATCAGTCCAGCAGGGCCAGGGCTTCGGCCGTGCATTCCTGAATGCGCGCCCAGTCGCCGTTCTTGATCCACTCAGGATCAAGCATCCAGCTACCGCCCACGCACATGACGTTTTTCAGCGCCATGTAGCTCTTGATGTTGGCCGGACCGACGCCGCCGGTCGGGCAGAATTTCACTTCGCCGAACGGGCCGCCGAGGGCCTTGATCGCTGCCACGCCGCCGCTGACTTCAGCCGGGAACAGCTTGAAGCGGCGATAGCCCAGGCCATAGCCTTCCATGATCCCGGAGGCGTTGCTGATGCCCGGCAACAGCGGAATCGGGCTGTCGACGCTGGCTTCCAGCAGGTCACGGGTAATACCCGGGGTGACGATGAATTGCGAACCGGCCGCTTCGGCGGCGGCCAGCATATTGCGGTCGAGCACGGTGCCGGCACCGGTCATCAGCTCCGGACGCTGCTCGCGCAGGATCTGGATCGCCTTGAGGCCGAACTGCGAGCGCAGGGTCACTTCCAGCGCGGTCAGGCCACCGGCGGCCAGGGCGTCGGCCAGCGGCAGCACGTCCTGTTCACGGGCAATGGTGATCACCGGCAGGATCCGCGCCTTGGCGCAGAGACTGTCGATCAGGGCAACTTTATCCGCCATGGAAACGGTCGGGGATGGGTTTGTCATAGCGGCTGTTCCTTGGCTCATGGGCACCAGTAGATCTCTAACGTGGGTTGCAGAAACGCGCGAATCGGCATGGCGGCGACATCGTCACCGGCCACGGCGGCGTTCAGGGTGGTCAGTTTCGACTGACCGGAAATCGACAGAATCTTGTGTCGGGCCGAGGCCAGCAGCGCGCGGCTCATGGTCAGGCGCTGACGCGGCACGCTGGGCGCAAGCATCGGCCAGCAGCGACGGCTGCCATCGGCCAGGGCTTCGGCGAGGTTCGGGCTGTCGGGGAACAGCGACGCGGTGTGACCGTCATCGCCCATGCCCAGCACCAGCACATCGATCGCCGGCAGTTCGCCGAGCAAACGATCAGCCTGTTCAGCAGCCTGCTCGACGTTCGCCGCAGCGCTGTAGAGGCTGAGGAATTGCGCCTTGGCTGCCGGTCCCTTGAGCAGATACTGCTTGAGCAACCCGGCGTTGCTGTCAGCGTGTTCCACCGGCACCCAACGCTCGTCGGCGAGGGTCACGACGACCTTCGACCAGTCCAGCTCCTGCTTGGCCAGGTGCTGGAAGAACGCCACCGGGCTGCGCCCGCCGGACACCACCAGCACCGCGTTGCCGCGTGCCGCGATGGCCTCGCTCAGCTGCTTGACGACATTCAGCGCCAGGCCTTCGGCCAGCAGCACCGGGCTCTTGAAGGGGTGGGCGCTCACGCCCGCCGGCAGTTTCACATCAGATATCGCCATACCACGACCTCCCGTCCCGCGTGATCAAGGCGATGGAGCTCATTGGCCCCCACGACCCGGCCGCATACGGCTTGGGCGCGTCACCGGATTTTTTCCACCCGGCGATCAACTGGTCACACCATTTCCACGCGGCTTCGATTTCATCTTTACGGACAAACAGGTTCTGATTGCCGTTCATTACTTCCAGCAACAACCGCTCGTAGGCATCGGGGATCCGCGCGCTGCGCCAGGTGTCGGAGAAATTCAGTTGCAGCGGCCCGCTGCGCAGTTGCATGCCCTTGTCCAGGCCCTGCTCCTTGGTCATCACCCGCAAGGAAATGCCTTCGTCCGGTTGCAGGCGGATGATCAGTTTGTTGCTGATCTGCAAGCGCTGCTCGGGGGCGAAGATGTAGTGCGACGGTTCCTTGAAGTGGATGACGATCTGCGACAGCTTCTGCGGCATGCGCTTGCCGGTACGCAGGTAAAACGGCACGCCGGCCCAGCGCCAGTTGCGGATGTCGGCACGCAGGGCAACGAAGGTTTCGGTGTCGCTCTGGGTGTTGGAATTCGGTTCTTCGAGGTAACCCGGTACGGATTTGCCTTCGCTGTGACCGGCGATGTACTGGCCGCGCACCACCTGCGTGGTCAGGCCTTCCGGGCTGATCGGCGCCAGGGCCTTGAGCACTTTGACTTTCTCGTCACGGATGCTGTCGGCGGACAGGTCGGCCGGCGGGTCCATGGCGATCAGGCAGAGCAGTTGCAGCAAGTGGTTCTGGATCATGTCGCGCAACTGGCCGGCCTTGTCGAAATAGCCCCAGCGGCCTTCGATGCCGACCTTCTCGGCCACGGTGATTTCCACGTGGGAGATGTAGTTCTGGTTCCACTGGGTTTCGAACAGGCTGTTGGCGAAACGCAGGGCGATCAGGTTCTGGACGGTCTCTTTGCCCAGGTAGTGGTCGATGCGGTAGGTGCGGTTTTCCGGGAAGAACTGCGCCACGGCGTCGTTGACCTTGCGCGAGGATTCCAGGTCGGAGCCGATCGGCTTTTCCAGCACGACGCGGGTGTTTTCCGCGAGGCCGACTTTCGCCAGGTTCTCGCAGATCGCGCCGTAGACCGCCGCCGGGGTGGCGAAGTAGGCAATCATCCGCTGGCTGTTGCCGGCGATGTCGGCCAGGGCCGCATAGTCTTCAGTCTTGAGGAAGTCGACGTGCAGGTAGCTCAGGCGCGCCAGGAAGCGCTCGGCCACGGCCTCGTCCAGCTCTTTGCCAACGTAACGGCGCAGTTCGGCGGCGATGAACGCCAGATGCTGCTGCTCGGTGCCGGCTTCACGGGCCAGCGCGATAATACGCGTGTCCTCGTGCAGCAGACCGGCGCCATCCAGGTGATAAAGGGCAGGAAACAGCTTGCGCAGGGCCAGATCGCCCAAAGCGCCGAACAAGGCAAAGTTGCACGGATCTACCGTAATCGAAGGCATGATGTTTGTTCTTTTATCAAGTTAAGCTACAAATACCTTTTTTCAAGGCATCACTCAAGGGAAAATGTAGTAATAACCACAACATTTTCGCAAAATACAGATTCCGAGTGGTGGTCGGTCGGAGCCATCAGTAGGATAGGCCACCGTCACGGGCCACATCAAAGGCCCAATTTGCATAGCCGCGCGCTTATCGGCGCCGGTGAATTAGGAACCCCATATGGACCGCGTGCGAAATTTACTGGAACAGATCCAGAGTCGCCTTGAAGAGCTGAACAAGGCCGAACGCAAAGTCGCCGAAGTGATCCTGCTCAACCCACAGCAGGCTACCCGCTTCAGCATCGCCGCCCTCGCCCAGGCAGCGTCGGTCAGTGAGCCGACCGTCAACCGCTTCTGCCGTTCGTTCGGCGTCAGCGGCTACCCCGAACTCAAGCTGCAACTGGCCCAGAGCCTGGCCAGCGGTGCTGCGTATGTCAGTCGCGCCGTTGAGGCCGATGACAATCCCGAGGCCTACACCCAGAAGATTTTCGGCAGCGCCATCGCTTCGCTGGACAGCGCCTGCCAGGCTCTGGACCCGAACCTGATCAGCCGCGCCGTCGACCTGTTGATCCAGGCCCGGCAGATCCACTTCTTCGGCCTCGGCGCTTCGGCCCCGGTGGCGCTGGATGCGCAACACAAGTTCTTCCGTTTCAACCTGGCGGTTACGGCCCATGCCGATGTGCTGATGCAGCGGATGATTGCCTCGGTGGCGCATACCGGTGAGCTGTTCGTGATCATTTCCTACACCGGCCGCACCCGCGAACTGGTGGAAGTGGCGCGCATCGCCCGGGAAAACGGCGCCTCGGTACTGGGTCTGACCGCCGAGAACTCGCCGCTGGCCAAGGCCAGCACCCTGAGCCTGAACATTCCGCTGCCGGAAGACACCGACATCTACATGCCGATGACCTCGCGGATCATTCAGCTGACGGTGCTGGATGTGCTGGCGACTGGCATGACGCTGCGCCGAGGGGTGGATTTCCAGCCGCATCTGCGCAAGATCAAAGAGAGCTTGAATGCCAGCCGGTATCCGGTGGGTGATGAGTTCAACTAAGGCCTCAAAAACCTGAAGGCCAACCCCAGCCCTCTCCCCGAGGGAGAGGGCGCCGACCGAAGAGGCTGACGCTATACATCGACCTGAAAGATTGGGTCGATTATGGATTCAAAGACATTCGTTCAAGTCGGTGAATCTCTTGAATATCCCCCAATCGGTCCCCTCTCCCTCCGGGAGAGGGTTAGGGTGACGGCAGCAGTGCAACTGAAACACTCAAGCCCCCGCCCATGCCTGCAAACTCAAATGCGCCTTCTCCCCCGGCGCCAGATGCAGACTGTCCGTCCCGCCTGCCGCCGCCTCCACGCAGACAAACTCCGTCACCTCATCCCAGCTCACACCCAGCAACGGTCGCGAGCCCGGGTGCCAGACCACCGTGTCGGCGCTCTCACCCGTATCAATGCGCAGCGCACGCTGCCAGGCGTGGTCCTTGATCTGTAATTCGCCGTCGTGCTGGAACACGCGCTGACAACCGCCCTCGACCCGCAACTCGCCTTCCTGCTGGCAGGCCTGGCGGTTCAACTGGTCATAACCCTGCGCGCCCTCTAGCCCAGACAGCGCTATCTCACCGACGTCGCCAATACGCCAGTAAGCGTGCAAAGCCTGGCTCAACTGGCACGGCATGTCGTCCTGGTGCTCGGTGCTCAGGCGCAATTCCATGCGCTCACCCAAGTGCGCGTGCAGGTCGACCTGCCAGTCGCACAGCTGCAATTGCCAGTGCAGGCGCACACCATCCTCGGCACTGCTGCTGTCGAGCAGTTTCCAGTCGAGCAGTCGTGCCCAGCCATGGGACGGCCACGCATTCTCGCTGGGATGGCGGCCATACCACGGCCAGCAGACCGGCACGCCACCACGGATCGCGCCGACGTGCGGCCACTTCGCCGCGCACCACAACCACGGTTTTTGCCCGCGTGGCTGGAAATGCAGCAACTGCGCGCCCTGCCGACTGAACACCGCCTGACACAGCGGATGATCGATCACCAGCACATCGCGCATCTGATAGCGCTCCCAGGCGAACACCGGTCGTTCGCGCAAGGATCTGAAAAAGCGTTGCAGCGGATGCTCATGCATGGGCCACGGTTCCGAATTCATCGTCCAAGGGCGGCGCCAGCCCTTCCAAAAAAAAGCGGACAGCCTTGGCTGTCCGCAAATATGCGCACATGGAGAGGAGCTTATCGCAGACGCGTCAGAACACCGACTGAATTTTCAGGCCGGCGACCAATGCGTTATCCACTTCATCCACACCGCCCGGATGAGTGATGTATTGCAGGTTCGGACGCACGGTCAGCCAGTTGGTGACGTGGAAACCGTAGTTGATCTCGTAGTTGTATTCGGTTTCACGAATAGGCGAGAACACCGGGTTGTCGTAGTCCGAAACACCGTTCGAAGCGTTGAGCAGCTCGGCGTTTTTCTTCACGTCGTCGTTGACATGGATACGGGCGAAACCGATACCGACATCATCCTTGGGACGTGCGTCGAACGGGCCTTTGTACACAAACATCAACGACTGGTAGTTGTCGATGAAGTTGGTGTCCTTGTCGTGGAACGTCGCGTTGGCGGCGATGTTCAGACCACGGGATGCATCGCCGTTGTGGCTGGTGAGTTGCTGTTGCGCAACGAACCAGTAGCCATGCTTGCTGTTGTGAACGCGGTACGCATCACCGGTGGTCGCAGCGTCGTTACCGTTGGCGTCTTCACGGACGTCATTGGCATCGGCCGTACTCTTGTAGTAACCCACACGGTATTCGCCCGGCAGGCTGTTGACCTTCGGCGACCACACCAGCTCGACCGGCAATACAGTACCGGCGGTGCCGCTGCCGCTGAGTTTGAAGCCGTTGCCGTGTTCCAGCTGCGACGGGTTCTGGTTGTACGCGCCGATTTGCGCGTAGAGCTCGTCGTTGATGTTGTACTTCACACGGATCGCGGCCTGGCTGACGGGCCAGTTGTACCAGATGTTGGTCGCCCAGTTACCCACTTGGGAGCCGCAGAACGCCAGGTTCTGGAATTCGCACGGGAAGGTGTTGAAGTCTTCGCCTTCACCGAAGTAACCGGCCTTGACGTCGAGCTTGTTGTCGAAGAACTGGTGCTGAATCCACAACTGGGTCAGACGCACCATATGGCCACGGCCGTAAACCTCTTGCGAGGAGCTCAGAGTGCCGGCACGCGGGTCGCCGATACGGTCGTTGGAGATGTTCTGGCCATTACGGTTGGTGAGCTGAATCTTGGCCTGGGTGTTATCCCAGCCCCACAGTTTTTGCAGATCCAGTGCCACGCCCAGACCGAACTGGTCGCTGTAGCGGCCGGTCTTGTCGTCGTTGTAGCCACCGTGGGCGTTGTAGCCCATTTCCCCCACGTAGTCGGCCTTGATGTCGATACCTTGCTCGATCAGCTTGGTCCGCTCTCCGCCCCAGTCGCCCGTCATCCATTTGGAATCGGAGCTGAATGCGTCGGCGGCCATTGCGTTGCCGGCCAGCACCAGGGCTGCGGCAGCGGAAACCTGGCAGATCAACCGGGCATTTAAGTGTTTCTTTTTCATCCCTACATCCTCGTCTTTATTGTTATTAACTGTTTTTTTCCAACGCGGTTTACATAACTTGCGACGGATAACAGGCCATCCGCCGCGTGCCCCCCGATGGGAGCCGATGGCTCCCATCTGTTGTCTTTCAGCGACCCTTGAACTGGGCGACGTTTGCCGAATGCGCTTCGGTCTTCGGCGCACCTGCCGTTCCCAGACGCTCACCGGTCTTGGCATCGAACAGCAGCACTTTCGCCGGATCGAATTGCAGGGTCAGGGTTTCGCCCACCTGCGGTGCCACGTCCGGTGCCAGGCGGCAGCAGACCTTGGTGTCATTGAGATTGACGAAGACCAGGGTGTCCGGACCGGTCGGCTCGGTGACCTGGACTTCAGCCTTGATGCTCGGCAGGCCATTGCCCTCGCCGCTCGCCAGAGTGATCTGTTCCGGGCGCAGGCCGAGGATCACTTCGCGATCTTCCAGACCCGCGTCCTGCATGCTCATCGGCAACTCGCAACGGGCCTGGCCGCTATCGAGCAGCGCCAGCAGACGGCCGTCCTTGCGTTGCAGGCGCAGCGGAATGAAGTTCATCGGCGGCGAACCGATGAAGCTCGCCACGAACAGGTTGGCCGGGTCGTTGTAGATTTCTTTCGGCGTGCCGAACTGCTGAATGATGCCGTCCTTCATCACCGCCACTTTGTCGCCCAGGGTCATCGCTTCGATCTGGTCGTGGGTCACGTAGACCGTGGTGGTCTTCAGGCGCTGATGCATCAGTTTCATTTCGGTGCGCATCTCGACGCGCAGCTTGGCGTCGAGGTTGGACAGCGGTTCGTCGAACAGATAAATCTTCGGCCGCCGCGCCAGGGCACGGCCCATCGCCACCCGCTGCTGCTGGCCGCCGGAGAGCTGGCCGGGCTTGCGGTTGAGCAGGTGTTCGATCTGCAGCAGCTTGGCGACGCGCGCCACTTCCTCGTCGATGGCCGCCTGGCTCATCTTGCGGATCTTCAGACCGAACTCGATGTTCTCGCGCACGCTCATGGTCGGGTACAGCGCGTAGGACTGGAACACCATGGCGATGTCGCGATCCTTCGGGCTCATGCCGCTGACGTCCTGGTCGCCGATCATGATCGCGCCGCCGGTGATGGTTTCCAGGCCGGCGATGCAGTTCATCAGGGTCGACTTGCCGCAGCCCGAAGGGCCGACGAGGATCAGGAACTCACCGTCCTTGATCGACAGTTCGATGTTCTTCAGGGTATCCGGCAGGCCGGCGCCATAGGTCTTGTTTACATTGCGAAGTTCGAGCGTTGCCATGATTACCCCTTGACTGCGCCGGCCGTCAGGCCGCGCACGAAATACTTGCCTGCCACCACATAGACCAGCAGGGTCGGCAGCCCGGCGATCATCGCCGCCGCCATATCAACGTTGTATTCCTTGGCGCCGGTGCTGGTGTTGACCAGGTTGTTGAGCGCCACCGTAATCGGTTGCGAATCACCGCTGGAGAACACCACGCCGAACAGGAAGTCGTTCCAGATCTGGGTGAACTGCCAGATCAGGCAGACCATGATGATCGGGGTCGACATCGGCAGAATGATCCGCCGGAAGATCGTGAAGAACCCTGCGCCATCCAGGCGTGCAGCCTTGACCAGTGCATCGGGAATGCTCACGTAGTAGTTACGGAAGAACAGCGTGGTGAACGCCAGGCCGTAGACCACATGGATGAACACAAGGCCGGTGGTGGTGCTCGCCAGGCCCATCTTGCCGAGGGTGAACGAGGCCGGCAGCAGCACGGTCTGGAACGGCAGGAAGCAGCCGAACAGCAACAGGCCGAAGAACAGTTGCGAACCACGGAAGCGCCACATCGACAACACGTAGCCGTTCAGCGCACCGATGGCGGTGGAGATCAGCACCGCCGGAACGGTGATCTTGATCGAGTTCCAGAAGTAACCGTTGACCGTGGCCCAGGCCTTGACCCAGCCGATGCCGCTGACCACGGTCGGCCAGCTCAGCAGGTTGCCGGTGCTGATGTCTTCCGGGGTCTTGAAGCTGGTCAGCAGCATCACCACCAGCGGCACCAGATACAGCAGGACGGCGAGAATCAGCACCGCGTAGATCGCAATGCGGCTCAGGCTGATGGAAGGTTTGTCGGCGAGACTAGTCATGACGCTTGGTCCTCAGCTCGGAGTACAGGTAAGGCACGATGATCGCGAGAATCGCACCGAGCATCAGAATCGCACTGGCCGAGCCCATGCCCATCTGGCCGCGACTGAACGTGAAGGAGTACATGAACATCGCCGGCAGGTCGGAGGAGTAACCCGGGCCGCCAGCCGTCATGGCTGCGACCAGGTCGAAGCTCTTGATCGCGATGTGCGCCAGGATCATCACCGCACTGAAGAACACCGGACGCAGGCTTGGCAGCACCACTTTCCAGTAGATCGTCGGCATGCTCGCGCCATCGATCTGCGCGGCACGGATGATCGATTGATCGACGCCGCGCAGGCCGGCGAGAAACATCGCCATGATGAAACCCGAAGCCTGCCAGACCGCTGCGATCACCAGGCAATACACCACGCGATCCGGGTCGATCAGCCAGTCGAGACGGAAGCCTTCCCAGCCCCAGTCACGCAACAATTTGTCCAGGCCCATACCCGGGTTGAGCAGCCATTTCCAGGCCGTACCGGTGACGATCATCGAGAGCGCCATCGGGTACAGGTAAATGGTGCGGATGAAACCTTCGCGACGAATGCGCTGGTCGAGGAACACCGCCAGCAGCACACCGATCACCAGAGTGATGCCGATGAACAGGCCGCCGAACAGCGCCAGGTTCTTGCTCGCCACCCACCAGCGGTCGTTGTCGAACAGCCGCGCGTATTGCGCCAGGCCCGCCCACTTGTAGTTTGGCAGGAAGGTCGAGGTGGTGAACGACAGGACGAACGTCCACAGGATATAGCCATAGAAGCCCACCAGAACGATGAACATGCTCGGCGCCAGCACCAGTTTGGGTAGCCAGCGTTGCAACGCATCGAACGGCGAGGCCTTGCTGAACACAGCAACAGAACTCATGGGAAGATCCAGTACAGGGAAAAGAAATGGCTGGGGCATCCCCTCCCGGCGGGAGCGGGCCTGCTCACGAAAGCGCTGTGTCAGGCAGCAGGTGCATCACCTGACACGATGCCTTCGCGGGCGAACCCGCTCCCACATGGAGAGCGGTGCTGACCTTTACTTGGCGGCCTTGACGGCGGTGCCCAGTTTCTTCGCGGCATCGGCCGGGTCGGCTTTCGGGTCGTTGATGTAGTTGGTGACTACGTCAAAGAACGCACCCTGCACCGCCAGCGTGGTCGCCATGTTGTGCGCCATGCTCGGCTGCAGGCCGCCGGTCTTGGCGTCTGCCAGGAAGTCCTTGGCGGCGGTCTGGGCGCAAGAGTCGAAACCGTATTTGCCCATGTCGGCCAGCATGTCGTTACGCACCGGGATCGAGCCCTTGTTGATGCTGAAGACTTTCTGGAAGTTCTCGCCCAGCACGACCTTGGCGATGTCCTGCTGACCGGCTGCGGTGCCCGCGTCCTTCTGCTTGAACACGGCCAGGGAGTCGATGTTGTAGGTGAACGCCTTGTCGGTGCCCGGGAACGCTACGCACTCGTAGTCCTTGCCGGCGACTTTCTTGGCGGCGGTCCATTCGGACTTGGCCCAGTCACCCATGATCTGCATGCCGGCCTTGCCGTTGATGACCTTGGCCGCTTCCAGGTTCCAGTCCTGGCCTTTGCCGTCCTGGTCCATGTAAGTCGCAACTTTCTTCAGTTCAGTCAGGGCCTTGACCATGTCCGGACCGGTCAGCGCAGCGTTGTCCAGGTCGACCAGGGCTTTCTTGTAGCCATCCACACCCATGACCGACAGCACCACGGCTTCGAACACGGTGCTGTCCTGCCAAGGCTGACCGCCGTGGGCCAGCGGGATGAAACCCGCTGCCTTGAGCTTGTCACCGGCGGCATAGAATTCTTCGAGGGTGGTCGGGGCTTTTTCGATGCCGGCTTTCTTGAAGACTTCCGGGTTGATCCACAGCCAGTTGACGCGGTGGATGTTCACCGGCACGGCCACGTAATCACCTTCGTACTTCACGGTATCGGAGACTTTCTTGTCGAGCAGGCTGTCCCACTTTTCCGACTTGGAAACGTCTTTCAGCACGTCGGTGTCGAGCAGGCCGGTGGAGGCCCACTCCTGGATGTCCGGGCCTTTGATCTGGGCCACGCCTGGCGGGTTGCCGGCGACGGCACGGCTTTTCAGCACGGTCATGGCAGTCGCACCGCCACCACCGGCAACGGCGCCGTCCTTCCAGGTGAAACCGTCTTTTTCAACTTGCGCCTTGAGCACATCGACAGCGGCTTTTTCGCCACCGGACGTCCACCAGTGCACGACTTCGACCGAACCTTTGGATTCGGCAGCGGAAACACTGAGAGGCAGAATTGCGAGCGGGAACAGGGAGGCGACAGAAATGACAGTAGCGAGGCGAGAAATCGCATTCATCTGAGATGTACCTTTCTTGTTGTTATGCATGCAAGTCTGGTGCTTGCGCTGCACAGGAGTTTAAACAGGGCGCGCGCCCTCGCAGGTAACGAAGGGACGCGCAAATGTCACCGCATGGTTACACAGGAACGCTCTGGGACAAGTGCGCCAGCGCCGTCGCCATGCTCGGCGCGAGCGGCAGACGCGGGATCAACACCGCTTGCCAGGCGTGATACAGATCCGGTTTACCCGCCCAGATATCGGCACTCGGGCGGTTTTGCGGGTCGAGTTCGTGGTGCCAGCTGCCGTCGCAGCGGTCGATGAAATTCGTTTCGCAAAACTCCCAGAACAGTCGATACCAGGCCTCGTATTGCTCATCGCCGGTGCGCTTGAGCAAGGCACTGGCGGCGGCGCTGGCTTCGGCGTGCGTCCAGTGCAGACGATGGCGCACCACCGCGCGATTGTCCCAGTCGAGGGTGTAGACGATGCCCGGCAGGCCATCGACGTCCCAGCCGTGACGGCAGTTGTGCTCGAACAGTTTCTGCGCGTCAGTGACCAGCCAGCCTGGCGTGAGCATGCCGGCCCGCACGCGCGCCGCTTCGAGGTGCAGCAACAGCCGCGCCCACTCGAAACCGTGGCCCGGGGTGGTGCCGTAAGGGCGAAAGCCGTCCGCGGGATTGTCGTGGTTGTATTCGCGCAGCGGCTGCCAGTCGCGGTCGAAATGCTCGATCACCAGATAGTCGTTGGCGGCAGCGTGACCGTGGATCACCCGCTCGACGATGCGCTGGGCGCGCACCAGCCAACGCGGGTCGTCGGTGACATCGGCCAGCGCGAGGAAGGCTTCGGTGGCGTGCATGTTGCTGTTGGCGCCGCGATAGGCTTCCTCTTCGCTCCAGTCGCGGTTGAAGAACTCGCGCATGGCGCCCTCTTCTTCGCTCCAGAAATAGCTGTCGATGATGTCGATGGCGTCATCGAGCAGCGCCTGGGCGCCCGGACGCCGGGCGGCCACGGCAGAGCTGGCGGCGAGAGCAACGAAGGCATGCAGATAGGCATTCTTGCCGGTGTTGCCGTCACGGTGTTCGGCGCTGGCGAACCAGCCGCCGTGCAGGCCATCACGCAACGGCCCGCGCAGGGACTGGATGCCGTGATCGACCAGTTCGGCGAACCCCGGCAGACCCTGAATGTGGGCCATGGCGAAGCTGTGGGTCATACGCGCGGTGTTCATGGTTTCGGCCTGCGCATCGGCGGGCAGATGACCGCGCTCATCGAGGTTGCCGAACCCTTCTGGAAGTCGTGAAGCCTTGGCGAACGCCAGCAGGCGCAGGCCTTCGGCCGCGAGCCAGTGCTGGTGGGCAGGAGCATTCAGCCAACTGCTGAAGCCTGGATTGAACTGATCCATGGGTGGCCCTTTTTGTTGTTATGACTGCGGGCAGTCTAAACAACGGGCCGGGGCGGGCTTGTAACGAAGGGGGCGGGTTTTGTCACCAAACCGTGACAAAGGACGTTCAATCCACCGAGCGCGGTAACTGCAGGGTCACCCGCAACCCGCCCTCACGCAAATTCTGCAACGTCACCTCCCCGCCATGACTGTGGGCAATGTTGCGCGCAATCCCCAATCCCAGCCCGTACCCCTGCTGCTGTCCGGCCAGACGGAAGTGCGGTTCGAAGACTTGCTCCAGGCGCTGCTCGGGCACGCCCGGTCCCTCGTCGTCGACGTGCAGGACAAACGCACTCTCATCGTCATCGATGTGCAGATGTGCGTTCCGCCCGTATTTCAGCGCGTTGTCGATCAGGTTGCCGATGCAGCGTTTCAGCGCCAGCGGCTTGCCCGGATACGCCGCAAGCGCCCGCCCCTGCTGGGTCACGCGGCCGTTGCCGTTCGGTGCCAGGTACGGCTCCACCAGGCATTCGAGTACGTGGTTCAGATCCACCGGCTCGATGTTCTCGTGGATGTCAGTGTCCTTCACGCACTGCAACGCGCCTTTGACCAGCAGCTCCAGCTCATCCAGATCGCGACCGAACTTGGCTTGCAACTGCTCGTCTTCCAGCAGCTCGACCCGCAGGCGCAGCCGGGTGATCGGCGTGCGCAGGTCATGGGAAATCGCGCTGAACAACTGGGCACGCTCAGTCAGGTAACGGCTGATGCGCTCGCGCATGGTGTTGAATGCACGCCCCACCTCGACCACTTCGCTGCCGCCGCCCTCGGCCACCGGCTCGACGTCAGCCCCCAGCGACAGATCCCGCGCTGCCCGGGCCAGACGCTTGAGCGGCCGGCTCTGCCAATGCACCAGCAGGCCGATGAACAACAGCAAGAAGCCGCTGGTCAGCACGATGAACCACACCTGCTGCGACGGCAGGCCTTGTTCTTCAAGACTGGTGTAAGGCTCGGGCAGCAGCGAGGCGATGTACAGCCATTCGCCCGGGGCCATCTGGATCTGGGTGACCAGCACCGGTGGGTTCACCGGCTCCAGGGTCAGCGCGTAATGCGCCCACGAACGCGGCAATTCATCGAGTTTCAGGCCGGCGTTGAAGATCCGCAGATCCTCGGGGCTGACGAAGGTCACCGAGATATCGGTGTCCTGGCCGAGGGATTGATGCAGCACTTCGTCCACGGCTTTCATCACCGCCGCTTTGCGTGGCGTGACCGGCAACACGTCCATGCCCAACGGCTTGTCGTTGAGCGTCACCACGAAGCGCGTGCCGCCCATGCTGCGCAACTGATCGAGCACCAGCGGTCGATAGGCCACAGGCAAGGAGCGGAAGTAACTGACGCTGGCGGTCATCGAGTGCGCCAGACTGCGGGCGCTGGTGACCAGGCCTTCAAGTTGCGTCGCACGCAGTTGCGACACCCAGATCACGCTGGACAACGTCTGCGCGAACAATACCGCGAGCAAGGTCAGCAACAGCATCCGCCCGAGCAGCGAACGCGGCATCGGCACCTTGCGCGCGAGTTGGCGCAACAACTCAGTGGCCATTGCCGGCAACCACATTGGCTGCCAGTTGGTAACCGCTGCCACGCACGGTGCGGATCAGGCGCGGCGGTTTTTCGGTGTCGCGCAGACGCTGGCGCAAGCGGCTGACAGCCATGTCGACAATGCGATCCAGCGGCATCAGGTCACGGCCACGGGTGGCGTTGCCGATGGTGTCGCGGTCGAGAATTTCCTGGGGATGGTCAAGGAACAGTTTCAACAGGGCGAAGTCGGCGCCGGACAGAATCACTTCCTCGCCGTCAGTGTGGAACAGCCGGTGACTGACCATATCCAGCCGCCATTCGTCGAAGGCCAGCACTTCGCTGCCACTGCGCTCCTGACCGAATTGCGCGCGACGCAGCAACGCCTTGATCCGCGCTTGCAGCTCGCGCGGGCTGAAGGGTTTACCGAGGTAATCGTCGGCGCCCAGTTCCAGACCGATCACCCGGTCGGCTTCGTCGGAACTGGCAGTGAGCATGATGATCGGCACCTGGGCCTGACGCGGATGCTGGCGCACCCAGCGGCACAGACTGAAGCCGTCTTCATCGGGCAGCATCACATCAAGAATCACCAGATCGCTCGGCGCCTCGTTCAACGCCTGGCGAAAACTGGCGCCATCGGCCGTGGCACGCACCTGAAAACCCGCGCGGGTCAGGTACGTCTCCAGCAACTCGCGTATCTCCTGGTCGTCATCGACCAACAAAATCGACTTGTTGACTGAACTCACTTCGAAGGCATCCTGATTATTGGAATTGGGGCGGATTATGCCTTAAGCACTGATTTTACAAACACCACAAAACTGCCGTGGGAGCAGACTTGCCCGCTCCCACAACCTGCAACCACTTTTAACCCGCCTGTTCCAGCGCCACACCCGCGCCCATCAGGCCCGAATACGGCGCCGTCACCAGCCACACCGGAATGCCCTTGAAGTAATCGCTCATGCAACCCTTGTCGGCGAAGCTGCGGGCAAAGCCGCTTTCGAGGAAGAAGTCGGCGAAGCGCGGAATCACGCCACCCACGATGTACACCCCGCCGCGTCCGCCGGTCGTCAGCACGTTGTTGCCGGCCACACGGCCGAGCCAGCAGCAGAACTGCTCCAGCACTTCCAGGGCGATCGGGTCACCGGCCAGGCCGGCGGCGGTGATCGCCTCCGGCGTGTCGAGTTTTGGTTCATGCCCGTCCACCGCGCAGATCGCCCGATAGACACGCGGCAAGCCGCCACCGCTCAACGCGGTTTCGGCGCTGACATGGCCGATTTCGTTGTAGATGTGCTGCCACAACTGGGTTTCACGCGGGCTGCTCAGCGGCAGATCGACGTGACCGCCCTCTCCCGGCAACGCGGCAAAACGCCCCTCGCCAAGATCGAGCAAGGTGCCGACACCCAGGCCGGTGCCCGGGCCGATCACCACCGCCGGACGCAACGGCTCAGGCGTGCCCTCGCAAACCACACGGAATTCGCCGGGCTGCAAACGGGTCATGCCCAGCGCCATGGCCGAGAAATCGTTGACCAGCAACAGTTGCTCGACCTGCAAGGTCTGGCAGAACGCCTTGCGACTCAGGCGCCAGTGGTTGTTGGTGAATTTGAACTCATCACCGCTAACCGGCCCCGCCACCGACAGGCACACCGAACCGATGGCCCCGGGCGCCAGACCGAGCCCGCTCAGATAGAGGGCAATCGCCTCCTCCGGGCTGGCATGGTCGGCCGTGGCGAGCACCTGCACCGCTTCGAGCTGCTGATCTTTCCACAACGCGAACCGTGCGTTGGTGCCTCCGATATCACCGACCAAAGCCAGTTTCAATTAAGCGTCTCCAGGGCAGAAGTGAAGGCGCTGGCGCCCTGCTCCGCCGAGCTGAAGGCCATGCGCATGAAGCCGAACAGCTCGCGACCGCTGCCGATGTTGTTGCCCAACAAGCCTTTGGCCGGTTCGCGCGCTGCAAATTCTGCGGCGTCGACCTTGAGTTCCAGGGTGCCTTTGACGCCATCGACGCGGATGATATCGCCCTCTTGCACCCGCGCCAAAGCGCCGCCGACATAAGCTTCGGGACTGACGTGGATGGCCGCCGGAATTTTCCCCGAGGCGCCGGACATCCGTCCGTCCGTCACCAGCGCGACCTTGAAGCCGCGATCCTGCAGCACGCCGAGGAACGGCGTCATTTTGTGCAGCTCCGGCATGCCGTTGGAGCGCGGCCCCTGGAAGCGCATCACCGCGACGAAATCTTTCTCCAGCAGACCGGCCTTGAACGCATCGGCCAGATCCTGTTGATCCTGGAACACCATGGCCGGCGCTTCGACGATCTGGTTTTCCAGCGCCACGGCAGACACCTTCATCACACCGCGACCGAGGTTACCTTCCATCACCCGCAGACCGCCCTCCGGCGAGAACGCCCGCGCCACCGGGCGCAGGATGTTTTCGTCGAGGCTTTCGGTCGGACCTTCGCGCCATACCAGTTGGCCGTTATCGAGGAACGGCTCTTTGGTGTAGCGGCTCAGGCCATGGCCGAGCACGGTGTTGACGTCTTCGTGCAACAGGCCCGCTTCAAGCAGTTCGCGGATCAGGAACGACATGCCGCCAGCGGCCTGGAAGTGGTTGATGTCAGCCTTGCCGTTCGGATAGACGTGGCTCAGGGTCGGGACCACTTCGGAGAGGTCGGCCATGTCCTGCCAGGTCAGTTGGATGCCCGCCGCCATGGCGATGGCCGGCATGTGCAGGGTGTGGTTGGTCGAGCCGCCGGTGGCGTGCAGCGCGACGATCGAGTTGACCAGCGCCTTCTCGTCAACGATTTCGCCGATCGGCAGGAAGCTGCCGTTCTGCTTGGTCAGACGGGTGACCTGATGCGCGGCTTCGCGAGTCAGCGCGTCGCGCAGCGGCGTATTCGGGTTGACGAAGGAAGCGCCCGGCAGGTGCAGGCCCATGACTTCCATCAGCAACTGGTTGGTGTTGGCGGTGCCGTAGAAGGTGCAGGTGCCGGGGCTGTGGTAGGACTTCATTTCCGATTCCAGCAGCTCTTCGCGGGTGGCCTTGCCTTCCGCGTACTTCTGGCGCACGTCGGCTTTTTCCTTGTTGGAAATCCCCGAAACCATCGGCCCGCCCGGTACGAAGATCGTCGGCAGGTGGCCGAAACGCAGGGAGCCCATCATCAGTCCCGGCACGATCTTGTCGCAGATGCCGAGCATCAGCGCGCCGTCGAACATGTTGTGAGACAGCGCCACCGCCGTGGACATCGCGATCACTTCGCGGCTCGGCAGGCTCAGTTCCATGCCCGGCTCGCCCTGGGTCACGCCATCGCACATCGCCGGAGTGCCGCCGGCGAACTGGCCGACCGAGCCGATTTCGCGCAGGGCGTTCTTGATCTGCTCCGGGAAGACTTCGTACGGCTGATGCGCCGAGAGCATGTCGTTATACGAAGAAACAATGGCGATGTTCGCCGAGTTCATCATCCGCAGGCTGTGCTTGTCTTCGCTGCCGCAACCGGCCACGCCGTGGGCGAAGTTGGCGCATTGCAGCTTGCCGCGCATCGGCCCGTCAGTGGCAGCTGAGCGAATCAGTGCAAGGTAAGCCTGACGCGTGGCGCGGCTGCGGGCGATAAGCCGTTCGGTGACCTCAAGGACGCGGGGATGCATGTGTAGAACTCCAGGCTAACGGATGTGGCGACCTGATTGTCTATGCTGATCAAAAGCCCGCATGCGTGGGATGACAGACGGTTTTCTTGATCATTCGGACCAGTTGATTCAGGTCACTCGTTGTAGATAAAACAAAATATTGCCACTAAAAAGGCTTGTTTTCTATTTTTATGCGAATAATCTTGTAATTCCAACAACAAAACGACGGCGGCGCTGCTCAATGACTCTTCGAATCGCAATCAATGGTTTTGGCCGCATCGGCCGTAATGTCCTGCGCGCACTGTATACCCAAGGCTATCGACAGGATTTGCAGATCGTCGCCATCAACGATCTGGGCGACAGCGCGATCAACGCCCATCTGCTCAAATACGACACCGTTCACGGCACGTTCGATGCCGATGTTCAGCATGACAACGAAAGCCTGACCGTCAACGGCGACCGCATTTCGGTCAGCGCGATTCGCAACCCGGCCGACCTGCCCTGGGCGGCGGAAAAGATTGATGTGGTGTTCGAATGCACCGGTCTGTTCACCGACCGCGCCAAAGCCGCTGCGCATCTTACTGCCGGCGCACGCAAAGTGATTATCTCGGCACCGGCCAAGGGCGCCGACGCCACCGTCGTTTATGGTGTGAACCACGACATCCTGCGCCAGTCGCACCAGATCATTTCCAATGCCTCGTGCACCACCAACTGCCTGGCCCCGGTGGCCCAGGTGCTGCACCGCGAGTTGGGCATCGAAAGTGGCCTGATGACCACCATCCACGCCTACACCAACGACCAGAACCTGACCGACGTCTATCACAGCGACCCATACCGCGCCCGTTCGGCCACTCAGAACATGATCCCGAGCAAGACCGGTGCCGCCGAAGCCGTGGGCCTGGTGCTGCCGGAGCTGGCAGGCAAGCTGACCGGCATGGCCGTGCGTGTACCGGTGATCAACGTGTCGCTGGTGGACCTGACCGTGCAATTGAAGCGCGAAGCCTCGGCCGACGAAGTCAACGCCCTGCTCAAGGCCGCCAGCCAGCATTCGAAGATTCTCGGCTATAACGCGCTGCCGCTGGTTTCCAGCGACTTCAACCACAATCCGCTGTCGTCGATCTTCGATGCCAACCACACCAAATCCAGCGGCAAATTGCTGAAAGTGCTGGCCTGGTACGACAACGAATGGGGCTTCTCCAACCGCATGCTCGATAACTGCCTGGCGCTGTGCAACGCCGAGTAAGCAGTCGTCCCCATCCCTCCTGTGGAAACGGGCTTGCTCGCGAAGAGGCCGTGTCGGTCAGCCTTGATTTCGACTGACACGCAGCCTTCGCAAGCCAGCCCGTTTCCACATCTTCATTTTGAAATCAGGACTTGACCACTCGACTGGATGATAAGCATTATCATTCGCTCGAAACGGATCAGGTTCTCCCGTGAGTCAATCGCACTTCAATCACGTCTTCCTTGCCCAGCGCAATTCGCTGCTGCGCACGCTGGAACGGATGGTCAACAACCACAGCACCGCCGAAGACCTGTTGCAGGAAACCTACCTGCGCGTGACGCGGGCGTTGAGCGAGCGGGCCATCGATCACCTTGAACCCTTTGTCTTCCAGACCGCGCGCAATCTGGCGCTGGACCATTTGCGGGCGCGCAAGATCCATTCGCGCACCATGGTCGACGACGTGCCACAGGACGTGGTTCACAGCGTCGCCGCCCCCGCCAGCAGCGCCGAAGATGCCGCCCACGCCGAACAATTGCTGGAGCGCCTGAACGTGAGCCTCAGTCAACTCAGCCCGCGTCAGCAGCAGATTTTCATCCTCAGCCGCCTGCACGGGCACAGCTATCAGGAAATCGCCAGCGAACTGAACGTGTCCCTCAGCACCGTGCAGAAAGAACTCAAGCTGATCATGACCATCTGCATTGGCGTCGCCGAACGCCTGAATGGCGACTGAGCCGGCCGGTTGCAGATCGACTGCACGGATCATCGGGCTTTGTTACCCTTGCCCGACTTTTACGCTTCACTAAAAAAACAGCCGTGCACAGACACTGCCGAGGAAACACCGTGACGGACACCCACCGCTCGCCTTCGCCCTCATCGGCGCAGGATGCCGCAAGCGCAATGGACCAGGCCCTGGACTGGCTCATCGTGCTCGGCAGTCCGGATGAAGAGCAGACCCGGCAATTTCATGCCTGGCTGGCAGCGGATCCGTTGAATGCGGCGGCGTTCGCCAAGGCCCAGGCGATCTGGGATGGCCCGCAAGTCGCCGAATGTGCGCAACACCTGGCGGCAAAACCGGCAAAAGTCACCGTCCTCACCCGGCTGCGTCCGCACTGGAAACCGCTGGCGACCGCCGCCGTTCTTGTGCTCGGTCTGTTCAGTTTCAGCAATCTGCCCATGCGTTTGCAGGCCGATCACCTGACGGTGGTCGGCGAACGCCAGCGCCTGCAACTGGAGGACGGCTCGAAGGTTCTGCTCAACACCAATTCGGCGTTCTCCAGCACGATCAACGAGCAAAAACGCGTGGCCCGCCTGTATCAGGGCGAGGCGTTTTTCGAGGTCGCGGCCAATCGCGGCCAGCCGTTGGAAATCGATGCCGGCCCGGTCAAGGCCAGCGTGCGCGACACCGCGTTCGCCGTGCGCTACCTCGACGGCGTGGCGCAGGTTCGCGTGCAGCGTGGCGACGTCGATCTGCAAGCTACCCGTGACGACGCCCGGGTGCGTCTGTCCGCCGGGGAAAGCATCCGCATCGGCCCCAACGGTTTCGACCGTCCGGCGAAAGTCGACGCCGCCACCGATCTGGCCTGGGTGCAGGGTCGGCTGGTGTTCGAAAACTGCCCGCTGAGCCAGGTGCTGGCGGAGCTGCGTCGCTACTATCCGGGTTGGATCATCAACACCAACGAGCAGTTGGCCGACGTCGCCGTCACCGGCAATTACCGTCTCGACCAGCCGCTGGACGTGGTGCGTTCTCTGGCCCACATCACCTCGGCCAAGCTCCAGGAATTCCCGGCGCTGGTGATTTTGAACTAAATGAGAATTATTTTTACTCGATAGCGAAAGCTCGTTCGTCTCGTTATAGCCAATGCAATTGATTCGCATCTCGCGAACTCAATCAGCACCTATAAAGATTCGTGCGACACGGAGCGCTATTGATGTCCTCACGCCTTACCCGCCAGACTTCTTCCCCTTCCCGCGTGCTGTCGCTGCTGACTGCTGCCATTCTGATGGCCGGCACCGCGCCGCTGATGGCCGCCAGCGAGCAGCCGGCGCGCAACATGGGCGACTATTCGTTCGCCATCGGCCAGCAGCCGCTGGTGTCGGCCCTCAATGCCTTCACTGCCGTCACGGGCTGGCAGGTCGGCTTGCCGGCGCAACTGGGTGAAGGCGTGTCGTCGCCGGGCGTGCGCGGTTCGCTGCCACCGGAAAAAGCCCTGGAGCGCCTGTTGGTGGGGACCAACCTGAGCTTCCGCAAACTGGGCAACAACAACGTCGTGCTGGAGAAACGCAGCACCAGCGGCGCGCTCAATCTCGATCAGGTGACCATCAGCGCCACCCGTCAGGAGCAGTCGGTGAACAGCGTGCCAAGCACCGTCACCGTACACACCCGCGAAGAGCTCGATCGCAACAACGTCAACACCATCAAGGATCTGGTGCGCTACGAGCCGGGCGTCTCCGTGGGCGGCGCCGGTCAGCGTGGCGGGATCAGCGGCTACAACATCCGTGGCATCGACGGTGACCGCATCCTGACTCAGGTCGACGGCGTCGAAGTGCCAGACGGCTTCTTCAACGGCCCCTACGCCAAGACCCAGCGCAACTACGTCGACCCGGAAATCATCAAGCGCGTGGAAATCCTTCGCGGCCCGGCCTCGGTGCTGTACGGCAGCAACGCCATCGGCGGCGCGGTCAGCTACTTCACCCTCGACCCGGATGACATCATCAAACCGGGCAAGGACGTCGGCGCCCGTTTGAAAACCGGCTACAGCTCCGCCGACGAGAGCTGGCTGAAGTCCGCCACCGTCGCCGGTCGCGCCGAGCAGTTCGACGGCCTGTTGCACTACAGCCAGCGTGACGGCCATGAAACCGACTCTTACGGCAGCAACAACGGCACCGGCCTCGAGCGCACCGCCGCCAACCCGGAGGACGTGAAAGCGACTAACGTGCTGGCGAAAATCGGCTGGAACTACAACGAAGGCTCGCGCCTGGGCCTGACCTACGAAAAGTACAAGGATGATCGCGACACCGATCAGAAAAGCGCCTACGGCGGCCCGTACTTCAACGGCGCCCCGACCATCCCGGACAGCGTGCTGCCCGGCGGCATGTACCAGTGGCGCACCGGCAACGACACCATCACCCGTGAACGTTTCGGCCTGGAGCACAGCTTCGAGCTGAACAGCCTGCTGGCAGACAACGTGAAGTGGAGCCTCAACCACCAGACCGCCAAGACTGACCAGAGCACCGACGAGTTCTACTACCCGATCACCCGTAAAGTGCTGCGCACCCGCGACACGATTTACGAAGAGAAGCAGTGGATCTTCGACGCGCAGGCGGACAAGGCTTTCAGCATCGGCGCCACCGATCACGTCCTGACCTACGGCACCACCCTCAAGCAGCAGGAAGTCACCGGTTCGCGCAGCGGCGACGGCAAGTGCCTGGCGGTCGGTCGTGGCTGCACCGCCATCGGCGCCACCAGTGCGGCCGACGTGTTGAAGAAGTCCAGCGACTTCCCGGACCCGACCATCAACACCTACAGCCTGTTCGCCCAGGATCAGATCAGCTGGAACAACTGGACCTTCCTGCCGGGCCTGCGCTACGACTACACCCAACTCAAGCCGCACATCACCCAGGAATTCCTCAACACCGTGGCCGCCGATGGCCTGGGCACCGTCAGCGACGAGAACAAGACCTGGCACAAAGTCTCGCCAAAATTCGGCCTGACCTACGCCCTGAGCGAGAACTACACTTGGTACGGCCAGTACGCCGAAGGCTTCCGCACCCCGACCGCGAAAGCGCTGTACGGTCGCTTCGAAAACAGCACCACCGGCTACAACGTGGCGCCGAACCCGGACCTGGAACCGGAAAAAAGCAAAAGCTATGAAACCGGCCTGCGCGGCAACTTCGAGTCCGGCTCGTTCGATGTGGCGGTGTTCTATAACAAGTACCGCGACTTCATCAACGAAGACGCTGTCACTCCCGGCTACAGCGAGCTGACCTTCCAGACCAACAACATCAAGCACGCCACCATCAAGGGTGCCGAGGTCAAGGGTCGCCTGAACCTGGATACATTCGGAGCGCCGCAAGGCCTGTACACCCAGGGTTCGATTGCCTACGCCTACGGTCGCAACGACGACAGCGGTGAGCCGCTCAACAGCGTCAACCCGCTGACCGGGGTGTTCGGCCTCGGCTACGACCAGGACAACTACGGCGGCCTGCTGAGCTGGACCGTAGTGAAGAAGAAGGATCGCGTCGACGACAGCAACTTCAAGTCGCCGGACGGTGTCAGCAGCCAGTTCAAGTCGCCGGGCTTCGGCATTCTTGACCTGACCGGGTTCTACAAAGTTACCAACGACGTCACCGTCAGCGGCGGCATCTACAACCTGACCGACAAGAAATACTGGCTGTGGGATGACGTGCGCGGTTACGACAGCGTCGGCGAAGCGGCGGTACTCAGCCCGGCCAACCTCGACCGTCTGACCCAACCGGGTCGCAACTTCGCGGTCAACCTGATCTGGGACATCTGATCCTGCCTGCCTCACTGCGCGTGACCATCGTCGCGCAGTGAGGTTTTTTTACTGTCCGGCACTGGCCCGTTCGTCTCGTTATCAAGTGCCAATTCTTTTCAAGGACATCTCATGACTGCCCCGGAAAAATCCCTGCGTTCGCAACGCCTGAACCAGATCACCCACGAACCGCACAGCAAGCTCGATGCACTGGTCAAGGCCCATGCGCCGTTCGAGACCCGCGCCAGTTTCGCCCGCTTCGTGGTTGCGCAGTACCTGTTCCAGTCGGAGCTGGTCGACCTGTACAACGATGCCGAACTGACCGCCATCGTGCCTGACCTGCCAGCCCGTTGCCGCGCCGAAGCGGCCAAGGCTGACCTGGCGGACCTGGACACTGAAATCCCGGCCCCGGTGGCCGGCGCGGTGAAGAACCCGAGCAAGGCCCGCGCCCTGGGCTGGATCTTCGTCTCCGAAGGCTCGAAGCTCGGCGCCGCGTTCCTGATCAAACGCGCTGTTGCGCTGGAACTGAGCGAAACCTTCGGCGCCCGTCACCTCGGCGAGCCGGAAGGTGGTCGCGCCGAAGGCTGGAAGCGCTTCGTCAAAACCCTGGACTCGCTGCAGTTCACGGCCGAGGAAGAAGCCGAAGCCGAGCAAGGCGCCCTCGATGCCTTCAACCGCTTCACCGTGCTGCTGGAGCAGGCCTACTCGACCGAAGCCGAACCGGCCTGACCCGCTCTCCCCTTGTGGGAACGGGCTTGCCCGCGAATGCGCTGTGTCAGTCAACACAGTCGGCGGCTGACACGGCCTCTTCGCGAGCAAGCCCGCTCCCACAGGGAATTGCGTAAGCCTGTAAGATCCCGTTCCCGCTTCAGAAGTCTCCCACTGAGTCCATGCCGCAACCCGCCTCCTCAAAACTCGCCCGTGTGCTGTTCGGCCTGCTGGCCTACGTCAGCCTCGGCATCGGCCTGATCGCCATTGTCGTGCCCGGCCTGCCGACCACCGAGTTCATTCTGCTCGCTGCCTGGGCCGCGACGCGCAGCTCGCCGCGCCTGAGTGCCTGGCTGGAAAACCATCGGTTGTTCGGGCCGATCCTGAGCAATTGGCGCAACGGCAAGATCATCGCCCGCAAGGCCAAGGTCAGCGCCACGGTCAGCATGTTGCTGTGCGCCACCCTGATGCTGGTAATGCTCGATCACGGCTGGCCAATCTACCTGGCAATCGCCGGCATGAGCCTGGGCAACCTGTGGATCTGGTCGCGCCCCGAATCCCTGCCTGATCCTGTCTGATCCCCCCCCTGCAACAGCCGTGAAACTTCACTGTAATTAAGTGCCTTTTCAGCACATTTTCCTGCGCAAACGTTTAGCCATGACCGTTCGTCGGCAGGCCATTCATGCGCCCTCGTTATGCGCCGATGAGCAAAACATGGCGCTGAATGGATTTGGCGAACCGGGTGAGTCCGCCCCGTGGCCAACCGTACATTCCATTCGCGAGATCGCCCCATGTTCGACTCTCTTTCCATTCGCCTGAAAATCGTCCTGCTGTCCGGCCTGTGTCTGCTCGGCGTGGTTGCGCTGATTGTCGGCATCAACATCTACCAGACCAACCAGAACGACGAACTGGTCAACGACTCCAGCAGCAAGATGCTCACCGCCAGTGTGCAGAATCTGTTGCAGGCCAAGGCTGGCGAGCAGGCCGTGCGGGTGCAGAAAACCTTTGGCGAAAGCCTGACGGTGATCACCGCCCTGGCCGATCAGATCAAGGACATGCGGGTGATGGCCGCCAAGCGTTCGCTGGACGCCGGAGCCCTGCGCGAGGAGCTGAACCAGAGCGTGAAAACCGCGTTCGAGCGCAACGGCAAAGTGCTCGGCGTGTGGCTGGCGTTCGAACCCAACGGCCTCGATGGCAAAGACAGCGAATTCGTCAACGACGCCGCCCGCCAGTCCAATGAGGCCGGGCGCTTCGCCACGTACTGGAGCCGTGCCGCCGGGGCCGCGCTGAACACGATCATGGTCGAAGACGACATGACCAAGACCACCCTGAGCCTCAGCGGCACGCCCTACAACAGCTGGTACACCTGCCCGCGCGACAACAAGCGCACCTGCCTGCTCGACCCGTATGCCGATACCGTCGGCGGCAAGGAAATGCTCATGACCACGATTTCCGTACCGCTGCTGGTGGACGGCAAGGCGATCGGCGTGGTCGGTATCGACATCGCCCTGGACGCCCTGCAAGCGGCGGCGGTGGACTCCCAGCGTGAGCTGTTCAACAGCGCCGGGCACATGCTGATCGTCTCCGGCAGCGGCGTGCTGGGCGCTTACAGCAACGACGCGAGCAAGGTCGGCAAAAGCATCGGCGAAACCCTCGGCGCCGAAGGCAAGGACATCCTGCAACTGCTCGGTGCCGGCGCACCGAAGATCCTCGAACAGGGCGATTTGATCCGCGCGGTGTACCCGGTCAATCCGATTGCCGATTCCAAGGCTTGGGCGGTGGTCATCGACCTGCCCAAGCAAGTGCTGCTGGCCGATTCGGTCAAGCTGCAAGCCGTGCTCGACGACGCCCAGCGAACCGGCACGCTCACCGCATTGCTGGTGGCGGTAGTCGCGGGCCTGGTGGGGCTGCTGCTGATCTGGCTGACCGCATCGGGCGTCACCCGGCCGATCAACAGCGTCGCCGAGATGCTGAAAAACATCGCCAGCGGTGAAGGCGACCTGACCCAGCGTCTGCACTACAGCAAGAAGGATGAGCTGGGCGAGCTGGTGAACTGGTTCAACCGCTTCCTCGACAAGCTGCAACCGACCATCGCGCAGATCAAGCAGAGCATCACCGAAGCTCGAGGCACCGCCGACCAGTCTTCGGAAATCGCCCGCCAGACCAGTGAAGGCATGCAGGTGCAGTTCCGCGAAATCGATCAGGTCGCCACCGCGTCCAACGAAATGAGCGCCACCGCCCACGACGTCGCCAACAGCGCCTCGAACGCCGCCAACGCGGCAAAAGGCGCCGACCAATCGGCGAAGGACGGCATGTCGATCATCGAACGCAGCACCCGCGACATCAATCAACTGGCCGACGAGGTCAGCAAAGCGGTGGCCGAAGTCGAAGCGCTGGCGGTCAACAGCGAGCAGATCGGTTCGGTGCTGGAGGTGATCCGCAGCATCGCCGAGCAGACCAACCTGCTCGCCCTCAACGCGGCGATCGAAGCGGCCCGCGCCGGCGAGAGCGGACGCGGTTTTGCGGTGGTCGCCGACGAAGTGCGCAACCTGGCCAAGCGCACCCAGGATTCGGTGGAGGAAATCCGCCTGGTGATCGAGCGCATCCAGACCGGCACCCGTGGCGTGGTCGCGACCATGCACTCGAGCCAGACCCAGGCCCACAACAATGCCGGGCAGATCCGCCAGGCCGTGGACGCCCTGGGCAAGATCAGCGACGCGGTGACGGTCATCAGCGACATGAACCTGCAAATCGCCAGCGCCGCCGAACAGCAGAGCGCGGTGGCCGAAGAGGTCAACCGCAACGTCTCGGCGATCCGCACCGTGACCGAAACCCTGACCGAACAGGCCACCGAATCGGCGGCGATCAGCAGCCAGCTCAATGCCCTGGCGAGCCAGCAGATGAAGTTGATGGATCAGTTCCGCGTCTGATTTGATTTATGATCAGGCCCTCTTCCGGAGGGCCTGCGATGACTGATCTGCTCACGTCCGTTCAAGCCGCACTCGGCTTGTCCCACACACCGATTCCGTTGACCGGCGAAGGCGCTCTGCCCTCGGTGTTTGCCGTCACCGACCTTGCCTGTGCGAGCATTGCCGCTGCCGGGCAAGCCGTCGCCGAACTCCTCCAGCAGCAAACCGGCGACTTGCCCAGCGTAGAAGTTGACCGCCGCCTCGCGTCATTCTGGTTTGCCGCCTCACTGCGACCGATCGGCTGGGAAGTACCGCCGCTGTGGGATCCGGTCGCCGGTGACTATCCGACGAAGGATGGCTGGATTCGTCTGCACACCAACGCCCCGCACCATCGCGCCGCCGCTGAAAGCGTGCTGGGTGCCTGTGCCGACCGTGCGGCGATGACAGAGAAAGTCGCGCGATGGTCCAGCGCCGATCTGGAACAAGCGGTGGTCGACGCCAACGGCTGCGCCGCTGAAATGCGCAGCTGGGCGCAATGGCAGCAACATCCGCAAGGGCTGGCGGTGAATGCCGAGCCGCTGGTTCAGTTCCTCGATCACCCGGAGGAAAACCGCCAGGCGTGGCAAGGCTCGATGGCGCAACCGCTGGCCGGCCTCAAGGTACTCGACCTGACCCGTGTCCTCGCCGGCCCCACCGCCAGTCGCTTTCTCGCCGGCCTCGGCGCCCATGTGTTGCGCATCGATCCACCGACCTGGAACGAACCCGGCGTGGTGTCGGAAATGACCCTCGGCAAGCGTTGTGCCCGCCTCAATCTGCAGGATCCGGCGGATCGCGCGGTGTTCGAGGGGCTGCTGCAAGACGCCGACATCCTGCTCCACGGCTATCGCGCCGATGCGCTGGAACACCTTGGCTTCGGTGCCGAACGCCGCCGACAACTGGCGCCGGGGTTGATCGACGTCTGCCTGAATGCCTACGGCTGGAGCGGCCCGTGGCAGAACCGCCGGGGCTTCGACAGTCTGGTGCAGATGAGCAGCGGCATCGCCGAGGCCGGACAGCGCTGGAAACATGCCGACAAGCCCACGCCACTGCCGGTACAGGCACTGGATCACGCCACCGGGTATTTGATGGCAGCGAGTGCGATCCGGTTGCTGAGCGAGCGCTTGCACAGTGGACGGGGCGGTTCGGCACGGTTGTCACTGGCGCGCACGGCGAAGCTGCTGATCGAGCATGGGCCGGGGACGAATGAGGTGTTGCGTGCCGAGGTTCAACAGGATCAGGACTTGCGGGTGGAGCAGACACCGTGGGGGCCGGCACATCGGTTGCAGGTGCCCCTGCGGATAGAGGGAACGCCATTGCAATGGGCTTTACCGGCTACGGAGTTGGGGGCGCATCGGGCGCGGTGGTTTTGACTGTGGTGCACCTCAATCCCCACGACTCAAAGCCCCCCACAACACCTGCGCCGCATACCCGCGAAATGGCCGCCAGGCCTCAGCTCGCGCCGCCAGGTCCCGCGCCGTCGGCCGCTCGCCCTCCAGCACTTCCAGCGCTCGCAACAAACCGACATCGCCATGGGGAAAGCCATCCATGTCCCGCAACTGGCGCAAGGCGATGTACTGCGCCGTCCACTCGCCAATCCCGTGCAACGCCAACAGCCGCGCCACCCCCTCCTCGCGCCCTGGCTCGAACAACGCCGGATCATCCAGCAACGCCTGTGCTACGCCGGACAAGGTTCGCCCGCGACTCTTCGGCATGCCCAGCGCCGCCAGATCAGCCACCGCCAGCACCTCTGCACGAGGAAAAACGTGCGTTAGCCCCGGCACCGCACACGCCAAAGGCTCGCCATACCCGGCCACCAGTTTCCCCGCCAGCCGAATCGCCGCCACCACCGTAATCTGCTGCCCGAGCACCGCGCGAAACGCCAGTTCCAGCCCGTCCCACGCCCCCGGCACCCGCAGCCCCGGACGTTCGACAATCAACCGCGCCAGCAACGGATCACGCGCCAGATGCCCGTGCATCATCGGCAAATCCGCGTCCAGATCAAACATCCGCCGCAAGCGCGCAACAATCTCCGGCACGGCCGTCGCATCGGGAAAATCCAGCGCCACCTCCAGCGCATCTTCGGCGCTCGGCCACAGCGAAACGCAACCATGCACCCCGTTCAAACCGATGCTGCGCGAATACACGCCATCGACCACCGTCTCCATCCCGGTCACCGCCCGCGCCGCCAGAAAACCGAGCATCGCCGGCCAGTCATAGGGCGGCTGATATTCGAGTCGCAACCTCACAGCGACAGCAAACCGCTGTACAGCCCGTACGCCGCGAGTCCTGCCCCGGCGATCACGCAGGTGAAAATGCCCTTCTCGATGGTGGTGAACAGTGGCTCGCCCTGCTCATGCTTGGCCTTGGCGAACAGAATCACCCCCGGCGCGTAGAGCAGCGCCGACAGCAGCAGGTACTTGACCCCGCCGGCATACAACAGCCACACCGCGTAACACAGGGCGATGCCGCCGATCAGCAGATCCTTGGTGCGCTCGGCCGAGGCGTGTTCGTAGGTTTCGCCGCGTCCGCTCAGCAGCACCGCGTAGGCCGCCGACCACAGGTAGGGCACCAGAATCATCGATGACGCGAGGTAGATCAGACTGGTGTACGTGCCCTCGGAAAACAGCGTGATCAGCAGGAACAGTTGAATCATCAGGTTGGTCAGCCACAACGCGTTGACCGGCACATGGTTGGCGTTTTCCTTTTTCAGGAACGCCGGCATGGTCTTGTCCCGGGCGGTGGCGAAGAGGATTTCGGCGCACAGCAGCGCCCAGGACAACAACGCGCCGAGCAGCGATATCGCCAGACCGATGCTGATCAACAACGCGCCCCACGGCCCGACGATGTGTTCCAGCACCGCCGCCAGTGACGGGTTCTGCAAATCCGCCAGTTCCGGCTGGCTCATGATCCCCAGCGACAGCACGTTGACCAGCACCAGCAACGCCAGCACGCCAATGAAACCGATCACCGTGGCCCGCCCGACGTCGCTGCGTTTCTCTGCCCGCGCCGAGTACACGCTGGCGCCTTCGATGCCGATGAACACGAACACCGTCACCAGCATCATGTTGCGCACCTGCTCCATCACCCCGCCGAAGTTCGGGTTGCTGCGGCCCCAGATGTCTCGGGTAAACACGTCCGCCTTGAACGCCACCGCTGCAATCACCACGAACATGATCAGCGGAATGATCTTGGCCACGGTGGTCACCTGGTTGATGAACGTCGCCTCCTTGATCCCGCGCATCACCAGGAAATGCACGGCCCACAGCAGCAGCGAGGCGCAGCCAATGGCAATCGGTGTGTTGCCCTGGCCGAACACCGGGAAGAAATACCCGAGCGTGCTGAACAGCAACACGAAATAGCCAACGTTGCCCAGCCAGGCGCTGATCCAGTAACCCCAGGCGGAGGAGAAGCCCATGTAGTCGCCGAACCCGGCCTTGGCGTAGGCGTACACCCCGGAATCCAGCTCCGGCTTGCGGTTGGCCAGAGTCTGGAAGACAAATGCGAGGGTCAGCATGCCGATGGCGGTGATGCCCCAGCCGATCAGGATCGCCCCGGCATCGGCGCGGGCCGCCATGTTCTGCGGCAGCGAGAAAATCCCCCCGCCAATCATCGATCCGACCACCAGGGCGATCAGCGCCCCAAGGCGCAGTTTTTGCGTCGGTTGCGACATTGAAGCGTCTCCCATTCCCCAAGGGCGGCGGTTGCCGCAAAACCGTCATGTAACCGGCATTAACTAAATGGATAAAGCGTAATAACGTTTATTCGATAACGCCAATTCTCGCTTTTTATATATAGCCGATCACTCTAACTCATAGTACGAAACATCTAGTTACCAGCCGGGACACTAATAAATCGAATCTGTTCCGAAAACAGATGATGAAAATTTGCGAAAACCCGAAAACCATCTAAGTTGAAATTCGAAGCAATGAGAGCAATTCCTTTTTGATCTAGCCAGAGGCCTCTGGAACAGGCTTTTCCGGTCGTATGCTTTTGCCTGATCCCGAGAGATAAGTCATTCATTCAACAATGGAATGTAGCGATGCACTGATCCATGTCAGCTGTTTCACCGACAGGTCGACTTAACCTGATGTCTCTCTTCTCCTACATTGGAGTCATGCAATGTCTGAATCCCCCGGAAAACTAAAACTCGGCGCACTCGTTGCGCTGGTAGTTGGTTCGATGATCGGTGGCGGGATCTTTTCATTACCGCAAAACATGGCCGCCAGTGCGGACGTCGGCGCCGTGTTGATCGGGTGGGCCATTACCGCCGTCGGCATGCTCACCCTCGCTTTTGTCTTCCAGACCTTGGCCAATCGCAAACCTGACCTGGACGGTGGTGTTTACGCCTACGCCAAGGCCGGATTTGGCGATTACATGGGTTTCTCATCCGCCTGGGGTTACTGGATCAGTGCCTGGCTGGGGAACGTGGGGTACTTCGTTCTGCTGTTCAGCACCCTGGGTTACTTCTTTCCGGTGTTCGGCGAAGGGAACACCGTCGCGGCGATCATCGGCGCCTCGTTGCTGCTGTGGGGCGTGCACTTCCTCGTGCTGCGGGGGATCAAGGAGGCGGCGTTCATCAACCTGGTGACCACCGTCGCCAAGGTCGTGCCGCTGCTGCTGTTCGTGCTGATCGCGATCTTCGCTTTCAAACTGGAGATCTTCACCGCCGATATCTGGGGCGTGAAAAACCCGGACCTGGGCAGTGTGATGAATCAGGTGCGCAAGATGATGCTGGTCACCGTCTGGGTGTTCATCGGCATTGAAGGCGCGAGCATTTTCTCGGCCCGGGCGGAAAAACGCTCCGACGTCGGTAAGGCCACCGTGATCGGCTTCATCACCGTGCTGCTGTTTCTGGTGCTGGTGAACGTGCTGTCGCTGGGCATCATGACCCAGCCGGAACTGGCGAAACTGCAGAACCCGTCGATGGCCGCCGTGCTCGAGCATGTGGTCGGTCACTGGGGCGCGATCCTGATCAGCGTCGGCCTGATCATTTCGCTGCTCGGGGCACTGCTGTCGTGGGTGCTGCTGTGTGCGGAGATCATGTTCGCCGCCGCCAAGGACCACACCATGCCGGAGTTCCTGCGCAAGGAGAACACCAACCATGTGCCGGTCAACGCCCTGTGGCTGACCAATGCCATGGTGCAACTGTTCCTGGTCATCACCCTGTTTTCAGCCAGCACTTACCTGTCGCTGATCTACCTCGCCACCTCGATGATCCTGGTGCCCTACCTGTGGTCGGCGGCGTATGCCCTGCTGCTGGCGGTGCGCGGCGAAAGCTATGAAGGCGCGGCCAGCGAACGCAGCAAGGACCTGCTGATCGGCGCGGTCGCCCTGATCTACGCGATCTGGTTGCTGTACGCCGGCGGCACCAAGTACCTGCTGCTCTCGGCCCTGCTCTATGCGCCCGGCGCGATCCTGTTCGCCAAGGCCAAGATGGAACTCAACAAACCGGTATTCACCAACGTCGAGAAGCTGATTTTCGCCGCAGTGGTCGTGGGCGCCATCGTGGCAGCCTACGGACTGTACGACGGCTTCCTGACCCTGTAATGCACCGATTGTTTCACTCTGGAGGATCACTGTAATGACCACGGAAAAAGTTAAGTACGGCGTCCATTCCGAAGCCGGCAAACTGCGCAAAGTCATGGTTTGTTCCCCCGGCCTGGCCCATCAGCGGCTGACCCCGAGCAACTGCGATGAACTGCTGTTCGACGACGTGATCTGGGTCAACCAGGCCAAGCGCGATCACTTCGATTTTGTCACCAAGATGCGCGAGCGCGGCATCGAAGTCCTGGAAATGCACAACCTGCTGACCGAGACCGTGCAGAACCCCGAAGCGCTGAAATGGATTCTCGATCGCAAGATCACCGCTGACACCGTAGGCCTCGGCCTGACCAACGAAGTGCGCAGCTGGCTCGAAGGCCTGGAGCCACGCCGGCTCGCCGAATTCCTGATCGGCGGCGTGTCCGGTGAAGACCTGCCCGACAGCGAAGGTTCCAACGTCATCAAGATGTACCGCGACTACCTGGGCCATTCGAGCTTCCTGCTCGACCCGCTGCCCAACACCCAGTTCACCCGCGACACCACCTGCTGGATCTACGGCGGCGTGACCCTCAACCCGATGTACTGGCCGGCGCGCCGTCAGGAAACCCTGCTGGCCAGCGCCATCTACAAATTCCACCCCGAGTTCACCAACGCCGACTTCGAAGTCTGGTACGGCGACCCGGACAAAGACCACGGCAAAGCCACCCTTGAGGGCGGCGACGTGATGCCGATCGGCAATGGCGTGGTGTTGATCGGCATGGGCGAGCGCTCGTCGCGTCAGGCCATCGCGCAACTGGCGCAGTCACTGTTCGCCAAAGGCGCGGTGGAAAAAGTGGTGGTCGCCGGCCTGCCGAAATCCCGTGCGGCGATGCACCTGGACACCGTGTTCAGCTTCTGCGATCGCGACCTGGTCACGGTGTTCCCGGAAGTGGTCAGGGAGATCGTGCCGTTCGTCATCCGTCAGGATGAAAGCAAGCCTTACGGCCTGGACGTGCGACGCGAGAACAAGACCTTCCTCGAAGTGGTGGCCGGGGCGCTCAACCTGCCGAACCTGCGCGTGGTGGAAACCGGTGGCAACAGCTTCGCCGCCGAGCGCGAGCAATGGGACGACGGTAACAACGTGGTGGCCGTGGAACCGGGCGTGGTCATCGGCTACGACCGCAACACCTACACCAACACCCTGCTGCGCAAGGCCGGGGTCGAGGTCATCACCATCAGCGCTGGCGAACTGGGCCGTGGCCGTGGCGGCGGCCACTGCATGACCTGCCCGATCGTGCGTGATCCGATCGACTACTAAACCTCTGAGCCCTGGCTGTCACTGACCGAGTGCAGCCAGGGGGATAACCGATACCGAAGGAGATCCATCATGGCTTTCAACATCCACAACCGTAACTTGCTGAGCCTGGAGCACCACTCCACCCGCGAGCTGCGTTACCTGCTCGACCTGTCCCGCGACCTCAAGCGCGCCAAATACACCGGCACCGAGCAACAACACCTGAAGGGCAACAACATCGCCCTGATCTTCGAAAAAACCTCGACCCGTACCCGCTGTGCCTTCGAAGTCGCCGCCTATGACCAGGGCGCCAACGTCACCTACATCGACCCGAACTCTTCGCAGATCGGCCACAAGGAAAGCATGAAGGACACCGCCCGCGTGCTGGGGCGCATGTACGACGCCATCGAGTACCGGGGCTTCAAGCAGGAAATCGTCGAAGAGCTGGCGAAGTTCGCCGGGGTGCCGGTGTTCAACGGCCTGACCGATGAATATCACCCGACACAAATGATCGCCGACGTGCTGACCATGCGCGAAAACGCCGACAAGCCCATCCATGAAATCAGCTACGCCTACCTGGGCGACGCGCGCAACAACATGGGCAACTCACTGCTGCTGATCGGCGCCAAACTCGGCATGGACGTGCGCATCGCTGCACCGAAAGCCCTGTGGCCCCATGACGATCTGGTGGAACGCTGCAACAAGTACGCGGAAGAAAGCGGCGCGCGCATCACCCTGACCGAAGACCCGAAAGCGGCGGTCAAAGGCGTGGACTTCATCCACACCGACGTCTGGGTCTCGATGGGCGAGCCGGTCGAAGCCTGGGGCGAACGCATCCAGCAACTGCTGCCGTATCAGGTCAACGCCGAGCTGATGAAAGCCTCGGGCAACCCGCGCACCAAGTTCATGCACTGCCTGCCGGCGTTCCACAACAGCGACACCAAGGTCGGCAAGCAGATCGCCGAGCAGTATCCACACCTGGCCAACGGCATCGAAGTGACCGACGACGTGTTCGAGTCGCCAGCCTGCATCGCCTTCGAGCAAGCGGAAAACCGCATGCACACCATCAAGGCAATCCTGGTCTCGACCCTGGCTGACCTGTAAAGCCCCAGTGGGAGCGGGCTTGCTCGCGAATGCGGTGTTTCAGGCGCTACCGATGTTGCCTGACACGCTTCCTTCGCGAACCCACCCGCCCCCACCGTCGACCGGGAGCCCGTACTTTCCTTTTTCAGAAGGACCAGCATCATGCGTATCGTCGTTGCTCTGGGCGGTAACGCCCTGCTCCGTCGCGGTGAACCGATGACCGCCGACAATCAGCGCGCCAACATCCGTATCGCCACCGAGCAGATCGCCAAGATCCATCCCGGCAATCAACTGGTCATCGCCCACGGCAATGGCCCACAGGTCGGGCTGCTGTCGTTGCAGGCGGCGGCCTACACCTCCGTCACCCCTTACCCGCTAGACGTGCTCGGTGCCGAAACCGAAGGCATGATCGGCTACATCATCGAACAGGAACTGGGCAACCTGCTGGACTTCGAGGTGCCGTTCGCCACCCTGCTGACCCAGGTCGAAGTCGACGCCCAGGACCCCGCCTTCAAGAACCCGACCAAACCGATCGGGCCGGTCTACGACAAGGCCGAGGCGGAAAAACTCGCCGCCGAAAAAGGCTGGGCGATTGCCCCCGACGGCGACAAGTTCCGCCGCGTGGTCGCCAGCCCACGGCCGAAACGCATCTTCGAAATCCGCCCGATCAAGTGGCTGCTGGACAAGGGCAGCATCGTGATCTGCGCCGGCGGTGGCGGCATCCCGACCATGTATGACGAGAACCGCAACCTCAAGGGTATCGAGGCGGTGATCGACAAGGACCTGTGCTCGGCGCTTCTGGCCGAACAACTGGAAGCCGACTTGCTGGTGATCGCCACCGACGTCAACGCGGCCTACATCGACTTCAACAAGCCGACCCAGAAAGCCATTGCCCAGGCCCACCCGGATGAATTGGAGCGCCTGGGCTTCGCCGCTGGCTCCATGGGGCCAAAGGTGCAGGCAGCCAGCGAATTTGCGCGCCATACTGGCAAGGTCGCGGTGATCGGTTCGCTCGCGGATATCGAAGCCATCGTCCAGGGCAGCGCCGGCACGCGGGTCAGCACCGCTACGCCGGGGATCACTTACCGATAACAAGAAACTCCGGGGGCAGGCCGGCGGTCTGCCCTTCTCCCATGCCTTGAAAGGAGAACACCATGGCCCAGTTCGAACCCGGCCGTTTGCACATCGAGCGACACGCGCTGACCAAAGGTGATGTCAACTACGACATTTGCCTGACTTATGAAGTGGCGCAGGACCCGCAGAAAGGCAAAGGGATGCAGTTCCGGATGCACGGCACGATCCAGGGCAAAGCGGTGGACGAGCCGTTCTTTCTGCCCAAGGAAGAGGCCTACAACTTTGCCCGAAACGTGACGCAGATTGCCGAAAAATACGGCATCCCCAAGGCCTTGAGCAGTATCCAGTCGACCCACAAGCATTACGACGCCATGTTCGAGGACATCCGGGTGCAACTGAACATGAAGTCCGGGGAGCCGGTGAATCCCGAGCATTTCGAATAAACCCCGAAGGCCCCTCACCCTAATCCTCTCCGGGGGAGAGGGGACTGACCGAGTTGTCGAACGGCAGACATCGACCTGAACACCTGAGTCGATTATGGATTCACAGCAGTATTTTCAGGTCGGCGTATCTCCCGAGCATCCCACAATCGGCTCCTTCTCCCCCTGGGAGAGGGCTGGGGTGAGGGGTGGCTTTTGATGCTGCTCAAGGCATACTTGCCCCCCTCCGCATCCCAGAACACTGAATCGCCCCATGCGTATCCACGTCAGCTTCATCGACCGCGTCGGCATCACCCAGGAAGTCCTGGCCTTGCTCGGTGGGCGCAACCTCAATCTGGATGCGGTGGAGATGGTGCCGCCGAACGTCTACATCGACGCCCCGACCCTGAGCCCGCAAGTACTTGAGGAGCTGAAAGACGCGCTGTTCCGCGTGCGCGGCGTCGAGGCCGTGGTGGTGGTCGACATCCTGCCCGGCCAGCGTCGGCACTTGCAGCTCGATGCCTTGCTCGCGGCGATGACCGACCCGGTGCTGGCCCTCGACAGCGCGGGCAAGGTGCTGCTGGCCAACCCGGCGCTGATCGCCTTGTACGGCCGTGAGCCGGCGGGTGAAAGTGTCGCTGAACTGTTCAACGACCCGGCCCTGCTGGAAACCCTGCTCGAACAGGGCTTTCGCCTGCCGCTGCGGGAAATCACCGTCAACGGCCAGACGCTGCTGCTGGACGCCACACCGATCACCGACGCCGGCGCCCTGCTCACCCTCTACCAACCGAACCGCATCGGCGAACAACTCTCGGCGTTGCACCACGACCACGCCGAAGGCTTCGATGCACTGCTCGGCGAGTCACCGCCGATCCGCACCCTCAAGGCCCGCGCGCAGCGTGTGGCGGCACTCGATGCGCCGCTGTTGATCCAGGGCGAAACCGGCACCGGCAAAGAACTGGTGGCCCGCGCCTGTCACGCCATCAGCGCACGGCACAACGCGCCGTTCCTCGCGCTGAACTGCGCGGCCCTGCCGGAGAACCTCGCCGAAAGCGAACTGTTCGGCTACGCCCCCGGCGCCTTCACCGGCGCCCAGCGCGGCGGCAAACCGGGGCTGATGGAGCTGGCTAACCAGGGCACGGTGTTTCTCGACGAAATCGGCGAGATGTCGCCGTACCTGCAGGCCAAGTTGCTGCGGTTTCTCAACGACGGCAGCTTCCGCCGGGTCGGGGGCGATCGTGAAGTGAAGGTCAACGTGCGAATCCTCAGCGCCACCCACCGCGACCTGGAAAAGATGGTCAGCGAAGGGTTGTTCCGCGAAGACCTGTTCTACCGCCTCAACGTACTCAATGTCGAAGTCCCGCCGTTGCGCGAACGCGGCCAGGACATCCTGCTGCTGGCCCGTTATTTCATGCAGCAGGCCTGCGCGCAGATCCAGCGCCCGGTCTGCCGCCTGGCCCCCGGCACGTATCCGGCGCTGCTCGGCAACCGCTGGCCGGGTAACGTGCGACAGTTGCAGAACGTGATCTTCCGCGCAGCGGCGATCTGCGAAAGCAGCCTGGTGGACATCGGCGACCTCGACATCGCCGGCACCTCGGTGGCGCGGCAGACCGACACCGACGTCGACAGCCTCGAACAGGCCGTGGAAGGTTTCGAGAAATCCCTGCTGGAAAAGCTCTATGCCAGCTACCCCTCGACCCGCCAGCTCGCCAGCCGCCTGCAGACCTCCCACACCGCCATCGCCCATCGACTGCGCAAGTACGGCATTCCCAACAAGACCTGAAACAACCTGAACCTTGCCGTCACTGAAGATCTTTGCGGGCGTGGGCTTGCGCGCAAAAAGCGCTACATCCGATCCGACGCCTTCGGGGGCAAGCCTGCTCTTACGGAGCTTGCGCCAAAAGCGACCTCCATCTGTACTGAAAGCGCTACAGCGGAACGATATCGCTACACCCCTCTGTGATCACCACTTTGCAAGGCTTTGATCCGGTTCAGCTTTTCTCCTCGCCCTACGCTGTAGCGATTTCGCTACAGCCACATCTTCTTATGCGCCATAAAAATCACATAACTATTTGATTTATAACGATAATTTTATATTGGCCGCGTTTTTGCTAAGTACCCGCTCATAAATAAAGGGCTTTCCTGCCCCAGCCTTCCACCGCGTCCACCAGACGAGTCTGGCCCCTTAGGAGTTTCCATGAGCGAGTTGCGTTTTACTGAAGATCACGAATGGCTGCGCGCCGAAGCTGACGGCAGCGTCACGGTCGGCATCACCGCTTTCGCGCAGAACGCATTGGGCGACGTGGTGTTCGTGCAACTGCCTGAATTGCAGGCTTATGACAAAGGCGCCGAAGCCGCCACCGTGGAATCGGTCAAAGCCGCCAGTGGCGTGTACATGCCCCTCGACGGCGAAGTGCTGGAAACCAACCCGGCGCTGGAAGACAGCCCGGAACTGGTCAACGAAGATCCGCTGGGCGAAGGCTGGTTCTTCCGCTTCAAGCCAACCGACGCCGCCGCTGTCGGCAAACTGCTGGACCAGGACGCCTACGACCGTCTGATCAAAGCCCAAGCCGAAGCCTGAGGAGTACCGACATGACCCAAGTAAACCTCGGCACCGCCAACGAATTCATCGCCCGTCACATCGGCCCGCGCGCCGGTGACGAGCAAGCCATGCTCAACAGCCTGGGCTTCGACTCTCTGGAAGCCCTGAGCGCCAGCGTCATCCCGGAAAGCATCAAGGGCACCAGCGTGCTCGGCATGGACGACGGCCTGAGCGAAGCCGACGCACTGGCGATGATCAAAGGCATCGCTGGCAAGAACCAGCTGTTCAAGACCTACATCGGCCAGGGCTACTACAACTGCCACACGCCGTCGCCGATCCTGCGCAACCTGCTGGAAAACCCGGCCTGGTACACCGCTTACACCCCGTACCAGCCAGAAATCTCCCAGGGCCGTCTCGAAGCGCTGTTGAACTTCCAGACCCTGATCAGCGACCTCACCGGCCTGCCGATCGCCAACGCCTCCTTGCTCGACGAAGCCACCGCCGCTGCCGAAGCCATGACCTTCTGCAAACGCCTGAGCAAGAACAAGGGCAGCCACAAGTTCTTCGCCTCGATCCACAGCCACCCGCAAACCCTCGACGTGCTGCGCACCCGTGCCGAGCCGCTGGGCATCGAAGTCGTGGTGGGCGACGAGCGTGAGCTGAGCGACGTGACGCCGTTCTTCGGCGCCCTGCTGCAATACCCGGCCAGCAACGGTGACCTGTTCGACTATCGCGAACTGACCGAGCGCTTCCACGCCGCCAACGCGCTGGTGGCCGTGGCCGCCGACCTGCTGGCCCTGACCCTGCTGACCCCGCCGGGTGAGTTCGGCGCCGACGTAGCCATCGGCAGCGCGCAACGCTTCGGCGTGCCGCTGGGCTTCGGTGGCCCGCACGCGGCGTATTTCTCGACCAAGGATGCGTTCAAGCGCGACATGCCGGGCCGTCTGGTCGGTGTTTCGGTTGACCGTTTCGGCAAGCCGGCCCTGCGCCTGGCGATGCAGACCCGCGAGCAACACATCCGCCGCGAGAAAGCCACGTCGAACATCTGCACCGCGCAAGTGCTGCTCGCCAACATCGCCAGCATGTACGCCGTGTACCACGGCCCCAAAGGCCTGACCCAAATCGCCAATCGCGTGCATCACCTGACCGCGATTCTCGCCAAGGGTCTGACCGCCCTGGGCCTGAACGTCGAGCAAGCGAACTTCTTCGACACCCTGACCCTGGCAACCGGCGCGCAAACCGCCGCCCTGCACGACAAGGCCCGCGCCCGGCAGATCAACCTGCGTGTGGTCGATGCCCAGCGTCTGGGTCTGTCGGTGGACGAAACCACCACCCAGGCTGACATCGAAACCCTGTGGAGCCTGTTCGCCGACGGCAAGGCCCTGCCGGACTTCGCCGCCCTCGCCGCCTCGGTGCAGAGCACCATCCCGGCCGCGCTGGAGCGTCAGTCGCCGATCCTCAACCATCCGGTGTTCAACCGTTATCACTCGGAAACCGAGCTGATGCGCTACCTGCGCAAACTGGCGGACAAGGACCTGGCACTGGATCGCACCATGATCCCGCTGGGCTCGTGCACCATGAAACTCAACGCCGCCAGCGAAATGATCCCGGTGACCTGGGCCGAATTCGGCGCCCTGCACCCGTTCGCCCCGGCCGCGCAAAGCGCCGGTTACCAGCAACTGACCGACGAACTGGAAGCGATGCTCTGCGCCGCCACCGGTTACGACTCGATCTCGCTGCAACCGAACGCCGGTTCCCAGGGTGAGTACGCCGGTCTGCTGGCCATCCGCGCCTACCACCAGAGCCGTGGCGAAGACCGTCGCGACATCTGCCTGATCCCGTCGTCCGCCCACGGCACCAACCCGGCGACCGCGCAAATGGCCGGCATGCGTGTGGTGGTGACCGCGTGCGACGCCCGCGGCAACGTCGATATCGAAGACCTGCGCGCCAAAGCCATCGAGCACCGCGAACACCTCGCCGCGCTGATGATCACCTACCCGTCGACCCACGGCGTGTTCGAAGAAGGCATCCGCGAAATCTGCGGGATCATTCATGACAACGGCGGCCAGGTGTACATCGACGGCGCCAACATGAACGCGATGGTCGGCCTCTGCGCGCCAGGCAAGTTCGGCGGCGACGTCTCGCACCTGAACCTGCACAAAACCTTCTGCATCCCGCACGGCGGTGGCGGCCCGGGCGTCGGCCCGATCGGCGTGAAATCGCACCTCGCCCCGTTCCTGCCGGGCCACGCCCAGATGGAACGCAAGGAAGGCGCGGTCTGCGCGGCACCGTTCGGCAGCGCGAGCATTCTGCCGATCACCTGGATGTACATTCGCATGATGGGTGGCGCCGGCCTGAAGCGTGCTTCGCAGTTGGCGATCCTCAACGCCAACTACATTTCCCGTCGCCTCGAAGAGCACTATCCAGTGCTGTACACCGGCAGCAACGGCCTGGTGGCACACGAATGCATCCTCGACCTGCGCCCGCTGAAAGACAGCAGCGGCATCAGCGTCGATGACGTCGCCAAGCGCCTGATCGACTTCGGCTTCCACGCCCCGACCATGTCGTTCCCGGTGGCTGGCACGCTGATGATCGAGCCGACCGAAAGCGAATCCAAAGAAGAACTGGACCGCTTCTGCGACGCCATGATCCGCATCCGCGAAGAAATCCGCGCGGTGGAAAACGGCACCCTGGACAAGGATGACAACCCGCTGAAAAACGCTCCGCACACCGCAGCGGAACTGGTTGGCGAGTGGACTCACCCGTACAGCCGCGAGCAAGCCGTCTACCCGGTGGCCTCGTTGATCGAAGCCAAATACTGGCCGCCGGTCGGTCGCGTCGACAACGTGTTCGGCGACCGCAACCTGGTCTGTGCCTGCCCGTCGATCGAAAGCTACGCTTAAGACTGTGTGGGGCGGGTTCGCTCGCCCCACACTTCAAGAACACCCCGACTCTCTTCGTGGGAGCGGGCTTGCTCGCGAAAGCGGTTTGTCAGTCACACCGATGCTGTCTGTCCCGACCGTTTTCGCGAGCAAGCCCGCCTCCACCGGGGAGTTGCACCAAGCCTGACGTTTCGCCAATTCCTATAACAAGAAACCGGAGAACAACTCATGTCGTTAAGCGTGTTCGACCTGTTCAAGATTGGCATCGGCCCCTCAAGTTCTCACACCGTCGGCCCGATGCGTGCCGCCGCGCGCTTCGTCGAAGGCCTGCGCCGGGACAACCTGCTCTCAGCCACCACCAGCGTCAAAGTCGAGCTGTACGGTTCCCTCGGTGCCACCGGCAAGGGCCACGGCAGCGACAAAGCCGTGTTGCTGGGCCTTGAAGGCGAGCACCCGGACACCGTCGACACCGAAACCGTCGCCGCCCGCCTGCAAGACATTCGTGGCAGCGGTCGCTTGAATCTGCTCGGCGAACACGGCATCGCGTTCAACGAGAAAGAACATCTGGCGATGATCCGCAAACCGTTGGCTTATCACCCCAACGGCATGATTTTTCGTGCCTTCGACGCGGCCGGATTGCAGATCCGCAGCCGCGAGTACTACTCGGTCGGCGGTGGTTTTGTCGTCGACGAGGACGCGGCCGGCGCCGATCGCATCGTCGAAGACACGACCAAACTGACCTTCCCGTTCAAGAGCGCCAAGGACTTGCTCGGTCATTGCGCCACCTATGGTCTGTCGATCAGCCAGGTGATGCTGACCAACGAAAGCGCCTGGCGCCCGGAAGCGGAAACCCGCGCCGGCCTGCTGAAAATCTGGCAAGTGATGCAGGACTGCGTGACCGCCGGTTGCCGCAACGAAGGCATCCTGCAGGGCGGGCTCAAGGTCAAACGACGGGCAGCAGCCTTGCATCGGCAACTGTGCAAGAACCCGGAATCCTCGCTGCGCGATCCATTGTCAGTACTCGACTGGGTCAATCTCTACGCCCTCGCCGTCAACGAAGAAAACGCCAACGGCGGGCGCGTGGTCACGGCACCGACCAACGGTGCGGCAGGGATTATTCCGGCCGTGCTGCATTACTACATGCGCTTCATCCCCGGCGCGAACGACGATGGCGTGGTGCGTTTCCTGCTGACTGCCGCCGCCATCGGCATTCTGTACAAGGAAAACGCTTCGATTTCCGGCGCCGAAGTCGGCTGTCAGGGCGAGGTCGGCGTCGCCTGCTCGATGGCCGCCGGCGCACTGTGCGAAGTCCTCGGCGGCAGCGTGCAACAAGTGGAAAACGCGGCGGAAATCGGCATGGAACACAACCTCGGCCTGACCTGCGACCCGATTGGCGGGCTGGTGCAGGTGCCGTGCATCGAGCGCAATGCCATGGGTTCGGTCAAGGCAATCAACGCCGTGCGCATGGCCATGCGCGGCGACGGGCAACACTTCGTCTCCCTCGACAAGGTCATCCGCACCATGCGCCAGACCGGCGCCGACATGAAAAGCAAATACAAGGAAACCGCCCGCGGCGGCCTGGCGGTCAACATTATCGAGTGCTGATCCGTCACCCGGATCAAACGTATTCATCCCCTCTCCCCCCAAGGGAGAAGCAAAGGTAACCAGCGCCCTCTCCTTCCGGGAGAGGTAAACACAATCAACGCCCTCTCCCTCCGGGAGAGGGCTGGGGTGAGGGGCTTTTGCTCCTGACCCGGAACCCACTTTGAAAGGAGTCCCGCATGTCCACCGAACAACTGTCGAAAACCCCGCTGCACGCTCTGCACATCGAACTCGGCGCCCGCATGGTGCCGTTCGCCGGCTACGACATGCCGGTGCAATACCCGCTGGGCGTGATGAAAGAACACCAGCACACCCGCGAGCAGGCCGGGCTGTTCGATGTCTCGCACATGGGCCAGATCCGCCTGACCGGCGCCAACGCCGCCAAAGCCCTGGAAACCCTGGTGCCGGTGGACATCATCGACCTGCCGGTGGGCATGCAGCGTTACGCCATGTTCACCCATGAGACCGGCGGCATCCTCGACGACCTGATGGTGGCCAATCTCGGCAACGACGAACTGTTCCTGGTGGTGAACGCTGCCTGCAAGGATCAGGACCTGGCCCATCTGCAAAAGCACATCGGCGATCAGTGCACGATCGAGCCGCTGTTCGAAGCCCGCGCCCTGCTCGCCCTGCAAGGCCCGGCCGCCGTGACCGTGCTGGCACGCCTGGCTCCGGAAGTGGCGAAGATGACCTTCATGCAGTTCAACCGTGTGCAATTGCTGGGCGTGGATTGCTTCGTCAGCCGTTCGGGCTACACCGGTGAAGACGGTTTCGAAATCTCGGTGCCTGCCGCCGACGCGGAAAAACTCGCCCGCGCCCTGCTGGCCGAGCCGGAAGTGGCAGCCATCGGCCTCGGCGCCCGTGACTCGCTACGCCTGGAAGCCGGCCTGTGCCTGTACGGCCACGACATGAACACCGACACCACGCCGATCGAAGCCAGCCTCCTGTGGGCAATCTCCAAGCCACGGCGCGCCGACGGCGCACGGGCCGGCGGCTTCCCGGGGGCGGAAAACATCTTCGCCCAGCAACAGAACGGCGTCGCCCGCAAACGCGTCGGCCTGCTGCCGCAGGAACGCACCCCGGTGCGTGAAGGCGCGGAAATCGTCAACGAGGCCGGCGAAATCATCGGCAGCGTGTGCAGCGGCGGTTTCGGCCCGACCCTGGGTGGACCGCTGGCCATGGGTTACCTCGACAGCGCTTATGTCGCACTTGAGACGCCAGTCTGGGCCATCGTTCGTGGGAAAAAGGTGCAAATGCTTGTAAGCAAAATGCCATTTGTTCCACAACGCTACTATCGCGGTTGATTGACTGTTTCTATAAGTAACGCGATTGCGTTATGCGTGCACTAATGTGTAACGCAATCGCCATAAAATAGTGCATTGTTTTTACATCCGATTCGAATATGAACTTGGCTTATAACGTTCGAAAACAATTGAACAAGCTAATCGTATAAGCCACTTCCGCAAATCGACTAACTGCCATCAGGGGCAGGAAAACCGGGGCCTTCACGGGGCTTGTTTTTCCTCCCGTAGTTGGCGTAGAGTTTGTCCACTGTGTTTGCATGGGTCAGCTTGGAATCGTGACCTGGGCAGTAGCCTACAAGTTAGCTACATCCCGTTCGACGTCTTCTTACTCTCCTGCAACCAGCCCCAGTACTCTTTCATGAGAAAGAGACTGTCATCAATTTTTGCGTCAAAGGAAATAAGAAATGTCCACACGTCAGAGCGGTACCGTCAAGTGGTTTAACGACGAGAAAGGTTTTGGTTTTATCACTCCAGAAAGCGGTCCGGATCTGTTCGTGCATTTCCGCGCCATTCAAGGCAGCGGCTTCAAGAGCCTGAAAGAAGGCCAGAAAGTGACCTTCGTTGCCGTGCAAGGCCAGAAAGGCATGCAGGCTGATGAAGTCATCGCAGAAGCCTGATCTTCTGTAACGAAAAAGCCCCTGATATTGATATCAGGGGCTTTTTTGTGCGCGCGAATCCGTAAAATGGCGCTTCATTTCCGGTCCAGAGGCTGCCATGTCGAAACACCTGCTCACCCCCCAGGGCGACTTCCCCCCCGTTGCCCTCGGCCGTCGCCTGGCAGCGATGTTCTATGACTTCCTCCTGTGTACCGCCCTGCTGATCGTCACCGGCGGCATCTACAAGATGATTCAGGCCGCAATCATCGGCGAAGAGCGCCTGCGTGTCCTGACCGATGCCGGGAAGCTGGATGGCGACCCGCTGTACTCCACCGTGCTGCTGCTGGTGCTGTTCGCCTTCTTCGCCAAATTCTGGACCCACGCCGGCCAGACGCTGGGCATGCAGGTGTGGGGCATTCGCGTGCAGAACGCCGATGGCCGCGCAATCAGCCTGTGGCAGGCGCTGCTGCGGTTCATGGTGTCCATCGCGTCGTGGCTGTGTCTGGGCGTGGGTTTTTTCTGGTCGCTGTTCGACAAGCAGAAACGCACCTGGCATGACATCTATTCCGATACCCGCGTGGTGCGGATTCCGAAGAAGAGCAAATAATTTTCCGACGCCGAAAACAAATGTGGGAGCAGGCTTGCTCGCGAAGGCGGTGTATCAGTAAACCTTGATGTCGACTGATAACCCTCTTCGCGAGCAAGCCCGCTCCCACAGTTTTTTTGCCGCTTAAGCGTTGCCGGCCAGCTTCATCCGCGCCGCCTGGGTGAAATCGAGCATGCGCTTGAGCGGGCGAATCGCCTGGGGAATCAACGCCGGGTCGACGAATATTTCGTTCGAACCCTCCTTCAGGCACTTCAGCGTGCGCTCCAGGGTGTTCATGGCCATCCACGGGCAATGGGCGCAACTGCGGCACGCCGCGCCGTTACCGGCGGTTGGCGCCTCGATGAAGACCTTGTCCGGACACAATTGCTGCATCTTGTAGAAGATCCCGCGATCGGTGGCCACGATCAGGGTCTTGTTCGGCAGGGTCTGGGCGGCGGCGATCAATTGACTGGTGGAGCCTACGGCATCCGCCAGCTCGATCACCGAAGTCGGCGACTCCGGGTGTACCAGAATGGCCGCATCCGGATACAGCGCCTTCATGTCTTCCAGCTGCTTGGACTTGAACTCTTCGTGGACGATGCAGGCACCGTCCCACAGCAGCATGTCAGCGCCGGTCTGACGCTGGATGTAGGTGCCCAGGTGCTTGTCCGGCCCCCAGATAATGGTCTCGCCGTTATCCATCAAGCTTTCGACGATTTCCAGTGCGCAACTGGAGGTCACCACCCAGTCCGCCCGGGCTTTGACCGCCGCCGAAGTATTGGCGTAAACCACCACGGTACGCTCAGGGTGCTGATCGCAGAACGCCGAGAACTCATCCACCGGGCAACCCAGATCCAGCGAGCACGTCGCTTCCAGGGTCGGCATCAGCACGCGTTTTTCCGGGTTGAGAATCTTCGCGGTCTCACCCATGAATTTCACGCCGGCAACAACCACGGTCTTGGCCGGATGCGCATTGCCGAAGCGGGCCATTTCCAGGGAGTCGGAAACACAGCCGCCGGTTTCTTCGGCCAGGGCCTGAATGATCGGATCGCAATAAAAGTGGGCCACCAGCACCGCGTCCTGAGCCTTGAGCTCGGCGGCGATGGCGGAACGGTAATGAGCCTCCTCCTCGGCCGACAGCGGCTTGGGCTGCTTGGCATCGAGGTGGGCTTGTACCAGGAGGCGTTCGGAAATCTGCGTCATGTTCGCAAGACCTGCAGGCGCATTCGCGCGAAAGTCGAGTATACACCCGGCTCCGGACCCATTCAGGGCACCGCCGGGAGAGTGAGTATTATCAGGCACGGACAGCGTTGAAGCTGCGCAAGGCTACAGAATATCCCGCTGATGCAAAAGATGATTCTGACCTGTGTCAGCGCAGCAGGCGCCGAACGGAGAAATGCTGAATCGCAGGCAAAAAAAAACCCGGAAATCCTCACTTTCGTGGGCCTTCCGGATTTTCTAAACCGCCAAATATGGTGGGTCGTGTGGGATTCGAACCTACGACCAATTGGTTAAAAGCCAACTGCTCTACCAACTGAGCTAACGACCCGCTGTGTGGTGGCGCGTATAATACTGATTTTTAAGGACTATTCAACACCTAATTTGAAAATAATCAAAAATAAGGTGTTGGATCGCTGATTCCGGCTGCTGCAAAGCCGTCAGCACGCAGGCGGCAGCTGTCGCATTTGCCGCAAGCACGGCCATTATCGTCAGCCTGATAGCAGGAAACGGTCAGCCCGTAGTCGACGCCCAGCTTCACGCCCGCCTCGACAATCTGCGCCTTGCTCAGGTTCTGCAGCGGTGCCTGGATGCGAAAACCGTTGCCCTCCACGCCCGCCTTGGTCGCCAGATTGGCCATGCGCTCGAAAGACTCGATGAACTCGGGACGGCAGTCCGGGTAACCGGAATAATCCACCGCGTTGACCCCGATAAAGATGTCACGGGCGCCCAGCACTTCGGCCCAGCCCAATGCCAACGACAGAAACACGGTATTGCGCGCCGGTACGTAGGTCACCGGAATGCCTTCGCCCAGCTCTTCTGGAATGTCGATGCCGCTGTCGGTCAGCGCCGAACCGCCCATGCCATTCAGGTTGAGGCCGATCACTTTGTGCTCGACCACGCCCAGATCACGGGCGACCCGTGCAGCGGCGTGCAGTTCTGCGTGGGAACGCTGACCGTAATCGAAGCTCATGGTGTAGCAGCTATAGCCTTCAGCACGAGCCATCGCCACGACGGTGGCCGAGTCCAGTCCGCCGGACAGCAAAATGACCGCGCGCTTTTCAGTGGTGTTCAGTTGTTCAGTCATCTCAGCGCCCCGGCTCGTCATTCCAAAGATATTTATGCAGCTGCAATTGCAAACGCACTGGCAGGTTGTCCGCGACTATCCAGTCCGCCAGATCCCGTGCGTTGAGATCGTGATGGCTCGGAGAAAACAGCACTTCGCCGGCACGCCGGTCGAGACCGTACTGAATCAGCTTGGACACGGCCCAGTCATAGTCCTCCCGCGAGCAGATGACAAACTTCACCTGATCGTTGGGGGTCAGCAGTTCAATGTTCTCGTAACGATTGCGATGGGCTTCTTTCGAACCCGGGGTCTTCAGGTCGAGTACACGACTGACGCGCGGGTCGACCGGCGAGATATCGAGGGCGCCGCTGGTTTCCAGCGACACTTCGTAACCGGCATCGCACAACTGCGTTAGCAAAGGAATGGCATTGGGCTGCGCCAATGGCTCGCCACCCGTGACGCAGACGTAACGCGGGCGAAATCCGGCCACTTGCTCAAGGATGTCGTCGAGGGTACGGATCGTGCCGCCGCTGAACGCGTAGGCACTGTCGCAGTACTGGCAACGCAAAGGGCAACCGGTCAGGCGCACAAAAACCGTGGGCAGCCCGGCAGTCCGCGTTTCCCCCTGCAACGAGTAGAAAACTTCGGTGATTCTCAATGTGTCTTGCATAGTCGCCACGGGCGTAACAGCTAAACAGGCTGTCCGCCTCCGTCAGGCACTTCAGGCAACCCCGCCAACGCGCAGATCACCAGAAGCGTGTTTCATAAAAAGGGCGTGAATTCTAACGAAAAAACCCGCGACAGGCGCGGGTTTCTTCCAAACGGGGTAACTCTTTTTACAAGGCAGTCGCCTTACATGCGCTGCAGATCGCGCTGGGCCAACTGAGCGGCGGACGTACCCGGATACTGGGCCACGACCTGCTGCAGAATGCCTTTTACCTTGTCGGTGTGACCGAGGCGGCGCTCTACGTCAGCCAGCTTGTACAGCGAGTCCGGCACCTTGGCGTGCTTGGGATACAGCTGCGAAACCTTGGCGAAGGCCTGACCCGCACCTTGCAGATCACCTTTGGCCAGGTTTACTTCACCCAACCAGTACTGGGCGTTGCCCGCGTATTGGCTGTTCGGGTATTTGCGCAGGAATGCCGAGAAAGCCTGGCTGGCCTTGTCGAAATCCTTGGCTTTGATCAGGTCGAAAGCAGCATCGTAATACAGCTTTTCCTTGGCCGGATCAGCCGGTTCACCACCAGCGGCAGGTGCCTGGGCTGCAGCAGCCCCGGCGCCAGCGGCGGCACCCGCAGCACCGGCGGCAGCACTTGCATCGCCACCGGCAGAAGAATTCTCAGGAGTCGCGGCAGGTGCAGCACCGGATCCTATGCGCCGATCAAGATCCTGGTATCGCTCCAGGGATTCCTGCTTCATGCGCGCAACCTGATTCTGCAGTTCTTCGATCACGCCTTGCTGGCGCGAAATCTGATCCTGCATCTGTTGCAATTGGTTGAACAGCATGCCGTTTGCCGAGGCAGGGGCCGAAGCCGCTCCCCCGGCATAGGCGCCGTTCGTACCGTAACCCGCAGGCGGATAACTGCTCCCGCTATTGTTATAACCGGAGTTGTCATCGACCACAGGAACCGCAGCCCACGCCGCAAGCGGCGCGAGGCTGAGAGCCAGAACAGTTACAGCACGACGGCACGTTCGCATATCGAATTACTTACGCAGTTCGACGCGACGGTTTTGAGCCCAGGACTGCTCGTCGTTGCCGGTAGCAACTGGACGCTCTTCGCCGTAGGAAACCAGTTCCAGCTGAGCTGGGGAAACACCTTGCAGTACCAGGTAGCGCTGAACGGCTTTCGCACGACGCTCGCCCAGTGCCATGTTGTACTCACGAGTACCACGTTCGTCGGTGTTGCCTTCCAGAACAACGCGAGCGCCGTTTGCTTTCAGGTCTTTGGCGTGAACGTCCAGAGCGCGCATGGCTTCTGGCTTCAGGTCCGAGCTGTCGTATTCGAAGTAGAAGGTGGTGATTGCGCGCAGAGCAGCTTCTTCGCTCAGGGAACCGTCAACTGCACCAGTGTTTGCGCCGTAACCAGCGTTTGGATCAACAGCGCCTTCACCAGCGTTGTCGCCGCCCTTGGAGGAGCAACCTACAGCTACAGCCATGGCCAGAGCCAGCGCAGCAAATTTACCAAACTTCAGCATTTCCATCGTGAAACTCCTAATGAACCCCAGTGTGTTAAGTAAAACGTAAAGCGCCGCGTCAGTTCAGGTAAGGGGACCAGGACGGTTCTCTGACTTCGCCTTGAGCGGTAGGAAGCGGGAGCCTCACGCGTCCATTAATGGACACGAGCATCAAGACTCCCCGGCCCTGCTGGCGGGTGGCGTAGATTACCATGGTGCCGTTGGGCGCAACAGTAGGCGACTCGTCCAGAGTGCTATCAGTGAGGATTTTTACACTTCCGCGTTGCAAATCCTGAGCCGCCACTTTGAAATTGGTGAAACCGTCCTGACGATGGATCATCACCAGGGTCTTTTCATCCGCCGAAAGCTTCGGGTTGGCGTTGTAGTTACCTACGAACGTCACGCGCTCGGCACCACCGCCACCGGCGCTGGTCTTGTAGATCTGCGGCTTGCCACCACGGTCGGAGGTGAAATAGATGGTCGAACCATCCTTGCCCCAGTACGGTTCGGTGTTGATGCCAGGACCCGCAGTCACACGGGTGATCTGACGCGAACCGAGGTTCATCACGTAGATGTCCGGGTTACCGTCCTTCGACAGCACGAACGCCAGACGATTGCCATCCGGCGACCAGGCCGGCGCGCCGTTCAGGCCTTCGAAGTTGGTGATCTGCTCGCGGCGACCGGTGTCGATGTTCTGCATGAAGATGCGCGGACGCTTCTGTTCGAACGACACGTAGGCGATACGCTTGCCATCCGGTGCGAAACGCGGCGACAGGATCGGCTCGCGCGATTGCAGCAGGGTCACGGCGCGGGCACCGTCATAGTCCGAACGCTGCAGGGTGTAACGGGTGTTCTTCTCGGAGAAACGCTCGGCCGTCACGTACAGCAGGCGAGTGGAGAATGCACCTTTGATACCGGTGAGCTTTTCGAACGACTGGTCGGAGATGTAGTGCGCCATGTCACGCAACTGATCGACACCGCCCGACACCGAGCCGGTCAGCACTTGCTGCTCGGTCGCGACGTTGAACAGCGCATAGTTCACCGACAGTTTGCCGCCGGCCGGAACGATGCTGCCGACCATGACGTACTGCGCACCCAGTGCCTTGAAGTCACGGAAGATGATTTCGCTGGCCTGGCTCGGCTGGCCGATCAGGTTCTGCTTCGGAATCGGCGAGTAGTAGCCCGAGTTCCGCAAATCGTTACCAATGATTTCAGCCATGTCATCCGGCAGGACGGCACCGCCCTGGAAACCGAACGGCACAACCGCGATCGGGGTGGCCCGATCACTGCCGCTGGTAACCAGAATGTTCTTTTCATCTGCCATCGCGATCCCTGCCATGCAGCAGATCACAACGAGCATTCCTCGAAGAAGGTTTCTCACAAGGCTAGATCCTCAGGTGTAAATGTCATCTTGAACGAACGATACGGAGCGAAATCGCTCGGCTTCATTCCCTGCATTTCCGTCAAACGTCCAATATTCTTGACCGCCGCCACTGCCGAAGCATCGAACGGACCGTCGCCACTGGACTTGGCCACGCTGACCGAAGTCACCGTACCGTCCGGCAACATGCCGATTTGCAGCACGACCGTCATGCCTTTGCGTGCCGAAGGTGGACGTGCCCAGCCTTCCGCTGCTCGCGCACGAATCAGGTCATCGAAACTGCCCGCGACTTCGTCACCCTGCTCATCGGCCAAGGCCTGCTGACGCTGCGGCGTGTCGGAAAGCAAATCTGCCAGGGCCTGAGCCTTTTTGTCTTCGGCGGATTTACGTGCCGCCTCCTGCGATTTTTTCTTCGCAGCATCGGCAGCAGCTTTCTTCTTCGCTTCGTCGGCGACTTTCTTCTTCGCCTCTTCAGCTTCAGCTTTCTTCTTGGCGTCTTCGGCGGCTTTCTTCTTCGCGTCTTCGACGATCTTCTTCTTGGCTTCTTCAGCGGCCGCTTTCTTGGCCTCTTCTTCAGCAGCCTTCTTGGCTTCTTCTTCAGCTTTCTTCTTGGCTATATCAGCCAATTGTTTCTCTTCTGCCTTCTTGGCGTCGGCGGCTTTCTTCGCGTCATCGGCTTTCTTGGCTTCATCAGCCTTTTTCGCCTCGTCCGCTTTCTTCGCCTCATCGGCCTTCTTGGCTTCCTCGGCCTTTTGAGCCGCTTCTTCTTTCTTTTGTTCCGCAGCCTTTATCGCTTCCTGCTCGACCTTTTTCTGTTCCATCTGCTCGACTTCGGTCTGGCGCGCGGCGGATTTCTTCGCCTCACCCGCAATCTTCTGATTGGTCTGGGTGGTTGCCTGACTTTTCGATTTCAGTTGGTACAGGGTCGCCTGGACAATCGGCTTGGCCGGCGGCAGCTCCGGCGTCAGGGCGAAACTGACGAACAGCATGCCGAACACCAGCACGTGCAAGCCAATCGCCCAGACACTGGGCCAGAAGTAGCTTTCCGAGGCAGACGGCTCTCGCTGTTGCTGCATCAGGGGGCCTCGGTAATCAAACCAACATTACCGACCCCGGCTTTTTGCAGGCCGCCCATTGCGCCCATCACGGCGCCGTAGTCGACGCTCTTGTCGCCGCGAATGAAGACCTGGGTGTGCTTGCCGTTTTCATTGCCGACACGAATGATCTTGGTCACCGCGTCGGTCATCTGCGGCAGGGTCATCGCCCTGTCCTGCTGCTTGTCGGTGTCGACTTCGCTGCCAAGGTTCCAGTAGTAGGTCTTGTCAGCCTTGATCGAGATGGTCAGCACCTGGGTGTTGTTGTCCTGCGGCAAGGCTTCGCTGGAAACCTTGGGCAGATCCACTTTCACGCCCTGATTGAGCATCGGAGCCGTCACCATGAAGATGACCAGCAGCACCAGCATCACGTCGATGTAAGGCACTACGTTCATCTCGGCGACCGGCTTGCGCTTGTTTCGGGCTCGAGCGATTAAAGCCATCGGGAATTACCTGCTCAGTCTTCGCTGGTGTGCACTTTACGGTGCAGGATCGCCTGGAACTCATCGGCGAAGGTGTAGTAGCGGCCCAGCAAGGTTTCGCTGCGGGCAGAGAAACGGTTGTAAGCGATAACGGCCGGGATCGCGGCGAACAGACCGATAGCGGTAGCAACCAGAGCTTCGGCGATACCCGGAGCCACGGTGGCCAGGGTCGCCTGCTGCGCACTGGCCAAACCACGGAAGGAGTTCATGATGCCCCAGACCGTACCGAACAGACCGATGTACGGGCTGACCGAACCAACGGTCGCGAGGAACGGCAGGCTCTGCTCCAGCTTCTCTTCTTCGCGGGAGATGGCAACGCGCATGGCACGGGCCACGCCTTCCATCACCGCTTCAGGATCGACACCTGGCTGCTGACGCAGACGGGAGAACTCCTTGAAACCGGCGCGGAAGATCTGCTCCACACCCGAATCCGGATCCGGGTTGCTGCCGGCCTGGCGATAGAGTTTGGACAGGTCGATACCCGACCAGAAGCGCTCCTCGAAGCTCTCCAGGGCACGTCGACCGGCGCGCAGCAGATTGCTGCGCTGAAAGATCATGATCCATGAGGTCACCGATGCGGCCACCAGGGTCAACATTACCAACTGCACCACGATGCTGGCATTGCTGACCAGGCTCCACATGGAGGAATGGTCGACGACGTTAGCTTCCACGCTTTATCTCCTGCTTTGAGTGTGTACCCGTGCCGACCGCGTCGGCAAAGGCCGCACGCAGGTCTTCGGGAAGGGCCCGGGGTTTCAAACTGTTAGTGCGCACACAGGCCACCAGAAACTGCCCTTCGCAGAGCAGCACATTATCCGTCGCCCGCCTGACCTGCTGTCTGAAGCGCAGGCTGGCACGGTTCAATTCGATTACATCAGCGCTTACCAGCAGTTCGTCGTCCAGTCGCGCCGGCGCGTGATAACGCGCTTCGCTGGAATGCACGACAAACAACAGGTCCTCCCCTGCCAGCGCCGACTGGGCAAAGCCCAGCTCGCGGAGCCGCTCGGTTCGAGCCCGTTCCATAAACTTGAGGTAATTAACGTAATACACGATGCCGCCCGCATCGGTGTCCTCGTAATAAACGCGACAACGATGTGCGAACGGCTCAAGCCCGTTTTGCGCGCGCATACTCTAGTGCTTACTCCTCGGGTTGCCAATCCGGCCAGGCAACTGTTTTTCATTGTTCGAAGGCTTTACCGCAAAAGTACCGTCCTGAGACAGTACAAACGCTGAATAAATCGACAATAAATGTGTATTAATCGTCCACGGCATCGAGAAACTCGTCTACCACGGGCATCTCGCCCATTCGTGTCGGAATGTTTAAACCAAAGTGCAGGTACGCGTGCCGGGTCACCACCCGGCCTCGCGGCGTGCGCATGATGTAACCCTGCTGGATCAGGTACGGCTCCAGCACGTCCTCGATAGTGTGACGCTCCTCGCTGATCGCCGCCGCCAGGCTGTCGATGCCCACCGGGCCGCCATCGAACTTCTCGATCATGGTCAACAGCAGGCGCCGGTCCTGATGATCGAAACCATGTTCGTCGACATCCAGCAGATTCAGTGCCTGATCGGCCACGGCCTTGGTAATGTGGCCCTTGGCCCGGACTTCAGCGAAATCCCGCACCCGCCGCAACAGCCGGTTGGCGATTCGCGGCGTACCACGGGCGCGACGGGCAATTTCGAAGGAGCCTTCCGGATCCAGCGGCAAGCCGAGGATATTCGCCGAACGGCTGACAATGGTCGCCAGGTCCGAAGTGCTGTAGAACTCCAGACGCTGGACGATGCCGAAACGGTCGCGCAACGGGTTGGTCAGCATGCCCGCCCGGGTGGTCGCGCCCACCAGGGTGAACGGCGGCAGATCGAGCTTGATCGAGCGCGCCGCCGGCCCTTCGCCGATCATGATGTCGAGCTGGAAATCTTCCATGGCCGGGTACAGCACTTCTTCGACGATCGGCGACAACCGATGGATTTCGTCGATGAACAACACGTCATGGGGCTCGAGATTGGTCAACAGCGCCGCCAGGTCCCCCGGCCGCTCAAGTACCGGACCCGAGGTGCTCTTGATCGACACGCCCATTTCCTGGGCAATGATGTTGGCCAGGGTGGTTTTGCCCAGGCCCGGCGGGCCGAAGATCAGCGTGTGATCGAGGGACTCGCTGCGGCCACGGGCGGCCTGGATGAACAGTTCCATTTGCTCGCGCACGGTCGGCTGGCCGATGTATTCGGCCAGACTGACGGGGCGAATCGCCCGATCCTGGACTTCTTCGCGCTCACGCGGACTGTGCGTGGCGGCGATCAGACGATCAGCTTCAATCACTTAAATCATTCCCTTCAGGGCACGGCGAATCATGTCTTCACTGCTCAAGCCTTTCTCCTTGATCGCGGAAATCGCCTTGCTCGCTTCCTGCGGCTTGTAGCCCAGGGAAATCAGCGCGCTGACCGCGTCGTTTTCGGCGGTGTTGACCGGCGCCGGGCCATCGGGCTGGTTCGGCACCAGGGCAAACATGGCCGGCGAGGTTTCCCACGCCTTGAAGCGATCCTTGAGCTCGACCAGCAGACGCTCAGCGGTTTTCTTGCCGACCCCCGGCACTTTGGTCAACGCCGAAGTGTCCTGGGATTGCACGCAACGGATCAGCTCGTCGACTTCCAGGCTCGACATCAAGGCCAGGGCCAGTTTCGGCCCGACACCATTGAGACGGATCAACTCACGAAAAAAGTCTCGCTCACGCTTGCCGGCAAAGCCATAGAGTAACTGCGCGTCTTCACGTACGACCAAATGGGTGTGCAAGGTCAGCGGTTCACCGACCGACGGCAGACGATAGAGGGTGGTCATGGGCACTTCCAGCTCATACCCGAGGCCGTTTACATCCAGAATCAGGTGCGGCGGCTGCTTTTCAGCCAGTGTGCCGCGCAAGCGTCCAATCACGTTTCAGATCCTTGAGCGTTGGCCAGCGGTGGGCTGGCGACTGACAGAGGCCGGGTTTCGGGCCGACGACCCAGGCGCAAAACCCGCCTTGCGTAAAAATAACTGCTGATGCTATCAGAGACGCAGGCGTCCGCCACGACTGCGTGCCGTCCCCAACCCATGGGGCAACAGGCTCGCCCGGGTGTGGGCATGACAAATGGCAATCGCCAGGGCGTCCGAGGCGTCGATCTGCGGCTTGCTAGTGAGTTTGAGCATGTGCATGACCATCATTTGCACCTGTTCCTTGTTCGCCGCACCGGTGCCGACCACCGCCTGCTTGACCTGGGTCGCCGTGTACTCGGCGATTTCCAGGCTTTCCTCGGCGCCGGCAACGATGGCCGCTCCTCGGGCCTGGCCGAGCTTCAGCGCCGAATCGGCGTTGCGCGCCATGAACACCTTTTCGATGCCCATGGTCACCGGGCCGTAGGTCTGAATGATCTCCCGCACGCCGCGGTAGACGATTTGCAGACGCTCATGCAGTTCGCCGCCTCCGGTGCGAATGCAACCCGAAGCCACGTACACGCAACCACGCCCGGTATCGCGTACCACGCCGTAACCGGTGATGCGCGAACCGGGGTCGATACCAAGAATTAAAGTCATAACGCCTGTGGAGTCGGTAAACACATAAATTCAAACAGCGAATAACCAATGTGGGAGCGGGCTTGCTCGCGAAAACGGTGTGTCATTCAGCATCAATGTTTGCTGATACGCCGCCTTCGCGAGCAAGCCCGCTCCCACATTCAATCGTAGTCGCTCTTAGCCGAGCTGAGCGGCCACGTCTTCCGGGATGTCTGCGTTGGAGTAGACGTTCTGCACGTCGTCCAGATCCTCGAGCATGTCGATCAGCTTCAGCACTTTCTCGGCACCCTCCAGATCCAGTTCGGCGCTGGTGGTCGGCTGCATGACGATTTCCGCGTCGTCGCCCTTGAAGCCGGCAGCTTCGAGAGCATTGCGCACCGCGTAGAACCCGGTGAACGAGGTGAATACGTCAATCGAACCGTCTTCGTGGCTGACCACGTCGTCGGCATCGGCCTCCAGCGCCGCTTCGGTCAACGCATCCTCGTCCACGCCCGGCGCGAAGCTGATCTGCCCCTTGCGCTCGAACAGGTACGCCACCGAACCGTCGGTGCCGAGGTTACCGCCGCACTTGCTGAACGCATGTCGCACGGCTGCCGCGGTGCGGTTGCGGTTGTCGGTCATGCACTCGACCATCACCGCCACGCCGCCCGGACCGTAACCTTCATAGGTCAGCTCTTCAACGTTGTCAGCCTCGGTCGCGCCGGCGCCACGAGCGACTGCGCGATCAATGATGTCGCGGCTCATGTTCGCACCCAGAGCCTTGTCCAGCGCCAGGCGCAGACGCGGGTTGGAACCCGGATCGCCACCGCCCTGACGGGCCGCAACGGTCAGCTCACGGATCCACTTGGTGAAAATCTTGCCTCTCTTGGCATCCTGACGTTCTTTGCGGTGCTTGATGTTCGCCCACTTGGAATGACCTGCCATAACTCGCTCCGAATTCTCTTTGAAACGTCGCCCGCCGCGCGAACCGCGCCGGCCGGCAAACAAAAAATCTCGATCTGTTTTCCACAGAAAGAAAAAAGGCGCATCCGAAGATGCGCCTTCAGGCCCGTCTTACTCAGCCTTTGGCGTTTCGCGCAAACGAATGTGCAGCTCACGCAGTGCCTTGGCATCCACCAGACCCGGTGCCTGCGTCATGACGCACGCCGCGCTCTGGGTTTTCGGGAAGGCGATCACTTCACGGATCGACTGGGCGCCGGTCATCAGCATCACCAGACGGTCCAGACCGAAGGCCAGGCCACCATGCGGCGGTGCACCGTACTTCAGGGCGTCGAGCAGGAAGCCGAATTTCTCTTCCTGTTCCGCTTCGTTGATGCCCAGCAGGCGGAATACCGCCTGTTGCATTTCCTTGCGATGGATACGGATCGAACCGCCACCCAGCTCGGTGCCGTTCAGAACCATGTCGTAGGCGCGCGACAGAGCGGTGGCCGGGTTGGCCTCCAGCTCTTCAGGCGTGCACTTCGGCGCGGTGAACGGGTGGTGCAAGGCGGTGAAGCTGCCGTCGTCGTTCTCTTCGAACATCGGGAAGTCGACAACCCACATTGGTGCCCATTCGCAGGTCAGCAGGTTCAGGTCGTGACCGAGCTTGATGCGCAGCGCGCCCAGGGCCTCGCTGACGATCTTGGCCTTGTCGGCGCCGAAGAACACGATGTCGCCATCGACTGCACCGACGCGATCGAGGATCACGTTCAGGTTGGCTTCCGGGATGTTTTTCACGATCGGCGATTGCAGACCGTCAACACCGGCAGCACGCTCGTTGACCTTGATGTACGCCAGGCCCTTGGCACCGTAGATGCCGACGAACTTGGTGTAGTCGTCGATCTGCTTGCGCGGCATGCTCGCCCCGCCGGGAACGCGCAGCGCGGCGATACGGCATTTAGGGTCGTTGGCCGGGCCGCTGAACACCTTGAATTCAACGTCTTTGAGCTGATCGGCAACGTCAACCAGTTCCAGCGGGATACGCAGGTCAGGCTTGTCGGAACCGTAGCGACGCATGGCCTCTTCGAAGGTCATGTGCGGGAATTCACCGAACTCCAGACCCAGCACTTCCTTGAACAGGGCGCGGATCATGCCTTCGGTCAGGCCCATGATGTCTTTTTCATCGAGGAAGCTGGTCTCGATGTCGATCTGGGTGAATTCCGGCTGACGGTCGGCACGCAGGTCTTCGTCGCGGAAGCACTTGGCGATCTGGTAGTAACGGTCGAAGCCGGCCACCATCAGCAGTTGCTTGAACAGCTGCGGCGATTGCGGCAGGGCGAAGAACGAACCGGCGTGGGTACGGCTCGGCACCAGGTAGTCGCGAGCGCCTTCCGGCGTGGCGCGGGTCAGGATCGGCGTTTCCACGTCGAGGAAGCCGTTCTCGTCGAGATAACGACGGATGCTGGTGGTCATGCGCGAACGCAGACGCAGCTTCTCGGCCATTTCCGGACGACGCAGGTCGATGAAGCGATAACGCAGGCGGGTTTCTTCGCCGACGTCAGAGTATTCGTTGAGCGGGAACGGCGGGGTTTCGGCTTCGTTCAGCACTTCCAGCTCGTAGCCCAGCACTTCGATCATGCCCGAAGCCATGTTGGCGTTGCCGGCGCCGGCAGGACGCAGACGCACCTTGCCGGTGATCTTGACCACGTATTCGCTGCGCACACGGTCGGCAGCGGCGAAAGTCTCGGCGCGATCCGGGTCGAACACCACCTGGGCCAGACCTTCACGATCACGGATATCGAGGAAAATCACCCCGCCGTGGTCGCGACGACGGTGAACCCATCCGCAAAGGGTAATTTCCTGGCCTTCCAGGCTTTCGTTCAGTTGGCCGCAATAATGGCTGCGCATCATGGTAGTGGTTTCGCTTCTCGTAATTCGAAATTCGGTGGAGATCCCGTCGCACTCAAGCACTGTGCAACATGTGGAAGCTCACGCGTGTCGTTCAACCCGGGCCTAAACCCTAGTCAGATTTGTCGCCACCGGCCAGATTCTTCTTCGCGCCGGTCTTGAAATCGGTTTCGTACCAACCGCTGCCGCTGAGGCGAAAGCCCGGCATGGACAGCAATTTCTTGAGCTCTGGCGCCTGGCAGGCAGGGCAGTCGACCAGCGCTGCCTCGCTGATCTTTTGAATGGCTTCCAACTGATGACCACAGGAAGCACATTGGTAATCGTACATCGGCATGGAGGTGTCTCGGCGATCAGATTGCTGCCGCAAGCAGGGCCGTGCGGCGAAAGAGCGGGATTATATCGATTAAATGCGGCCTGTGCAGCCGGAAGACTGCACAGGCCGTCTACTCGTCAACACCGCCCTGCACTGTCCCCCGGAGAATCCCTGAGGCCATGCATGACACACACCACCCGCACCAGACCGCTGAAGTTTTTCACCCCGCCGTGGCGCAGGTGTACTTCACGATCCACCCTGGACAGCAATGTACCGACCGAACAGCCGTTATCCTCAGCCATGCCGCCGAGGATATTCCAGTAGACCTGCTCCAGACGCATGCAGGTTGCAAAACCGTTCAGGCGTACCGACCGCGACAACGGACGGATCAGCCCCATATCAAACTCATCGAGAAACGGATCGACAGCCATGTGCTGTCGCGTACCGGCAATCCTGTCCTCTCGCCTGCCTCCATCTACCATATCGCTGACACTCCTTTGCCATCTCTGCCTGTGATCCAGGCGACATCCTGTGCCCTCATTAAAGGCGCAGAGGCAAAGGCATATCCAGACGACTTTATGACCGGCAACGTAGGATAAGCCGACAATACAAGGCAGATCATGGAGCGCCAGCTGCGCTTCTCGATTTCCTACCAGATCAGGTGCTCTTTCCTGCCACCAAAGGCGCAAAAGCGCACGGACATCATTTATCCGTGCGCCTTACATCGTCAGCCCTCCAGCAGCACCCGCAACATCCATGCGGTCTTCTCGTGTACCTGCATGCGCTGGGTCAGCAGATCGGCGGTGGGTTCGTCGCTCACCTTGTCCAGCAGCGGAAAAATGCCACGGGCGGTGCGCGTCACGGCTTCCTGCCCCGCCACCAGTTGCTTGATCATTTCCTCGGCGCTGGGCACGCCCTCCTCTTCCTTGATAGAAGACAGGCGCGCGTACGTGGCGTAGGCGCCCGGCGCCGGATAGCCCAACGCACGGATACGCTCGGCAATCGAGTCCACGGCCAACGCGAGCTCGTTGTATTGCTCTTCGAACATCAGGTGCAGGGTGCGGAACATCGGCCCGGTGACGTTCCAGTGGAAATTATGGGTTTTCAGGTACAGCACATAAGTGTCCGACAGCAGACGGGACAACCCTTCGACGATGGATTTGCGGTCTTCTTCACTGATACCGATATCGATTGCCATGCTTACCCCCTAAGGCGATTGAATTCATCCAACGGATGCCGACCCACTCTAGCAAGGCAATCCGCCTGTCGCAGCCCCAAATCGAGGCGATAGCTGCGACCAATTGACCGGCAAAGTGCCACTGGCCGGGCTGATTTGAGTAGGCGCAGGCTTTGCGGTTAAATAGACGGCGTGCCATGCCCCGTAATCCGGGGCTGCGCATAGGCTGATACCGGGTACGTGTCCACCGCCTCTTATTGTTTCGAAGCGAACCGTGCGCCTTCAGCTCTTCCTTGTGAGCCGTCATAACGTGAGTCATTAAAAATGTTGAAAATCGTCCATCTGCTAGTGGGCGCAGCGGCCTTGCTGCTGTCGTTCATACCTAGCCTGAAACCTGAAGCCGTACCTTACCTGCAACAACCCGATGCACTTTACCTGGCCTTTTTCGGCCTGCTGAACCTGATCCTCGCGCCAGTCATTCCGTACTGGAACAAGGGTCCGCGCCAGCATCTGCAAAATCTGGTCAGCGCCTTGCTGGTACTGACCGTCGTCCTGCAAACCCTGACCCTGATCGCCCCGATGCCCGTCATCGCCGGTCAGCCCGCCGTGCTGTTCAGCCTGGTGATCGCCCTGGTAGCCGTGGTCCTGCACCTGGCCGTCAGCTTCTACAAATCGTCACCGGCCGCCGCAGCGCAAAGCTACGACATGAGCAACCGCGATACCGGCACCGTCAAGTGGTTCAACACCTCCAAGGGCTTTGGCTTTATCTCCCGGGATTCCGGCGATGATATTTTCGTACACTTTCGCGCCATCCGTGGCGAAGGCCACCGCGTTCTGGTCGAAGGCCAGCGCGTGGAGTTCTCGGTGATGAACCGTGACAAGGGCCTGCAGGCCGAAGACGTGATCGCCGCGCTGCCGCGCCGCTGATCCACGCAAAAAAAACCGCGAGCAGCCCAGGCTGCTCGCGGTTTTTTTGTGCCTGATGAAACCTCAGTAGTGAGGCGGCGGCGCGTCTTCCTCGAAGGATCCGAACTGTCCGACCATCTCCTCCTGACGCTTGAGCACCGCCGCCATCTGCAATTGCAGACGCTCGATGATCTTCTGCTGCGCCACCAGTTCGTCGTTCAACGTCTGAATGGTGTCATCCTGAAACGCCAGCCGGCTTTCAAGATCGGTAACACGCTGTTCCAGGCTCATGATTCAGCCCTCCAGAAACGTGAAATCTGCCGGCAGCACCAGGCGCAGCCGCTCACGAATGGCCTCGACCTGATCCGCCACGTAAGGTTTTGCCGGGTGTTTGCCCCAGACCGGCGCCGGCCATGCGGCGTCATCACGCTTGCGCACGATCACATGCATATGCAATTGACTGACGACGTTGCCCAGGGTCGCGACGTTCAGCTTGTCGGCGTCGAACGAGTCCTTCAGCACCTCGGCCAAGGCAGTGGTTTCCTGCCACAGTTGCTGCTGGTCGGCGACATCCAACTGAAACAACTCGCTGATATCGTCGCGACGAGGCACCAGGATGAACCATGGGTAGTTGGAATCGTTGGACAGCAGCAGCCGGCAGAGCGGGAAGTCGCCGATGGTCAGCGTGTCCTGTTGAAGTCGTGAATCTAAAGCAAACACTGCGCGCACTCCCGGCTGATCGACATAATTCAGCTTAGCGGCCCTCCCCAATGGACGGCGCACCAAGCGACAGGCAGGCAGCATACCTGCGATTGCACGCGGCTTCACGACGAGCCAGCCAATGGCGACCTTCTCCCGACGCCCCGACATGTGACATTTGTCGACAGCCTGCACCATCACGGCAACAGCGGGGCTATTGAATACACGGAAAGGACCGGCAAGCCGAGACACGTTCAAGCCCGCCACCGACTCGAACTGTGTGATTTCGGTACAGCCCGTAATTTTTTTTGCACCAAAACCGCACAGTGCGTCTACGCTCAGTGCGTCGGCCATCCGCCAAATACTCACAGGCGGGGTGAACCGGTAACGTTTCTGGTTGTCGCGTGCTTCCCTCCGACGCGCCAACACCATAGCCACAGCGGCGTCAAGCCCGAAGAAAAACAGGCTTGAAGCCCCGTATTTATGAGGTTTTTACAGGTACAGACAAGCGCGCAGAAAAATAACCGTACCGAGAATGCGGTTTGTGCACGCTTGTTGCATTGGTACTCATATGGACTATAAGCGCATCACCGGAAGTGAATGCCTTAAGCCCAATAAGAACAGTGGCAGGGTTGCCCGATGGAGATTCAGATGTTTTGCCAGGGACTCTTTTTTAGCGATGCAGATGACTGGAAAACAGCTGAAAAGTTGTCAGTCCGATTGCATTGGTACTGTGAATTTGCGACATCTACCAAGCCATTTGCGACAACGTCGTAAAGATGCCGAAAGGATGGATTCGCAAGTATCGCCAACAATGTCGGCGTGATATAAGTTTGCGCCGACACAAAAAGAAAGAGCCGCCCAGATAATAAAACAGGTGGGACGGCAGTACTCTTCTAAAACCAAAGGAGCAAATCACGATGCGCGTGATGAAGTGGAGCATGATCGCACTGGCAGTTGCAGCAGCAGCCAGTACTCAAGTGGCAACAGCCGCACCGTTCGTAGAAGACCAAGCTGACGCCAAGGGTTTCGTTGAAGGCGCAAAAGCCGACTTGCTGATCCGTAACTACTACTACAACCGTAACAAGAAAGACGGTGCAGTAGACGACAAAGACTGGACCCAGGGCATTCAGGGCAACTTCAGCTCCGGCTACACCCAAGGCACCGTTGGTGTTGGTGTTGAAGCCTGGGGTCAACTGGCAATCAAACTGGACGGTTCCGACAAGTACTCCGGTTCGGGCAACCTGAGCACCAACGCCCAGGGCGAGAACAACGACAGCCAGGGCAAAGCCGGCGCTGCCGTCAAGTTCCGCGTTTCCAAGACCGAGCTGAAAATCGGTGACATGCAGCCTTCCACCGCACCAGTGTTCGCAGTTGGCGGCTCCCGTATCCTTCATCAAACTGCCAGCGGTATCCAACTGCAGAGCAGCGAAGTCAAAGACCTCGACCTCGAAGCCGGTCACTTCACTTCGGCCACCAGCCAGGACCGCAACGCCCGTGACGGCGACCTGTGGGCTACCTACGCTGGCGTGAAAGCCAACTCCATCGACTACCTCGGTGGCAAATACGGCATCAACGACAACCTGTCGGTATCGCTGTATGGCGCACAACTGGAAGACATCTGGAACCAGTACTACGCCAACGTGAACCTGACTACCCCATTCAGCGGTGACACTTCGCTGAACACCGACTTCAACATCTACCGCACTACCGACACCGGCAGCGCCAACGCGGGCGACATCAGCAACACCGCGTTCTCCCTGGCTACCGCCCTGTCGTTCCTGAAAGCACACACCATCACCCTGGCCTTCCAGAAAGTGAATGGCGACACTCCGTTCGACTACATCGGCGTGGGTAAAAACAACCGCGGTGGCGACTCGATCTTCCTCGCCAACTCCATCCAGTACTCTGACTTCAACGCCCCTGGCGAGAAGTCTGCCCAGGTTCGTTATGACCTGAAAATGGCCGAGTACGGCGTGCCTGGCCTGAGCTTCATGGCCCGTTACGTGAAAGGTTGGGACATCGACGGCACCAACACTCCGGCAGGCAGCGCCTACACCGGTCTGTACGGTGAAGATGGCAAACACCGCGAAACCAACGTTGAAGCCAAATACGTTGTTCAGTCGGGCCCGGCCAAAGATCTGTCCTTCCGTATCCGTCAAGCCTGGCACCGTGCCAATGCTGACGAAGGCGAAGGCAACGTTGACGAGTTCCGCCTGATCGTCGACTACCCGCTGTCGATCCTGTAATCGACGCCGGTTAGTTTGCGTTAGCAATAAAAAAGGCCCATCTTGCGATGGGCCTTTTTTATTGCACGGAATTCGCTGATTTAGTTAGCCAGCTAAACATTAAACTACTGACCAAAGAGTCAGTGTTTGAATGTCTGTTACCGATCACTGCACCGCCGATTCCTGAACCACACGAATAACCCGCTGCGGAAATGGAATATCAATACCGGCAGTCTTTAAACGATCGCGGGACTGTTCGTTAAACATGAACATCACATCCCAATAGTCTGCGGTTTTAACCCACACACGCAGGGAAACAGTGATCGAACTGTCACCCAGGGTCGAAATAACCGCTTGTGGCGCCGGATCCTGCAGAACGCGATCATCCTTGGCCAGATCCAGCAGCACCTGACGGGCCTTTTGCAGATCGGCTTCGTAATCGACACCGACATCGAACACAACCTTGCGGGTTGGCTGACGGTTGGTGTTGGTAATGATGCCGTTCGACAGATTGCCGTTAGGTACGATGATGGTCTTGTTGTCGCCGGTGCGCAGTACGGTGTGGAAAATCTGGATGCTGTCGACCGTACCCGCCACACCCTGCGCTTCGATCCAGTCACCGATACGGAACGGACGGAACAGCAGAATCAGCACACCGCCAGCGAAGTTGGCCAGGCTGCCCTGCAACGCCAGACCGATCGCCAGGCCGGCCGCACCGATTGCCGCCACGAATGACGTGGTTTCGACGCCGATCATCGACGCCACGCTGACAATCAGCAGCACCTTGAGAATGATGTTCGCCAGGCTGCTGATGAAACCTTGCAGCGCCAGGTCGGCATTGCGCAGGGCCAGCAGGCCGCCGAGCTTTTGCGTGACCTTGTTGATCAGCCACCAGCCGATGGCCAGTGTCACGATCGCCAGCAGCACACGGCTGCCGTATTCCATGATCATCGGAATCCACGCCTGGGAAGCCTTGACCAGGTTGTCCACCTCAGCATTCAAATCCATCTTCTATCTCCTGATTTCCGGCTACCCGGCCTGTAAAAAGTCAGCGGCAGAAAGACTGAACCGGTTAGGGCTCAATCGTTTCTGCCGTTGCTTGGGCCTCGGACGCTTTAAACGCCGAGAGGTTCCGCAGTGAAGCTTAGTCGCGGAAGTTGTTGAACTGCAGTGGCATGCCGAACTCATGGCCACGCAGCGCTGCAATGGCTTCTTGCAGGTCATCACGCTTCTTGCCGGTCACACGCACCTGCTCGCCCTGAATGGCGGCCTGCACCTTGAGCTTGGCTTCCTTGATGTGCGAAACGATCTTCTTCGCCAACTCCTTGTCGATGCCTTCCTTGAGCACGGCGTCCTGTTTCATGACCTTGCCCGAGGCGAAAGCGTCCTTGACCTCAAGGCACTGCACATCGATCTTGCGCTTGATCAGGGCCAGCTTGAGGATCTCGATCATCGCTTCCAGCTGGAACTCGGCTTCCGCGGTCAGGCTGACGGTCAGGTCCTTTTCCTTGAACTCGAAGCTGCCCTTGCCTTTCAGGTCATAACGACGGTCGAGATCCTTCACGGCGTTCTCGACCGCGTTGGTGAGTTCGTGTTTGTCCAGTTCGGATACCACGTCGAACGACGGCATGTAGTCTCTCCAATAAAAAGGCGCGCTCGATCAGGATGGAGCGCGCTTGGCTTGCGGTTAAAATCGCGCTCATTATAACGGGTCTTTTCCTACCGACACGGCGAGCCGCACATGCCTGTACGCAATCGAGCAAAAAACTGATGTCCACCACCTGGCATGTTCTCGGCGCCGGAAGCCTCGGCACGCTCTGGGCCACACGCCTGGCCCGCGCCGGCCTGCCGGTCAGGCTGATCGTGCGCGACGCCGAACGCCTGCTCAGCTATCAGGCCGCCGGCGGCCTGACCCTGGTCGAGCATGGCGAAGCCAATACCTACGACGTACCCGGCGAGACACCGGACGCCGACGAACCGATCCGCCGCCTGCTGGTGGCGTGCAAAGCCTACGATGCGGAAAACGCCGTGGCCGGCGTGGCGCATCGCCTGGCGCCGGATGCCGAGCTGATCCTGTTGCAGAACGGCCTCGGCAGCCAGGAAGCGGTGGCCAATCGAGTCCCTCAAGCGCGCTGTATCTGCGCCTCCAGCACCGAAGGGGCGTTTCGCGATGGCGACTGGCGCGTGGTGTTCGCCGGTCACGGTTACACCTGGCTGGGGGACGCCGGTCATCCGGTGCCGCCGTTCTGGCTGGATGACCTGGAAGCGGCGAACATTCCCCACGAGTGGAGCGCCGACATCCTTACCCGCCTGTGGCGAAAACTGGCCCTCAACTGCGCGATCAATCCGCTGACCGTGCTGCACGACTGCCGAAATGGCGGTTTGCAGCAGCATCATTGCGAAGTCGCCACGCTGTGTTCGGAACTGGCCGAATTGCTGGAGCGCTGTGGACAACCGGCTGCGGCGGACAATCTGCAACCGGAAGTCGAACGGGTGATCCACGCCACCGCCGCCAATTACTCCTCGATGTATCAGGACGTCGCCAATCAGCGCCGCACTGAAATCAGCTATCTGCTGGGTCATGCCTGCAAGGTCGCCGAGCGCCATCGACTGAACCTGCCGCATCTCAAGCAATTGCAGCAGCGCCTGATCGCTCATCTGCAACGCCTCGGATTGCCCAGCGACTGAGCAGCGGCTACGCTGCCCACTTGTTCCTTTGTTGCGATAAACCCGATGCCATTGCGCCAGCGCCTCGAAAACCTGCCGGTCGGCCAGAAACTGCTGGCCGCCCTGCTGGTGCTGTTGACCACCGTTTTGCTGGTCGCCAACCTGACTTTCATCAGCGCCGCCTACTATATCTCCCAGGAAAGCATGGCGCCGCAGGCCCTACAGACCATCGGCCGGCTGGTGTCCAATCCGAGCCTGGTGGCCGAGGCCTTGCAGTCGCAACAAAGCGCCGAACGCCTGCTCAAGGAGCTCGACAGTTACTCGCCGCTGCGCGCTGCCGCCCTCTACGACGGCAAGGGCGAGCGTCTGGCGCAGTTGCAACATGGCGACAAACTCAAGCTGCCGGAGCGTTACCGGCATATCGAAGCCTGGCAACTGACCGAGTTTCGCAGCAATCAACTGATCACCCTGCCCCGCCCCGGCACCGCGCCGGGGCACCTGTTGCTGGTGGCAAGCAGCGAACTGCCGGTGGCGTTCTACACCGGCACCCTCACGGCCAGTCTGGGCATCCTGATTTTCAGCGTGCTGTTGTGGCTGGTGATTGCCCGGCAGATCAAACGCCTGATTACCCGGCCAATCCATCAACTCGAAGAACTGTCACGCCAGGTGACCCGCGAGGAGAACTACGCCCTGCGCGCCTCCCGTGGCAACCACGACGAAATCGGCAGCCTAGCCGAAGCCTTCAATACCATGCTGTCGCGCATCGAGGCCCGTGAGCAGCAGCTCAAGCGCGCCCGTGACGACTCGCAGGCCGCCTACGATCAGGCACAAGGCCTGGCCGAGGAAACCCGCCACACCAACCGCAAGCTGGAGCTGGAAGTCCAGGTGCGCAGCAAGATCGAGAAGAAGCTCACCGGGTTTCAGAACTACCTCAACAGCATCATCGACTCCATGCCGTCGGCGCTGATCGCCCTCGACGAACAGCTCTACGTCACCCAATGGAACCAGGAGGCCAGTGCGCTTTCCGGGACGCGGCTGGATGAGGCGCTGAACCAGCCGATCTTCCTCGCCTTCGAGCCGTTGAAGCCGTTCCTGCCGCAGCTCAAGCAGACTGTCGAGCAGCACACCGTGGCGAAGATCGAGCGCGTGACCTGGTTCAAGGACGATGAGCCCAAGCATTACGCCCTGACGTTCTACCCATTGATGGGCGGTGCCGGGCGCGGTGTGGTAATCCGTATCGACGACATCACCCAGCGCCTGTCCCTGGAAGAAATGATGGTGCAGTCGGAGAAAATGCTCTCGGTCGGTGGCCTCGCCGCCGGCATGGCCCACGAGATCAACAACCCGCTGGGCGCGATCCTGCACAACGTCCAGAACATCCGTCGACGCCTGTCGACGGACCTGCCGAAAAACCTCGAACAGGCCGAACAACTGGGCGTCGAGCTGGAAACGGTGAATCGCTACCTGAAAGTGCGGGAAGTCCCGCAACTGCTCGACGGCATCCAGCAAGCCGGCGCCCGGGCCGCGAAAATCGTTACCCACATGCTCAGTTTCAGTCGCCGCAGCACCCGGCAAATGGCCCCGTGCGACCTGCCGGCACTGATCGATCAAGCGGTGGAAATCGCCGGCAACGACTTCGATCTGGCGATCGGCTTCGACTTCAAGGGCCAGGCGATCATCCGCCAGTTCGACACGGCCCTCGGCCCGGTGCCGGGCACCGCCAACGAACTGGAGCAAGTGCTGCTCAACCTGCTGAAAAACGCCGCGCAGGCAATCCACCAGCGCGAGGACGACAGCGAACCCGGGCGAATCATTCTGCGCACCCGGCTCAATCCGCCATGGGCGGAAATCCAGGTCGAAGACAACGGCATCGGCATGAGCGAGAACGTGCGCAAACGCACCTTCGAGCCGTTCTTCACCACCAAGGAAATCGGCCAGGGCACGGGCCTTGGCCTGTCGGTGTCGTACTTCATCATCACCAACAACCACAAGGGCCAGATGGAAGTGCAATCGGCGCCGGGGCAAGGCACATGCTTCACCCTGCGCCTGCCATTGACCCAACCGGCGCCCATCGCCGCCCCTACCCACCAATTATCGAGGTAAGCCATGGGCTTTCGCTTGTCGAAGATTTACACCCGCACCGGGGACAAAGGCGAAACTGGCCTGGGCGATGGCCGCCGCGTGCCCAAGGATCACCCCCGAATCGAAGCCATCGGCGAGGTGGATACGCTGAACAGTCAGGTCGGTGTGCTGCTGGCCGGATTACTCGCCGAACGAGAGGCGTGTCCGGGGCTGAATGAGCTGATCGAGGTTCTGGCACCCTGCCAGCACCGTCTGTTCGATCTCGGCGGCGAACTGGCGATGCCGGAATATCAGGCCCTGAACACGGCGGAAATCGAGCGCCTGGAAACAGCCATCGACGTGTGGAACGAAGAGTTGGGACCACTGGAGAATTTCATTCTGCCGGGCGGCTCGATGCTGATTGCCCAGGCCCACGTCTGCCGCAGTCTGGCGCGCAGTGCCGAGCGGCGTTGCCAGCACTTGAATGCCGTGGAGCCACTGGCCGGGGTCGGACTGGCTTACATCAATCGCCTGTCGGATCTGTTGTTCGTGGCGGCGCGGTTGATTGCGCGACGCCAGGGGATTGCAGAGATTTTGTGGCAGCCGGCGGCCAAACCTTCAGCCTGACCGGACGCCTTCGCGGGCAAGCCCCTCCCACAAAAGCACCACACTCTGTGGAAGCGCGCTTGCCGCGAACAGACCGGCAGCCTCAGCGCAACATCAGCCCTGAGGCCAGAACGCCCGAATCCCCGCCACACCCTGAGCCCCGGCATGCCAGGCCTGCTCGCGCTCCGTCGGGCCGACTCCGCCCAGCAGGAACACCGGTTTGCTGAAACCTTCGATCAGCGTCGACGCCTGCTCCCAGCCCAATGGCTGCGCATCCGGATGAGTCAGGGTCGGTTGCACCGGCGACAGAGTCACGAAGTCCACGCCCATCTGCTCGGCCAGCGTCAGTTCTTCAGCGTTGTGACACGACGCCGCCAACCAGCGCTGCGCCGGCAATGGACGCCCGGCCGCCGCGTACTTGCGCAACTGCGCCGAGGTGATGTGCCAACCGGCGGAGGGGAAATCCCCCAGCCATTCGAACGGACCTTTGATCATCAACTGCGCCTTGCCGGCGCACAGACCGACCGCATCCACCGCCAGATCGCGGTACTTCGGGTCGTAGCCGTTGGGTGCGCGCAACTGGATCAACTTGATCCCGCCGGCAATCGCTTTCTGGATGCCACGCAGCAACGCCGGGGCTTCCAGGTCTTCCGGGGTGATCAGGTATTCGCCGGGCAACCGCGCGGCCGCGACGATCGGCTGGTTGGCCGCCGGGAACTCGTAGTCTGCCAGTTCCTTGGCCGTGACCCAGGCCAGTGGCTGACCTTCGGCGCCGTGTGGTTCGCCGCTGAAGTCCGAGACTTCCCAGACATCCAGCAACACCTGTTTGTCCGGGTAATCGTGGCGCACCTTGATCAGTGGCCGGGCGGCACCGACGACGATGCCCAACTCTTCCTGCAGCTCACGGGCCAGCGCGGTTTGCACCGACTCGTCGGCCTCGACCTTGCCACCGGGAAACTCCCAAAGCCCACCCTGATGCTGGGTGTCGGCACGGCGGGCGATCAGAATCTTGCCGGCGCTGTCACGAATGACGGCGGCGGCGACGTGTACACGTTTCACGACTGCAACTCCTCCAGTCCGGCCTTCTGCCAGACCTTGAAGGCTGGCCATTGGTAGACGGTTTCAACATAGGCGGCATCCACTGCCGGCAACTGCACCTGATAGGTACGCAGACGCACGGCAATCGGTGCAAAAAAGGCATCGGCCAGGGTCATCCGCCCGAACAGGTACGGGCCAGGCTCGGTGGCAACGGCGCGACATTCGGCCCACAGCGCAAGCATCCGTTCGATATCGACCTTCACTTCCGGTGGCACCGGGTTCAGCGGCGCGTCATGGCTCAGCTTGAACGGCATGTGATTGCGCATGGCGAAGAAGCCGCTGTGCATTTGTGCGCAGGCGGAACGCGCCTGGGCACGGGCGGCGGGATCTTTCGGCCAGAGATGGGCGGCCGGAAACTGTTCGGCCAGGTATTCGGCGATCGCCAGGGAATCGGCAATGGTGCCGTGTGCGGTTTTCAGCAAAGGCACCTTGGCGGTCGGCGAATGCTTGAGCATCCGTTCGCGGGTGTCGGGCTTGCCGAGCCTGATCAACTCCTCCGTGTACGCAGCGCCGGTCAGGTCGAGCGCCAGAGCGGCGCGCAGCGACCAGGAAGAGAGCAGTTTGTCGCCGATGATCAGGTGCAGGGACATGGTGTGGCGCCTTTTCGTCAGTGGAAAAACCTTGAGACTCGGGTGTCCAGGCTGCCGTCTCGCAGGCAGCCCGTTCCCACCCTTCGGATTACGTGCGGTATTCGGCGTTGATCTTCACGTATTCGTGCGACAGGTCGGTGGTCCAGATGGTTTCGCTGCAATCGCCACGACCCAACTCGATACGGATGGTGATCTCTTCCTGCTGCATCACCGCCGAGCCCTGGGCTTCAGTGTAGGTCGCCGCACGGGCGCCACGGCTGGCGATGCACACTTCGCCGAGGAACACGTCGATCTTGCTCACGTCCAGATCCGGCACGCCGGCACGGCCCACGGCGGCGAGGATACGGCCCCAGTTCGGGTCGGAGGCGAACAGCGCGGTCTTGATCAGCGGCGAGTGCGCCACGGTGTAACCGACGTCCAGGCATTCCTGGTGATTGCCGCCGCCGTTGACTTCAACGGTGACGAACTTGGTCGCGCCTTCGCCGTCGCGAACGATGGCCTGGGCCACGTCCATGCACACTTCGAACACCGCTTGCTTGAGCTTGGCGAACAGCTCGCCTTCGGCGCGGGTGATTTCCGGCAACGCAGCCTTGCCGGTGGCGATCAGCATGCAGCAGTCGTTGGTCGAGGTGTCGCCGTCGATGGTGATGCGGTTGAACGACTTGTTCGCGCCGTCCAGCATCAGGTTCTGCAACACTTCGCGGGAGACTTTGGCGTCGGTGGCGATGTAGCCGAGCATGGTCGCCATGTTCGGACGGATCATGCCTGCGCCCTTGCTGATGCCGGTGACCGTGATGGTCACGCCGTCATGCTGGAACTGGCGGCTGGCACCCTTGGGCAGGGTGTCGGTGGTCATGATGCCGGTGGCGGCAGCTTCCCAGTTGTTCTCCGAGAGATCATCCAGCGCAGCCTGCAACGCGCCTTCGATCTTCTCGACCGGCAGCGGCTCGCCAATCACGCCCGTGGAGTACGGCAGGATCTGGCTGGCGTCGACGCCCGTCAGTTCGGCCAGTTTCGCGCAGGTGCGCTCGGCAGCGGCCAGGCCCGGCTCGCCAGTACCGGCGTTGGCGTTACCGGTGTTGGTCAGCAGATAACGCACGGCGTTCTGCACGCGCTTTTTCGCCAGGATCACCGGCGCCGCGCAAAAGGCGTTCAGTGTGAACACGCCGGCCACGGTCGAGCCTTCGGCACAGCGCATCACGACCACATCTTTGCGCCCGGGGCGCTTGATGCCGGCCGAGGCGATACCGAGTTCAAAACCGGCAACCGGGTGCAACGTTGGCAAAGGACCAAGACCAACAGCCATGAATGCGCTCCTTAATCAGTGATGTCAGCACCGCTACGCTGTTTATCTACAAGAAAGCGGCGGTGTAAATGGCAAAACGCCGCGACGGCTGATGCCGGTCGCGGCGCGGGTATTTCAGCGATTGAAACGGGGTTTACTGGATCTGCCCGTGGCAATGCTTGAATTTCTTGCCCGAACCGCAGTAGCACAGCTCGTTGCGGCCCAGTTTCTGCTCGTTGCGAACCGGGGCGGTGGCGAGGGCCACATCGACCTCTTCACCGATTTCCGGCTGCGCTTCCAGACCTGGCGCTTCGGCATGTTCGAACTGCATGCGAGCGGCCAGCGCCTCGGCTTCCTGGCGCAGACGCGCTTCTTCTTCGGCCGGATCTTCGCGGCGAACCTGAACGTGCGACAGCACACGGATCGAGTCGCGCTTGATCGAATCCAGCAGCTCGGAGAACAGCGTGAACGACTCGCGCTTGTATTCCTGCTTCGGGTTCTTCTGCGCATAACCACGCAGGTGAATACCGTGACGCAGGTGATCCATGGTCGACAGGTGGTCTTTCCACAGGTCGTCCAGTACGCGCAGCACGATCTGCTTCTCGAAGGAGCGCAGTGCGTCGGCACCGGCCTGGTCTTCTTTCTCGTTGTACGCGGCGATCAGTTCGGCCAGCAGCTTCTCGCGCAGGGTTTCTTCGTACAGGTGATCGTCTTCGTCGAGCCATTGCTGGATCGGCAGCGACACACCGAAGTCGCTCTGCAACGCGGACTCCAGACCGGTCACGTCCCACTGCTCAGGCAGCGATTGCGGCGGAATGTGTGCGCTGACGGTGGCGTTGAGCACGTCCTGACGGAAATCGGCGATGGTTTCGCCGACGTTGTCCGCAGCCAGCAACGTGTTGCGCATGTGATAGATCACTTTACGCTGTTCGTTGTTGACGTCGTCGAACTCGAGCAGTTGCTTGCGGATGTCGAAGTTGCGGCCTTCAACCTTGCGCTGTGCCTTCTCGATGGCGTTGGTCACCATGCGGTGCTCGATCGCCTCGCCCGGCTGCATGCCCAGGGCCTTCATGAAGTTCTTCACCCGGTCAGAGGCGAAGATGCGCATCAGGCTGTCTTCCAGCGACAGGTAGAAGCGGCTCGAACCGGCGTCGCCCTGACGGCCGGCACGGCCACGCAGCTGGTTGTCGATACGACGGGATTCGTGACGCTCGGACGCGATCACCTGCAGGCCACCGGACTCCAGCACTTGCTGGTGACGCTTCTGCCAGTCGGCCTTGATCTGGGCGATCTGCTCGGGGGTCGGGTTTTCCAGCGAGGCGACTTCAACTTCCCAGTTGCCGCCCAACAGGATGTCGGTACCACGACCGGCCATGTTGGTCGCGATGGTCAGCGCGCCCGGACGACCGGCCTGGGCAATGATCTCGGCTTCCTTCTCGTGGAACTTGGCGTTCAGAACCTTGTGTTCGATGCCTTCTTTGACCAGCAGGCTGGACATGTGCTCGGAGGTTTCGATGGTGGCAGTACCCACCAGCACCGGACGACCGGCGGCCATGCTTTCCTTGATGTCGTTGACGATGGCCGCGTATTTCTCGTCGGCGGTCAGGAACACCAGGTCGTTGTAGTCCTTACGGGCCAACGGTTTGTTGGTCGGAATGACGATGACCGGCAGACCGTAGATCTGATGGAACTCGAACGCTTCGGTGTCGGCCGTACCGGTCATGCCGGACAGCTTTTCGTACAGACGGAAGTAGTTCTGGAACGTGGTCGACGCCAGGGTCTGGCTTTCGGCCTGGATGTTGAGGTTTTCCTTGGCTTCGATGGCCTGGTGCAGGCCCTCGGACAGACGACGGCCCGGCATGGTACGACCGGTGTGTTCGTCGACCAGGACAACCTGACCGTCCTGCACGATGTATTCGACGTTGCGGTGGAACAGCTTGTGCGCACGCAGGCCGGCGTAGACGTGAGTCAGCAGGCTCAGGTTGTGCGCCGAGTACAGGCTTTCGCCTTCGGCCAGCAAGCCGATGCTGGTGAGCTGGTCTTCGATGAACTGGTGACCAGCTTCGTTGAGTTCGACCTGACGGGTCTTCTCGTCAACGGTGTAGTGGCCTTCCTGGGTGACTTCGCCTTCGACTTCTTCGACGTGCAGCTTGAGTTTCGGGATCAGCTTGTTGATCTCGATGTACAGCTTGGAGCTGTCCTCGGCCTGACCGGAAATGATCAGCGGGGTACGGGCTTCGTCGATGAGGATGGAGTCGACTTCGTCGATCACGGCAAAGTTGAGTTCGCGCTGGAATTTTTCTTCCATGCTGAACGCCATGTTGTCGCGCAGGTAGTCGAACCCGAATTCGTTGTTGGTGCCGTAGGTGATGTCGGCGGCGTAGGCCAGGCGTTTCTCTTCCGGCGGCTGGAACGGCGTCACGATGCCGACGGTCAGGCCGAGGAATTCATACAGCGGACGCATCCAGTTGGCGTCCCGGCGGGCCAGGTAGTCGTTCACGGTCACAACGTGTACGCCCTTGCCGGACAGCGCGTTGAGGTAAACGCCCAGAGTACCCACCAGGGTCTTGCCTTCACCGGTACGCATTTCGGCGATCCGGCCTTCATGCAGGGTCATGCCGCCGATCAGCTGGACATCGAAGTGACGCATACCCATGACGCGCTTGCCGGCTTCGCGGGCGACCGCAAAGGCTTCGGGCAACAGCTTGTCGAGGGTTTCCCCTTTGGCGATGCGGTCCTTGAACTCGGCAGTCTTGGCGCGCAGTTGATCGTCCGAGAGGGCGACCATTTTCTCTTCGAAGGCATTGACGAGCTGCACCGTCTTGAGCATGCGTTTGACTTCACGCTCGTTCTTGCTTCCAAAAAGTTTCTTTAACAAAGGCGCAAACATATCGGCAGGATCTTCCACACTAAAGGGATGGAGGGCGGCCCCGTGAGTCGCCCGTGCAGCCCTCATGGCCGCATGCGAACGAGCATTCTACCCGGAAACGGTGGTGAGGAAAGTGGGGATATTCCACGATGCTGGCACAGCGCTTTGACGGGGCTCACTTAAAATAAGGGCGTTTTGCTCAACTTCAAGCCGTTCACGGCAGAAGTCAGTCGTGGATTTAATGGGCAAAGCAGGGACAAAAGCAATGGGCGAGTGAAATGGGTGCTTTCTGCTACCATGGCGCCTCTGTGACTTCCGGTGTTCGATCATGGCATTTCGCCCACTTACAGCCAGAGCGCCCGCCGTTCTGCTTCGCGAAGCCAAGCCGCTCAAAGCCCTTCTCGGCCATGCGCAACGACTCGCCCACCTGCAACGCCTGCTCGACAGCCAACTGCAACCCGCCGCCCGCGAACACTGCAGTGTCGGGTCATGGAAGGAAGGCACGCTGACCCTGGTCGTCAACAATGGCCACTGGGCCACGCGCCTGCGCTACCAGCAAAAACGCTTGCAACGGCAGCTGCAACTGTTCGATGAGTTTGCCAATCTCATGCAGATCCGCTTCGTGGTGCGACCTGCGACCGTTCAGCACGAGCCGAGCGGACACACCATCGACCTGTCGACGGACGCAGCGGCGACCATTCAGTCCACCGCCGACGGCATCAGCGATCCGAACCTGCGCGCGGCGCTGGAGCGCCTCGCGGCACACGCCAAGCCCAAGTCCTGATCGCCTGCCCCCAGCAATCGTTTCAGCGGCGTTTGCTGCCGCCCAGCAACGAGCCCATCAGGCCGCGCACCAATTGCTTGCCCAACTGGTTCGCCGCCTGACGCATCGCCGACTTCAGCGCCTGCCCCGCCGCCGTGCCGAGGAACTCTCCGGCCCGGTCGGCCAGACTCGGTTCTTCGACGGGCGGTCTGCCCGGTGCCGCCTCGGCCTCCGGTGCGAGGCCTTTGCGCCCCATCAGGATTTCATAGGCTGACTCACGGTCGATCGGCTTGTCATAACGCCCCTTGAACGGCGACCCGGCGATCAGCACCGTGCGCTCGGTGTCGGTCAACGGCCCGATCCGCGACTGCGGCGGCGCCACCAGCACCCGCTGGACCATTTCCGGCGTGCCTTTTTCCTGCAAGGTGCCAACCAGCGCTTCGCCGATGCCCAGTTCGGTCAAAACCGTCAGGCTATCGAACGCCGGATTCGGCCGGAACCCATCCGCCACCGCACGCAGGGATTTCTGCTCCTTGGCGGTAAACGCCCGCAGCCCGTGCTGGATCCGCAACCCCAGCTGCGCCAGCACGTCATCCGGCAGGTCGCCGGGCGACTGGGTGACGAAATACACGCCGACGCCCTTGGAGCGAATCAGCCGCACCACTTGCTCCAGCCGCTCCTGCAAGGCCTTCGGCGTATCGGCGAACAGCAGGTGCGCCTCGTCGAAAAACAGCGCCAGCAGCGGTTTGTCGGCATCGCCGCGCTCCGGCAGTTGCTCGAACAATTCGGCCAACAACCACAGCAGGAACGTCGCGTAGACTTTCGGCGCTTCATGAACCAGACGGCTGGCGTCGAGCAAATGAATGCGCCCGCGACCGTCGGCGGCCGGTTGCAGAATATCCTCCAGTTGCAGGGCCGGCTCGCCGAACAGCGCTTCAGCGCCCTGCTGCTCCAGGGTTGCCAGACGCCGCAACAGCGCCTGACTGGAGCCGGTGGTCATCAGCGCGGCGTCTTCGCCCAGCAGTTGCGGGTTGTCCTTGAGGTGATTGAGCAGCGCCTTCAGATCCTTCAGATCCAGCAGCAACAGGCCCTCGCGGTCCGCCACTTTGAACGCCGCGTACAGCGCCGACTGCTGGCTGTCGGTGAGTTCCAGCAGGCTGCCGATCAGCAGCGGCCCCATTTCGCTCAACGTGGTGCGAAGCGGATGACCGGACTGACCGTGAATGTCCCACAACGTCACCGGATAAGCCCGGGCCTGGTAATTGAGCCACGGCATGCCGGCAATACGCTCGGCAATTTTGCCCTGAGGGTTGCCGGCGGCACCCAGGCCGCACAGGTCGCCTTTGATGTCAGCGGCGAACACCGCGATCCCGGCATCACTGAAGGCTTCGGCCAGGCGTTGCAAGGTGACAGTCTTGCCGGTGCCGGTGGCGCCAGCCACCAGTCCATGGCGATTGGCCAGGCGCATGGCCTGGGCGATCGGTTGCCCTGTGAGATCAGCGCCGATAACGAGTTTCGAGGAATCAGGCATTTGGTCACCTAGTGATTAATCTTTGTCAGGCATGGCCGATAGCTATAGATGAGAGACCAGACCACAAGTCAGGTCTGACATTTCCCTAAGGAGAGTCGGAAATATCAGTTTGCTTTCAACCCTGCCCATTTTGCGAGCCTTTATAAAAGCACGCCCTGGACATTAAGACCTTAGCGGAACCCCAAGCCATGAACAAAAACCTACGCTTCAGCCATAAAATTTTGCTTGCCGCCGCCCTCATCGTCATTGCCGCCTTCGCCTCGTTCACGCTGTACAACGACTGGTTGCAGCGCAACGCTATCCGCGCGGATCTGGACAATTACCTCAATGAGATGGGCGAGGTCACTGCCGGCAACATCCAGACCTGGCTCAACGGTCGCATCCTGCTGATCGAGAACGCCGCCCAGAACATTGCCATCAACCCGGAACCCTCCGCCGTCGCCAACCTGCTGGAACAGAAAGCCCTGACCTCGACGTTCATGGCTTCCTACCTGGGCGACGCCACCGGTCACTTCACCATCCGTCCGGATGCGAAGATGCCGGACGGTTTCGACCCACGGGTTCGCCCCTGGTACAAGGGGGCCGAGAGCAGCAGCACCTCGACCCTGACCGAACCGTACATCGACGCCGCCACCGGCCAGTTGATCATTTCCATCGCCACCGCCTCCAAGAAGGCCGGTCAGAGCGTGGGCGTAGTGGGCGGTGACCTGAGCCTGCAAACCCTGATCGATACCCTCGCCGCCCGGGATTTCGACGGCATGGGCTACGTTTTCCTGGTCAGCGCCGACGGCAAGATCCTGGTCCACCCGGACAAGACGCTGGTGATGAAATCCCTGAAAGAAGCCTATCCGCAGGACACGCCGCGCATCAGCAGCGATTTCAGTGAAGTCACCGTCGACGGCAAGACCCGCATCGTCACGTTCACCCCGATCAAGGGCCTGCCGTCGGTGAACTGGTACATCGGCCTGTCGGTGGACAAGGATCAGGCGTTCTCGATGCTCAGCCAGTTCCGCACCTCGGCCGTGATCGCCACTGTCATTGCCGTGGCTATCATCATCGCCCTGCTCGGCATGCTGATCCGCCTGCTGATCCAGCCGCTGCACGTCATGACCCGTGCCATGGAAGACATCGCCGACGGCGAAGGCGACCTGACCAAACGCCTGACCATCCAGAACCAGGATGAATTCGGTGTCCTCGGCACCGCATTCAACCGTTTCGTCGAGCGCATTCACGGCTCGATCCGCGAAGTGTCCTCGGCCACCGGGCAAGTCAACGAAGTCGCCCTGCGCGTGGTCGCGGCGTCGAACTCGTCGATGTACAACTCCGACCAGCAGGCCTCGCGCACCAACAGCGTGGCCGCCGCGATCAACCAGCTCGGCGCCGCCGCCCAGGAAATCGCCCGCAACGCCGCCCAGGCCTCGACCCAGGCCAGCGACGCCCGTGGCCTGGCCGAAGACGGCCAGCACGTGGTGGACCGCAGCATCAAGGCGATGAACCAGTTGTCGGACATGCTCAGCGCGTCGAGCAGCAACATCGAGTCGCTGAACAGCAAGACCGTGAACATCGGGCAGATTCTCGAAGTGATCACCAGCATTTCCCAGCAGACCAACCTGCTGGCGCTCAACGCGGCGATCGAAGCGGCCCGGGCCGGTGAGGCCGGACGCGGGTTTGCGGTGGTGGCCGACGAAGTGCGCAACCTGGCGCATCGTACCCAGGAGTCGGCGCAACAGGTGCAGACCATGATCGAAGAGCTGCAGGTCGGCGCCCGCGAATCGGTGAGCACCATGACCGACAGCCAGCGTCACAGCCAGGACAGCGTGGAAATCGCCAACCTTGCCGGAGAACGCCTGAACAGCGTGACCCAGCGCATTGGCGAGATCGACGGGATGAACCAGTCGGTAGCGACCGCGACCGAGGAGCAGACGGCGGTGGTGGAGTCGATCAACGTCGATATCACCGAGATCAACACGCTGAACCAGGAAGGTGTGGAAAACCTGCAGGCGACGTTGCGCGCGTGCTCGGACCTGGAGCAGCAGGCTTCGCGGTTGAAACAGTTGGTAGGGAGTTTCCGCATTTAAGATCAAGAGCCACCCCCTCATCGGAACGCCACCCGCCCGGCCCTCTTCCCAGAGAGAGGGCCAGGGTGAGGGGCTGCCCCGGACCTGCCAGCGCCGAAATCCCGACCGAACATCTATCCTTGATAAAGGTCAACCAAGGGAGATCAACGCGGAGGGACGTTCACCGTGCATATCGCCGACATCACCATGTTTTACGCCCCGGCCAGCGGCGGCGTGCGCACGTATCTGGATGCCAAGCACCGGCGGCTGGGCCATCGTTCGGGGATTCGCCACAGCCTGCTGATCCCCGGTGCGCACCTGAGTGAACAGGATGGCGTTTATACGGTGCCGGCCCCCGCCCTGCCGTTCGGCAAGGGTTACCGTTTCCCGCTGCGCCTGGCGCCCTGGCGCAATGTTCTGCAAGACTTGCAACCGGACCTGATCGAAGTCGGCGACCCGTACCTGACCGCCTGGGCCGCGCTCGACGCGCGGCGACAACTGGATGTGCCGGTCATCGGTTTCTATCACTCGGATCTGCCGCTGCTGGCGGGCAACCGCGTGGGCCACTGGGTCACGCCGAATGTCGAGGCCTACGTCAGCAAGCTCTATGGCAACTTCGACCGGGTGTTGGCGCCCAGTCAGGTGATGGCCGACAAACTCCGCAGCTTGGGGGTGCGCAATGTGTTCGTCCAGCCGCTGGGCGTGGATCTGCGCACGTTCCATCCTGACGCCCGCGATCAGGGCCTGCGCGCCGCACTGGGGATTGCCGAAGACGCACGCCTGCTGATCTTCGCCGGGCGCGGCGCCAAGGAGAAAAACCTGCCGGTGCTGCTCAAGTGCATGCAACGCCTCGGCCCGCGCTACCACTTGTTGCTGGTCGGTTCGTCGATGCCCGCCGCCGTCCCGGACAACGTCAGCGTCATCGATGGTTTCTGCCCGGCGCCGCAAGTGGCGCGGTTGATGGCCAGTGCCGATGCGCTGGTGCATGCCGGTGATCAGGAAACCTTCGGCCTGGTGATCCTCGAAGCGATGGCCTGCGGCATTCCAGTGGTGGCAGTGGCGGCCGGCGCGTTCGAGGAGATCGTCAGCGAACCTTGCGGCCTGCTCTGCGCGCCGAACAATCCGCAGTTGATGGCCAACGCCGTGCGTGAGCTGTTCAGTCGCAATCCGGCGATTCTCGGTCGCCTTGCGCGGCAACATGTCGAACGGCATTACGCCTGGGACACCGTAGTCGACAGCCTGCTCGGGCATTACCACGCCGTCCTCGGCCATTCGCTGCCCCGGGTGGCCAATGGTTGAACCGACCAGTCCCCCGGCGCTGTTGCTGGTGCTGCACGACGTCGCGCCATGCACATGGGCCGATTACCAACCCTTTGTCGAAGCCATCGATGCACTGGGCGGCGTGCCACTGACCTGGCTAGTGGTCCCGGACTTCCATCGGCGCAATGCACTGGACACCGATCCAACATTTCGCCAGCGACTGAGCGAGCGCGCGGCGCGTGGCGATGAACTGGTACTGCACGGCTATTTTCATGACGATCAGGAACCCCGACCAAGCACGCCAAAGCACTGGTTGATGCGCCGTGTCTACACCCATGAAGGCGAGTTTTATCAGTTGTCCCGCGAGACTGCCCTCGCCCGTCTGCGTGCCGGCATCGAGATGTTTCAGCGTTACGACTGGCCGCTGCACGGTTTCGTCGCGCCGGCATGGCTGATGAGCGAAGGCACGCGCCAGGCCTTGCGCGAATTGCCCTTGAGCTACACCAGCGACCCGCAACATCTTTATCGCCTGCCGGACTTCACCGCCATCAACGCCCCTGGTCTGGTCTGGAGCGCGCGCAGTGCATGGCGTCGCGGCTTGTCTAAACTGGTCTGCGAGCAACGTGAGCAGCGCTGGCGCCACACCCCGGTGATTCGCCTGGGCGTGCATCCGGTGGATATGCGCCACCGTTTTTCCCGCGACTACTGGCTGCACACCGTCGAACGTTTACTGAATGAAGGCCGCGTGCCAATGACCAAGATCGACTGGCTGACGCAACAGCACAATCATCCCGGATACGCCGCATGAGTCGCGGCATTCTTTTATTGATCGGCCTGATCGCGGCGGTGCTGATCCCGATCCTGCTGGGCGGCGGCGAAACCTGGGCGCGCTTGCAAAGTTTTCCGCTGCATTGGCTGCTGCTGATGTTCGGCATGATCCTGCTGTGCTGGGGCATCAACACGCTGCGCCTGCGGCTGCTGCTCGGCGATCAACGCGAGCGGGTCACGCCGCTGAAAAGCCTCGGCGTAGTGATGGCCGCCGAATTCGCTTACTGCGCCACGCCGGGCGGCAGCGGCGGGCCACTGACGATCATGGCCCTGCTGGCCCGCAGCGGTGTGCGCCCGGCCCGTGGCAGCGCGGTGTTCGCCATGGATCAATTGAGCGATCTGCTGTTTTTCCTCTGCGCCCTGAGCGGGATCCTGATCTACGCGCTGTTCCAGCACTTGAGCGATCGCCTCGAATGGCTGCTGATGGTCAGCGCCGTGTCGCTGTTCGGTGGGCTGTTCAGTTGTGTGCTGCTGGCGCGTTATCACCGCGCGCTGATTCGCCTGAGCGGACGATTGCTGGCGAGCATCAACGTCAAGGGCAGTACCCGTCGACGCTGGGCACGCAAGCTTCTGCATTTTCTCGCGGCATTCACCGACACCCTGAAACTGCCCTGGCAAACGCTGATCAAGGTCTTCGCGTTGACGTGCGTGCATTGGCTGTTGCGTTACAGCGTGCTGTATCTGGCATTGCGCGGGCTGGGGGCGGACTTGCAATGGGCGTGGAGTTTCCTGATCCAGATGCTGTCGCTGGGGGCCGGGCAATTCAGTCTGTTGCCGGGCGGCGCGGGTGCGGCGGAACTGACCTCGGCGGCGCTGCTGGCGCCCATGGTGGGGAAATCCACCGCCGCAGCGGCGATTCTGATCTGGCGGGTGGTGACCTATTACTTCTATCTGCTGGTGGGCGGGCCGGTGTTTCTGTTGATGCTGGGACGGCCGCTGCTCAAGAAGCTGATGAGAGCTCGTCAGGCGTGATCGACGACGCGGAATGTTCGTCAGGCTCCGGTTTCACTTTCTCCCACAACTCGGCGGCGCCGGGAAACTCGGTTCCGTCCTCCTCGTCCATGTCTTGCGGGTCATAGCGGCTCAGGCACCCCTCACCCAACGTGGCAGGTGCCCTGGAGGTGGCTTTGTCCAGTGGATCGGTCATGGGTATTACCTCGAGGCTGAATAAAAGAAAGGGCCTGGAGCGATTGAACGCCCAGGCCCTGTCTTTTTCAACCGTGAACGGCTTCGATCAGAACACCACGGTCTTGTTGCCGTGGACCAGCACGCGGTCTTCGAGGTGATAGCGCAGGCCACGGGCCAGCACCATTTTCTCGACGTCACGGCCGAAACGCACCATGTCTTCGATGCTGTCGCTGTGACTGACACGCACCACGTCCTGCTCGATGATCGGGCCGGCATCCAGCTCTTCGGTCACGTAGTGGCAGGTCGCGCCGATCAGTTTCACGCCACGCAACGATGCCTGGTGATACGGCTTGGCACCGACGAACGACGGCAGGAAGCTGTGGTGAATGTTGATGACCTTGTGTGCGTATTCGCGGCACAGCGCCGGCGGCAGGATCTGCATGTAGCGCGCCAGCACCACCACTTCGGCGTCGTGCTGCTTGACCAGACGCGACACTTCGGCGAACGCCGGTTCCTTGTCCTGCGGATTGACCGGGACGTGGTAATAAGGAATGCCATGCCACTCGACCATGCTGCGCAGGTCGTCGTGGTTGGAAATCACGCAGGAGATTTCGCAATCCAGTTCGTCGCTGTGCCAGCGGTGCAGCAGGTCGGCCAGGCAATGGGACTCACGACTGGCCATCAACACCACGCGCTTTTTCTGCTCGGTGTCGGTGATACGCCAGTCCATCGAGAACTCTTCGGCAATCGGCGCGAACTTCTCGCGCAAGACTTCAATACCGAAAGGCAACGAATCGGCACGAATTTCGTGACGCATGAAGAACCAGCCGATCTGATTGTCCGAGTGGTGGCTCGCTTCGGTGATCCAGCCGTTGTGGGATGCCAGGAAATTACTGACTTTGGCAACAATGCCAACGCGGTCCGGGCAAGAAATCACCAGCCGAAAGGTGCGCATGAGGGGGAAACTCCAGAACTTCGCAAAGGCCGCCATTCTAGCGACTGCGCAGGAAAACTGCAGTATTGATGACCACGGCCGCTGCGCCAGTCCTCGTCCGGGCCACGTTGAAGTTTTTTTGACAGCGATTAACGCCAGAATACCGGCGCACCACAGATGACGATTAAACAAGTCGTTGTGAATGACCCTGAAGACTGCATCACAATATTTAACTGAATATTCAACTCGGGCCTTCTCTTCGTAACTAATTCAAATAAAAACCCCGGTTAAATGTTTACTTGATGAAACAGCCTGACTATTATTGCGCCACTGTCCCCTGCCATTCAGCACTTTACATAAGGTAGTAATCATGTCCTTGATCAACGAATATCGCGCCACCGAAGAGGCCATCAAAGAGCTGCAAGCCCGTCTGAAAAACCTGTCGGAAGACGACAAACTGCAAACCGAGCTGCAATTCGAAAGCAAACTGCGCGCTCTGATGGGCGAATATTCCAAGTCCCTGCGCGACATCATCGCACTGTTGGATCCACAAGGCGCAGCCAAGGCTCCACGCACTGGCGCAGTAAAAACTACCGGCACCAAACGTGCTCGCAAAGTTAAGCAATACAAAAACCCGCACAACGGTGAAGTCATCGAAACCAAAGGTGGCAACCACAAGACTCTGAAAGAGTGGAAAGCCAAGTGGGGCGGTGACGTGGTTGAAGGCTGGTCGACCCTGCTGGGCTAAGCCGCAACCCCGTCGCAGAGCGATCCGCGACGAAAATAAAACGCCAGCATTCGCTGGCGTTTTTTTATGCCCGTCATTTCGTCGACGGGCATGTTCGATTTCAAAGATACAAACGTTTGCGTAATGCCTCGACATAGTTACGCCATTCATCAAGCACCTCATTCTGCGTCGGCGTGGCACTAAGCGCCCATTCTTCTGCGGCCTGTGCAAAAGATTCGAGGGTATTAGGAGCCCCCATTTGCGCTTCGCACAAGCGTTGCCGGCAAAAGATCGTCCAGCGTTCTCGCTCCTCGGAACTCAACGTTTCGGGAAAGTTACGTGCTCGATATCGAAAGAGTAATTCCGGCAAACGTTCGTCATCGAAAGGCCATTGCTCTCGGCTTAATTGCGCAGGATCGGCCGCCCTCACTTGCTCACATAGACGACGATCCCGGTCACCGATAAATCCGTCGTACAACTGCTGTTCCGGATCTTCACTCGGGGTGAAATCCTCGCTGGCATAAATCGTCGCGACTTTATCTTTCCAGATATGTTGTGCGTCACTTAGCCGCAATGCGCGGGCCTGATAAAGCGCCATGTCCAGCCCGAGACGCTGTTGATCGTCCGCGCGCAATACCGACAACGGCGCCACCACCGGGCAGCGGTTGACGTGAATCAGTTTGAGCGGCACCGGCAATTCACCTTCGGCCAAAGCCTCGCGACGGGTGTACAGGCGCTGGCGCAAGGTTTCGGCGTCGAGGTCGAGCAGGCTCTGCGGGTCCAGGTGCAGGTCGCAGACAATCAGTGCATTGCGGTTGCGCGGATGCCAGGCCAGCGGCAGCACCACGCCCACGTAATGCCGCGCCGCCGAGAAGCGCCCGGAGATGTGCACTATCGGCTGCAACAGACGAACCTGATCCATGACCTTCTGCTTGCTGCGCAGTTGAAACAGCCAGTCATACAGTTTCGGCTGCTTCTCGCGGATCAGCCGGGCCAGGGCGATGGTGGCGCGCACGTCGGACAATGCTTCGTGGGCATGACCATGATCGAGGCCGTTGGCGGCGGTCAGGCGTTCGAGCTTGAGCGTCACCCGGCCCTCGTCATCGGTCGGCCACACCAGGCCGTCGGGGCGCAAGGCGTAGGCGGCGCGCACCACATCGATCAAATCCCAGCGGCTGTTGCCGCCCTGCCATTCCCGGGCGTACGGGTCGAAAAAATTCCGGTACAGGCTGTAGCGGGTCATCTCGTCGTCGAAGCGCAGCGTGTTGTAACCCGCGCCACAGGTGCCGGGCGCGGCCAGTTGCGCGTGGATCCGGGTCATGAAGTCGGCTTCGCTCAACCCCTGCTCGGCCAGACGACCGGGGGTGATACCGGTGATCACGCACGCGGCCGGATGCGGCAGGATGTCTTCGCTGGGCTGGCAATAGAGGTTGACCGGCTCATCGATCTCGTTGAGTTCATGGTCGGTGCGAATCCCGGCCACCTGCAACGGGCGGTCACAGCGGGGATTGATCCCGGTGGTTTCGTAGTCGTACCAGAAGATGGAAGTCACGGGCGGTTCCTGAACTGAAGATCGGCAAAGTCTAGGCGCTCGACCGCCGTGGCGGCCAGCGCCGTGTCATTCGAGCAGCTTTCGCCACATGCTGTGCAATACATAGTTATGTCGTTTTCCCCCGAGAGGCTGCTAGCATCGGCCCCCACTGCATCCAGAACAGGCGAACGTCAGGTAGCCCATGCTCGAGCACACAGCACCGCCAGGGAAAGCACCGCTGATTCCGCCGCTGGACACGCGGCATCAGGTCGAAACGCCGGAAGGCATCGACCTGCCCTTGCGTCCGGCCGGGCTGATGGTGCGGGCCGTGGCCTTCTCGATCGACCTGGGCCTGCGCGCCGTGATCACCGGCGCGCTGTTCATTGTGCTGGCCTTTCTTGGCAAGCTCGGCATGGGCCTGGGTTCGCTGCTGCTGTTCGCGGTGAGCTGGTGGTACATGGTGCTGTTCGAGGTGCTGCGCCAGGGCCAGTCGCCGGGCAAGCAATGGATGGGCCTGCGGGTGGTGCATGACGACGGTACGCCAGTCGGCTGGTCGGCCTCGCTGTTGCGCAACCTGCTGCGCTTTGTCGACCTGATGCCGTTCGGCTACTTCCTCGGCGCAATCAGTTGTCTGCAACACCCGACCTTCAAGCGCCTGGGCGACCTTGCCGCCGGCACCCTGGTCATCCACATCGAGCGCCCCCTGACCCGGCCGCAACTGCCCGAGGCAGAACCGCGCCGCTCACCGATTCCCCTGACCCTGAGCGAACAACGCGCCCTGCTCGGTTTCGCCGAACGCCAGGCTGAACTGTCGCCGGCGCGGGTCAATGAACTGGCGGCCCTGCTCGCCCAGCCGTTGCACATCAGCGCACCGAAAGCCGTGGGCGAACTCAACGGCATCGCCCGTGGCCTGTTGGGGCCGACATGAAACAGAGCCTTTTCGAAAACCGCCACAAGGCCGAATGGGAGCGTTTCGCGCTGGCGCTGGAGCGCCTCGAGCGCGGCAAGGACACCTCGCAAGTCGCCGCTTTCCCCAAGGCCTATCGGCGTCTCTGCCACCACCTGGCGCTGGCGCAGGAACGTGGCTACAGCAGTTTTCTGATCGATTCGCTGCAACAGCAGGTGCTGCGCGGCCACCAGCAGCTGTATCGCCATCGCAGCCGGCTCGGCGCCAATCTGCTGGGTTTCATCCTCGCCGGTTTCCCCCGGCTGGTGCGCCAGGAATGGCGTTTCGTCCTGGTTGCCGCGCTGCTGTTCTTCGGCAGCCTGGTTGGTTTCGGCGTGCTGGTATACGTCTTTCCGGAACTGGTCTACAACTTGATTCCCGCCGATCAGGTGCGCGAAATGCAGGGCATGTACGATCCGGTCGCCGGTCACCTCGGGCGCTCGGCCGAACGCGCGGCCAGCGAAGACTGGGTGATGTTCGGCTACTACATCATGCACAACATTGGCATCGCCTTTCAGACCTTCGCCAGCGGTTTGCTGGCGGGTCTGGGCAGTGCGTTCTTCCTTTTCTACAACGGCCTGATGATCGGTGCGGTGGCCGGCCACCTGACGGAAATCGGCTACGGCCAGACGTTCTGGTCATTCGTGATCGGCCATGGCGCGTTCGAACTCACGGCCATCGCCCTGGCCGGCGCGGCGGGACTGAAACTGGGCTGGGCCTTGATCGCCCCCGGTCGCCTGACGCGCGGCGAAGCCCTCAGGCAAGCCGCCCGGCAAAGCGTCTTGCTGGTGTGCGGGGTCATGCTGTTTCTGCTGATTGCGGCGTTCATCGAGGCCTACTGGTCGTCGCGCACCGCCGTCACGCCGCTCACCAAGTATCTGGTCGGCGCCGCGCTGTGGGTGGCCGTGGCGACTTATCTGCTGTTCGCCGGAAGGATCCGCCATGCGCCTGAGTGACGCCACCGTGGTGATCCGCCCGCGCACGACCTGGGAAGCCATGGACCTGGGCGTGCTCATGAGCCAGCAACACCGGCGCCTGCTGATGAGCAGTTGGGCGATCGTCACCCTGCCGCTGTTCGCGCTGTTGAGCCTTTTGCTGTGGGACTCACCGTCGCTGGCCCTGTTGATTTTCTGGTGGTTGAAACCGGCTTATGAACGCCTGCCGCTGTACATCCTGTCCAAGGCCTTGTTCGGGGAAACCCCCACGCTCAAACAGGCATTGCGCCAATGGCCGCGCTTGCTCAAACCGCAGTTGCTGGCGAGTCTGACGTGGCGGCGCCTGAGCCTGAGTCGCAGTTTCCTGCTGCCGGTGGTGCAACTCGAAGGCCTCGACGGCACCGAGCGCCAGCAGCGCTTGCAGGTGTTATTGCAACGCCATTCCGGTGCCCCGCGCTGGCTGACCGTGATCGGTGCGCATCTGGAAACGGCGTTATGGATCGGCCTGATGGTGCTGTTCTACATGCTCCTGCCGCAACAGGTCGAAACCGATTGGGACTGGCAGAGCCTGATCCTCGCCAGCGGCCACGACTGGCGGTGGCTGGAGCACCTGACCAATGCTTTCTACGCACTGGTGCTGGTGGTGTGGGAGCCGGTTTACGTGGCGTGCGGTTTCAGTCTCTACCTGAACCGGCGCACCGAACTGGAAGCCTGGGACATCGAACTGGTGTTCCGTCGCCTGCGCCAACGCCTCAATGGCGCCGTCCCGGTGCTGCTGCTCGCAGCCTGCCTGTTGCTGCCAGGCCTGCCGTCGCCGGCCTGGGCCGACGAGCCCGCCAGCGGCCCGGATGCACCGCGTCTGTTGAACCAGCCGCTCACCAGCGAGGCGTCCCGCGACAGCATCAAGGCATTGCTCGAGCAGCCACCCTTCAAGAACAAGGAAACCGTCACCCGCTACCGCTTTGGCGAGGATCCCGCCGCCCCTGCCCGCCCCGAAAAGGAGGGAGAAGCCCCGCAGTGGCTCAAGACCCTGCTCGACTGGCTCGACGGCCAGCAGCTCAACGCCTTGGCCAACCTGATCGAAGTGCTGCTGTGGGGGGCGGTGATTGCCCTGCTCGGCTGGCTGGTGTGGCGCTATCGCGAGTTTCTGCAAGCCTTCGTCAGTCGCCGGCCCCGGTTGCCGAGCCGAACCCGACGCCCCGTGCCGCAACACGCCTTTGGCCTCGACCTGAGCCGGGAAACCTTGCCCGATGACATCGCCGCCAGCGCCGAACAGCTCTGGCAGACCCAGCCCCGCGCGGCCCTCGGCTTGCTCTACCGGGCATTGCTCAGCCATCTGCTGCACGATTTCGATCTGACCCTGAAACCCGCTGACACCGAAAACCAGGTACTGGCGCGCATCGAGCACCTGCAGCGCCCCGACTTGCTGGCCTACAGCCGCCAACTCACCGTGCATTGGCAAAACATGGCCTACGGGCATCGGGTCCCGGCGGCGCACCTGCAACAGGAACTGTGCAATGGCTGGCGCGTCCTGTTCGGCCCCGGAGGTAACCCTTGAACCGGCGCGCGATCTGGCTGGCGGTTGCCCTGGTCGTCCTGCTGCTGGGCGGCGTCAGCGTTTATCTGTATAGCAAGGCCAGGCCCTATCAGGCGGTGGTCGATCATGGCCCCTCGCCCACCGCGCAAGCCAATCCCTATCTGGCCGCCGAGATGTTCCTGCGCGAACGGGGCATCACCGTCAGTCACGCCGAAGGCCTGTCCGTACTGCCAGGCATCGACCCGCGCCAGCACACCCTGTTGCTGTTCGGCGACCGTTCGAAGATGACGCCGCGCCAGGTCGATCAAGTGTTGAACTGGGCACGGGCCGGCGGGCGCCTGGTGTTCGTCGCCGAGTCGTTGTGGGACGAAAAGGCCGGGCAAAGCAACGACCTGCTGCTCGACCGCGTGCAACTGCATCAGATGCTCAGCCAGGATCTCAAGGATCCGCCGGCCGATCCCACCGACGATCCCTACCCGAACCTGACCAAACTGTATCTGGAAGACGAAGATGCGCCGGCCTATGCCGGTTTCGACACCGCGTTCCATCTCGAAGACCCGAAGAACCTGGCCCAGGCCTGGGCCAACAGCGGCAAGGCCACGCACATGATGCAACTGGCCTACGGCGTCGGCACGATCACCGTGGTCACCGATGCCGACCTGTGGAAAACCGCCGCCATCGCCAAGCACGACAATGCCTGGCTGCTCTGGTACTTGAGCGCCGATACCGCCGTGACCCTGCTGTTCAACACTGAACACGAGGGGCTGTGGACCCTGCTCTGGCGCTATTTCCCGCAGGCGATCATCGCGTTGCTGGCGCTGGTCGGGCTGGGGTTCTGGCACGTCGGGGTGCGCCATGGCCCGGTTCAGTTGCCGGCACCCGCCGGGCGTCGACAGTTGCTGGAGCACCTGCGCGCCAGTGCCGATTTCATCCTGCGCCACAACGGCCAGCACACCTTGCTGCACGCCTTGCAGCAAGACGTGCTGCGCCGCGCCCGGCGCCGCCACCCCGGTTTCGACCAATTGAACGTTGCCGAACAATGGCTGGCGCTATCGCGCCTGACCCGGCAACCGACCCGCGCCATCAGTCAGGCCCTGAGCCCGGTGTCGAAGCAGCGCTTGTCCAGCGCTGAATTCAGTCGCCAGGTCGCGCACCTGCAAACCTTGAGGAATGCCTTATGAGCGAACAGAACGAGCCCGGCAGCGCCACTCATGCCGCCCAGCAACGCCAGCGCGCCATTCAACTGGCCCAGGCCGTACGCCTGGAGCTGCAAAAGGTCCTGATCGGCCAGAACCCGGTGATCGATGACGTGCTGACCGCGCTGATCGCCGGCGGGCACGTATTGCTCGAAGGCGTGCCGGGGCTTGGCAAGACGCTGCTGGTGCGGGCGCTGGCACGTTGCTTCGGCGGCGAGTTCGCGCGTATCCAGTTCACCCCGGACCTGATGCCCAGCGACGTCACCGGCCACGCGGTCTACGACTTGCAGACCGAGCAGTTCAAGCTGCGCAAGGGGCCGCTGTTCACCAACCTGTTGCTGGCCGACGAGATCAACCGCGCCCCGGCGAAAACCCAGGCCGCGCTGCTCGAAGCGATGCAGGAGCGCCAGGTCACCCTCGAAGGCCGCGCGCTGCCGATCGCCCAGCCGTTCATGGTGCTCGCCACCCAGAACCCGATCGAACAGGAAGGCACCTACCCGCTGCCCGAAGCCGAACTCGACCGTTTCATGCTCAAGGTGCGCATCGACTACCCGGACGCCGATCAGGAGCTGGACATGGTGCGTCAGGTCAGCCGTTCGACCCGCGCCGACATGCTCGACGTCCAGCCGCTGCGCACGCTGCTGCAAGCCAAGGACGTACAGGCCCTGCAACGCATCGCCAGTGACCTGCCGCTGGACGATCAGGTCCTTGATTACGCCGTGCGCCTGGCGCGCAGCACCCGTACCTGGCCGGGCCTGACCCTCGGCGCCGGGCCGCGCGCCTCGATTGCCCTGGTGCGCTGCGCCCGGGCGCGAGCCTTGCTGCGCGGCGGCGAGTTCGTGATTCCGGACGACATCAAGGGCTGTGCCCTCGCGGTGCTGCGCCATCGCGTGCGGATCGCCCCCGAACTGGACATCGAAGGCCTGCAAGTCGATCAAGTGCTTCAGCAGTTGCTCGACCAAGTACCGGCGCCGCGTCTGTGAAACCCTCGCGCCTGTTGCTGAACTGGCTCGCCGCCCTGCTCGCCATCGGCATCGTGCTGGGCGCGTTGCGGGCGCTGGACTTCGACGTGCCGGCAACCCTGTCCTCGATCAACTGGGGACTGCTGCTGGCGCTGTTGTTACTGGCGACCCTTGATGCCGTGCGCCTCAACAATCTGCCTGCGCCCCGAGTACGCCGGCAGATGCCCGGCAGCCTGGCGCTCGGGCGCTGGAGTGAAGTGCGGCTGGAGGTCGAACATGACTTCGAGCAGCCGTTGCATACCGGGATTTTCGACCACGTCCCCCAAGGGCTGAGCGTCGAAAATCTGCCGTTGAGCGTCGAGTTGCAACCGGGCCGATCCAGCCAGATCGGCTATCGCCTGCGCCCGTTGCAGCGCGGGCATTTCAGCTTTGAACACTGCGAAGTCAACCTGCCGAGCCCCCTGAGGCTGTGGTCCGGCAAACGCCTGCTCAACGTGACCGATCACACCCGCGTCTACCCGGACTTCGCCCGCCTGTACGGCGGCGAACTGCTGGCGGTGGACAACTGGCTCAACCAGCTCGGCGTGCGCCAGCGTCAACGACGCGGCCAGGGCATGGAATTCCACCAACTGCGGGATTTCCGTGAGGGCGACAGCCTGCGCCAGATCGACTGGAAAGCCACCGCCCGCCACCGCACGCCGATTGCCCGCGAGTACCAGGACGAGCGCGACCAACAGATCATCTTCATGCTCGATTGCGGCCGGCAGATGCGCAGCCAGGATGGCGAGCTGTCGCACTTCGATCATGCGTTGAATGCCTGTCTGCTGCTCAGTTACGTGGCGTTGCGGCAGGGCGACGCGGTGGGCCTGAGTACCTTTGCCGCTGATCAGCGACGCTACGTGGCTCCGGTCAAGGGCAGCGGGCAACTCAGTGTGCTGCTCAACAGCGTCTACGACCTCGCCAGCACCCGCCACCCCGCCGACTACCCGGCGGCGGTGAATCAACTGCTGGCCCGACAGCAACGTCGGGCACTGGTGGTGCTGGTCACCAATCTGCGCGACGAAGACGATGAGGAACTGCTGTCCGCCGTCAATCGCCTGAACCAGCACCATCGCGTGTTGGTTGCGAGCCTGCGCGAAGACATGCTCGATGGCGTGCGGCACTCACCGGTGCAGACACTGAGCGAGGCACTGGCCTATTGCGGGGCGGTGGACTATTTGAATGCACGGGCAGAACTCCATGAGCGGCTGGACGCTCATGGAGTGGCAGTGTTAGACATCCGCCCCTCTGAGATGGGGGCCGCACTGGTCACCCGATACCTGGAAATGAAGCGGGCCGGATTGTCGTAAGGGATGACTGAGCCTTAAACCGTGCTGTTTTCAGTCCCCTTCATCTGTCATCTTGAAACGTATTCCGGTCGAGCCAACAACCCCTTTCGCGACAATGACGGCGACAAAATCGGTATCTACTGGATCGTCGACCCTCATGGTCCAGGTAAATCCCTCCACGACGTTGTGGTAAGTACCCGCCGGGGGATCGAACAGGACAGATGTACCATTTGAAAAAATCGCCAGCTCGCCATTCACCATTTCCCGAGTGACCAGGACCTTGATTCCAATATTCCTGTTGCGATTGATCTGCACGGGAAACTGCAGGGGCAAAAAAATAGGAATGTTGTTCATCTGAACGATGGTATTGGCGTAAACCGGATTATCGACAGAGCTGACACAAAGCTCTTTCGAGAGCTGCGAAGCGCCCACTCTGGCCGTCAGCGTCACGAAGCTGCCCTCGGGAATCGCCAAGGGCACGAATGCCTGGGTTGCCATTCCATTTGCATCGGTGACGGACTGGGTGTCCGGCAGGCCGCTGAAGCTCCAGTTAACCGTGGTTCCAGCCGGGGCATTTTCGACTTTCAGGCTGGCATGCAACGTACTGCCGACAAACACGGCTGGAGCATCGGTTGTCAGAAGGGTTGGAGAATACTCGGGCCGCCAGATGTCGAACGCGAGCGTTCTCATGTCCCAACCACCGATCCCGCCCTTGACGATGGCATTCAAAGCGCCCTGCCCGACATCCGTTATCTTGAACGTCACATGGGCCACACCTTCGGCGTTGCTGGTCGTTGGCGCAAGGACGCTATCGGAAAACGTCCACATCACAACGACATCCGCCAGGGGTTCGCCGGTGCCTGGCGAGACGATCATGGCTCGCGCCGACACTTCATCTCCCGGATAACCACCCGGAGTATCGCTGACCAATTCAATGATGGCTCGGGGCGGGTTCAGCGTATATGCCAATGACACCGACGCTGAATGGCCCTGATCACCCACTCTGGCGGTCAATTTTGCCGGGCCGGGCACTGTCGGTACGAAGCGGATCCGCGCCACACCATAAAAATCGGTCACGCTGGTCACGTCGCCCAGCTCCAGGCCAGACCAGGTGACCGTCCATCCCGCCATCGGCTTACCGCTGATGCCAGACACCACGCGTACCTGCTCAACCAGTTCCTGTCCCCAGTCCAGCGCCTGGTCGGTGCGGCTTTCAGCCGAAATGTTCAATACCAGAGCTCCAGAACCCACCGACATGTGCATCGGCGGCGACAGGCGAGCCAGGCGCTCGGCAGCAAGACGCAGCGCGCAACTGCCGTCCTTCAGATCCTTTACGGAAAACGGATAGTGCAAGGCACCGTGGAACACTTGCGCCAGACCCAGGGTGTTGGCCGGGACGAAAGCGACCCCCAGCGCGGTTGGCGCATCACCGCTCATTCCCAAGGTCAGCGTGCGTCCGATCAGGGCATTGCCTTCGGGTGCCGAAACATCAAGCGCATGTTCTGCCTTGCGGCGCGGAAAGTAGGTTTTGTTTCCAAGTCGATCGGCAGGCAGTCCGTCGAAAGCGCTGAACATCTGCTCCCAGGGATCAACGGCCAAGGCATTGGCCGCTGTCGAGCGCGACTCTTCAAAGTTGTCAAAAAGGCTGCGGACCGAGCCCGTGACCACATGGACACCGGCGGCTTTCGGCTCATAGGCAAAACCGCTCGCGCCATCGGCGTCGGTCTGAACCTCAATGCGTTCACCTTCGGCTTCCCATATCACCGACGCGTCTGCTACCGGCCTGTCGGTGAAATGCGAAACAACCCTGGCCCGGATCCACGCCTTGTCCAATCCGATGACCGGGTCTATCGCCGGATCGCGTAGCTCGATCAGCCGGAGTTTGTTGTGCGCCAGCCGCATCGGCGTGGCCGTCGCGACAAAATCGAGCTGAGGCACAGACAGCGTCAGGTTGAATTGACCGGCCACCGCACCGGTAAAGTCCAGCGTCCACTGCGCCCCGTCGGCATTCAACGGCTGTGGCCGATCCAGCACGGGCGTGATCGTGGCCCCCAGTTCGGCGGCCGGCGTCCCCGTCCATTGCACAAACAGGTCCAGTCCCAGCAAGGGCGTGAGCGCGTTGGGCAACGCCCTGAACCCGTGCAGCGCGCCCAGGCAGGGATAAAACGCCTGACCGCTCAGGTGTGCTGAAACCTGATCGAGCAGCAAGCTCAGTTCCTCCCTGAGATCCGGGTGCAGCAAACGTCCGGACAACTCGCGAACACCGGGCTCACCCTCAATCCGCAACTCCACTTCGAACGGCCTGCTCTGGCTGGTGCCGATCGGCGATGAAAGGGTCCATTCCACCCCCTCGGCGAGCAGCGTTTTCGCAGCCCCCAGCTCACTGATGGACAGACCGATCACAGGATCCGCCTTGCGCCAATGCACACTGATGTTTTTTCCGATCCAGGGGCTGGCGGGAGTCGGCAAGACGTTCAGGGTGTGGGTCTGTCCACGGTGACAGAGCAACCCCAGCGTGTTGCGCTCAACTTCAACACCGTCGAGAAAAAACCTGACGTGGCTTTTCCAGGGACTGCTCGCAATCGCAGTAATGACGAAAGCTCTTTCGACCGGGACCGCATCCGGGTGCGCCTGAATCTGTACCGCAACGGTATGGTTTCCGGCGCTGGTCGGCTGCCACGAGAAACTCGCCCAACCACCCGCGCCCGTCGTCGAGTCAACAGAACTTCCGTCCGGCAGCCGCCACTTGGCCAGCGCGCCCTGCACCGGCTCACCCTGCCCCGTCGCCAGCCGATGCAACACCTCCAGCTGGACCGTCGCACGCTCGCCCTCATCCACCACGCACGTCTTGTCAGCTTCGCGCACGGCGCCGATCTCGATCTCGTTGCGTGCCAGGCGCATGCTTTTATACGGCGATGGCCTGAGCAGTTTCGAGCAGGTCAACTGCAACTCGAAGTTACCGTCCCGCTCATCCGCGCTGGTCAGTGTCCAGAGCAGTTCACGAGTAGAGGTTACCGGCACATTTTCCTTGATCGCGGGGCTGACGCCGACCTTCAGTTGCGCCTGGGAGTCGCCCTTCCACTCGACCGATATTTCGCTTCCCACCAAGGTCTCCGGCACCGTTGCCAACAGGGGATAAGTCGAACCCCGATTTGGCCACCCCGTCTTTAACGCCCAAGGGTTTGCCTCACCAGCGACAACGCTCATCACCTGCGGCCAGGGATCTGTCGCCAGCACCCGCACCTCCAGGTTCTGCGTCACCACACCCGACGCATAGAAAAGACTCGCGACCGAGGCCTCGACGGTAAAGGTGCCCGCGACATCTGGCTGGAAAGAAAAGTACGCCCAGCCACCCGCGTCCGTGACGGCCGCAACCTGAATCGATGTTCCGGCCACGGTCCAGGTAACGGTCAGCCCCTCAAGGGGTTCGCGCGTGTAAAACGAGGCCACGCGCACGCCCAGTTCGACGGACTCGTTGTGCTCCAGGACCGGGAAATACCCGGCCTCCTGCACTTGCAGAAATTGCAGGCGGTGATGCCACAACGAAGCCTTCAACTCATAGGGATCGGCACTGAACTGGTTGATCAGCGTGAGGGTCAGCGGGTGTGGTGCGGTCAGGGCGAGCGGCGGACAGCTCAGTGAACGCGGCACGTCCAGCGGATGATCCACCGGCCAGTCAGGCTCGGCGGCTATCGCCCCCAGTGGATTGTCATCGATCTCCAGAGAGTAAGCCGTACCCCGCCAGGTATTGGCGTCGGCGACGTCAAATACGAGCTGATGAACCCCAAGGTTATGTGCCCCCAGGCATAGCGGCACCCACGCCGTCGGCGGGTGTGATTGGTCGTCGAGGTTGAAGGCCCGCAACACCAACGGTTGCAGGTGCAGCTCGATAACGATGTCGGTGAAGTACAGCAAAAAATTATAGTCATCGGGCTCGCTCGGCGGGCTGGTCATACTGAACGTCAGCGTGGCACCCGCGCGGAACGCCGGGTCCAGCACCACTTCGTACTCGTCAGGTTCAAAGGCCAGCGGCTGCCCTTCGTTGCGCTGCCGCCCCGGCGGAATCTGAATGTCGAGGGGTGGCATCCCTTCGCTGCTGATGCGCACCAGCCCCGTGCCGGGATGGCGCGACTCACACAGAAACTTCAAGACATAGAGCGCTTTTGGCCCGGGGTCCAGAGGCGCGACGACGTCCTGGCTGACGGAGGCCGCATTCCCGACTGACAGGGTTCTGACGGGCAGACCGTTGTGCTCCTGCCCCACCACCTGAACCCAGGGGCTGCCTCTGGGAAACACCGTCCAATTGGTCAACGCCTGGCGGAATGCGCCGTTGATCACCAGACTCTGGTTCGCCCGTACATTCCGTTTACACATGGCGGCTCTCTCCTTTGCGCTTCTGGTTTTTGCCGGGGTTCTCGGCGAGCGTCACCATGTCCTCGACCTGACGTGTGAAGGTGGGTTCACCCGCCCTGGTGGTAAAACAGATCTCCAGAATGATGTCCGTCAGCGACGCCAGCATGGCGCTCTGCGGCGCTTTCAGCGGCCAGGGAAACTTCAACTGCCAGCAGGAAACCGCCCCGGTGTTTTCGAACGGATTGAGCAAGCCTTCCTCGGGTTTCTGGCCGGTCAGGCCGTTGTCGGCGATCCCGGTCGAGACAACGATTGACTGGCTGGCCAGCAGGTTGATCAACACATCGGCCGGCGCCACGGAACCGGCGGGCTGGTGCAGATGGGCCACCGACTGTGCCGTTGCCCGGGTGGCGATCCTGCTGCTGATCTGCACCAGCGTCGCATGCACATCCTGGTAAGCGCCTTTCATGACCGGCAGATGAACCATGACCGAACTGATCTGCCGGCAGTAATGCCCCGGATGGTCACGGTCAAACAGCAACTGGGTCAGGCAGAAATCCAGCGTTCCTTTGCTTTTCAACTGCGCCAGCGCTTCGTCCCAGTTGTAAAGCGCGAACTGCGGCTCCACGGTGTCATTGAACAATTGACGCAGGGATACGGTTTTGCGCAGTTCGAGGCGCCGCTGATAACGCTGCATGTAGTCATGCTCCATGCCCAGCAGCCACATCCGCAGATGCTCGCCGGACGTCAGACCGTGACGGGTGTCCAGCCAGACCTGGGGCAAGGGACGCGGCGAATCGAAATCTCCGGTCTCGGCGCTCATGGATGCCTGCGCACTGCGACACAAGCTGACCACCGCATCGTGAGCCTGATATTGCAGGGCCTTCAGTTGCCCCAGCATCCAGCGGAACAGCTCGGCCCGGGTCGCCCGTTTTTTCAGGAAGTTGTAGAGCGTCAGGGCATGGGCGTTCCCGCGCAGGGTCTGCTCCAGATGGGTTTCAGCCGCCAGGACCGACTGCCTCTGCGCGCTGATCTGCGCATTCAGCGCACGCACTTCCGCCAGTGCCTGGTCGCGCTGCAGGCCCCAATCATTACGGCGACGGCGATAGGCCTCGGTCGCCGATTGCTTATCGGCCTCCATCTGCTGCACCGAGGCAGCGACGTTCAGCCCGAACACCACGGCATCGGTGACTTTATCGATCTGGTGTCCGCCATTCGCCAAACCAAAAATTTTCGGTAACGCGGCAATGGCTGCGCCAACCGGTTTGATGCTGGACGCGATCAGTGACAGCTCTTTGGATAACTGGATCTTGTCCATCACCTCATACTCCACCGCCGATACGTCCTCGACATAGCGTTGCTCATAGGCGACGGCACGTTCCTGGGCCACGGCTCTGCTCTGTTCCAGCGCGGTCACTTGCAGGCGCAGCTGTTCGAGGGTCTGTTCCTGCATTCTTTGCGCGAAGTCGCCCAGCTCCACCAGTTGCTGTTGCTGCGTTTCCTGCAGTTCGGCCTGATCCGCCTGCTGCATCAGACTCAACACCTGGGCGCCGAAGTCCGACAGCATCTGCGCAGCGCGCATCCCGACCTCGAACGACATGCGCCAGCGGAAAGCGATGACTTTCAGACGACCGCCCATGGCTCTGGGCGTACCACTGTTTCCGCTAGCCAGATCGAGCAGTAACTGGCCAGGGTCGGCGGGGGGAGAGAACAAATCGATGAGCAACGGCGTGCCATCGATGCTGCGATTGTTACGCAGGTTATCCAGGCGCTCGCCCGGCAACGCGTATAGCCGGAGCAACTGTTCGTTGAGCGGATTTATGAAAATCTCGGAGCCGAGCAATCCCGAGCGGGCATCGGCATCGGTCGCCAGCGGGAAATCGCCAAGGTTGAACGCCAATGCGCTTTCAAACGCCTCAAGCCGGGGGCGTGATTCGCTGGCGGTCAAGAGATCGTCGAGCCGGATGGTTTGCCAGCGGTTCACTGCGCGAACCGACGGTTGCCTGCCCATCAGAAACTCGGCATGGACGTAACACAGCCGGGCCGCGACCAGACTGTCGCGGGTCAGTTGCCGATAGTGCCAGTCGCCCTTGGCAATCAGGGTCTGGACGTATTCGCAGAACACCAGAATCTGGTAGTGCCGGGGGGTTCCATAGCAAATGGCATCAGGGTCCATCGGGCGCCAGGCTTCGTGTCCCGGATTGCCATCGCCGTGCAATGCCCGGCACCGCCAGTACGGCGGTCTTGGGTTGTCCACGGGAGGATCATCAGGGTCGGCCGGCCCTTGGGGATCGAACAGGTAATTGAGCCAGTCCAGCGCCTCCTGGAAACGCTGCTCATCGCGCAGGCGCGTGGCGACCAGATGCGCCATGTGAAAAAACAATTCCCAGGCATTGCGGCCGTTGGCGCTGTCGAACATGCCATTGGTTTCAACGAACGGCGCACTCGAAGGCCCTGGCTCTTCCAGGAACTGAGTGAACCAGTCAAGCACGGCATCGACGGAAATGCTGGCACGCGCCACCAGTTCGGCACTGAAGAGCGTATTGAGCCGGGTGAACTTGAGCGCAAGGTGCGTCTGGTTGAATGATAGAAACTGCGCCGCGTTGCGCGTGTTCTTGAGCAGGGTCGGAACAACGAAATCCGTCAGATCCCTGACCCGCACTTCGAAACGCTTTGTACCTTGGGTGGTACTGCCGAAGGTGAAGACAACCGGTTGCGTCCAGGCCCCCTTGGCCCGGGTGAAAACCTGCGAAACGGTGCTCCAGCCTCCTGCCCGTGGATAGTCAGCGGTCTGTGGCGCAGGGTCTCCGGGCAGCGCGCCTTGCAGGGCCAGCGTCAGGGAAACGTCGGCTCCGGAAAGCCTTGTCGACCAGCAGTAGCCCTGAACAATCAGCACATCATCGCTGCCGACGCGATGCGCCGTGGCGTGCAGGCCCAGGAAATCCGTCAGCGCGCCTGCCGGCGCATCACTGGCCACCACCTGCGGCTGATTCATCAGTGGATGCTGAATCATGTCGATGCCCGTGAAACGGTCACTCGCCACATGCTCCAGCCAGGCGCCATCGTCATGGGCAATGGCCCGTAAAAACACGTCACGCACGACGCTTTCCCGGATGGCGCCAACGCCGGTTTTTTCGTTGGTCAGCAACACCCCGAGTTTGCCTTTGGGAACCTGATAATCCGTCCAGACCGTGACGATCAGTCGGGCGCCGACGGGAGAGGTTTTTTCCTGAAATTCCCGCGTGAGCAATGTTGTCGGCGGTGACCACTGATCGTTCTGGCGCTTGAAGGTCAGGTAAACGTCCAGTTTGTCCGGGAGAAACTCGTCCTTGTGTTCGACCCGGTCGCGCCAGGTGGCCCACACGACACACAGCCGCCCATTCCAGACCACCAGCCGCATATCCAGCACCTGGGCATCCACAGCCACACCCACGGGCAGCGGGTCACTCCATGCCGCCGGATTCAAGGCCGTTTCAGTGGCGCCCACTTCGACCTCGGCTTTTCGCCAGAAGAATTGAGGCGGGCTGCTGCGCGTACGACTGATGAAGTAGTAAACCGCCAGCTCCGGCGACACGCCGTGCATGTAGGCGCTGATCATCTCCAGATCACAGATTTTGACGAACGCTTCGAGATACGCCTGCATCGCGGTCTGCACGCTGTCAGTCGTCAGGCGGGTCTGGTTCAAGTCGTTTTCAAAGGTTTTGAACAGGCTGGTCTTGCCGATACGTACCGAAGGCTGAACGACGTTTTCCGGATAGGTCTGGAGTATTTTCACCGCCGCCCAGGTCGAGTAGTCAGCGGAAAACTTCCACGCCTCGAGATCCTTCGGCTCGAACTCGGTGTCCTCGAAACCTGGCTCGAGCTTGTGATACACCGCCCGAATGTACTGCTGCACACAACTCGTCGCTTCGGCCACCCAGGAGCTTTGCACCGCATGACTGTCCAGCGTATCCAGGCGCAGAAGCTCCAGCATGTCGGCCGGTGTTCTGGCGAACGGGTACTTTTTGACGTTGTCCTTGCGAAGCTGCCCGATGGCGTATGCGAGCAGCGCCTGACGACGCTTCTCCTGCAACCCGCCGATATTGCCAATCGATGCCATGGTCGTTGCTCCTGAAGCAATGAACGAAACCGCACCTGCCGCGTGCGATCCGGCTCAAGCCGGCGGCAGGAACCGTATCGGTTCGAAAATCGCGCTGTTGTTGCTGCCCTGGCTGCGCACGGAAAACGTGAACGTCCCGCCTTCAGGAGCGTGGATGAACACCTTGGTCAGCCCTTGCTGATCGGTGAAGGATTGCCCCGCTGGCCGGATGATGACCGGCTTGCCTTCATCGCCTGCGGCAGGCTCGGCAAACCACTCGATGAGCTGGTTCGGCCCACGGTTTTTGAAGTCGTCCCGCAGCTCGGCGTACAGCTGCACTTCCTCGCCCGCCGCTACGCTGGCCAGCGGAATTCGCGACATCAACGGGCCTGGGAAGAACAGTGTCGAGGCGTCGGGAACCACGCGAACTTCCGGCGCGTTGACCGGTTTGAACAGATCCATCCAGAACGCTGGCGTGTCGCTGCCCAGTACCTGGCCGGGGACGAACTCGGCCTTGAGTTCGCCGTTTTCATCGGTGATCTTCGTCGCGAGGGTGCCAAGGCTGGCTTGCCAGAACACCCTGATCCCCTTCAATGGCGTGCCGTCGGCATCCTTCAGCGTCACCGTGTAGGTGATGGTGTTATCCGAGTTGGCCACGACCTCGGTGTTATCCACCGTGCAGGTCCTGACGACCAGTTGCTCCACGTCACCGACAAGCTGAAGATCAACCGCTCGCGCTTGCGACTGGCTCAGCAGGGCGTGCTCGGCGGCGTCGGCATAGGCCTCTTTGTCGATGGCCTCCGGCAAGCTGCCAAGCAGAAAAATCGTCCGGGCATCCATACCGCTGTGCGCGGCCAGCGTGCGGATGCGCATCAACAGATCCAGTTGGCGCAGGGTTTTCAGAATCTTGAGCGACGGATCGATCCGGGCCACGCACTGGCGCACCTCCACAACGCTCCAGCGAAAGAACCCGGCCAGCTTGATGTAGCTGGCCTCCTGGGCAAGCCTCAACGAATCCCCGGCAATATTGCTTTGCAGGGTGTCGACGGCGCACAGGTAGTCCAGCAGAACCTGCGCGGGCTGCTCGCTCATCTCGAACGCACGGGTGAGCGCGGTCAGGTAATAGAGTGTGCTCATCGAAAACTCGTGTTTGCTCGACTGGCCGAGCCAGGCCCGATGACCGTAAGCCAGATACTCCTGCAACACGGCGACACTTAGCCCCAGTGTTGCGACGACCTCGCTGAGGCGTTGCACATTGGCCAACATCCTGAGCAGCGGATCGCCTTCGACGAAGCGTTCACCGCGCACGCTTTGCGGGCTCTGCGCGCCTCGCTCGGTGATCGCGCGCAACAGTCGATAGACCGAGGCATCGGCCCAGGCCAGAACGACCATGGCCAGCTCGGGATCAAGGCCGGTCAATACGGCCAGTGCCTCCCTGGCCACCGAGACTTGCGCCTCCCTGGCTTGCAGCAGGACACCGAGCATTCTTTCGACGATCGCCGCCCGCAGTTCGGCGGCCATCGCCGGGAGGCCATCCTGCACCGCACGGTCCAGGCGCAGACGAGCCTCGATCAGGTATTGAGATTCATCCACGGTGATCGCGAGCACCAGGCCATCGGCGTCCGCCAGCGAAGCCAGCAGACTGAGCCAGTTCCCCACGGGCACGGGCGGCACGTCGGCCATCAGGAATCCGGCATCGGTCAACAAGGCCGCCGGCAGCAGACTGGCAACCTTGTCGAAAAACTGCAGCTGCGCGGCGGAGGCTGTGCCACTGACGGGTGGCTCCGCCACCATCTGCAGCATCCCGAGTACCGCCAGGTTGCGCTCCTTGCACCAGCTCACGCACGAATGCAGGGCATAGATCAGGTTCAATACATCCGGCGCATCGCCCGCGCCGGTATTGATTTTTGGCAACCCCGCCAACCCGTTGAGCCAGCTGTTGCCGCCGCCCATCAAGGTCAGCATCAGTACGATTTCGACCGGGGTAACTCCCAGCATCCGCGCCAGCTTCACCAACCGATAAAACGCGGAAACCACCGCTGGCGTACGTTGCAGGTTTCTACCCAGCCCTTGCGCTTCGGCTATCGCCACGGCCAGGTAGCTGTAGGTCAGCAGATCGATCTGCAAACCGCTGCACAACTGAATGACGGTCGGGTCGCTGCTGCCCACGGCGGGTATCGCCGCAAAGTCCTCGCCATCGAGCATCAAAGGCTGGCGATAGTTGCCCTGGCCGTTGAACACCTGATCAAACAGCGAGAGTTCATCACCGATTCCCCACTGCGGCATCTCGTCCAGGAACACAGCGAAGTCCAGAGCAGCACACCCATAGCGTTCACGCAGCAGCCGGAACAGTCCCAGCGCATGCAACACGTTATCGGTTATCCACAACTCTCCCGCTTTTGCCCCGCCGCGAACTTCTGCGCTCATCGCGCAGACCAGCATCGTGTCCACCTCAAAACTGCGCAGGCCCAGCCATTTGTCCAGACGCACCTTGCGGTTCAGTCGATCGAAACGCTCGAAATCGGCTTCCGTGTCGGGCCCCAGATTGAGTTTCTGAATCTGCCCGTTCTCGACGATATCGATGGCAGGGCCTTGTGCGGCGTTGACGTACACCGCGCCGAAGCGCTCGCTTTCCGGCCTGGCTGGTGCGGTATCGGCGAACTTCACATTGGCCGAGCGTTGCGGTGCGAAAGCGCGAATCGCCAGGAGCGACTCGACATCGGCGACCACCAGTGCAGTCCGCTCACCGAAGAACTGGACCTGATCGAGGTTCTGGTACTTGTCGAGATTATCGGAGCCGAAGTTCTCGTTGAAAAAGGCTTCCCGGTCCGCAAAGACCGCTCGCGCTTGCGTCAACAATGTTCGCTGGTAAGGCCCCAGCCGCGAGGCATGGGCCAACGCGCGGCCGGCGTCGGCGTCCCAGCCATCGACCTGCAGAAAATAAGGAAACTGCAGGTCAACCATGTGGGCAAAATTACCCACCGACAGGCCCAGATGCTCGGCGATCGCATCGACGGTGACCCAATGCTGGAAGTAAGGCAGGTCATTGGGGTAGCGCGCCTCGATCAGGGCGTCCACCAGATTGGTCGCGGTGCCATGGGTCGTGATGAACACTTCCAGCACATGGTTGATGATGTCGACCGCCGAGACCGACTGGTAAACCGCGTTGAAATCAACCACCAACTGCTTCAAGTCAGTGCGCCGGTTATGCAGCAGGTAGTCCGCCTCGGTGTCACCGACGCTCTCGATACGTCCACTGACCCACTGCAACAACTCGACCAGATAAGCCACCGGCGACCAGAGGCTTTCCAGCGCGGTCGGTGGGCAGGAGCCGTCGAAGTCGGGGTTGAGCAACGTCTCGAAAGTCGGCCCCGCAACCATCGACAGCAGCCCGCTCGATGAAACGCTTTCCTGTCCGGCTGCGGTTTTTTCCTGCTTGCGGCCCGTCAAGGTATGTTCGATGAACCGGCGCCTGACGTAGATGGCCATACTGCTGGCCTGGCGCAGGAACACCTGCGCATCTTCACGGCTCATCCGGTAGTCCTTCACGAGGCCGTGAACACCCTTTTCCACCAGAGGAAAAATCGAACCGCCCGCGCTCAGGTAGGCGCTCAAGTCGGGGTATTTCTTGCCGCGCGTGCGCGTCGCGAACAACTGTTCATAGAGTTGCTCGGCAGGACGTTTGCGGTTCTTGGCCATGGTGATTTCCTTGCGGCAAAAGCCATCCCGACGAGCTGCTTTTGTTCGGCAGTTCATGTGTTCGGTTGGTTCGATTTGGCGCCCGTCGCCCGCTTTCGTCTACTGTCAGAAATGACAGTCAGGTCGACCGTTTATCGGACGATCGGTGTATGTTTTGCTCTGGCGTCGACGCAAGCACTTCAAAGCGCGAACTCATGACACGGTCGGAAATCGTCGCACCACCCGCGTCGTCGGTCAGGGACTGCTGGATCTGGCACCAATGGCCGCCAGACGGCAGCGCGGCCGTAGCCTCGCCCTGCCAGATACCGCCGGCAACCACAGCCACCAGCCACTCCCGCTCAGGGTTGAACCAACTGCGAACCCGCATCGTGCCGGCCCGGCCCTGACCAGAGAAAGACACCGGATCACTGACGTATTGCCCTTCGGCGGGTTTCTCGAAGACGGGCCGGTAAGTACCCAGAATCACGTTCCGCGCATCGGAGCCGTCCGAGCTGAAACCGTCGCACGAGGCCGTCGCATGCAAGCTGTTTTCACGCGAGGGCTGCCTGACATCCAGGGCCACTGACCAGGTCCGGTCGGCTTGCACCGTGGTTTCTCCTGCCTTCACCACTCCGACATAAATCATCCAGACGATGATGGTGTCCCCCGGCACGCCGAAGCCTGATGCGACCTCGCCCTGACCGACATGCGCTCCCGACACCGGGGTCTCCAGCACCGGAGGCGCCGGAACCACGCTGTAGTTGCGCGGCAAGCTGTCCCTGGAGGTCTGGTCTTCGAAATACTGTCTGGCCCAAAGGGTTTTATGCCCCACCGGCAATGTCACTTCACGCCTCCATTTGCCGTTGATGTCGATCGGCAGCTTTTCGAACAAAGGCTCGGCAGCGCCTTGCAGAAAAACATCGACGGTCCCCAGCGGCATGCCTTCCCCCTCGATCGTCGAGGTACGCAGCAACCTGCCGTCCTCTATCGGAGAAGTGAAACCTGGCGCCAGCAACACCACGTGAAAGGGGTGTGAATCACTGTCCGCCGACACCTGGCCGTCGATCGCCTGTCTTGCCCGCACCACCCAACGGCCGAATTTCAGTTTCTCCAGGGTGATTTCCCACGGCCCGTCGGCAGTCAGCGTGGCCGAACCCAGGTCGCTACCGCTCAAGTAATCAAACAAGAACAGCGTGGCCCCTTTCATGCCGTCCGTGCCTCGGAAGGTCACGTCACGACCGACGTCGGAATCCTTTTCCGGTTCGGTGATGACCGGCGGGATCATGGGCAGAAAGAGCAGGAAAGTTACAGTCGCCGCCGGCGAGGTCTGCTGGGCCGCCACTTGAGTCGCGGTGACGGTATGTTCGACACCCGGAGCAAACGGCTGCGCACGCTGAAACGACCATGTCCGGCCGCTCACCACGGCGGAATGCAAGGTGCTGCTGCCGCTGAACAAGAGACTCACCTGGGCGCCCGACTCACAGCTGCCGGTGAATGTGGGTGACAACCCCTCGGGTGGAACCCTGTCAATGCCAGGTGCCCTCGGCGGGATGCGGACTTTGTACTCGACGTCGGCGGATTGCTGATTATTCAACCATTGGCGGACGCGAACGATCCGGTCAAAGGTTGGCCCCCACTCGACATAGGCTTTGCTTGACCACCGGTTGTCGGAACCGACCTGGACATCCGGGGCAATCCGGGTGGTGCCGTCGACGTCATAAAGCGACACGGTAGCGCCCAAGACACCTTTGCCGGACAGGGTTGTCCAGTACTCCGGCGTAGCACTCACCTCGTAGGGCAGCGGAAAATTGAACAGATACTCGAACGCAAAGGGCGCCGACTCGATCCAGCCACCCGCGTTGTCGGGCACCTTTTGAATCGCACTCATCCGGTACAGACCATTGGGCCAGTTCGTTGCGCTGGTCTGCCACTTGCCACCGACCACCGTTGCCTGCGCCGGGGCCGCGCCACCGGGGCCGCTGACCACCGTGATCACGACAGTGGCGCCTTCGTAACCGTCACCCTCGAACTTCACGGTGGTTGCGCCAGGAACCGTGACATCGACTTTGCTCACGGCAGGCGGACGAACGTCAAAGGATCGCGGCTGGCTGAAGTCGGACGGAACGGTTTTATCGGTCTGCCGGACGACCAGTGAGCGTCGTCCCGGGTCGACTGTCACCGCCACACTCCAGATGTTGCCGGTGATTTGGGCTTCACCGACTTTGATGGAGTGGTTCAAGTCGAGAAAGACCTCCATGAGGGCTCCAACCACCCCGCCTGTGCCGCCCAGCGTGAAGGGACTGTTCTGGGTTGAACCGGCTGCCGGGCTGGTGATGACGGGGCGGTCAGGTTGCAGCCGTACTACAACAGGCACCGTGTTGGACCAACTTCTTCGCCCTTGCGGGGTGACCTGCTCTGCGTGAAAGACAAACGCGCGATTCGGTAACGGCTTGGTCAGTTGAAAATGCCATACCGAACCGTCAACGGTCCCCGTCCCATAGACCCCTCCGGCACCACCTTGCTCGTAGAGATGGATCGATGAGCCGGTTTGTCCTGTGCCAATGATCCATGGCAAGGGGTCGGTGATGATGTCACCTTCCTTGGGCGTTCGGATGACTGGCTCCAACGGGGTGGGCAACTGTATCTGGATGATGATTGGGGTCGCCCAGATGGTTCCCGTCCAGCCGCCATAGGTTTGTCCAACGACAATTTGATAGGTCCCTTCCTCTAATGGAGTCGTCGCAGTCAACGACCAATTTCCCGAGGCACCTACCGTGACCGGGCTACCGAGCGCAGTTCCCTGATGGCGCCAAAGCTGAAACGTGGCCCATGGCAGCCCTCTGCCCTCAATCGTGGGAGTTTTTGTATCGAAAACTTTCCCGGCAGGCGTAGTGATTACCGGCGGATCTGCGGCAAAAAAGGGAGTGGAGTTGTACCAGTCCCTCCACCGTCCATCAGACCACTTCCTGTAATGAATTTCGTGCTGCCCCAAAACAAGGTCGAAGTCGGTCGTTAAAATTCCTTCTCTTATCTGCCGGCTGTGAAATGCCCCGTTCGGACCGTGAAAATCAAATTGCTTTACGTCCCATATCGCCATATCGGGGGTGATCACTTGAAGCCCTTTGGCCCTTGGGATAAAGGCTCTGGCACCTGGAGACACTAGAGGTCGGTTATCCATGAAGGGCTCAGATGCCCCGGATAACGTCCCGGCATCGCCAGCGGGCTGAAAAACCTCAGATGATTCACCTTGCGGGTCTTTTTCGACGTCATCATCTTTTGCGTCCATGACTGGCTCCGTGACCGGACAAGGGCCTGATAATCCGTAAAAGCATTGAATGCCCAAGCCTCCTGTCGACACACCTGACAGTTCTGACAGTCCCGACCAACGGTAACCTTTCCCACAACCCCACCCGGCGGGGTCTTTCATCCGTCAGCGCGGGGCTACGGCGTCTTGCACCTTTGCCTACACATTCCTCAGAAACCGCCGGCTTGTGCGCCTTGGCGCTGCCCCGTAACTTGGTTCGCGTCGCTGCCAATCAGCGATCGGGTTCAGTCGCCCGGGGTTCTCAGCACGTTGCGCATCAGCGTCATTCAGTCGGGTATTCCCTATCCCCGTACTTAAGGGTGGCTGTTCGCAGGACGCCCCAGGGCGTGCCGGTACGTGCACTCCCGGTCGACTGACCTGCTTGCAGCCGCCAGCCGCCTGTTTGGTCACAGGTCAGGTGTTGAGAGAACCCTGGATAACCAGCGCTGAATGGAAAGGTGTCTGGAGTGACGCCTTCGCGGGCAAGCCCGCGCCCACAAAGGCAACAGATTGCGATGTAGGAGCGGGCTTGCCCGCGAAGGCCTTGGTAAAGGCCGGCCCTCAGGCCGAAGCAGGCAACGGCTGAAAACTGAAGTATTGCTTCAACGCCTCGACCAGTTGTCCATATTCCGGCGGAGCCCGTTGCAGGCTGAAGCCGGCGTCGTAATGCAGGGGGGTCGCGTCTTCGTGGCACCACAGGCAACACGCACAGAGGTCGATCACCTGCAGGCAGCCCTCGCCCACCGGGATCTTCAGACGCAGATTGAATTCGGCACCGATCATCATCGGCAGCTGGCTGATGAGCATCAGCCCGTCTTCGGAGACATTGCCGAGAAAGCCGATGGGCTTATCGGTGACGCTGTTGAACACTCGCAGAAAATACGGCAGCTGGTGCCGTTCGATTCGACGGTCGGTAAACATGCGCAGTATCGCCCTGCAAGGCTCCTGACGGAGCCACACTTTCGCTTCGGAACGAACCTGCGTGGCAGGTACGCTCTCCCCGCTCCCGGTGTGACGGTCGCTACAACGCCGTCACGTCGACTTCTGCCAGTCGCAGGTGTTGCGCCAGTCTGGATTCAAGGTTCCGGACCGGTGTCATTCGACTATAGCTCACCTTGTACACACAGCCAGCTTTTGTATGACATCTGTCATCAGAAGCGGGTCGGACGCACCACGGCGGCTTCGCTGCGAGTCGGGTAGTGGCCCAGGCTCTGCAGGGTTTCCAGGCGCGCGCGGGCGCGGTAGGCGTATTCGCTGTTGGGGTACGAGGCGATGATGAACTGGTAGGTCTGCGCCGCATCGACGAACATTTTTTGCCGCTCCAGGCACTGGCCGCGCATCATCGACACTTCCGGCCACACATAAGGACGGGCACGGCTGGCGCGTTCGACCTTGGACAGTTCGAGCATCACCTGCTCGCAATTGCCCCGGTCATAGGCGCTGTAGGCATTATTCAAATGATGGTTCATCGACCAACGGGTGCAGCCCGTGACGCTGATAACAGCAAGGGCAAGGGCGGCAATGGGCACGAATCGCATGAGAGATCTCCTGTCTTGTGCTCTGTATCGACCCCGGGCGGGAAATCTTCAGAACCGTTTGTGCCGATTGTCGTGTTCAATAAAGAAAAGAATAAGTAGTGCAAACGAACAATGACTACACCCCAAGAGCATAGTAGCCTTCGCTGGCGCTTGAACTCAGGAGACCTTGCATGTCCGTCCGTCGTACCAAAATCGTCGCTACCCTTGGCCCGGCCAGTAACTCGCCGGAAGTTCTCGAACAGCTGATTCTGGCTGGCCTGGACGTTGCCCGTCTGAACTTCTCCCACGGCACCCCCGACGAGCACAAGGCTCGCGCGAAACTGGTGCGTGACCTCGCTGCCAAACACGGCCGCTTCGTCGCCCTGCTGGGTGACCTGCAAGGCCCGAAAATCCGTATCGCCAAATTCGCCAACAAGCGCATCGAGCTGAAGATCGGTGACAAGTTCACCTTCTCCACCAGCCACCCGCTGACCGAAGGCAACCAGCAAGTGGTCGGTATCGACTACCCGGATCTGGTCAAGGACTGCGGCGTGGGCGACGAGCTGCTGCTCGACGACGGCCGCGTGGTGATGCGCGTCGAAACCGCCACCGCCACCGAGCTGAACTGCGTGGTGACCATCGGCGGCCCGCTGTCCGACCACAAAGGCATCAACCGTCGCGGTGGCGGCCTGACCGCTCCGGCCCTGACCGAGAAAGACAAGGCCGACATCAAGCTCGCTGCGGAAATGGAAGTCGACTACCTCGCCGTGTCCTTCCCGCGTGACGCCGCCGACATGGAATACGCCCGTCAACTGCGCGACGAAGCCGGCGGCACTGCCTGGCTGGTGGCGAAGATCGAACGCGCCGAAGCCGTGGCCGACGACGAAACCCTCGACGGCCTGATCAAGGCTTCCGACGCGGTCATGGTGGCCCGTGGTGACCTGGGTGTGGAAATCGGCGACGCCGAACTGGTGGGCATCCAGAAGAAAATCATTCTGCATGCACGCCGCCACAACAAGGCGGTGATCGTCGCGACCCAGATGATGGAGTCGATGATCCAGAACCCGATGCCGACCCGCGCCGAAGTGTCCGACGTAGCCAACGCCGTGCTCGACTACACCGACGCCGTGATGCTCTCCGCCGAATCCGCTGCCGGTCAGTACCCGCTGGAAGCCGTGCAGGCCATGGCGCGCATCTGCGTCGGCGCTGAAAAGCACCCGACCAGCAAGACTTCCAGCCACCGTATCGGCAAGGAATTCGAGCGCTGCGACGAAAGCATCGCGCTGGCGACCATGTACACCGCCAACCACTTCCCGGGCGTCAAGGCGATCATCGCGCTGACCGAAAGCGGCTACACCCCGCTGATCATGTCGCGTATCCGTTCTTCGGTGCCGATCTACTGCTTCACCCCGCACCGTGAAGCCCAGGCCCGCGCGGCGATGTTCCGTGGCGTGTACACCATCCCGTTCGACCCGGCCTCGCTGGAGCCGCACGAAGTCAGCCAGAAAGCCATCGACGAGCTGACCAAACGTGGCGTCGTGGAGAAAGGCGACTGGGTCATCCTGACCAAGGGCGACAGCTATCACACCACCGGCGGCACCAACGGCATGAAGATCCTGCACGTTGGCGATCCGCAGGTCTGAGTGACACGCTGAAAACCAGAAGCCCCGGCATGTGAGTGTCGGGGCTTTTTCGTTTCGGGTGAGGCTTGGCTTCTCAGTGCCGTTTGATAAACCCGGTCAACGCCGCCAACGCTTCCGGCGAGCGCAACCGCTGGGTAAACAACGCCCCCTCCTCTTCAATCACCTGACGAATCAACCCACGATCCGGCGACTTCATCAGTTGCTTGCTGATACGCACCGCCTCCACCGGCATTTCGTCGAAACGCAACGCCATCTCCCGCGCCTTGGCCAACGCCGCTTCCCCGCTGCCCAGCGCCTCGGTGGCAATTCCCCACGCCGCCGCTTGTTCACCGGTAAAACCTTCACCCAGCAACAGCAACTCGGCCGCTTTGGCGTGCCCGAGCAAACGCGGCAGGATCAGACTGGAGGCGAATTCCGGACACAGGCCCAGGTTGACGAACGGCATGCGCAAACGCGCATCGCGGCTGACGTAGACCAGATCGCAATGCAGCAACAGCGTCGTACCAATCCCCACCGCAGCGCCCGCCACGGCGGCCACCACCGGTTTGCGGCATTCGAGCAGGTTGAGCATGAAGTGAAACACCGGGCTGTCGAGGTCGCTCGGCGGTTGCTGGATGAAATCGGCGATGTCGTTACCGGCAGTGAAGCATTCGGCGCTGCCGGTGATCAGCACGGCGTTGATCTGCGGGTCGCTGTCGGCCTGTTTCAGGGCCTCGGCGAGACGGCTGTACATGGCGCGGGTCAGGGCGTTTTTCTTGTCCGGGCGGTTGAGGCGCAGGGTCAGCAAACCGCGTTCGCGTTCCAGCAGGATGGCTTCAGTCATGACGTGTCTCGCGTCTGAAAAGTCAGCGCTCAACCACGGCTGAGGAACACGTCGGCCAGCAGTTGATTGCGCGGCAGTCCGGCCAGGTACAGACGCCGGGCGAAGGCGTCGACACTGGCGGTCGAGCCGCAGACTAAGGCCAGGGTTTGCCGGGAAACAAGCCGCAGTTGCGCCAAAGCGCCCGGCAACTCGGCCGTCGTCCACAGCTCGACATCGAGGTTTTCACGCTGGGCGGCCAGTGCTTCAAGGGGTTTGGCCAGGTAGTGCCCGGCGGTGTCATGGGCCACGTGAATGATCCGGATGGCGCCCCGGTGATCCTGACGCAAAGCCTCGCGCAGCACCCCGAACAACGGCCCCAGCCCCGTGCCGGCGGCCAGCAGCCAGAGTGGCCGTTCGTGCCAGGCCGGATCGTAATGCAGCGCCCCGCCGCGCAGTTCGCCGAGGCGGATCGCATCGCCGATCTGCAAGCGTCGCGCGGCGTCGCTGAATTCGCCGGGCTGACGGCAATCGAGATGGAATTCGAGAAAGCGGTCTTCCTCGGGCAGGCTCGCCAGCGAATACGGACGTGCGACATGACCGGCCCACAGCACCAGATGCTGGCCGGCGCTATAGCGCAGGGGCCGTTGTGCAACCAGGCGCAAGCGCAGGACGCTGTCGCTGAGCCAGTCCAGCGCCTCGACCGTCGCCGGACGGCCATCGGCCTGCGGATCGAAGGCGTGGATCTGCAAGTCTTCGGTCACCTGACACTGGCAGGCCAGCCGCCAGCCCTGCTGACGCTGCTCGACGCTCAAGGCATCCGGGCGGCTGTCGGCGGGCAGGCCCTGCACACATTGCACCAGACACGCATGGCAACTGCCGGCGCGGCAGCTGTAGGGCACCGCCACGCTGTTCTGGTTGAGGGCATCGAGCAGGTTGCTGCCCGCCGCCACCGACCATGTCCGCTCACCGACCCGCAATTCAGGCATCGACGTTCTCCCACGCGGCCGCGCAGCGATTGCGGCCGTCGCGCTTGGCCCGGTACAGCGCCTGATCGGCACGCTGCAAGGCATCGTCCAGCTCATCGCCCAGTTCGAGCAGAGTCATGCCCGCCGACAGGCTGAGGCTCTTCACATTCAGCCCGACCAGCTCGACGTCGGTGAACGCAATACGCAGACGTTCGCAGCAGGCCGTCAGGCGTTCGGCGTCGCAGTCGGGCAGCAGCACGACGAACTCCTCGCCACCATAACGCGCCAGCACATCGCCGTCGCGCAGACAGGCCCCGGCCACGCCGGCAAAGGCTTGCAGCACCTGATCGCCGGCCGCGTGACCGTGCAGGTCGTTGATGCGTTTGAAGTGGTCGAGGTCGATCAGCGCCAGGCCATGCACCACCCCGGCTTCCATCGCATTGAGCTCACGGGAAGCCAGGCGCAGGAAGTGCCGGCGATTGAACAGGCCGGTCAATTCGTCGGTGGCAACCAGATCCTCCAGCTGACGCATCATCCCGCGCAGGGTGTCCTGGTGCGCCTGCAAGGCGAACCGCCGCTGGCGCATGCGTTGCCGCGACAACTGGACGAAGCGCGCGTACAGCACCAGCCACGCCAGCACCATCAGCAGCACGCACACCTGCAACGCCGACAGCGCCGGGTCCGCCAGGCGCATGTGGTAGCCATCCCACAGGGTAATGGCGCAAAAACTGAAGAACACCAGCAACGCGCATCGCACGAACGCGCGCCGGGATAAATGGAACAGGCCGAACAGCAGAATCAGCACGTAGAACACCAGGAACGTGCCCCGGGCATCGTCCAGATGCGCGATCAGCCACGTCTGCCAGCCGAGGCCGAGCAGCACTTGGGCTTCGGTCAGGCTCGGGTCGCGAAAGCGCAGGTTGCGCCCCGACCAGAACAGGGAGAACAACCCGGCCTGAGTGATGACCACCAGCGCGCTGCCAATGGCCACGTCTGCCAGCGGTTCTTCGTAATGTCCGGTAAAAAACGCGAGCCACAGCAACAGCAAGGCCAATCCATAGGTGGCTGCGGCAAGGGCGAAACGTTTAAGCAAAAGGCGCTGGATGGCGTTATGGGTCAATCGTTGACTCACCGTGCGATGGAAGGCTGACCGAGTGTCCTACTCTACAGACCGGATGCCACTTTAGTGGCGTGAGAAAAAAATCACCATCGATTTTCGGGCGCAAAAATTGGCGTCAAATGCATGACCGGCATGGGCAGCCGAAAGCCCCCTCACCCTGACCCTCTCACGGAGGGAGAGGGAACTGACCGGGGTGTTCCTTCGAGATACACCGACCTGAAATATCGCGCCGAACACCGGCTTGCGCTTTCCCCCTCGCCTCCAGGGGATGGCTCGACGTGCAATCCCCCTGCCCGATATTCGCCCACTCATGCGACCAACGAATGACTGCCGGCGCGTGTCAGCGCCGGGGAGGCGCGGTATACTGCCGCGCCTTTTTAGCGTCGCGCCAGCAGCCCCGGCGTGCCTTGAAAGGTGCTTGCGACCGACCGATGCACCCAAGCCGCAGGCACCTTATTGAATGTTCCCGTCTTTTAGAGGAGCGCGACTCATGACCGTGATCAAGCAAGATGACCTGATTCAGAGCGTTGCCGACGCCCTGCAATTCATTTCCTACTACCACCCCGTGGACTTCATCCAGGCGATGCACGAAGCCTACCTGCGCGAAGAATCGCCAGCGGCCCGTGACTCGATGGCGCAGATCCTGATCAACTCGCGCATGTGCGCCACCGGCCACCGGCCGATCTGCCAGGACACCGGCATCGTGACCGTGTTCGTGCGTGTGGGCATGGACGTGCGTTGGGATGGCGCGACCATGAGCCTGGACGACATGATCAACGAAGGCGTGCGCCGCGCCTACAACCTGCCGGAAAACGTCCTGCGTGCCTCGATCCTGGCCGACCCGGCGGGCGCCCGGAAAAACACCAAGGACAACACCCCGGCGGTCATCCACTACTCCATCGTCCCGGGCAACACCGTGGAAGTGGACGTGGCGGCCAAGGGCGGCGGCTCCGAGAACAAGTCGAAAATGGCCATGCTCAACCCGTCCGACTCGATCGTCGACTGGGTGCTCAAGACCGTTCCGACCATGGGCGCCGGCTGGTGCCCACCGGGCATGCTGGGCATCGGCATCGGCGGCACCGCCGAGAAAGCCGCAGTGATGGCCAAGGAAGTGTTGATGGAATCCATCGACATCCATGAGCTGAAAGCCCGTGGCCCGCAGAACCGCATTGAAGAGATGCGTCTGGAACTGTTCGAGAAGGTCAACCAGTTGGGCATCGGCGCCCAGGGCCTCGGTGGCCTGACCACCGTGCTCGACGTGAAGATCATGGACTACCCGACTCACGCCGCCTCCCTGCCGGTGTGCATGATCCCGAACTGCGCCGCCACCCGTCACGCGCACTTCGTGCTCGACGGCTCCGGCCCGGCCTCGCTGGAAGCACCGCCGCTGGACGCCTACCCGGAAATCGTCTGGGAAGCCGGCCCGTCGGCCCGTCGTGTCAACCTCGACACCCTGACCCCGGAAGACGTGCAGAGCTGGAAGCCGGGCGAAACCGTCCTGCTCAACGGCAAGATGCTCACCGGTCGCGACGCCGCGCACAAGCGCATGGTCGAGATGCTGAACAAGGGCGAAACCCTGCCGGTGGATCTGAAAGGTCGCTTCATCTACTACGTCGGCCCGGTTGATCCGGTCGGTGACGAAGTGGTTGGCCCGGCCGGTCCGACCACCGCGACGCGGATGGACAAGTTCACCCGTCAGATCCTCGAGCAGACTGGCCTGCTGGGCATGATCGGCAAGTCCGAACGAGGCCCGACCGCCATCGACGCGATCAAAGACAGCAAGGCCGTGTACCTGATGGCCGTCGGCGGCGCCGCCTACCTGGTGGCCCAGGCGATCAAGAAGTCCAAGGTCCTGGCGTTCGCCGAACTGGGCATGGAAGCGATCTACGAGTTCGAGGTCAAGGACATGCCGGTCACCGTCGCGGTGGACAGCAAAGGTGAATCGGTACACATCACCGGCCCTGCGATCTGGCAACAGAAGATCAGCGAAAGCCTGGCGGTTGAAGTGCAGTAAGCTTCAGCTCCGATAAAAAAAGCCGGGCGGTCAGCAATGACCGCCCGGCCTTTTTTTGTCCGCGCCTTGGGGACTGGTCATAAACACCTGTCAGATCTGACAGGTGTCACCCCGTAAACGCTCTGATAGCTTGAAACCCTGCCGGCGCATTCCCCTTCCCGCCGGGCGCACAGGGTTCGTTGCCATGGCGACATCGGAAGAGTTACTGACCCCGCCCTCGATCAACAAAACGGCGTCCATCGCCACTCAGGGCCGAGCCTGGGGAGAAATCGGCGCGACGGGGCAAAAGCCTTACACCCTGGACATCCCGACACTGCAAGGCCGTTCGCTGAACCCGCAACTGCGCTTGGCCTACGACAGCAATGCCGGCAACGGCCCCTGCGGCCTCGGCTGGAACCTGGACCATCCGTCCATCTCACGCAAGACCAGCAAAGGCGTGCCGCGCTACCTGAACACCGATGTGATGCTGGCCGATGGCGCCGAACTGCGGCCCGCGCTGAACGCTGACGGCCAAGTCCTCACCCGTCTGCACACCCACGGCACCGTCCACTACAGCGTAACGCTCTACCTTCCGCGTCTGGAAAGCGGCTTCAACCGTTACGAATTCTGGACGCCCGACAACGGCCGGCCCGGTTTCTGGATCGTCTACCACCCCGACGGCAGCCAGTATTGCTACGGCAACAACAGCGCCTCCTGCATCCACGACCCCGATCAACCGGAGCGCATCGCCGTCTGGCTGCTGGTGGAGATCATGAATGCGCTGGGCGAACACATCGTCTTCAAATACCAGGCTGACAACGTCGAACCCGACCCGCGTTTCGACTACCGCGCCCAGCGCTACCTGAGCCAGATCGGCTACTGCAACAAGACCGCCAGCGACGAACTGTATTGCCTCACACACGAGGACCCGGCGCAGACAGTGGAGTGGTTGCTGACCGTGGTCGCGGACTATGGCGCGCGCAGCGTCGACCCGGACATCGCGCCGACCTTTGCAGCCGACGAAAACGCCTGGCCGCTGCGCCTGGACCCTTCGCGCATGCACCGTTACGGCTTCGAAGTGGGCACACGACGCCTGTGCCGGCAATTTCTGATGTTCAACAGGATCGGGCCGGCGCCGGTGCTGACCCATCGTCTGCTGCTGGAATACGAAAACACGCCGCTGCATTACAGCCAGCTCACAGCTGCGCACGTCATGGGTTACGACGCCAAAGGCCAGGTCGAGAAAACCCCGCCGATGGAGTTCTCCTACGCCCCGTTCTTGCCCGACACCACACCGCGACCGTTCCTTGCACTCGACCACATGCCTGGCCTCAACGACGGCGAGACTTATCACTGCATCGATCTTTACGGCGAAGGCCTGCCCGGCATCCTGTGCCAGTACGACGGCGCCTGGTATTACCGCGAACCCTTGCGCGGCGAGGCCGGCACCGAGGAAGTCGTCTACGGCCCCTGGACGCTGCTGCCGCTGATTCCCAACGCCGACAGCAGCAAACCGGCGATCCAGATCCTCACCGACATCAGCGGTGACGGCTGCCTGAACTGGGTTTTCGTTTTGCCCGGCATGACCGGTTACTACACGCTCAAACCGGATCGCAGCTGGTCGGATTTCCAGCCGTTCGAACGTTTTCCCGCCGAAGTCGCCCAGGCCTTCACCCAATGGGCAGACCTGTCCGGTGGTGGCCTGCAGGACTTTGCGGTGATCGGCCCGAAAAGCGTGCGGGTGTACGCCAATCAACGGGAGGACGGTTTCGCTGCCGGCATCGATGTACCCCATGAACCCGATGATCGATTGCCACTGCCAGACCGCAACGTGCCCAGTGAACTGACAATGCTCGGCCACCTGAATGCCAGCGATCACGTCGCGCTGTGCCGCATTCGCCATGACGAAATCAAATGCTGGGCCAATCTGGGCCATGGCACCTTCGCCGAAGGCCACCCCGTCTCTCCCCTGCCTTTTGATTACGCAACATTCAATGCCGATCAGGTACGCATCGCCGACCTCGACGGCTCCGGCGCGCCAGCCCTGATCTATCTGTGTGCCGATAGTTTCGAAATCTACTTCAACCACGGTGGCAACGAACTCGATCAGCAACCGCTACGGGTGCCCTGGCCCAGCGGCGTGCGCTACGACCCGCTATGCCAGGTGACCTTCGCTGACCTGCAAGGTCTGGGCTGCGCCAGCCTGTTGCTGACCGTGCCGCACATGACGCCGCGACACTGGGTGTATCACTTCGTCAGCGAGCGCCCCTACCTGCTCAGCGGCGCGAACAACAACATGGGTTACGACGCCACCCTCGGCCATGCCAGCAGCGCGCAATGCTGGCTGGATGAAAAGCGGCAGTTGCTGGAGGCCGGTGAGCGGCCGGTCTGTCACCTGCCGTTTCCCCAGCAAGTACTCAAATACCTGCGCCAGGACGATGAAGTCACCGGCAACTACCTGATGCAACGATTCGAGTATTTCGAAGGCTGCTTCGATCCTCGGGAACGCGAACTGCGTGGTTTCGGCCGGGTCTACCAGACCGACAGCGAACTGACGCCGGGCCTGGCCGAAAGCGGTCACACGGCGCCGATGCGGGTCAAGCAGTGGTTCCATGTCGGCAGGACCATCGATCAGCCATTGAACGATACCTGTGAGTCGGACCAGGAATACCGGCCACTGGGCGCCACGAAAGTGGCGCCACTTTCGGAATACCATCCGGACATACCTTACGTCCTGAGCGGTCGTTTGCTGCGCAGCGAGACTTCCCAGGCCGACGATCCCGTACCCGCACGGCTGTTTACCCTCGACGAGGTGCGTTATCAGGTTGAGGTGCTCGATGAAGTACCGTCCAGACTGATGGTGCAGGAACTGGAAACCCGCCGCTTTCAGTACGAACGCATCATGAATGACCCGCGCTGCCAGCACGTCGTCATCCTCGAACGAAACCCGTACGGTCAAGCTGTTCACAGCCTCACCGTCGACTGCGCGCGCCGCCGCAATGAAAGCGACGATCCACCGTTTGAAGAGGACAGCCAGAAACGCGCCTGGCAAGACAGTTTCGATCAGAGCCAGAACGTGTTTTACCTGAGCGAATGGCGCGCCGAATTCCATCAGTTGACCGAGCCGCCGCATTGGCTGCTGAACTTGCCGTGGCGCCAGCGCAGCAACGCCCTGACCCTGCCGCCAGGCGTACTGCCCGTGGGCCTGAGTGCGGAGCAGATCAGCGCTGAACACTTCATCCAGCATCAGGACAGCGACGCCTGGAATGCGTTGCGCGAATTGACGTCGCTGTCGGTGCAGCACTATCAGCAATCGCCCGAAGGTGAACTCAGCTTCCCGCCACTGGCGATCGCGAGGGATGACGCTGTTTTCGACAAGCAGGCACTGGCCGCCTACGACGCGGTTCCCGATTTCGATATTCGGCTGGAGCTGGACAGGATTGGCTACGTGCCCATGCCCTTCTCGCTCCCCGCCGATCCGGAGGCGGACAAGCGACGCGAACTGTGGGCGGCTGAAAGCGAATTCTTCACCTATGCCGCTGCGGCGGACTTCTATCAGGTCACCAAAGTGCAACCGACCGCCAGCCATGGCGAAACTGAAATCGGCAGCGATGCCGATCACCTGCGCACCACCGTCATCAAGCAGCCGGACGGTTGCCAGACGCATATCACCTGGGACTATCACCATCTCCAGCCGAAGTCCGTCAGCGATGCGAACCTCAATATTCAGGAAGCATTGTTCCTGCCCGATGGCCGGACACGGGCAACCAGTTTCTACGGCACCGAAGACGGCAAGCGGGCCGGGTTTCGCCCGCTGAGCGAATACCCGATACCCGCCGATCCGAGCCCCGAATCGGCCCTCGGCAATCCCCCGGAGTACCTGGCGGCGGCCGCCATTGCGCTGGCCTACGACCTGCTCAGCTGGATGCCGAAAATCCCCTTGAACACTGCACTGGCCGAGCACCTGCAATGGATCGCCAAGGGGCTGGTACAGCCCGACGGACGCGTCCGCGCGTCGGTCCTGCACCGCTTGAAACACCTGAAGAATCCGGATGTCGGCGAACAGGCCTTGCTCGATCTGCTCAGCAATTTGCCGCGCGTACCGGTCCACAGCGCCGCGCTGAGGGCCGACCGTTACTTCAATGATCCGCAACGCCAGATCCAGATCTCTATCACGCACGTGGATGGCTCCGGCCGGACCTTGCAGACCAAGCAATTGGTCGAGAAAGGCCTTGCCTATGTCAGATCCCCCGACGGCAGTCTCGAACTGGAGAACGGCGTTCCTCGGCAGGCATTGGCGGATCCGCGCTGGCGCGTCAGCGGACGGGCGGAACTCAACCATAAAGGCGAGCCGATCAGGGTTTTCCAGCCGTATTTCATCAACAGCGAACAGCGCGTCAACGACAGCTCGATGCGCGAGTCTGGCTACTTCGACGAACTGTTTTATGACGCCACCGGGCGCCAGATCCAGGTGATCAATGCCAAGGGGCATCTGGCGTTCGAGCTGATCCATCCCTGGTTCACGGCTAAATATGACTACAACGACACCGACGAGTCGCCGCCGACAAAGCCGCTGAAGAGGTCCGGACGATGAACGCCGGCGTGCATGCGCGTACCCCCTCGGTGGCCGTCATCGATCCACGCGGCTTGCCGGTGCGGCAGGTGGAATATCTGCGCACTGAGGCCGATGGCCCGCTGCAAACGCTGATGTCCCGACAGCGCTTCGACGTGGCCGCGCGTTTGATCGAGCAGCAGGATCCGCGTCTGTCCACCCCCAACGAGACCAGCGTTCATACGCTGGGCGGCCAGGCGCTCAAGGTCAGCAACGTTGACGCCGGCGAGAGCCTGCGCCTGCCGGGGCTGGCCGGGCAGGAGGTGCAGCGCTGGGACGCCCTCGGCAATCATTGGCAGACCCGTTACGACGTCCGGTTGCGCGCCGTGGCCGTCGCAGAAAACGCCGAGGCGGACGCTGAAACCTTCATCTATGCGCCGGGCGATGCCGATCACCAACACAACCTGCGTGGACAACTGATCGCCTTCAGCGAACCGTCCGGCAACAACACGATCACCAGTTACGGCCTGCTCGATCAGCCGATCCACGAAAGTCGCACCTTTCATGACGGCAAGACCTTTACTCACCGCCAGACCTTCAATGCGCTGGGCGCCGGGCTCGAACACACCGACGCTGGTGGCCACCGCCAGCAATCGAGCTACGACGTCGCCGGACATCTGCAACGGGTCCAGTTGCAACTTGCTGGCACAGCCGAGTGGAAAGCGGTGCTGGTGGATGCGCAGTACAACGCTGCCGGGCAAATTATCGAGCAGCAGACCGGCAACGGTGTCAGCAGTCGCTGGTTGTACGATCCGGCGGACGGGCGATTGCTGCGGCAGACGGCGCAGAAGGAGGCAGCCCCCGCGCTGCAAGACTTCGAATATGAGTACGACCGCACGGGAAATGTCACGCGAGTTCTCGATCACGTCTTCATCCCGATGTTTGTCGCCGGGCAGCGGATCGATGGGCACCGGACATTTACCTACGACTCGCTGAGCCGGATCAGAAGCGCCACCGGATACGCCGACGCCCCGCCCTCCGACACGCCCGGCCGTCCACAACCGAGCGATCCGGGCAACCGGCGCAACTATCTCGAAACCTACGAATATGACCAAGGCAACAACCTGACCAGAACCACGCACGTGCGTGATGGTGCCAACCATACCCGCGAGATGTTCATCGACCTCGCCAGCAACCGGGGAGCACGCTGGACGCCCGGCGATCCGCCACCGGACTTCGACCGTCTGTATGACCGTGCCGGCAACCTGTTGGCCCTGCAAGCCGGCCTGCCGATGCACTGGGACAGTCGTGGCCGGTTGCAAGCGGTCACGCTGGTCGATCGCGGTGGCAGCAACGATGATCGGGAAAGCTATCGCTACAGTCGCGGCGCGCGGGTCTACAAGCGCCACGAAACCCACACCCGCAAAGCCAGCCACGTCCATGAAGTGCGCTACTTGCCCAACCTGCAAATCCGCACCCGCGACAATGGTGAAGAACTGCACACTCTCACGCTCAGAACCGCAGTCGGCGAGGTCTGTTGCCTGCATTGGGTGGCTGGCAAACCGGCGGACATCGAAGCGGACCAACTGCGCTTTAGCCTGTCCGATCACTTGGGTTGCGCCCTGACCGAACTGGATGGCCAGGCACAATTGATCAGCCAGGAACGTTATTTCCCGTTTGGCGGCACGGCCGTGCTGACCGCGCGCTCGCAAGTGGAAGTCAGCTACAAGACCGTGCGTTTCTCGGGTAAGGAAATGGATGTCAGCCGGCTCTATGATTACGGTTCAAGGTATTACGCCGACTGGCTGCAACGCTGGATCAGCGCCGACCCGGCAGGGAACGTCGACGGGCTGAATCGGTATGCGTATGTCGGCAACAATCCGATGCGATACGTCGACCTTGAAGGCACGGCAAAAGCAGAACACGTCATCTACAACTACTCGAACTTCATCAATGTCCTGTCGGGCGTGGCCGAGGAAACACTCGGACAGATCGACAACGTCATCCACCAGAAAAACATCAAGAGCGGGCTGGCGAAAAACCTGCTGGGCGAGTCGATCAACGCATTCGCCACCAGTGGATTGGGTTCGATTCTGGCAACGCGGTCTGGCGTGGACGGGAGCGTGGTCCTGAGCGGCGCCCCCTACATCGATGGTCTGACCGCCGGGAATGCGCTGGCGAACCCGGCCGCTGCGGTGGTCGACGCCACCCTGTCAGGCGCCCTGACACGCCCCTTGATTCCTCAGACTTCGAAAATCTCGGTAGCGGCCATCGACAGTGCCCTGGGCTTGATGGATGAAGGGACCATGGATTGGCGCGAGGCCCCTGGCGCCCTGCTCAATCCCGATATTCTGGTGGGATGGGGCGTTGGTTCGGTGCTGGGAATTATCGGCAACCTGTTGAATATGGGGAGCCGGGTTCAAGAAGCCGAAGACATCCAAAACCGTCTCGACCCGGTAAAAATCAACAAGATCGACACCCTGCTCGCCGATTGGAAAACCGCCGTGGAGGAACGCTGGGCACAGACCGAAAAAGCCTTCAACGCACTCGGCAGCGATGTGATTTATCCGCAAGACCTGTTGCCGAACGTGAACCACATGACGCCTGCCGGGCTCATTGCGCCCGTTCACCGCTCAGCCCTGGAACGCAAAAACCGCAAGACACTGGACTACATCGACCGCGCACAACGGGGCATGGCCTGGTATCGGAAAATGGGCAGCACAGACAATCAGTTCCTGGCGCATCCACCCGCTCCTTCGCCCACCCACTGGTTCACGCGAAGTGCCCGGTAGCGTTCATCTGCGCACGCCCGCTGTGATTGCCAATGACAGCCGTGGCTTGGCGGTCAGACACATCGCCTATCTGCGCACGGTCGCTGGCGATGCGGCGCAACCACTGGTCAGCCGTCAGCAGCATGACCCGGCCGGACGGTTGGTGGTGCAACAGGACCCGCGCCTGTCCACGCCCAATATCACCACCCTGTATGCCCTGGACGGCCAGCCGCTCAGGATCGACAACGTCGACGCCGGCCCGCTTCTGGTCCTGCCGGGCCTTGCCGGGCAGGAACTGCAACGCTGGGATGCCCGGGGCAATCATTGGCGCGCCACCTACGACGAGCAGATACGCGCGGTGGCCATCGAGGAAAACGGCGTGGCAGACATCGAAACCTCGACCTACGCCGATGCGTCGGCCGATGCCGGGCGAAACCTGCGGGGCCGGTTGATTGCGCTCAGCGACCCTTCGGGCCAAGTGTCCTTCGACGGTTTCGCCCTTGTTCTGCCGGATCAGCCATTGCGCGAAAGCCGCACTTTCGGCGACGCCATGGCCCTCGTCAGCCACCGCACCTTCAGCGCTCTCGGCACGCCTCTGGAACAGATCGACGCCGCCGGCCACCGGCAGCAGTCGACTTACGATGTCGCCGGGCAGCTCAATCAGGTGCGGCTGCAGCTCAACGGGCAGACCACCTGGCAGGCGATTCAGCAGCAAGCGCAATACAACGCTGCCGGGCAACTCGTCGAGCAGTTGACGGGCAACAACCTCACCTGCCGCTGGTGTTACGACCCGGCCGACGGACGCCTGCTGCAACAAACCGCACACAAGGACAGCGGCGCCGTGGTGCAGGACCTCGGTTATGAATACGATCCGGTGGGCAACGTCACCGCGATTTTCGATCACGCTTTCATCCCCCGTTTTTTCGCCAACCAGCGGATCGACGGCCACCGCGCATTCAGCTACGACTCGCTGTATCGACTGATCCGCGCCACCGGCCATGCCGACGCCGCGCCCTCGGACAATCCCGGCCGACCGCAACCGACCGACCCCAACGACCGGCGCAATTACGTCGAGACCTACGTCTACGACAGCAGCAATAACCTGATCAAAACCACCCATGTGCGCGACGGCGCCAGCCATACCCACGAGATGTTCATCGATCCCGCCAGCAACCGGGGTGTGCGCCGGCAACGGGGTGAGCCGCCGCCGGACTTCGACAGTCTGTTCGACCGCGCCGGCAACCTGCTGGCCCTGCAACCGGGGCAACCGCTGCGCTGGGATAACCGGGGCCGGTTGCAGAGCGTGACCCTGATCGATCGCGGCAACGGCCCGGACGATCAGGAAACCTGCCGCTACAGCCAGGGCGAACGGGTCGGCAAACGCCACGAAAGCCACACCCCCAAAGCCAGTCATTTCCACGATGTGCGCTATCTGCCGGGGCTGGAAATCCGCACCCGGGACACCGGCGAAGAACTGCACGTCATTTCCATCGGCATGGCGGCCGGCGGCGCGCGCTGCCTGCACTGGGAAAAAGATCCGGCGAATGTCGGCGCCGATCAGTGGCGCTACACCCTGAGCGATCATCTCGATTCGGCGGTGAAAGAACTGGACGGGCAGGCAAACCTCATCAGCGATGAAGGCTATCGACCGTTTGGTGCCACCGCCTGTCTGACGGCGCGCTCGGCGGTCGAGGTCAGTTACCGCACGCTGCGCTATTCGAACAGGGAAATGGACGACAGCGGCCTTTATTTCTACGGCGCCCGCTATTACGCGCCGTGGCTGGGCCGCTGGATCAGCGCCGACCCGGCGGGGGATGCCGACGGGCTGAACCTGTATGCGTTCGTCGGCGGCAATCCGATCGGCAACATCGATGCCAACGGCGAGGGCAGACTGCCCACGACGGCGGACTTCAATGCCGGCCTCCATCGGATCATTCAGTCTCAGAACGAAAGCTATGCCAGACACCGTCAGCTCGCCGGGACACGTCATGCCAAGGAAAACCTGAGCCGGGAAATGACCCGGCACATCGAAATTCTCGGCCTGACCAAACGGCGGGTGGTCGATGCCCAGGGGCAACTCGACAGGATGGGTTCAGGCAGCGGCGTCGCCCTGGCAGCCGCGCGCAGGACCGCGACGCTGGTGATCGGCAAAGGCATCAGTTATGGCGTCGGCGTTGCCGTCGGAGTCGGTGCCCAGGCACTGGGTGCCGCTGCGCCCGGCATTGGCAACGTGGTGGGCGTCGGTCTGGGCATCGGCGCCAAGGTTGCAGTTTCGGGGCTGGTGGATTACCTCGCCGAACGCTCGGGTCTGAGCGCCACGGTCAACTTGAAAACCTCCAGGCTGACGGCGAACAAGATCATCCAGAAGGCCGAATACAAACAGATGGAGCCACTGGAATATCTGGTCGCCAAATATCGCAACATGAAGCCCGACTCGCGCAAGGCGCAGCTCAAACTGTCCAAGGAGGCCGCCACCCAGTCGGCGGGTTACCTGCTCAAGTCGACCCTGCCGGCCATGCCCTCCGAAGCGATGGGCGCCATCAGCAGCAGTATCGCGGCCTTGATCGGACTGCCGGAAATCATCGACGAGACCTTTGGCGCGCTGTCCGACAAATCCGGCGAGAAAATGCAGATGTTCGAGCAGCAGATCACCGGCCTGATCAACGAGATCGAAACCAACCAGGCCAGGGTTCACGCGTTCGCCGATGCGCTGTCCCTGAACAGCATCAGCGGCATCGACATCGACGATCTGGATCAGCAGACCTCGGCGATCACCCACCTGCTTCACGGACTCGGGCAACGAGTTCGCAATCACCGGGCCAATCAGGGCACGCCGGTCTAAACGAGGGCTTTTATCCCGTCAGGGCACTGCCGCCCCACGGCGGCATGCTATCGTGCGGTCCCGTCCTGCCACCCGTTCGCCCAGCATGCCTCCGACTTCCCGTACCTTGCGTCTGTCGTTGTATACCCTGCTGATCATTGCCGGCGCCGCCATCGCCGCGACCCTGGCCGTGCGCCATGCCGAGCGTCAGGCGCAGGAAGAGGACGCCGCCCGGGCCAGTCAGCAACTGGCGCTGTACGCCAACTCGCTGCATACCCTGATCGACCGTTACCGTGCCCTCCCCGCCGTACTGGCGCTGGACCCGCAATTGCGTGCGGCCCTGCGCGGCCCGGTCGATGCCGAGCAGCAAGCGGCGCTCAACCTGAAACTGGAAAAGATCAACGGCGCGGCGCAGTCCTCGACCCTCGAACTGCTCGACCACACCGGCCTCGCGGTGGCCGCCAGCAACTGGCGCCTGCCCAGCAGTTATGTCGGCCACAACTACGGCTTTCGCCCGTATTTCAGCCAGACCCGCACCCAGGGCAGCGGACGCTTCTACGCCGTCGGGGTGACCAGCGGAATTCCCGGTTACTTCCTGTCCAGCGCGGTGCTTGGCGACAACGACGAGTTTCTCGGGGCGATGGTGGTCAAGCTGGAATTCCCGGAACTGGAGCGCGAATGGAGCCAGGGCAGCGACACCCTGCTGGTCAGCGACGCACGCGGAATCATCTTCATCGCCAACCAGCCCGGCTGGCGCTATCGCCTGTTGCGACCGCTGAGCCCGGGCGATCACGCCGAAATCAAGACCACCCGCCAGTACGACAAACAGGCGCTGGTGCCGCTGACCCACTTGTCGCTGCGACGCTTCGACGAGAACAGCGATCTGGCCCGGGTCGAAGGCCCGACGGGTACGGCGGATTATCTGTGGGAGTCCCTGCCACTGGCCGCCGAAGGCTGGACCCTGCATCTGCTGCGCCCGGCCAGAGTGGCTTTCGAGGATCTGCGCAACGCTGGACTCGCCGCCGCCGGCGTGTGGCTGGCGCTGGTGTTTCTGTTGCTGTTTCTCAACCAGCGCTGGCGTCTGGCGAAGATGCGCCAGCGCAGTCGCGCGGAGCTGGAACGTCTGGTCGAAGAACGCACCCGCGATTTGCGTACCGCCCAGGATGGTCTGGTGCAATCGGCCAAACTGGCGGCGCTGGGGCAGATGTCGGCGGCGCTGGCCCACGAAATCAACCAGCCGCTGACCGCCCAGCGCATGCAACTGGCGACCCTGCGCCTGTTGCTCGACCATGGCCGGGTGGACGATGCCTACAAGGCGCTCAAACCGGTGGATGACATGCTCACCCGCATGGCGGCCCTCACCGGCCACCTGAAAACCTTCGCCCGCAAAAGTCCCAGCGGCTTGCGCGAACGTCTGGATCTGGCAACCGTGGTCGATCAGGCCCTGCAATTGCTCGATACGCGGATACGCGACGAACAGGTCAGCCTGGTGCTGCACCTGACCCGCCCGGCCTGGGTTCGCGGCGATGCGATCCGTCTGGAGCAAGTGCTGATCAACCTGCTGCGCAACGCGCTTGATGCGATGCACGACACCACTTGCAAGCGTCTGGAAGTCCGCCTGGAAGCCGATGAGCAACTGTGGCGCCTGAGTGTCATCGACAACGGCCCCGGCATCGCCGAAGAACACCTGGGGCAGGTGTTCGATCCGTTTTTCACCACCAAACCGGTGGGTGACGGGCTGGGCCTGGGACTGGCAGTCTCGTTTGCTATCGTCCATGAGTCCGGCGGCCGCCTGAGCGCCGACAATGGCAGCGTCGGCGCGGTGTTCAGCCTGACCTTGCCGATCGATCTGGAGGCGCACATCTGATGCTCAATTCGGTGATGGTGGTCGACGACGAAAGCAGCATCCGTAGCGCCGTCGAACAATGGCTGAGCCTGTCCGGGTTCGAGGTGCAACTGTTCAGCCGCGCCGAAGAATGCCTGGCGGCGCTGCCCAGGCATTTTCCCGGGGTGATCCTCAGCGACGTGCGCATGCCCGGTCTCAGCGGCCTGGAGTTGCTCGCCGAAGTGCAGCGACGGGATGCCGATCTGCCGGTGATTCTGCTGACCGGCCATGGCGATGTGCCAATGGCGGTCGAGGCGATGCGCGACGGCGCCTATGACTTCCTGGAAAAACCCTTCAGCCCGGAAACCCTGCTCGGCAGCCTGCGCCGGGCGCTGGACAAGCGCCGTCTGGTCCTGGAAAACCGCGCCCTGCACGAACAGGCCGACAACCGTGCCCGACTCGATGCGACGCTGCTGGGGGTCTCCCGTGGCTTGCAGACCTTGCGCCGGCAGGTGCTGGACCTGGCGACGCTGCCCGTCAACGTGCTGATCCGTGGCGAAACCGGCAGCGGCAAGGAACTAGTCGCCCGCTGCCTGCATGACTTCGGCCCGCGTGCGGACAAACCGTTCGTGGCGCTGAACTGCGCGGCCATCCCCGAGCAATTGTTCGAAGCCGAACTGTTCGGCCACGAAAGCGGCGCGTTCACCGGCGCGTCGGGCAAACGCATCGGCAAGCTGGAATACGCCGACGGCGGCACGTTGTTCCTCGACGAAATCGAAAGCATGCCGCTGGCCCAGCAGGTGAAACTGCTGCGGGTGTTGCAGGAGCAGAAACTCGAACGGCTGGGATCGAACCAGAGCATTCGCGTGGACCTGCGGATCGTCGCGGCGACCAAACCGGACTTGCTCGATGAAGCCCGGGCCGGGCGTTTTCGCGAAGACCTCGCCTATCGCCTGAACGTCGCCGAACTGCGCCTGCCACCGCTGCGTGAGCGGCGCGAAGACATTCCGCTGCTGTTCGAAGCCTTCGCCCACAGCGCCGCCGAACGCCTGGGCCGGACCTTTCCGCCACTGAGCGGGGCGCAGTTGAGTCACCTGCTCGGGCACGACTGGCCGGGCAACGTGCGCGAACTGGCGAACGTCGCCGAGCGCCAGGTCCTGGGGCTGGACGAACCGGCACCGGGAATCGATCCGGGGCAGTCGCTGGCTGCCCAGCAGGAGGCGTTCGAGGCGCAGTGTCTGCGGGCGGCGCTGACCCGGCACAAGGGTGATGTGAAGGCGGTGCTTGAAGAGCTGCAACTGCCCAGGCGCACGTTCAATGAAAAGATGCAGCGGCATGGGTTGAGCCGGGAGATGTTTTTGGCTGAGTGAGGGGGCTTCTGACGCCGCACCCGATAAGCGGAAATCCGCTCACCCAGTCCAATACCTCGGCAATATTCCGCTCACCCGATTCCCTTACCCCCTCTAAACCGGCCCTCTCCCCGTTGGCACACCTCCTGCTATAGCCCTCGCAGGCTGCGTTCCCACGCGCTCCACAAAAACAATTAAACGAAGGATCCTTCAATGGATAACTCCAACGCCCTGCCTCTTGGGTCGGCTGCCGTGCCGGCAAAAGAAAAAACCACCGCGAGCCGGATCAAGTCGATCTTCAGCGGTTCCGTCGGCAACATGGTCGAGTGGTATGACTGGTACGTCTACGCCGCCTTCTCGCTGTACTTCGCCAAAGTCTTTTTCCCCAAAGGCGACACCACCGCCCAACTGCTGAACACCGCCGCGATCTTCGCCGTGGGCTTCCTGATGCGTCCGATCGGTGGCTGGCTGATGGGGCTGTACGCCGACAAGGTCGGGCGCAAGAAAGCGCTGATGGCTTCGGTGTACCTGATGTGCTTCGGCTCGCTGATCATCGCCCTGAGCCCGGGCTATGAAACCATCGGTGTCGGCGCGCCGATCCTGCTGGTGTTCGCCCGTCTGCTGCAAGGCCTGTCGGTCGGTGGCGAATACGGCACCTCGGCGACCTACCTGTCGGAGATGGCGACCAAGGAACGTCGCGGCTTCTTCTCCAGCTTCCAGTACGTGACCCTGATCTCCGGCCAGCTCATCGCGCTGGGCGTGCTGATCGTGCTGCAACAATTCCTCACCTCTGACGAGCTGTACGCATGGGGCTGGCGCATCCCGTTCGCCATCGGCGCGCTGTGTGCGATCGTCGCGCTGTACCTGCGTCGCGGCATGGAAGAAACCGAGTCGTTCACCAAGAAAGAGAAATCCAAGGAAAGCGCGATGCGCACCTTGCTGCGCCATCCGAAAGAGCTGCTCACCGTGGTCGGCCTGACCATGGGCGGTACGCTGGCGTTCTACACCTACACCACCTACATGCAGAAATACCTGGTGAACACGGTCGGCATGAGCATCTCCGACTCCACCACCATTTCTGCCGCCACGCTGTTCCTGTTCATGTGCCTGCAGCCGATCATCGGCGGTCTGTCGGACAAGATCGGCCGTCGTCCGATCCTGATCGCCTTCGGCGTGCTGGGCACGATTTTCACCGTGCCGATCCTGATGACCCTGCACACCATCCAGACCTGGTGGGGCGCGTTCTTCCTGATCATGGCGGCGCTGATCATCGTCAGCGGCTACACCTCGATCAACGCTGTGGTGAAAGCCGAACTGTTCCCGACCGAAATCCGCGCCCTGGGCGTCGGCCTGCCGTACGCACTGACCGTGTCGATCTTCGGCGGCACCGCTGAATACATCGCGCTGTGGTTCAAGAGCATCGGCATGGAAACCGGCTACTACTGGTACGTGACCGCGTGCATCGCGGTGTCGTTGCTGGTGTACATCACCATGAAAGACACCCGCAAACATTCGCGGATCGTGACTGACTGAGAGAGGTTTGCGCAGTCACTGCAACGGTGACTGTACGGACCTCTTCGCGGGCAAGCCCGCTCCTACAAGGGCCTTACAGCGCTCATGTGGAAACAGGCTTGCTCGCGCGGTTTCAGGTCAATTCAGCAGCGTTGCGATTGCTGCCATAACGCTTCTGCGCATAGGCCGCCCCGCCGATCATCACCACCAGAATCCCCGCCAGCACCGCCGACGAACCGATGGTGCCGAAGTCCAGGCCGCCCTTCTCATGGGATTTGGTCAGGAAGTCGCCCAGGGTTGCGCCGAACGGCCGGGTCAGCACGAAGGCCACCCAGAACAGCAGCACTGAGGACATCTTCGTCAGGTACTTGAGCAACACGACCACGCCGATGGCCGAACCGATCAGCAGCGCGCCACCGGCGAAACCCAGGCCCGAGTCGTCGGCCAGATAGTCGCCAAGCGCGGTGCCCAGAGTGTTGGAAAACAGGATCGCCATCCAATAGAACATCTCGCCGCGAAAGCTCTGCACTTTGCTGACGTTGAGCGAATCGCCACTCAGACGCCACGCAGCGAAGATCGCCAGCAGAATCGCGATCAGGATCATCGAGCCGGTGGCGTAGCCCAGTTCCAGGGTGCGATCCATGAAGTCGGACATGGTGGTGCCGGCGGTGCTGGTGGACAGGATCACGATCCAGTACAGCATCGGCTTGTAGGTCTTGGCCATCAACTGCGTGACCAGGGTCAGGACGAACACGCTGATCAGAATCAGCGAGCTGATGGCGTAGCCGACGTTGAGGGTCATCGACAGCAAATCCCCCGCAGTTTCCCCCAGGGTCGTCGCGCAGATTTTCATGACCCAGAACGCCAGGGTGATTTGAGGCAGTTTGTTCATTGCAGGCAAAGCTCCAGTGTATGACGGCCGGTTCTTGGTTTTCTGGCCGTGGGCAGACTGGCGTTGCAGCGGTGAAAAAGCGGTCGGCAAAGTATGAAAAATCTGTCACCCAACGCAAAAACGGCGATTAATCCCCCATTAATGCTCGCCCCGCATTCTGCACTCACCTGATCGATTACCTGCGCGACGTTCGCCTCTCAACGAAAGCGAATTCAATGCGTCGCCCTTAACATCTACTTAATCGATATTTTTTACCGTTATTTTGCGCTTTTTAATCAATTTATTTGGCGTAGCATGAAACCCATGCAGACACACCTGCCAACGAACCTGGAGTAAAGAAGATGAAAACCAAACTGATCCTCGCCCTGACCCTGTCCGTACTGGCCGCCAACACTTTCGCCGCCGACGGCTACGACAAGACCGGCTCCGCGTCCTTCACCTCCGAAGCCAGCGCCGCCATCGAAAGCAGCCACTCGGGCACCTACGCCGCTGATGGCTTCGACAAAACCGGCACCGCCAACGCCATCGCTGCAGACGGCTTCGACAAAACCGGCACCGCCAACGCCATCGCTGCAGACGGCTTCGACAAAACCGGCACCGCCAACGCCATCGCTGCAGACGGCTTCGACAAAACCGGCACCGCCGCCGCCATCAGCTAATCCTCTCTATGCTCATCACAGCCCGGCTTCGGCCGGGCTTAGTGTTTTCTGAAGCCCGCGTTAATGATCGACTGGAAATTGCCGCAAGGCGCTTGCACTATTGCCCACCTCCGAACGCCTCCAGGATCACCCGCCATGTCCGATGACATCCATTTCTACGAACCCGCCAACGGCCACGGGCTGCCCCACGATCCGTTCAACGCCATCGTCGGCCCGCGCCCCATCGGCTGGATTTCCTCGCAGGATGCCGACGGCCGGCTGAACCTGGCGCCGTACAGTTTCTTCAACGCCTTCAACTACATTCCACCGATCATCGGTTTCTCCAGCGTCGGGCGCAAAGACAGCCTGAACAACATCGAGCAGACCGGCGAATTCGTCTGGAACCTCGCCACCCGGCCGCTGGCCGAGCAGATGAATCAGAGCTGCGCGATGGTCGGTCCCGAGGTCAACGAATTTGAATTGGCGGGGTTGACGCCGGTGGCGTCGAAAGTGATTGGCGTGCCGCGCGTGGCCGAGAGCCCGGTGTCCTTCGAATGCAAGGTCACCCAGATCATTCAATTGCAGCGCGCGGACGGCGAGACGGTGCCGAGCTGGCTGGTGCTCGGCGAAGTGGTCGCCGTGCACATCGCCAAATGGCTGTTGAAGGACGGCATCTACGACACCGCCGCCGCAGAACCGATTCTGCGCGGCGGCGGGCCGGCGGATTATTTCCAGCTGGGGCCAGAGGCATTGTTCAAGATGTGGCGACCGGGTGCGGTCAAGTAATTACCAGATCAGCTCGGCGTCATCAGTGACGCCCTGCAGGCGATCCAGCTCCTTGATGGCGGCTTCGTCGGCAGCGATGGCGCCGGGAAACACCTGCTCGTCCAGCAGTTTGTGAAAGCGCGGCGCGCCGCCGTCGACCAGGGCCTTGACCGCGATTGCCGCGTGATAACCCTTGTTGCTGCCCAACTCGACGGGAACTACAGCGGAAACCGCTTCGAAGTGTTCGAACTCTTTACGTGCCATGTCGCAGGTCCTGGCTCAGTCAAATAAGCCGGTCATTAAACCCTCAACCGGCGAGTTTGTGTATCGGCGCGCGACACTGGCCCAGGGCCTGCGCCGCCGAGACGTCTTTGAAGGTGTGGAAATCAAGACTGTTGACCACAAGGTCCTGCACCAGCTCGGCAAAAATTTCCATCTGCGGGCTGCCGAAGTACGCGGTCATCGCTTGCTGGTTGCTCCAGAACCCGGACACCAGCCACAACTCGGGATCACCCTGCGAATGCTGCAGGGAGAAACTCAGGCAACCGGCGGCGGCGCGGGATGGTTCGATCAGCGTGCTGAGGCGCACGCCGAGTTCCGCCGAGCGCCCGGCGCGCGCTCGAACGAAGGCCATATGACTGACGGGGATTTGCTTGGACATGTTCAACCCTCCCAGGGAGTCGCGAGGCAGCCGGGGGACGGGCTGCGACAGGATCCAAGGTTAAGGGCCGGGTCACCCGCGCCGTTAGTCGATTCCTGCCGACGCGTTGCACAATCCTGCGAGACTTCATTCAGCACCTGTAACAACCTGTAAAAAGGTTCACGGTTTCGTCATACGAGTTTCAAGCAAGTTTGCCCGCCTGCCTCCTGACATGACTGGCAACAACTTTCAGCCCGTGCAGAATCAGGCAAGCATTTCGCAGGATGTGTCTACCGCTCCGGCTTGCACAAACTTATGCTCTGCCCCATTCCACCGCCCTTGCCGAGGATGCCGCGCATGACGTCATTCGATCATTTTCAAGCTCCTCCCGATGCCGACATGGAAAAACAGCGCGCAGAACTGGCGGCGATCATCCGCCGCAACACCTCGGAGGATGGCAGTTATGCCACCGCCGTCGGTTCGCTGGTCATGTCGCGTCACACCAAATCCCACGACTTCGCCCCGGTGCTCGCGCAGCCAGCGTTGTGCATCATGGCCCAGGGACGCAAAGAGGTGCGGCTGGTCGATGAATACTTCAATTATGACCCGCTGAATTACCTGGTGGTCTCGGTTTCCATGCCGCTGAGCGGACGGGTGGTGAACGTCTCGCCGGAGGAGCCGATTCTCGCCGTGCGCCTGGACATCGACCCGGCGGAAATCACCGCGCTGATCGCCGATGCCGGCCCCATGGGCGTGCCCACCCGGCCGACCGGGCGCGGTCTGTATGTCGAAAGGATCGACAGCGCCATGCTCGACGCGGTGCTGCGCCTGGCCCGGCTGCTCGACGCACCGAAAGACATCGCCATGCTCGCGCCGTTGATCCGTCGGGAAATTCTTTATCGCCTGTTGCGCAGCCCGCAGGGTCATCGCCTGTACGAAATTGCCATCGCCAACAGCCAGAGCCATCGCATCAGCCAGGCGATCAAATGGCTCAACGGCAACTTCGAGCAGCCGCTGCGCATTGATGATCTGGCCAAGGAAGTGAACCTCAGCGTGTCGACCCTGCATCACCGTTTCAAGGCGATGACGGCGATGAGTCCGCTGCAATATCAGAAACAACTGCGCCTGCAAGAGGCGCGGCGCCTGATGCTCGCCGAAGGGCTGGAAGCGTCGGCGGCGGGGTATCGGGTCGGGTACGAAAGCCCTTCACAGTTCAGCCGGGAATACAGCCGGTTGTTCGGGGCACCGCCGTTGCGGGATCTGGCGCGCTTGCGGTTGACGGTCTAAAAGCTACCCCCTCACCCCGGCCCTCTTCCCCAAGGTGGCGAGGGGGAAAGAGAGCCGATCTCTGTTGTTTTCAACCTTGAGTTCACCTTGATTTTTCAGGTCGATGTACCTCGAATAAACACCTCGGTCGGCTCCCTCTCCCGTGGGGAGAGGGCTGGGGTGAGGGGGATTCGGGGGCAACTCACTATTAAGCGCCCAACACCCGACACGCCTCACTCGGCAACGTCACCGACACCGGATGCCCCACCCCCAAGCCGATCCCCTGACACGGCGTACTCAACGCGGTAAAGGTCACCCCGGAACACTCCACCGTGGTCTCGATGGTCGCGCCGATGTCCCGCACGAACGTCACCTTGCCCAGCAGGCGGTTGCCCGCCGTGGCCTGGGGGGCGGACAGTTGCAGGTCTTCCGGACGAATCAACATCTTCACTTTCTGCCCGACCACAATGCTGCTGCAGATCGGCACTTGCAGCGCGTCGCCGCCCGGCAGACCGACCTTGCCATCGCCCAGCGCAGTGGCCGGGAAAATGTTGCCCGAGCCGATGAAGTCGGCAACGAACTCGTTGGCCGGATGCCGGTAGATTTCGATCGGCGTTCCCACCTGCTGCACCCGATGCTCGCCCAGTACGACAACGATGTCAGCCATGGTCATGGCTTCGCGCTGGTCGTGGGTGACCATGATCGTGGTGATGTTCAGGCGCTGTTGCAGCTGGCGGATTTCCACTTGCATCGACTCCCGCAGTTTGGCGTCCAGGGCCGACAGCGGTTCATCGAGCAGGAGGATTTTCGGGTGCGAGGCAATCGCCCGGGCAATCGCCACGCGCTGACGCTGGCCGCCGGACAGCTTGGCCACCGGGCGGTCGATCATCGGTTGCAGTTGAATCAGCTCAAGCAATTCCACCACCCGCGCCTGTTGCTCGGCCTTGGCCACCCCGCGCAGCTTCAGCGGATAGGCGATGTTTTCGCCGACCGTCATGTGCGGGAACAGTGCCAGCGACTGGAACACCATACCGAAATTGCGCAGGTGCGCCGGCGTGTGACCGATGTCCTCGCCGTCCAGGCGAATCTCGCCGCCAGTGAGGGTTTCGAGGCCGGCGATCATCCGCAGCAGTGTGGTCTTGCCACAGCCCGAAGGCCCCAGGAAGCACACCAGTTTGCCTTCCGGCAAATGCAGGTTGACGTCTTTTACCGCGCAAGCCGAGCCGTAATGTTTCTCGACGTTTTCCAGAATCAGACCAGTCATGTTGCACCTCAAATCAAAAGGAAACGCCGCCCTCGCCCACCAGCTTCTCCAACGCCCAGATCAGGACGAAGTCGATCAGCACGATCAGCACGGCAAACGAGAACACGGTAGGGTCGAGCGATGACACGGTGCGGCTGTACATCCAGATCGGCACGGTCATGACGTCGATGGTGTAGAGGAAATAGGTGACGGTGAATTCATTGAACGAAACGATGAACGCCAGCAGCATGCCCGCCAGGATTCCCGACTTCATCAGCGGCACCACCACATCGATGATCGCCCGCAGCGGCGAAGCCCCCAGCATCTGCGCCGCCTCCTCGACTTCGCTGCCGATGGAGAGCATGGCCGCCGTGCAGTTCTTCACCACGAACGGCAACGCCAGAATCACGTGGGCGATCACCAGTCGCGAGGTGGTCATGTGGAACGGCAGGCTGTCGAACACCAGCAACAACGCCAGGCCCAGCACCACCATCGGAAACACCAGCGGCAGTGACATCAGTTGCAGCGCCACAGCCTTGCCCCGGAACTCGCAACGGGTCAGCGCGTACGCCGCCGGCACCGCGATCAGCGTGGCGAAGATCATGGTCAGGCACGACACCAGCAGACTGGTGCCCATGGCCTGGCCCAGGCTCAGCACATCGCTGGCATCCGGCGAAACGAAGGTATGCCATGCCGCTTTGTACCATTGCAGGCTGTAGCTGCTCGGCGGGAAGTCCAGGGTCGAGGCGCCGCTGAACGACATGACGATCATGGTCAGGATCGGCAACACCGCCAGCAGCAGAATGAACCCGGACAGGATGCCGGCGAACTTGCCGGTGTCGCCGGGCAGCAACGTCATGCGCTTCTTGGTCAGGACACTCATTGCGAAGCCTCCAGCAGACGCCGGCGACGGCCGGTGATGTATTCGGACAGGGTCATGATCGCCAGGGTGGTGACGATCAGCACCACGCCGGCAGCGGATGCGGCGGGCCAGTTCATCAACGGGGCGATCTGGTCATGCACCATCACCGCCAGCATCGGCACCCGTCGGCCACCCAGCAACAAAGGCACCACAAAACTGCTGGCGTTGTAGGCGAACACCAGGGTCGCGCCGGTGATGATGCCCGGCAGACTCATCGGCAAGACCACTTGGCGGAACACCTGCAAACGGCTGGCACCGAGGGTCGCGGCGGCTTCTTCATACGAGCGCGAGACACCGCGCATGGCACTGGCAATCGGCAATACCGCCAAGGGGAAAGCCGTCTGCACCAGCCCCATCAGCACGCCGTTCTGGTTGTACAGCAGCATGATCGGCCGCTTGATCAGCCCCAGCCCCATCAAGGTCTGGTTGAGCATGCCGCCGGGGCCGAGGATCACCAGCCAGCCGTAGCTTTGCAGCAGCAGGTTGACCAGCAGCGGCAGCAGCACCGCCGCCAGAAAGATCCGCCGCACCAACGGCGAGGTCAGGCGCGACATGGTGTAGGCCACCGGGATTGCCAGCAGCACCGCGATCACCGCGCTGATCAGCGCCAGACGCAAGGTCAGCAGCAACGACTTGAGGTAATAGGGTTCGAGCAGTTGCGCGTAGCTGGCGAGGCTGAAGCCCGTCCACTCCGCGCCCTTGGTGCCGATGCTCATGCGCAGCACCAGCAGGCTGGCGGCAATCAGCACACCGAGAAACAGCATCGAAGGCGTGAGAAAAAACCACGCCCGCGCGGTCGGCGAAACACTGCGCGCCACGCGCACGTCACCCGCACCGACGGGTTGAGTCAGGGATTGATGTTCCATAGCAAATGATCTCGTCAATGGAAAACGGATCTCCCAGACACCGCCCGCTCCCACAGTGAACGTGCGGCGCGTGGGAGGCCTGCGTCAGGAAGAAAAGATTTCCGTATAGCGACGAATCCACTGGTCATGCACGGTGGCCAGGAAGGCGTTGTCGTGCATGATCGCCTTCTCGGCAATTTGCTCAGGGGTTAGGATGAACGGGCTCTTGCGAGCCTCGGCGGAAATGATCGCCTTGGCATTGACCGGACCGTTGAAGATGTCCTCGGCCATCTTGCCCTGCACCAGCGGGTCGAGGGAGTGGTCGATGAAGGCGTAAGCGAGGTCGGTGTCGCCGGGACGGTTTTTCGGCATCACCGACAGCATCAGGTCGGTGTAGAAGCCTTCCTTCATGCCGAACGTGGCGCCCAGCCCGTAATTCGGGTCGCGGATCTGCTTGGGGAAAAACGCCGGTGCGTACAGGCCGCCCATGTCCAGCGAACCGGTGCGGAACAGCTCGGCAATCTGGTTCGGGTTTTCGCCCAGCGTCACCACGCGGTCCTTGAGTTCGGCGAGTTTCTTGAAGCCCGGCTCGATGTTGTGCTCGTCACCGCCGGCGAGTTTGGCGGCGATGATGATCAGGTCCATCGCCTCGGTCCAGTTTGGCGGCGGCAGGAAGATGTTCGGCGCCAGATCGGCATCCCACAGCGCGGCGTAACTGTCCGGCACTTCTTTCTGGGTGCGGGTGCTGTACACCAGACTGTTGCACCACAGCAGGTAACCGATGCCGTGCCCGTTGGCGCCGGTGCGGTATTTCTCCGGCACGTCGATCAGGTTGGGGATGCGGTTCAGGTCAGGCTTTTCCAGCAGTCCGGCGGCGGCCAGGCCTTCGGCGCCGACCCCGGCCAGGGTGATGATGTCGTACTGCGGACGATCACCGCCGGCCTTGAGCTTGGCGACCATTTCCGACGTGCTGCCCGTGCGGTCGGCGATCACTTTGGCACCGGTCTTGGCTTCGAACGTGGCGGCGATGTTGCGCAGTGCGGCGAGGCCGGTGTCATCCGACCAGGTCAGCAAACGCAGGGTCTTGCCGGCGAACCGGGTGTCGCTGGCGCGGGCCCCGATGAAGGGCATGCTCATGGCGGCCGCAGCCACGGAAGCCACGCCGACGGTTTTAATGAATTGACGCCTGTTCAGATCATGCTTGCCCATGAAGGACTCCCTTTGTTCTTTTAAGTATGAGGTTGGTCGCAACCGTTGCATCCGCGCGGCCGGGTCCGCTGAAAGCTCCGTTTCACAAGGGCTTCAACGCTGCCGGCGGGTTCATCCTGAGGTCGTGCAAAACACCTGACTATCGATAAAAACTCATTGAAGCCATGACGCCGACGCATGCCTCGTTGCGAGGCACGCGCTCACCTTTTTCGGGCGCTCAGAGCGCCCGAACAACGTGTTTGATTTCCTGAAATGCCGCCAGGCCCCACGGCCCCAATTCGCGGCCGATGCTGCTCTGCTTGTAACCGCCCCACGCCGTCTGCGGGAAAATCACCTGCGGCGCGTTGAGCCACACAAGCCCGGCCTGCAAGGCATTGGCGACGCGATCCGCCGCCTCGCCATCGCGGCTCACGACGCTGGCCACCAGGCCGAAACGGCTGTCATTGGCCAGGGCGATCGCCTCGGCTTCGCTGCTGAAACTGCGCACGCACACCACCGGCCCGAAAATCTCTTCGCACCACAGCGCACTGTCGAGGGGCACGTCGGTGAACACCGTCGGCTGCAAAAAATAGCCGCGCGACAGTTCGGCGGGACGATTGCCGCCACACACCAGCTTCGCTCCAGCACTCAAACCGCGATCGATGTGGCCCAGCACTCGCTGGTACTGCGCCTGATTGACCAGTGCGCCCATCTCGACGTCCGGGTCGAACGGGTCAGCCACGCGAATTTTTTCCGCTCGCGACTTGAGGCGCATCAGAAACTCATCCGCCAGCTCATCGGCGACCAGCACCCGACTGGTGGCCGAGCACATTTGCCCGGCGTTGAAGAACGCGCCGCCGCACGCCAGCTCCACCGCCAGATCGAGGTCGGCATCGGCCAGCACCAGCAGCGAGGATTTGCCACCCAGCTCCAGGCTCACACCCTTTACGGTTTCAGCGGCACGCTGCATCACTTGCACACCGACCGCGTTGCTGCCGGTGAAGGAAATTTTGGCAATGCGCGGGTCCGCCGACAGCGGCGCACCGACCGCCAGACCGGTGCCGCACACCAGGTTGAACACGCCGTCCGGCAGACCGGCCTCGGCGATGATCGCGGCCAGCTCCAGTTCCGGCAGCGGCGTGACCTCGGAAGGCTTGAGCACCACGCAGCAGCCTGCTGCCAACGCCGGGGCGAGTTTCCAGGCCGTGGTGACCATCGGAAAATTCCACGGCACGATCAGCCCGACCACGCCGCACGGCTCACGACGCAGACGCGCGCTGAAATCGTCGCTGGGCAGCGGCACGTTGCTGTCCTGTTTGCCGTCGAGGCCTTCGGCGAGTTCGGCGTAATACTCGAACGTGGCGATCACGTCATCGACGTCGATGGCCGCTTCGAATTGCGGTTTGCCGTTGTTGCTCGACTGCAACTTCATCAGGTGATCGCGACCGTTGCGCACGCCGTTGGCGATGTTGCGCAGGATCGCCCCGCGCTCGGCGCCGGTGGTTTGCGACCACGACTTGAACGCTTCGCTGGCGGCGCTCACCGCTTGCCCGACCGCGCGTTCGTCACCGCCATTGACCGTGGTCAGCAGCGCTTCGGTGGCCGGGTTGATGACGCGCAGATGTTCATCACCGGCGGACCATTGGCCATTGATGTAGAGGCCGTCGAGGGTTGTTGGAAAGCTCATTTGGCCACCGCCTTCATCCATTGGGTCTGATCGATCTCAATCACGCTCGGGCCTTGCCGGTCGGCGGCGGCACGCAACGCGCCGCGCAGTTGTTCGACCGTATGGATCGACTCCGCCGCGCAGCCCAGGGCCTTGGCGACACCAATGAAATCCGGGGTGTAGATGTCCACGCCGACCGGTTCGATGGCGCGGTTGACCATGTATTTCTTAATCTCTTCGTAGCCCTGGTTGTTCCACAGCAGGACGATCACCGGGGTGCGCGCTTCCACGGCACTGGCCAGCTCCGGCAGGGTGAATTGCAGGCCGCCGTCACCGATCAGGCAGACCACCGGAGGACGGGCGCCATCCTCGACCTGGCCACCGAGCCACGCGCCGATTGCCGCCGGCAAGGCATAACCGAGGGTGCCATAACCGGTGGACGAGTTGAACCAGCGGCGCGGACGCTCTGGGTTGAACGTGAGGTTGCCGGTGTACACCGGTTGCGTGGAGTCGCCGACAAACACCGCGTCCGGAAGCTCATGCAGCACGGTTTCGAGGAAGCGGGTCTGGGCCAGGGTCGGTGCGTCCCAGGTGGCCGCCAGATCATTGCGCAGACGCGCGGCGCGCACCTGGCCCCAATCGTTGCGACGTCCGGCCAGCGGCAGGTGCGACAACGCCGTCAACAGGGCATGCGCGGCGTTGCGCGAGTCGGCCACCAGGGCAACGTGCGGCGGGTAGTTGCGCACGGTCTGGTCGGCGTCGATGTCGATGCGCAGCAACTTGCCGGGGATCTCGAAGCCACCGGCGAAGGTGACGTCGTAATCGGTTTCGGCCAGTTCCGTGCCTATCGCCAGCACCACATCGGCATCCGCCACCAGGGCACGGGTGGCGACCAGACTCTGGGTCGAACCGATCAGCAGCGGATGACTGGACGGCAACATGCCTTTGGCGTTGATGGTCAGCGCCACCGGGGCGTCGAGCAGCTCGGCCAGTTCGGTGAGTTCGGCGGCGGCATCGATCGCGCCGCCACCGGCGAGGATCAACGGACGACGGGCACCGGCCAGCAACTGTGCCATGCGGTTAACGGCACCGGGCGCGGCACCGGCGCGGTCGATGCTGACCGGGACACTGGCGAGCAGCTCATCGGCCTCTTCCACCAGTACGTCCAGCGGAATCTCGATATGCACCGGACGCGGACGCCCGGCCTGGAACAGCGCAAAGGCGCGGGCCAGGACACCGGGCAATTCAGAGGCGGACATCAGGGTGTGGGAAAACGCCGCTACGCCGCCGACCAGCGCACTCTGGTTCGGCAACTCGTGGAGCTTGCCGCGACCGCCGCCCAACTGGTTGCGGGTCTGCACGCTGGAGATCACCAGCATCGGGATCGAATCAGCATAAGCCTGGCCCATGGCGGTGGTGATGTTGGTCATGCCCGGGCCGGTGATGATGAAGCACACACCCGGTTTGCCGCTGGTGCGGGCGTAGCCGTCGGCCATGAAGCCGGCGCCCTGCTCATGGCGCGGGGTGACGTGGTTGATGCTCGAACGGGCCAGCCCGCGATACAGCTCCACGGTATGCACCCCGGGAATGCCGAACACCTGCTCGACCCCGTAACCTTCGAGTAACTTGACCAGTACTTCGCCACACGTCGCCATGTCATTGCCCTTCTTGTTCGTTTGAGACACCGGGCCGCTGCGCAAGCAGGCTTGCTCGCTCTCGCAGCGGCCCGTGGGATGGCCTCATTGAACGGTTGGCAGGTGGCAGCAACAATCGATAAAAAGTCATACTAGCCATGTCCTCACGTCATACCTTGGATCCAAATGAAACGACTGCCGCCCCTGCCCGCCCTGTATACGTTTCTGATCACTGCGCAGTGCTGCAACTTCACCCGCGCCGCCGAGCAGTTGCACATCACCCAGGGCGCGGTGAGCCGGCAGATCGCCGGGCTTGAGGATCATCTGGGTTACGAGTTGTTCATCCGACTGGCGCGCGGCCTCGAGTTGACCGCCGAGGGTCGCGAGTGGCTGCCACGGGTGCAACAGGCGTTCGCACTGATTGGCGACGGGATGGAGCAAATCGGCCAGACGCACCAGACCCTGCAACTCAAGGCCCCGAGTTGCGCGATGCGCTGGCTGGTGCCGCGCCTTTTGCAGTGGCAACGGGAACGCCCGGATGTGCCGGTGAAACTGACGACCACACTGGCTCATGGGGTGGATTTCCAGCGCGAGCAATTCGATGCCGCCGTGATCTACGGCACGCCACCGGACCACTCGTTGACCGCCCTGCATCTGTTCGATGAGCAACTGACGCCCGTCTGTTCGCCGACGCTGCTCAAAGGCCCGCCGGCATTGCTCGTCCCGGCGGATCTGCAACAGCATTTGCTGCTGCATCCGACCCATAACGATCAAGACTGGAAGGTCTGGCTCAAGGCCGCTGACTTGCAACTGAGCAACATTGGCAGCGGTCAGCATTTCGAGACCCTGGACCAGGCCATGTCGATGGCCTCCCACGGCACGGGCGTGGCGATTGGCGACTGGTCCCTGATCGGCGACGACCTGAATGCCGGACGGCTGGTGATGCCGTTTGAGCTGAAGGTGCGGACGGGGATGGGGTATTACGTGGTGATGCCGGAGAAACAGCAGCCTTCGGCGAAACTGCGGGAGTTGATGACGTGGCTGGTGGAGCAGGCCCATCGGCGGTGAAGCTTGCCCTCACCCTGACTCTCTCCGGGGGGAGGGGGGACTGACTGTCGGTTGCTTGAGAACTGCACCGACCTGAAATTCCGAGCCGACCTCAGGCTTTGGAAAGCACGAAGATCAGCTCCCTTCCCCCTCGCCCCCTTGGGGGAGAGGGTTGGGGTGAGGGGGTGATTCTCCAGCCGGTCACCACCCTCACGATCACTCAATACCCAACGGTAAACCGCTGCCGCGAATGCTTCGGCGTTTCCACTTCGTCGATCAACGCAATCGCGTAATCGGCAAAGGTAATCCAGCTACGCCCTTCGGCACTCACCAGCAGGTCATCCTTGCCAACCCGGAACGCGCCGCTGCGCTCGCCTTCGACAAACTGCGCCGAGGGCGACAGGAACGTCCAGTCCAGTTCCTGCTCCTGACGCAACGCCTCAAGAAACGCCCCCCCGGCACTCGCTTCGGTCTTGTACTCGGCCGGGAAACCGGCGCTGTCGATCACCCGTGTGCCGTCCGGCAGCAACAGCGAACCGGCCCCGCCCACGACCAGCAAGCGCTTCACGCCGGCCTGCTTCACCGGGCCAATCACGGCGCTGGCCGGGACGGTGGTGAAATGCGCGGCGCTGATCACCACATCGTGACCGGCCACGACCGCTTGCAGCGCGGCCGCGTCCAGCACATCGACATTCTGGCTGACCACACCGGCACGGACGCCGATCTTCGAGGTGTCGCGGGCGATGGCCGTGACGCTATGGCCGCGACGCAGCGCTTCTTCCAGCAATTGGCTGCCGGCCCGGCCGGTGGCTCCGATGATTGCGATCTTGCTCATGACGTTCTCCAGTTGGCTTGAGTGTATGTGCATCAATAAACAGGTCAGGCGATTACCACTTCATCTCGCCCTTGGCGACCTTGGCGCTCAGCTCCAGGGAGCTTTCCTCGCCCAATGTCGGGTAGCGTTTTTTCATCGCGGCGATCAGTGCTGCAGAGTCCTTGGCCTTGGCCGTTTCTTCGTCGAACGCCTTGATGTAGTCGGCGGTAAAGGTCACGGCTTTCAGCGAACGGTCGCTGTCGCCGAGGTAGTGGCCCGGCACCACGGTCTGCGGTTTCAGGGTCTTGATCGAATGCAGGGTTTGCAGCCAGTCGGCGTGGGATTGCGCGGTCTGGGTGTCGGCCATCCACACGTGGATGTTCTGCGCTACCACCACGCCACCGACCACGGCCTTGAGCGACGGAATCCACACGAAGCTGCGATCCGGCTGTTTGCCATCAAGACCGATCACCTGCAGCTTCTGCCCTTCGAGCATCAGGCTGTCGCCTTTGAGCACGCCGGGAACGATGGTCTTGGCCGGCACGTCGGCACCCATTTTCGGCCCCCAGAAGGCCAGTTTGCCGTCGACGGTCTGCTTGATGTGATCGACGGTCGGTTGCGAAGCCAGCACTTTGGCGTTCGGGAAAGCCTGGGTCAGGGTGTCGAGACCGAAATAGTAGTCCGGGTCGCCATGACTGATGTAGATGGTGGTCAGTTGCTTGCCGCTGGCGCGGATTTTTTCGACCACTTGCTCGGCCTGGGATTTGCCGAACTGGGCGTCGACCAGAATCGCGTCCTTCTCGCCGCTGACCAGTACCGAGGTCACCGGGAAAATCGCGTTGGTGCCCGGATTGTAGACATCGAGGGTCAGGTTGGCCGCCGCCGCGTGCGCAGCGAAACCGAGGGTGGCGGTGGCCAGTAAAACGCGTTTGAGAGCCGTGAAGCCGATCATCTGTTGCTCCGTTGTCCGAATGCCATGCTTGGCGATGGGTACAGAGCTTAGTTGCCAGACTCGGTACAAAAAATGCGATGCTTGAACATAGTTTGTTTCTGAAAGCGGGCAAATCATGGATCGTCTCCAAGCAATGCGGGTGTTTGTCACGGTGGTGGATCTGGGCAGCCAGTCGGCGGCGGCCGATCACCTGGACCTGTCGCGGCCGGTGGTGTCGCGGTATCTGGCAGAACTGGAAGACTGGGTCGGCGCGCGCCTGATGCATCGCACCACGCGCAAATTGAGCCTGACCGCCGCCGGCAACGAAGTGCTGCCGCGCTGTCGGCAGATGCTGGAGCTGTCCGGCGACATGCAGGCCGCCGTCAGCGAACCCCAGGACGCGCCGCGCGGATTGCTGCGGATCAGCGTCAGCACCTCCTTCGGTCAGGCGCAACTGGCCGATGCCGTGGCGGTGTTCGTCAAACGCTATCCGGGGGTCAACATCGATCTGCAAATGCTCGATCGCACGGTGAATCTGGTGGATGAACGCATCGACCTGGCGATTCGCACCAGCAGCGACCTCGACCCGAACCTGATCGCTCGACGCCTGACCGTCTGTCGCTCGGTGGTCTGTGCCGCGCCGGCTTATCTGCAAGAGCACCCGACACCCCGCCGGGTCGAAGAGTTGAGCCGGCACAACTGCCTGACTCACTCGTATTTCGGCAAAAGCCTGTGGCATTTCGAAGAACACGGCGAGCCGGTGTCAGTCCCGGTGCAGGGCAACATCAGCGCCAACGAAGCCAGCACCCTGCTGCGCGCCACCCTGGCCGGCGCCGGCGTGGCGATGCTGCCGACTTATCAGGCCGGCACCTACATTCATACGGGAGAATTGATTCGGCTGCTGCCCGATGCCGAACCTCGGCAGATGAACATTTACGCGGTCTACGCCTCACGCAAACACATGCCGGCTGCGTTGCGCTGCATGCTGGATTTTCTGGTGGAGCGCTTCCCCGGGCAGCCGGAATGGGATATCGGCCTGTGAGCCCGCTTCCATAGCGGGTGCATCAGTGTCCTGAATATCGGGGTACAAGCCCGTTTGCTGGAAAGTCCCCAGCGCTGACCTATGCTGAAAACAGTACCCACGGGTATTCGTTCAGAGGTCAACGCCATGAACACCAAAACAAGAAGATACCTCGCGATTTTCATCACCTGCGCGGCCACGCTGGCGCTCTACGGCACCGCTGCCTGGCGGGTGGAGCAACTGCGACAACTGCCCCGGGACTACGCAAGCTGCAATCTGGAACGCTGCATCCCGCACAACGCGACGCTTAACGCGCTGCGCTGATCCGGATGCCTTCTTGAGGGAGCAGGCTTGCTCGCCAATGCGCCTTGTCATTCAACAGGAATGTCGACTGATTCAACGCCTTCGCGAGCAAGCCCACGATCATGGTTCGGTCTTCAGGCGATCGCGAAACGCCTTCGGCGAAATCCCCACCCGGCGCCGGAACAGGCGCGTGAAGTTGGTCGGATCGGAAAACCCCAATTCCTCGGACATCTGATAGATGGTCATGCTGGTGTAAGTCAGCAGGCGCTTGGCTTCCAGCAATTGCCGCTCGTGCATGATCTGCAACGCCGGTTGCCCCGCCAGCTCGCGACAGGTGCCGTTAAGGTGTGACACCGAAATGCCCAGGCGATGGGCCAGGTCTTCAACCTTGACGTGCTGTCGGTAAGTCTCCTCCACCAGTTGAATGAAACCGTTGAGGTATTCGCGCTGACGCTGCGGACGCTGGTTCGAGCGCTGGCGGGTGAGCGCCTGGCGGCTGACCCAGACCATGATCACGCTGACCAGCGAATGCATGAGCATTTCGCGCGCCGGCTGGTGGCCGTTGTATTCGGCCTGCAATGCCGCGAACAAGCTGTTGAGGTACTCGCCGTCCTTGCCCGCCGGGTAGCTTTCAGCCTGGGCCAGGGCGAACACCGAGTTGCCCAGTTGCGTCTGTAAATGATTGATCAGGGGTGTCGCCAGGGTGACGACGAAACCTTCGACGTCCTCGGAAAAACGAAATCCATGCACCGAGAGCGGTGGCAGGACCTGAATGGCGGCCTGGTTCAGTTGTGTGCGCTGACCTTCGATTTCAAGCTCTGCCTGACCTTTGAAAACGAAGAGCAACTGGCACAGATCAGCATGGCGATGCGGTTTGATTTCCCATTGATGGTCGCGGCTGCGTTTGGAGATGGTTTCACAGTGCAGCAAGTCGGGGGTCGGCCAGTCCAGGCTTTCACCGTAGAGCTTGAACACCGGAATCGAAGGCAGGTCAGGCTTGTTCATCACTTCAATCCAGGCCTCGAGGGTTGCGGGCGATAATCGCACCGATTGGCAGAATGTACAGGTATCGGCTCAGTTTTCACCTTCAATTGACAGACCCGCAAGGGAAAAATGCAAGCACTCGAACCATAAAAATCATTCACCGGTCCGTGCCGCGTGAAGCTTGCGAGTGACAAAAACAATGAAAACGCTGAAAACCCAAGTTGCCATCATTGGCGCCGGTCCGTCCGGATTACTCCTCGGTCAATTGCTGCATAACGCCGGCATCGACACCCTGATTCTCGAACGCCAGACACCCGACTATGTCCTCGGCCGAATCCGCGCCGGCGTGCTCGAACAGGGCATGGTAGAGCTGTTGCGCGAGGCCGGCGTGGCCCACCGGATGGACAGTGAAGGCCTGGTGCATGAAGGCTTCGACCTGGCTCTGGACGGACGTCTGGTACACATCGATCTGAAGACCCTGACTGGCGGAAAAACCGTAATGGTCTATGGCCAGACCGAAGTCACCCGCGACCTGATGGCCGCTCGTCGGGAGACCGGCGGGCAGACGATCTATGAAGCTCGCGATGTCGTTCCCCACGGCATGAAAAGCGACGAAGCCTTCGTCACCTTCGAAAAGGACGGCGAAACCTGGCGGGTCGACTGCGACTACATCGCCGGTTGCGACGGTTTCCACGGTGTCGCCCGTCAAGCCATTCCCGAGGAATGCCTGAAGGTGTTCGAACGGGTCTATCCGTTTGGCTGGCTCGGCATTCTCGCCGACACGCCGCCGGTTCACGATGAACTGGTCTACGCCCGCCACGAACGCGGCTTCGCCCTGTGCAGCATGCGTTCGGCGACCCGCACCCGTTATTACCTGCAAGTGCCGGCCGAGGAGCAGGTCAGTGAGTGGTCGGATCAGCGCTTCTGGGACGAGCTGAAAAACCGCCTCCCCGCGAGCCTCGCCAATATGTTGGTGACCGGCCCGTCGATTGAAAAAAGCATCGCGCCGCTGCGCAGTTTTGTCGTTGAACCCATGCAGTACGGGCGCCTGTTTCTGGTCGGCGACGCGGCGCATATCGTCCCGCCCACCGGCGCCAAAGGTTTGAATCTGGCGGCCAGCGATGTCAGCACCCTGTTCAATATTCTGCTGAAGGTTTACCGCGAAGGTCGCACCGAACTGCTGGAGAAGTATTCTGCAATCTGCCTGCGCCGGGTGTGGAAAGCCGAGCGTTTTTCCTGGTGGATGACCTCGATGCTGCATCGCTTCGACGAGTACGATGACTTCAGTCAGCGGATCTGCGCTTCGGAGCTGGACTACTTCGTCGACTCGGAAGCGGGCCGGAAAACCATTGCAGAAAATTACGTCGGACTTCCTTATGAGGCTATCGAATAGCCTGCTACCGACTTACACTGGCGAGCATCCCCGCTCGCCAGATGACCTGCGGGAATCTCACAGCCCGCAGGTTTTCCCCGTGACCAATCTCAACCATCCCGAAACGCCCAAACCGGCCATTCGCAGCGTGCTGGTCGCGCTGATGATGGCGATCTTCCTGGGCGCGCTGGACCAGACCATCGTCGCCGTATCCATGCCGGCGATTTCCGCGCAGTTCAAGGACGTCAGCCTGCTGGCCTGGGTGATTTCCGGCTACATGGTGGCGATGACGGTGGCGGTGCCGATCTACGGCAAGCTCGGTGACTTGTACGGGCGACGCAAACTGATGCTGTTCGGCATGGGCGTGTTTACCCTCGCCTCGCTGTTCTGCGGCATGGCCCAGAGCATGGAGCAACTGGTGCTGGCGCGAATCCTTCAGGGCATTGGTGCCGGCGGGATGATTTCAGTCAGCCAGGCGATCATCGGCGACATCGTGCCACCACGGGAGCGCGGGCGTTATCAGGGTTACTTCAGCAGTATGTACGCGGTGGCCAGCGTCGCCGGTCCGGTACTCGGCGGCTACATGACCGAATACCTGTCCTGGCGCTGGGTGTTCCTGATCAACCTGCCGCTGGGTCTGGGCGCGTTTTGGGTGGCGCGACGCAATCTGCGCGGGCTGCCGATTCCGCAGCGCAAACCGATCATCGATTACCTCGGCACGCTGCTGATGATCGTCGGCCTGACGGCCCTGCTGCTCGCGATCACCCAGGTCGGCCAGGGCCATTCGTGGCGCAGCAGCGAAGTCCTCGGACTGTTCGCCTGTGCGGTGGTGGTGCTGGCGATGTTTGTCTGGCACGAGCGCCGTGCGCGGGAGCCGTTGTTGCCGATGCACCTGTTCGCCAATCGCAACGCCCTGCTGTGCTGGTGCACGATTTTCTTCACCAGTTTCCAGGCGATTTCGCTGATCGTGCTGATGCCGCTGCGCTTCCAGAGCGTCACCGGCGCCGGTGCCGACAGCGCGGCGCTGCACCTGCTGCCGCTGGCGATGGGTCTGCCGATCGGCGCGTACTTCGCCGGCCGCCGCACGTCGGTGACCGGGCGCTACAAACCGCAGATCCTGACCGGGGCGATCCTGATGCCGATCTCGATCATCGGCATGGCGCTCAGTCCGCCCCAGGCGACGCTGCTCAGCGCTCTGTTCATGCTGCTCAGTGGTATCGCCGGCGGCATGCAATTCCCGACATCGCTGGTCGGCACCCAGAATTCGGTGGCACAAAAGGACATCGGCGTCGCCACCAGCACCACCAACCTGTTCCGCTCGCTGGGCGGGGCGGTGGGCGTGGCGTTGATGTCGGCACTGTTGCTGGCGTTATTGCAGGACTCCAGTTTCGCCCACCTGGCGAGCAGTTCATTGATGAGCGAAGGGCACTCCGGCAACGTGCTGCTCGACGGCCTGAATGCCGCCCCTGGCGATGCGCAGAACGCCCTTCGCGCCGAGCTGCTGGTGACGTTCCGGCATTTGCTGTGGGTCAGCACGGCGGTGTCGCTGCTGGGATTGGCGGCGGCGATTGCCATGCCGAACAACCTGCTGCGCGGGCGGGAGCACTCGGCCAGGTAACCGGCTCCCACCGGCCATCATGTGCTCAAGGGCTGTAATACCCGACCGCCACGAGAAAATGCCCGACCTTCTTCAGGTAGGCGTGCTTGTCCTCGACCTTGTCGGTCACCGGGTTTTTCCAGCGGTATTCGTATTCGCCTTCGTCCTGTGTGGCAATCAGCGCCAGGATCGGCTCGCCCACCGGTTTGCCTTCGGGGTCCTTGATCTTGCCGAAGTCGGTGTTGATCAGACGCAGGTTGGTGCCATGGGCGACGTAGCGCTGGTTGGTGAGGTCGACCACGAACACATACAAGTCATCGACCAGATAGCCGCCCTTGAGTGAGTTGATCGCCGTCAAAGTGCCCTTCTCGTCCTTGCCCAGATCGGTCGCGGCCTTGTCCAGCAACGCCTTCGCCTGCTCGGCCGAGGCCCGGGGCAGGTAATAACCGACCGCCAGAATCCGCTGGCCGATGCGCTGGTAATACACATGCTTGCGCTCGACCTTGCCGTCGGCCTGATTCTTCCAGCGGTATTCTGCCTGCTGGATGCCGTTGCCTTCCGGCACTTTCAAGGCGTCCTTGAAGGCTTTCTGCAAATCCGGCCCGAGCACTTCGCTGACATCCCGGCCGATCAGCGCCGACGATGGCCCGCCGCTGGCGAGCATGACGCCCTTGGTGTCGACCACGAACACGTAGCGATCCTTGTCGACGAACTCCCCCTGACGACTGAAAGCGGCAAACGCCTTGTCGCCGTTGTCGTGGTAGTAGGCCAGGGCCTTTTCCAGCAGGGCGATGGCCGCCTGACTGTCGTCCTTCTCCGTTTTGGCAGCGTTGGCCTGGCCGAGACTCAGCATCAGCACCACGCCGAGCCAGGCCAGCTTATGCACAAACCCCATGACGCATCCCTCGTTCCTGTTGGTGTTTCAAGAGCGTAGACGGCCTGGGGTTATGTATGAATATTCAGTAGGTTTCTGGAGATTGCGAGGGAGCCGCCTCCCTCGCCAAAGAGGCGTCAAGGCCGGGCGTTGATCTGCTGTTGCAGGTTCTGGATCTGCGCCTGGAGGGTGTTGATGTTGCGGGTCATCTGCCCACGGAAGGCATCGAACTCGGCCGTGTTGGTGCCCCCCTGGGCTGCGGCCGGGCGATTGTCCTGCTCGCTTTTGAGCACCACGATTTCCTGTTCCAGACGATCGATGGCGGCACTCGGATTGCCCTGCTTTTTCAGCGCCACGATGTCCGCACCTAGGCTCTTGAACTGCGCATCGAAGCTCTTGAACTCGGCCTCGATCTTGCTGGTGTCAGCCGGTGTGCTCTTGAGGGTGGCCAGTTCAGCGCTCAGGGCTTTGACCTGGGCCTGCAGCTGAGTGTTGGCGGTCTGTTGCTCAGTGGCCTGGGCGGCCATCTGCGCCAGGCGCTTGTCCAGATCCGTGGCCTGCTGCCCGGCCAGCCCCTGCTGTTGTTTGTTCTGATCCTGGAGCCGGCTTTCCAGTTGCTTGATCTGCAACTTCAAGGCTTCACTGTCGCTGGTGACGTTGCTCTGGCTGGCGACGACCTTGCCGGAAATGTCCTGCAGGCGCCCCGCTGCTTCCTCACTGATCCGCGCGAAACTTTCCTGGGTCGCCACCAGTTGCTGCTCCATCAGCGAGATCTGCTGAAAACTCCACCAGGCCAGGCCGATGAAAGCGAAGAACAATGCGCCGACCAGCGCCCACAGCGGCCCGGTGCTGGCGGACTTGACCTTGACCACCGGCGGCGTGCGCGAGTGCACGGAGGTGCGAGTAGTGGTCGGGAAATCATCGTCATCGAGGCTGTCGGCGCGCAGGCTCGGTACATCATCGAAATCGTCGTCGTGGGCATCGTTACGCATGGACATTGAGGCAACCTTTGGGAAACGCGGTGATGGCTGATTGCGGCGAAGTATAAACCCCGCGACCGCAGGGATTGACCCTCAAGCTGTAGCAGGGTTCAGCACGGGCCGACGGCCCGTTTCGTATCAACGAATGTCCTGGGCTTTCCACCAGCCACAGAACTCATCGAGCGCCGTCCACAGACTGACTTTCGGATCGTAGTCCAGATAATGCCGGGCGCGGCTGATGTCGAGGGTGAAATTTTTGTTCATGACCTGCATGCCCAGGCGCGACAACGTCGGCTCGGGGCGCCCCGGCCAGAGCTTGCACGCGCCCTCGTTGAGCGCCGCGACGCTGTAGGCCAGCCCGTAGGAACGGTATCTGGTGACCTGCGGGACTTCCATCCTGCGCATCACGTAATTGACCACATCCCACAACGGCACCGGCGCTCCGTTGCTGATGTTATAGGCCTTGCCCAGTGCGGAGCCAGTCGCCAGCAGACTGCTGAGCAGCGCTTCGTTGAGGTTGTGTACGCTGGTGAAATCGACCTTGTTCAGACCGTCGCCGATGATCGCCAGACGCCCCTTGCGCTGCATCTTCAGCAAACGCGGGAAGATGCTCATATCCCCTGCGCCAGTGACGAAACGCGGGCGCAGGGCCAGGGTTTCGAGGCCGAATTCCTGGGCGCCGAAGACCTTCTGCTCGGCCAGGTACTTGGTCGCTGCGTAGGGATGCCTGAAGCGCTTGGGCACTTGCTCTTCAGTCAAGCCGAGATGGTCGCGGCCATCGAAGTAGATCGACGGCGACGACAGATGCACCAGCCGCCGCACCCGCTGCTTGAGGCAGGCCTCGACCACGTTTTCAGTGACCTGCACATTGCCCTGATGAAAGTCCTGATAGCGCCCCCACAAGCCGACGGCGCCAGCGCAATGCACCACGGCTTCGACATCCGCGCAGAGTTCACGCACCAGATCTGCGTCGCTCAAGTCGCCCTGGACAAATTCGGCGCCCCGGCGCACCAGATGCTCGACACCTTCGGCCCGGCGACCGTTGACCCGCACGTCCAGGCCCTGCTCCAGGGCAAAACGCGCAAAGCGCCCGCCAATGAAGCCGCTTGCGCCGGTGACCAGAATTTTCATGTAAAGCTCCGCTGTCTTTCGTTTTGCCTGATTCGGGTGTCTTGACGCTGGCCGTCAGTCCAACGGCACCAGCCATTGTCCCGAAGATCGCACCAGTTGCTCGGTCAGCAGCCCCAGCAACTGACCGCCGTTGCGCCAATGATGCCAGTACAACGGCACATCGATCGGTTTATCTGGCAACAGTTCGCGCAACACACCCCGTTGCAACTGCTCGCGCACTTGCAGCTCCGGCACCAGCCCCCAGCCCAGGCCAGCCTCCGTCAAGCGGATGAAACCCTCGGAGGACGGGCACAGGTGATGCTCGAAACCGCCATCGACACCGAGGGAAGCGAGGTAGCGATGTTGCAGGAAGTCGTCCGGGCCGAACACCAGCGCCGGGGTACGCGGCAGTTGTTCGGCGCGCACGCCATCGGGGAAATGCCGCTCGATGAACGCAGGGCTCGCCAGCGCCCGGTAACGCATCGCCCCGAGCAACACGCTGCGGGCGCCGGCCACCGGTCGTTCGCTGGCGCACAGACAGGCCGCCACCTCACCGGCGCGCATGCGCTTGAGGCCGACGGTCTGGTCTTCGACGATCAGATCCAGCAACAGATGCTGCTCGGCGCAGAAATCGCCCACCGCCTCGGCCCACCAGGTCGCCAGACTGTCAGCGTTGAGGGCGATGCGCAGACGCTCCGGCAGCCCCTCTTCGTCCAGCGCCGGCACCAGGCCTTGCAGGTCCCGTTCGAGCAGGCGCACCTGCTGCACATGGTTGAGCAGGCGTCGACCGATCTCGGTCGGCGACGGCGGCGTGCCGCGCACCAGCACCGGTTGGCCGACCCGCGCCTCCAGCAGCTTGATCCGCTGGGAAATCGCCGACTGCGAAAGCCCCAGCACCTGCGCCGCGCGTTCGAATCCGGCCTGCTCGACCACGGCGGCCAGAGCGGAAAGCAATTTGTAGTCGAACATCAGTTTTCCTAATGAGCGATCAGCACTATTGGTTTTTCTTATACAGCGTCTGCCCGGAGAATAGCCAGCAAGCACTCTTTATCAAGGATCACTCCCATGGCGGGCGAAACCTCGTTGACCACCCTGCTGCGCAGCATGAGCCCGCAGCTCAATCCCGGCGAATACGTGTTCTGCACCTTGCGCGACGGCCGGTTGCCGAGCGGTCTGGAAGTCGTGGGAAGTTTCCGCGAACAGGAAGGCCTGACGGTCATCCTCGAACGCTCCCACGCCGAGCGCGCCGGTTTCAACTTCGACTACGTCGCCGCATGGATCACCCTGAACGTGCATTCGGCGCTGCAAGCGGTCGGCCTCACCGCTGCATTTGCCACGGCACTCGGCAAGGCCGGCATCAGTTGCAACGTGATCGCCGGCTACTACCACGACCATTTGTTTGTCGGCCAGGCCGACGCCGAGCGCGCCCTGCAAGTACTGCGCGATCTCGCAGCCAACGCGGAGTAACGGTTATGTGGCAAAGCTATGTGAACGGGCTGCTGGTGGCGTTCGGGCTGATCATGGCGATCGGCACCCAGAACGCCTTTGTGCTGGCGCAAAGTCTGCGCCGCGAGCATCACCTGCCAGTGGCCGCACTGTGCGTGGTCTGCGACGCGATTCTGGTGGCGGCCGGAGTATTCGGCCTCGCCACGATTCTGGCGCAGAACCCGACGCTGCTGGCGATCGCCCGCTGGGGTGGCGCCACGTTCCTGATCTGGTATGGCAGCCAGGCATTGCGCCGGGCGTTCTCGAAACAGAGCCTGGATCAGGGCGAAAACCAGACCGTGCGCTCCCTGCGCGCGGTGATGCTCAGCGCGCTCGCGGTGACCCTGCTCAACCCGCATGTGTACCTCGACACCGTATTGCTGATCGGCTCCCTCGGCGCCCAACAATCAGTGCCGGGCGCTTACGTGATCGGTGCGGCGAGTGCGTCGCTGCTGTGGTTCTTCACCCTGGCCCTCGGCGCGGCGTGGCTGGCACCGTGGCTGGCGCGGCCGAGCACCTGGCGGATTCTCGATCTGCTGGTGGCGGTGATGATGTTCACCGTGGCCGGACAATTGATATTGGCTTCGTGATTTATTCCAAACAGCTCTGGAACCTCTATCCCACACAGTTGTTGCGTGGTTATGCCGCTACCCCGGTGCTATGATCCGAACCCTGCGCCGCAAAGAGTAAAAACTCGCCGGCGTATTTCCGGCCGCCCGTGATCGGCCTTGCGCTCACCGCAACAGACCTGATTAGGAGAATCATCATGGCTTTCGAATTGCCGCCGCTGCCTTACGCACACGATGCCCTGCAGCCGCACATTTCCAAGGAAACCCTGGAGTTCCACCACGACAAGCACCACAACACCTATGTCGTGAACCTGAACAACCTGGTGCCAGGCACCGAGTTCGAAGGCAAGACCCTGGAAGAAATCGTCAAGACTTCCTCGGGCGGCATCTTCAACAACGCCGCTCAGGTCTGGAACCACACCTTCTACTGGAACTGCCTGGCGCCAAACGCCGGCGGTCAACCAACCGGCGCACTGGCTGAAGCCATCAACGCGGCTTTCGGTTCGTTCGACAAGTTCAAGGAAGAGTTCAGCAAGACTTCCATCGGCACCTTCGGTTCCGGCTGGGGCTGGCTGGTGAAAAAGGCTGACGGTTCCCTGGCCCTGGCCAGCACTATCGGCGCCGGCAACCCGCTGACCAGCGGCGACACCCCGCTGCTGACCTGCGACGTCTGGGAACACGCCTACTACATCGACTACCGCAACCTGCGTCCGAAGTACGTTGAAGCGTTCTGGAACCTGGTCAACTGGAAGTTCGTGGCCGAGCAGTTCGAAGGCAAGACCTTCACCGCTTAAGCTGCGCCAGACAAAAACCCGGCTGTTGCCGGGTTTTTTTATGCCGAAAAAACATCCGCGTCGGCATCAGAGATTTCCCACAGCGAATAACGCCCCGGGGCGCTTGCTCCCGAGCCACGGCGGACTAACATCAAACAGAGGAAAATTTCGCTCGTTCCCCTCAAGTTGGAGGCGTAAACAACCGAAACAGTACGAATAGGGCAAATACTCCAGTCAGCCGCATATTGGCCAAGTTTCAGGCGATTCGCCCAAGGCTTGATTGTCCCTTTGACTGCCAACACGGGATTGCCAATACTCATGGCAACTTGACGCTACCCGCACGGAACAAGGAATAACCCTTTGAAGCTGGAACTCAAGAACAGCTTGTCGGTGAAGTTGCTCCGGGTCGTGCTCCTGTCGGCATTGATCGTCGGCGTGGTCTTGAGCTGCGCGCAGATTGTTTTCGATGCCTATAAAACACGCCAGGCCGTCGCCGGCGATGCCGAACGCATCCTCGACATGTTTCGCGATCCCTCGACACAGGCGGTCTACAGCCTGGATCGGGAGATGGGCATGCAGGTGATCGAAGGCCTGTTCCAGGACGATGCCGTGCGCCAGGCCTCCATCGGCCATCCCAACGAAGCCATGCTCGCGCAGAAATCCCGCGACCTGCAGCATTCCAACAGCCGCTGGCTGACCGACCTGATCCTCGGCCAGGAACGCACGTTCACCACTCAACTGGTCGGACGCGGCCCGTACAGCGAGTATTACGGCGACCTCAGCATCACCCTCGACACCGCCACGTACGGCGAGAGCTTCATTGTCAGTTCGGTCATCATCTTCATTTCCGGCGTGCTGCGCGCCCTGGCCATGGGTCTGGTGCTGTATCTGGTCTATCACTGGCTACTGACCAAGCCGCTGTCGCGGATCATCGAACACCTCACCGAGATCAACCCGGACCGCCCCAGCGAACACAAAATTCCGCAGCTCAAGGGCCACGAGAAAAACGAGCTGGGGATCTGGATCAACACCGCCAACCAGTTGCTCGAGTCCATCGAACGCAACACCCACCTGCGCCACGAAGCGGAAAACAGCCTGCTGCGCATGGCCCAGTACGACTTCCTCACCGGCCTGCCGAACCGTCAGCAATTGCAGCAGCAACTGGACAAGATCCTGGTGGACGCCGGCAAGTTGCAACGCCGGGTCGCGGTGTTGTGCGTAGGGCTGGATGATTTCAAGGGGATCAACGAACAGTTCAGCTACCAGACCGGCGACCAGTTGCTGCTGGCCCTCGCCGACCGGTTGCGCGCCCACAGCGGTCGTCTCGGCGCCCTCGCCCGTCTCGGCGGCGACCAGTTCGCCCTGGTGCAGGCCGATATCGAACAGCCTTACGAAGCGGCGGAACTGGCGCAAAGCATCCTCGATGATCTCGAGGCGCCATTCGCCCTCGACCATCAGGAAATCCGCCTGCGCGCGACCATCGGCATCACCCTGTTCCCGGAGGATGGCGACAGCACCGAGAAGCTGTTGCAGAAAGCCGAACAGACCATGACCCTGGCCAAGACCCGCTCGCGCAACCGTTATCAGTTCTATATCGCCAGCGTCGACAGTGAAATGCGTCGCCGCCGCGAGCTGGAAAAAGACCTGCGCGATGCCTTGCTGCGCGATCAGTTCTACCTCGTCTATCAACCGCAGATCAGTTACCGCGATCACCGCGTAGTGGGCGTCGAGGCGCTGATTCGCTGGCAGCATCCGGAACACGGCCTGGTGCCGCCGGACCTGTTCATTCCACTGGCCGAACAGAACGGCACCATCATCGCCATCGGCGAGTGGGTGCTGGATCAGGCCTGCAAGCAACTGCGCGAATGGCACGACCAGGGTTTCATCGACCTGCGCATGGCGGTCAACCTGTCCACGGTGCAACTGCACCACGCGGAGCTTCCGCGCGTGGTCAACAACCTGTTGCAGATGTATCGCCTGCCGCCGCGCAGCCTGGAGCTGGAAGTCACCGAAACCGGCCTGATGGAAGACATCAGCACCGCCGCCCAGCACCTGTTGAGCCTGCGCCGCTCCGGCGCGCTGATCGCCATCGACGACTTCGGCACCGGCTATTCGTCGCTGAGCTATCTGAAGAGCCTGCCGCTGGACAAGATCAAGATCGACAAGAGTTTCGTGCAGGATCTGCTGGATGACGACGATGATGCGACCATCGTTCGCGCGATCATCCAGTTGGGCAAGAGCCTGGGCATGCAGGTGATTGCCGAGGGCGTGGAGACTGCCGAGCAGGAGACTTACATCATCTCCGAGGGGTGCCACGAAGGTCAGGGGTATCACTACAGCAAGCCGTTGCCGGCGCGGGAGTTGAGTGTTTATCTCAAGCAGGCGCAGCGGAGTAATGCGGCGATTTTATAGGTTGTAACCTTGGCGGCCTCTGGGCCGGCCAGGTTCTTTGGGGTTTTGGGTGAATATCCGTTGCTTCGGGTGTGGCGGCTGGCGGTTTCGCCCTTACGGCGAGTCACCTTTTTCAGACGCCAAAAAGGTAACCCAAAAGGCTTGGCCCCGGCGTTCGGCTCCTCGCTGAGGCTCGGAGTTCCTTCGTTGCGGGATTCATCCGGGGGGCATCGCCTACGGTTTGCTTCGCTGCACCTCCTCTCGATGTGTTTGGCTGCGCCAAACGGTCGCTGCGCTCCCACCCCCGGATAAATCCCTCCACTCAGCCTGCCGAAGGGGCCGGCACGGCAAGATCAAAAGCGGTACTCGAGCTAACGCTCATTGTGTTGAGTGGGGAGAAACGGGTGCGGACGGCTTTTGTTTTTGCTTTTCTGTGAGAGTGGCTTGCCCGTGAAGGCCGCCTTCGGGCCGACCTAGTGCCAGTTAAAAACTGTTACCTATGTGCTTGAACTGTTTTGTTAACTATGTGGGTGAGTCATACCCAGGCCCTCAGGGTGAGAGGCTTTTGATCTTCAACAAATGAATAGGAAATATTTCCAAGCACATCCCTTTACACATAATGCGAAAGATTTGCATTATGTCGCAGTTTTGCGCACCCCCGCGCGAGTCCATTCAATTACCGAAGCAGGATGTTCGCCATGATTCGTATGCCTCTGGCTACCGCCAGTCTGCTGGCCATCGCTATTTCCCTCGCCGGTTGCGGCGAAGGTAAAGACAAAGACAAGGCCGCCGCCCCGGCGCCGACTCCAGCCGCCAGCACCGCTCCGGCCGCCGCGCCTGCGTCCACCGCTGCCGGTAAAGTCGACGAGGCCGCCGGCAAGGCCGTTGTGTCGCACTACGCCGACATGGTCTACGCCGTCTACAGCGATGCCGAATCCACCGCGAAAACCCTGCAAACCGCCATCGACGCGTTCCTCGCCAAGCCGAACGCCGACACCCTGAAAGCCGCCAAGGCTGCCTGGGTCGCCGCTCGCGTTCCTTACCTGCAGAGCGAGGCGTTCCGCTTCGGCAACACCATCATCGACGACTGGGAAGGTCAGGTGAACGCCTGGCCTCTGGACGAAGGCCTGATCGACTACGTCGACAAGTCCTACGAACATGCGCTGGGCAACCCGGGCGCCACCGCCAATATCATCGCCAACACTGAAGTGCAGGTCGGCGAAGACAAGGTCGACGTCAAGGACATCACCCCGGAAAAACTCGCCAGCCTCAACGAGCTGGGCGGTTCCGAAGCCAACGTTGCCACCGGCTACCACGCCATCGAATTCCTGCTCTGGGGCCAGGACCTGAACGGCACCGGCCCTGGCGCCGGCAACCGTCCGGCGTCGGATTACCTGGAAGGCGCCGGCGCTACCGGTGGTCACAATGACCGTCGTCGTGCCTACCTGAAAGCCGTGACCCAACTGCTGGTCAGCGACCTGGAAGAAATGGTCGGCAACTGGAAGCCGAACGTGGCCGACAACTACCGCGCCACTCTGGAAGCCGAGCCTGCCGAAGCCGGCCTGCGCAAGATGCTGTTCGGCATGGGCAGTCTGTCCCTGGGCGAACTGGCGGGCGAGCGCATGAAGGTTTCCCTGGAAGCCAACTCGCCGGAAGACGAACAGGATTGCTTCAGCGACAACACCCACAACTCGCACTTCTACGATGCCAAAGGCATCCGCAACGTGTACCTGGGCGAATACACCCGTGTCGATGGCACCAAGCTGACCGGCGCCAGCCTGTCGTCGCTGGTGGCCAAGGCTGACCCGGCTGCCGACAAGGCACTGAAGGATGATCTGGCCGCCACCGAAGCCAAGATCCAGGTCATGGTCGATCACGCCAACAAGGGTGAGCACTACGACCAGCTGATCGCCGCCGGCAACACCGCCGGCAACCAGATCGTGCGCGACGCCATCGCCTCCCTGGTCAAGCAGACCGGTTCGATCGAGGCGGCTGCCGGCAAACTGGGGATCACCGACCTGAACCCGGACAACGCCGATCACGAGTTCTGATCAACAGCGTCAACCGCGCCTCATGAAAAAGCCCCGATCATTCGGGGCTTGTTCATTTCAGGCCGGGCTCAAACCCGGATGATGAAGATCTCGGTCGACGAACCCGCCGCCGGCGTTCGCATGCCCCCCACCAACGACACCAGCTCATGAGTCTCCCGAGATTTGTTGAGCAGCACCTGGGTGGGCGCATCCATCAGTTCAACCCGTGGGGCAACGTAATGGCTGCCTTCGATCACATTGCCGACGACCCGGCGCAACGATAGCCAGAACATTTGCGGACGTCCCGGCCGCTTGAACAACAGTTCGGAACCGAGACGGTAGCCCATGAAGATTTCATAGCCGCTGGCGACCAGCCGCTCGGACATCAATGCCCGAAGTGACTCATCGGTTCCGGTCCGGATGGCTGCGTCCAGCAGGATATCGACCCCTTCGGCGCTCAACCGCAACCGCTTGTAGAGACCGAAATACCCCTCAAGCAGCCACTGCCCCGCCAGGTTTTTCGGCGTCACAGGCAACAGCGACAGCGGATCCCACAACGCGTCGGCCGGCGCCAGGGTGGCACGCCAGGCTCTCAGTGTGCGGTAGATCATTGCCAGTCCCGAAGCGTTCAGACCATCGGGATTGCTCAGTTCAAACATTTTTTGCGCGATGTGGCGGCTGCTCAGGCGGAACACCGGAAACGCATCGGCCACGTAAGACGTGATGGTTTTTTCGAATGGCAGATCAATCGATGTACTCCACAGCCCATCGTTGGAACGAAACAGGCGCGGCTGACTGAACAGATCCGACCAGAGCAGGTATTCAAACTGGGCAAAATGGTTGAGCTCCAGGCCCTCGTCGAACACATAGGCCAGGTGAGGCGCCGACGAGTCGTGCGCAGGCAGGATCGAGTAATAGCGCTCGCCCATTTTGATGTAGTCGCGACCTCGCAGGACTTGCTCCCCGCCTGTGCGCCGATAGATCCCGAACGCGGCGTTTTGCAGTTGAAACTCAGCGGGATCGATAAGCTGCCCCCAATCGAGAAACTTTTGGTTGAGCGGCCGAGCGGGGGCTGCCGGCAGGGACTCGGATGGGCGCACGCGCGGCGGCTGGCCTCTCGGGCGCTTCGCCACAGGCGCCTCGCTCACCACTCCACCGCCGGAAAAACCCGCCACAGGCAGCCCCTGAAGACGTCTGCGCAAGACCTGCTCACCCACCCGCAGATACTGAACGAACGATGCGAGCGCCATGCCCGAACGCAGGTGTTCGACAAAACTCAGGCCCAACTCGATCTCACGACCACGGGGAAACGCGAACGCTTCGAACACATGATTGACCTGTACATCGTCGAGGAACGGATACAGATGCTTCAGCGCTTCCTGCGGTGAATTGCCGCCCAGCAACCCGGCGTGCGCAGAGGTGCCCACCTCCCAATGCCCCTGTCCATCGAGGCGGATCGGCGGGTAGTACCCCTGGAACGGTTTGCGCGCATCCCTGATGCGCCAGGCCTGTTCAAAACCTTCATCGATGATCGAATACCAGCGCTTGCCCTCATTGAGGAAGTACAGTTTGCCGACGCCGTCCGCAGGTTTTTTATAGTGGATGCCCTTGCCTTCCCATCCCGGCAACGCCAGCAGGCCATCCGGCTTGTGTCTCAGCGCCAGTTTCGGATTCAACGCACGCGGATTGGTCGTTGCAGGAGCGCGGGGCCGCACCCGTGTCGCCCCCATCACGCTGTCGACCAGCCCCCCGGTAAACTCGGCCAGCGCCCGGACGATGTGATGCGCAGCACCGGCCCGATCATTGATCTGCGCCAGATCCACCGCGCTGAACACCGATGACAGTCCCCTGGCAATACCGATGGGCAGTGTCACGTGAACCGGCAACACCATGCTCAACACATCGATCGCCGTGGTGGCGATGAGCATCCCGGTTTCGACGTTGGTCTGCTGAGTGGTGGTGACCTGGGCAGTGGCGTCATTCAAGACGAAACTGGCCTCGTGCTCGTAGGCATTTTCGAACAGATTGCCAGCGATGCGCATCCGGTTGACCTGCGAGACATCACCCTGCCCCTTCAGGATCGCCAGCACTCGAGCCCGGGAGGCCAGCCCGATGCGGCCGAGCAAATAGTCACGCCAGGAACTGCTCTGGACAAAATCCGCGATGAACTGGTCTTTGCGAAACTCGTGAAACACCCGACCGCCCGACGCGCCCGGCGTATACACCACGACCGAGCCGACAGCGACCGACGCGGTGGCGAACAACAGCACGCCACGCACCCGTTGCCCGCGCAGTTGCAGGTACTCGACGAGTATCCGGTGCCCCTCGACGGTTTTGCGCTGATCGCTGTCCTCGGGTGCATCCAGCACCGCTTGCACCCAATGGAAACCACGCTCCAGGCGGTCGGGCATGAAGTCGCCATTGATCCTGGCTTCGATGGCCTCAAGACGCATCAGCCGTTCGACAAGGTCGGCGTATGACTGCTTGCGGGCCAGCGCTGCCGCTGAGGTGATCAGGTTCTTGCGCAGAAAGTCCTGATAGCTCTGACCGACGTTGGTCGTTCGGATCAATGCCTTGACCTGCTCCAGGGTCAAACCGTCGTAGGGTGCAAACGCCTTGGCTTTCTCCGGCGTATCCGGCAGCACGGTCTGCCCATGCTTGTCGTCGACGGCGGTCTTCAGGCTGAGTCTGGAGAAACGGGTGAAATTGAGGTCATGGCTGGCGACGTTGTCCAGCCCCGCTTCAGTCAACGTCTTTTGGCGATGCACGAAGCGGAACTCGCCGGGATCACGAATGCTGGTGCCGGGCGCGGCGGACGGCACCGGGTTGACCGGAACCACCGGCTCCCTGGTGTGTACGATGATGTGGTCCGGATTCACCTTCAGGCCATGTTCCGCTTCGAGCGCCGCACGCAATTGCCGATTGCTGTAGGCCAGCAATTCGCGCCGGTCGCTGAACTGCTCCAGCGACGGCAGGCCTTCGTACTCCGGCAGGCTGGCGAGCGCCTCGGTGTAGTTCTCCAGGGCAACGGCCCAGGCTTCTCGATCCTCAGAGGAAGCATCCTTCAGGAACGCAGTCAGCCGCGCCTGGCATTGTTTACGCAGCCGGGCCTGCAGAATCGGCTCGACGGCAAAGGCGTGTCGCAGGTCGGTCACCCGATCAATCGCAGCCGGCAAATTCGCCATGTCGGCGTGGATACCCTGCCTCACATAACGCGCGAAGGTCGATTCAAGGTTGGTCTGGAGCAACCGGCATTGCGAGTCGATGGCGTAGTCGAAGGGAGAGTCCAGACGTTCGAGGTATTTCAGTTGATCGCGCGCGGCTGCCGTGCCCTGAAGCGCGATGACCCGAGCCTGATCCTTGTCCGCCACCAGCACGCTCAACGCGGCGAACTCGACCGCATGACTCAAGCGTCGATGCAGTTCGCGATCCAGACTGGCCAGGGAATCGAACTCTTCCAGCCCGTTGTTCGGCGTGAACAGCAGCACCCGGCCGACGTTGGCGCTCGGCTCGACGGGCCGGGCCACTGGGGTTTTCACCGCACTTTCCCAACCCACCTCGGCATCCTGCGGATCCCGCGCCGTCAGGACGAACGTGCCGTGCAGCGTCATCACCTCGGCAGCGGCGTCTTGCAGGGCCACGGCGTACACGCACGGGCGATAGCCCTCCAGCGCTTGCCGGGCCGACGCGTGCGGGTAACGCAGCACGGTTTCGAACAGAGTCACGGCGGCGGCGCTGAGCAGGTCGTCACTTTTCAACAGCGCGACTTCGGTCTGCAACTGCTCGATTCGCATCTGCACCAGCCACTGTTTGTGGCTGCGCACATCGGTCGGACTGAAGGTTTTGGCCCAGTAGCGCTGAAGGTACTGCGTGTATTGCGTGTGTACCGCGTCGGCCAGTTGATCGAGAAAGGTATCGAACGCTTCGGGTTTCAAGGCGCTGTACAGGGCCGGTTCGCCGCCGCTGTCGGAAGCACGATGGAACAGCGCTTTGTATTTCGCGTAAGCGGCTGATTGACCGCTGACGATCCGCCGCACAACGGCGTCCATCAGGCTGGGGGGTAACCCCGGCAGAGCGGCGGCACTGTCGGCAGCAGCGTCGGACCGGGTAGCGGGTTCGCTGGCGTCGGCGCGCTCGGAAAGCTGCGCCGAGAGCGGCGTCGTCTCACCGTGGCTGATGAAGCAGCGCAGCAGGTCAGGCGCCGGCGCAAGGTCGGGGAAGTGTTTCTCGAAGGCCTGCCTGACGAACTCATGAAAATGCGGCCGGCTCGCAAAATGCTCGACGATCTGCAGATCGAGCGCCGACATCTGCTCTTTCAGGGTGGTCTGGGCAGGGTTGATTCTGGCGCTCGACAACACGGCACGCGCTGACGACCGAACGGGATGCTGCATGGGGGCAAACTCCGGATGAAAGACAACCGGCATGCTGCGCCCGTGTCCTTGCCCCCGTGCGGTACATAGTTATAGGCCATGATCGGGCGCCGTCCGGCGATCCGGTTTTTGCTCTCGATCAAGCAAACGATAATTCCTCTTATTCAATCCCCCCCGCCCTGTTAGACTTTGCGCCTCGAATTTTTGCCCCTCTTGCAGGATGTCTGATGCCCTCGCTGCCTCTTCGCTTGTCCGCACTGTTTCTGGCCCTGGGCCTGAGTGCCTGCGATGACGCCCCGCGTTTCACCAAGGCCGAGCCGGGTGAAGCGCGTTCCGGCGGGGCGGCGACCGTACGCAAGAGCGATCAGAACGCGTTTTCCCTGCCCTCGGCCAACCTGCCGCCCTCGCGTCGGGTGGACTTCAGCGTCGGCAACAGTTTCTTCCGCAGCCCCTGGGTGATCGCGCCGTCGACCACCACCGCCCGCGACGGCCTCGGCCCGTTGTTCAACACCAACGCCTGCCAGAACTGCCACATCAAGGACGGTCGCGGTCATCCGCCAACGCCGGATGCGGCCAACGCGGTGTCGATGCTGGTGCGTCTGTCGATCCCCGATGCGCCGGCCTACGCCAGGCTCATCGAGCAGGTCGGCGTGGTGCCCGAGCCGGTGTATGGCGGGCAGTTCCAGGACATGGCCGTGCCCGGCGTCGTTCCAGAAGGCAAGGTGCGGGTCGGGTACACCCCGGTGCCGGTCCGTTTCAAGGACGGCACCGAAGTCGAGTTGCGCCAGCCGAGCTTGCAGATCACCCAGCTCGGCTACGGCCCGATGCACCCGGACACGCGCTTCTCGGCACGGGTCGCGCCGCCGATGATCGGCCTCGGCCTGCTCGAGGCGATCCCCGAAGAAGCGATCCTCGCCAACGCCGCCGCCCAGGCCAAAGACAACAATGGCATCAACGGCCGGCCGAACCGGGTCTGGGATGACGCCCTGCAAAAAACCGTGATGGGCCGGTTCGGCTGGAAGGCCGGGCAACCCAACCTCAATCAACAGAATGTTCACGCGTTTTCTGGTGATATGGGCCTCACCACCAGCCTGCGACCCTTCGATGACTGCACCGACGCACAAACTGCCTGCAAACAGGCGCCGAACGGCAACGGGCCGGATGGCGAGCCGGAAGTCAGCGACAACATCCTGCGTCTGGTGCTGTTCTACAGCCGCAACCTGGCGGTGCCGGCGCGCCGTGGCGTCAACGATGCCCAGGTGCTGGCCGGCAAGAACCTGTTTTTCCAGGCCGGCTGCCAGTCCTGTCACACCCCCAAATACACCACCGCCGCCAATGCGGCCGAACCTGAACTGGCCAATCAAGTGATTCGCCCGTACAGCGATTTGCTGCTGCATGACATGGGCGAAGGCCTGGCCGACCACCGCACTGAATTCCAGGCCTCCGGCCGCGACTGGCGCACCCCGCCGTTGTGGGGCATCGGCCTGACGCAGACGGTCAGCGGCCATACCCAGTTCCTGCATGACGGCCGCGCGCGCAACTTGCTCGAGGCCGTGCTCTGGCATGGCGGCGAAGCAAAAGCCGCGCAGCAACAGGTTTTGTCTTTCAATGCCGAACAGCGTGCCGCGCTGCTGGCGTTCCTGAATTCCCTTTAACAACGTATTCCATAGCGGGAGCCCGACATGTTCCGTCCCAAACTGTTGTTCACCAGCCTTGCCGCGCTAGCCCTCGGCGCCTGCTCGCCGCAGGACCCGCAAGCGGTCACCTCGGCGGCCATCGCCAAATCGGTGATCCTGCCGACCTACACCCGTTGGGTCGAAGCCGACCGCCAACTGGCCATCAGCGCCCTCGCCTACTGCCAGGGTAAAGAGACACTGGAAACCGCCCGCGCCGACTTCCTGCACGCGCAGAAAGCCTGGGCCGAGCTGCAACCGCTGCTGATCGGCCCGCTGGCCGAGGGCAACCGTTCGTGGCAGGTGCAGTTCTGGCCGGACAAGAAAAACCTCGTCGGCCGTCAGGTCGAGCAACTGGTCATCGCCCAGCCGCAGATCGATGCCGCCGCGCTGGCCAAATCCAGCGTCGTGGTCCAGGGCCTGTCGGCTTACGAATACATCCTGTTCGACAGCAAGCCTGACGTCGCCAACGCCGAGCAAAAAGCCAAGTACTGCCCGCTGCTGGTCGCCATCGGCGAGCGCCAGAAACAACTGGCCGAGGAAATCCTCAGCAGCTGGAACAACACCGACGGCATGCTCGCGCAAATGAGCAAGTTCCCGAACCAGCGCTACGCCGATTCCCACGAAGCGATCGCCGATCTGCTGCGGGTTCAGGTCACCGCCCTCGACACCCTGAAGAAAAAGCTCGGCACGCCGATGGGCCGCCAGAGCAAGGGCGTGCCGCAACCGTTCCAGGCCGATGCCTGGCGCAGCCAGTCGTCGCTGACGGCACTGGAAGCCAGCCTCGCCGCCGCCAAGACCGTCTGGGAAGGCGTCGACAACAAAGGCCTGCGCGGTCTGCTGCCGGCTGAACAGAAACCTCTGGCGGACAAGATCGACGCGGCCTACGCGGCCTCGCTGAAACTGTTCGGCAGCACACAACGCTCGCTCGGCGAGATGCTCGAAGACGACGCCGGTCGCCAACAGCTCAACGACATCTATGACAGCCTCAACGTCGTCCATCGCCTGCACGAAGGCGATCTGGCCAAGGCCCTGGGCATTCAACTGGGCTTCAACGCCAACGACGGTGACTGATGAGGGCAAGTGCCATGCTGCGACGCCAGGCTCTGACTTTAGGTAGTTTGCTGCTGGGAGCAGTGACGCTGGGCGGCTGGACGCTGTTCAAACGCAAGGATCAAAGCCCGCTGCTGCTGTCGGCGCGGGACGACACCGACGGCAAACACTACGCCGTCGGCTATCGGCTGGACGGCACCCGGGTGTTCGCCACCGAGGTCGGCCAGCGCTGCCACGACATCATCAATCACCCGACGCTGCCGATTGCCTTGTTCGTCGCCCGACGTCCCGGCACCGAAAGCTACCTGATCGACCTGCGCGACGGTGCGCTCCTGCAAACCGTGACCTCGCAGGCCAACCGGCACTTCTACGGCCACGCGGTGATTCACCACAGCGGTGATTACCTCTACGCCACCGAAAACGACACATCCGATCCGGGCCGTGGCCTGCTCGGGGTGTACAGGTTCGAAGGCGAGCGGCTGGTACACAGCGGCGAGATTTCCACCCACGGCCTCGGCCCGCATCAGGTGTCGTGGATGCCCGACGGCGAGACGCTGGTGGTGGCCAACGGCGGAATTCGCACCGAGGCCGAAAGCCGGGTCGACATGAATCTCGACGCCATGGAACCGAGCCTGGTGCTGATGCAACGCGACGGCACCCTGCTGAGCAAGGAAACCCTGGCCCAGCAGATGAACAGCGTGCGTCACCTGGGGATCGCCAGCGACGGCACCATCGTCGCTGGCCAGCAATTCATGGGCGCGTCCCACGAACGCTCCGAATTGCTCGCGATCAAGCGTCCGGGCCAGCCGTTCGTGGCGTTCCCGGTGCCGGAGCATCAGTTGCAGTCGATGGGTCATTACACCGCCAGCGTCGCCGTCCACAGCGACCTGCGCCTGGTCGCCCTGACCGCGCCGCGCGGCAACCGGTTCTTCATCTGGGATCTGGACAGCGGCGAAGTGCGCCTCGACGCGCCGTTGCCCGATTGCGCCGGCGTCGGCGCGGTGAAGGATGGCTTCGTGGTGACCTCGGGCCAGGGGCGCTGCCGCTACTACGATTGCCGCCAGGATGAACTGGTCGCCAAGCCGCTGGAATTGCCGGCGGGGCTCTGGGACAACCATCTGCATCTGATGGCGTAAAGACGCCATTCAATGATCGCCGTCTTCGACAGCTTCTCCTGGCTGGCGCAGGCGGCGATCTTTTTTGTGCCCGTTAATCCCCTATAAAAACTGCCAGTTGGATTACTCATCGGACTCGGGGTAATGTGCCCGCGTGTCTCGCCTGATTTATCCAAGGAACTGGAAATATGCTGCGTCGCCGCATGCTGATCATGTTGGGTGTTGTACTGCTGATCGTTCTGCTTCTGGCCGGTTACAAAGCCTTCTCGATCTACACCATGATTCAGGGCTTCTCCAAACCGAAACCACCGATCAGCGTCGCCGTCGCCACCGCCGCCGAGCGCCCGTGGCAGATGCGCCTGCCTACCGTCGGCAGCCTCAAGGCGCTGCAGGGCGTCGATCTGAGCCTGGAAAACGCCGGCACCGTGACCGAGCTGAAATTCGAATCGGGACAACAGGTCAAGGCCGGCCAGTTCCTGCTGCAACTGGACAACGCCGTCGAAGCCGCCTTCCTAGAAACCGCCAAGGCCGACCTGAACCTGTCGCAACTCGATTACGGCCGTGGCAGCCAGCTGGTGGGCAGCAGCGCCATCTCCAAGGGTGAATTCGACCGGCTCTCGGCGCAGTTGCAAAAGAACAAGGCCACGGTCAACCAGCTCAATGCGGCGCTGGCGAAAAAACGCATCCTCGCGCCCTTCAGCGGGACCATCGGCATCCGCCTGGTCGACATCGGCGACTACCTCGCCAGCGGCACCAAAATCGCCACCCTGCAGGACCTGAGCAGCCTCTACGCCGACTTCTACGTGCCCGAGCAATCGGTGCCGAAACTGGCCCTCGGCCAACCGGTACAGATCTCGGTCGTTGCCTGGCCCGGGCAGCATTTCACCGGCAAGATCAGCGCCATCAACCCGATCATCGAAAGCACCACCCGCAACATTCTGGTACGCGCGACCCTGGCCAACCCCGACGGCAAACTGCTGCCGGGAATGTTCGCCGACGTCAGCGTACTGCTGCCGGATCCGCAGCAGCATGTGGTGGTTCCGGAAAGCGCGATCACCTACACCCTCTACGGTAACTCGCTGTATGTGGTCGAGCAGAAGAAAGCCGAGGACGGCAGCGTCGAGAAAGACGACAAGGGCCAGCCGGTACTGATCGCCGAACGCCGCTTCGTCGAGACCGGTGAGCGCCGCGACGGCCTGGTGATGATCAACAAGGGCGTGCAGAGCGGCGAACAAGTGGTGACGGCCGGCCAGATCAAACTGGACAACGGCGCGCACATCGCCATCAGCGACGACAAGACCCTCGTCGACCAGAACAGTCCGCGCCGCGCCGACTGATCAAGGAATCCCCATGGCCTTTACCGATCCGTTCATCCGTCGCCCGGTGCTCGCCACCGTGGTCAGCCTGCTGATCGTGCTGCTGGGCTTCCAGGCCTGGAGCAAGCTGCCGCTGCGCCAGTATCCGCAAATGGAAAACGCCCTGATCACGGTCACCACCGCCTACCCCGGGGCCAACGCCGAAACCATCCAGGGCTACATCACCCAGCCGATGCAACAGAGCCTGGCAAGTGCCGAAGGCATCGATTACATGACCTCGGTCAGTCGCCAGAACTTCTCGGTGATTTCGATCTACGCCCGCATCGGCTCCAACAGCGACCGGCTGTTCACCGAGCTTCTGGCCAAGGCCAACGAGGTGAAGAACAAGCTGCCCCAGGACGCCGAGGACCCGGTGCTGAGCAAGGAAGCCGCCGACGCTTCGGCGCTGATGTACATCAGCTTTTTCAGCAAGGAACTGAACAACCCGCAGATCACCGACTACCTGTCCCGGGTAATCCAGCCGAAACTCGCGACCCTGCCGGGAATGGCCGAGGCCGAGATTCTCGGTAACCAGGTGTTCGCCATGCGCCTGTGGCTCGACCCGGTGAAACTCGCCGGTTTCGGCCTCAGCGCCGCCGATGTGACCAACGCGGTGCGCCAGTACAACTTCCTCTCCGCCGCCGGCGAAGTGAAAGGCGAATACGTGGTCACCAGCATCAACGCCAACACCGAACTGAAATCCGCCGAGGCTTTCGGCAAGATCCCGCTCAAGGTCAGCGGTGACAGCCGCGTCCTGCTCAGCGACGTGGCGCGGGTCGAAATGGGCGCGGAGAACTACAACTCCATCAGCTCGTTCGGCGGCACGCCGTCGGTGTATATCGGCATCAAGGCGACCCCGGCGGCGAACCCGCTGGAGGTGATCAAGGAAGTGCGCAAGATCATGCCGGAGCTGGAAGCCCAGCTGCCGCCCAACCTCAAGAGCGAAATCGCCTACGACGCTACCCTGTTCATTCAGGCCTCCATCGACGAAGTGATAAAGACGCTGTTCGAGGCGGTGCTGATCGTGATCGTCGTGGTGTTCCTGTTCCTCGGAGCCTTGAGCTCGGTGGTGATCCCGGTGGTGACCATCCCGCTGTCGATGATCGGCGTGATGTTCTTCATGCAGATGATGGGCTACTCGATCAACCTGCTGACCCTGCTGGCGATGGTGCTGGCTATCGGTCTGGTGGTGGATGACGCGATCGTCGTGGTGGAAAACATCCACCGGCATATCGAGGAAGGCAAATCACCGTTCGACGCGGCGCTGGAAGGCGCGCGGGAAATCGCCATGCCAGTGGTGTCGATGACCATCACCCTGGCGGCGGTCTATGCGCCCATCGGCTTCCTGACCGGGCTGACCGGGGCCTTGTTCAAGGAGTTCGCCCTGACCCTGGCCGGGGCGGTGGTGATTTCCGGGATCGTCGCCCTGACCCTGTCGCCGATGATGTGCGCCGTCCTGCTGCGGCACGACGAAAACCCCAGTGGCCTGGCCCACCGCCTCGACGTGATCTTCGAAAGCCTCAAACGTCGTTATCAAAGCATGCTGCACGGCACCCTCAATACCCGCCCGGTGGTGCTGGTGTTCGCGGTGATCGTGTTGTGCCTGATTCCGGTGCTGCTCAAGTTCACCAAATCGGAACTGGCACCCGATGAAGACCAGGGCATCATTTTCATGATGGCCAACGCGCCGCAGCCGACCAACCTCGATTACCTGAACACCTACACCGACGAATTCATCAAGATCTTCAAGGAATTCCCGGAGTACTACTCGTCGTTCCAGATCAATGGCTACAACGGTGTGCAGACCGGCATCGGCGGGTTCCTGCTCAAGCCGTGGAACGAGCGCAGCCGTACCCAGATGCAAATCCTCCCCGAAGTGCAGGGCCGGCTCGAGGGCATTCCGGGCCTGCAGATCTTCGGTTTCAACCTGCCCTCCCTGCCCGGCACCGGTGAAGGCCTGCCCTTCGAGTTCGTGATCAACACCGCCAACGATTACGAGTTGTTGCTGCAAGTGGCCGACCGGATCAAGAAGCGCGCCGCAGAGTCAGGCAAGTTCGCGTTCGTCGACCTTGACCTCGCCTTCGACAAACCGGAAGTGGTGGTCGATATCGACCGCGCCAAGGCTGCGCAGATGGGCGTGTCGATGCAGGATCTGGGCGGCACGCTGGCGACCCTGCTGGGCGAGGCGGAAATCAACCGTTTCACCATCGAGGGCCGCAGCTACAAGGTCATCGCCCAGGTCGAGCGGGCCTACCGCGACAACCCGGACTGGCTGAACAACTACTACGTGAAGAACAACCAGGGCGAGCTGTTGCCGCTGTCGACCCTGATCACCGTCAGCGACCGCGCACGCCCCCGGGAACTCAAGCAGTTCCAGCAACTGAACGCGGCGAAACTGTCCGGATTCCCGCTGGTGAGCATGGGCGAAGCCATCGACACCGTGCGCCAGATCGCCCAGGAAGAAGCGCCTGCCGGGTTTGCCTTCGACTACGGCGGCGCGTCACGGCAGTTCGTCCAGGAAGGCAGCGCGCTGTGGGTGACCTTTGGCCTGGCACTGGCGATCATTTTCCTGGTGCTGGCGGCACAGTTCGAGAGTTTCCGCGATCCGCTGGTGATTCTGGTGACTGTGCCACTGTCGATCTGCGGGGCGCTGATCCCGCTGTTCCTCGGCTGGTCGAGCATGAACATCTACACCCAGGTCGGGCTGGTGACGCTGATCGGGCTGATCAGCAAGCACGGGATCCTGATCGTCGAATTCGCCAACCAGTTGCGCAAGGACAAGGGCCTGACACCACGGGAAGCGGTCGAGGAAGCAGCAGCCATTCGTCTGCGCCCGGTGCTGATGACCACGGCGGCGATGGTGTTCGGCATGGTGCCGCTGATTCTGGCGACGGGGGCCGGCGCGGTCAGCCGCTTCGACATCGGCACGGTGATCGCCACGGGGATGTCCATCGGGACGTTGTTCACGCTGTTTGTCCTGCCGTGCATCTACACGATGCTGGCCAAACCGGATGCCAAACCACACCCATGACGCCGGGCGTGGAATCAATGCTCTGGCCCGTTCCTACAAGGGCCATACATTCCGCAATCGCAGGCAGAAAAAAGGCCTCGCATCAGCGAGGCCTTTCATTTGGGCTTCAATCGGTTCAACTTTGCGGCCTCATCCTTTGGGACAGTCCGAACATGAACAACAGCAGGTCATGATCGGGTTTCATCTCCACGCTGGCTTTCGCCACACGGGGCATCGGGCAGTGAGCGTCGCCGCTCCCTGCACTGAGGACCTGCATGCGGGGCTGCTCCCAGGCCGCCACCGCCAATGACGCAACTGCCAAGGCTCCCACCAGGAAAACACCTCGTGCAATTTCGAGTTTCATCGCTATAACCCTTTGATAGCGCTGCCAAACGCCGTCTCGTAAAAATAGACGAGTTTTTTCCAGTCCGTATCCCTGAACGACGAGTGGCGACGCAATTGCTTCATGTCATGGGCTGCCGCGCGATGAGCGGTCAGGCGTTGACGGCATTTTTCCAGATCGATCAGGGCGACTTCGACAGTGGCCGCTTCGCCCTCGCCGGTCACGCGGACAAAGACGTGCTTGATGTAGATGCAGCTGTGCTGCCAACGGCCCTTGTGCATGCGCGCCAGGTTTTCGGCGAGGTCCTTGAGCACCCGCTCATACACGGCTTCACCGTGGCGTTCGCGACCGCCACCGGCCTCCCACTGCTCCAGTTCCTGAAAACCATCCAGTGATTTGGTAACCAGCAGGGCACGCCACTTATGCTGAGGGTCAGGCTGGGCACCGCAGAAAACGATTTCCGGAACCCGCACGCCGAGACGGCTCACGCCGGTCAGCGCATCCAGTTCACGCAGCACGGTCGGGCGTCCGAACGGGTGCAGCCAACTGCGATAGATATGCCCGGTCTGGCGCTTGGCATACAGCAGCTGGCCGTCGCGCCCCGTCACCCGTTGCACACCACTTTCGCCACCGCGCCGGACATTGGGTTCTTCTACCCATTCACCGCGCTGGTTCCAGTAGTAGTCGAAGCGATCCTGGGGAGCGACTTCCGTTTCTGCTGCAAATTGCACTGCCATTCCTTTACCTCTTGCGTAATACGTAAACCCGCCACATGGCATAGAGCGGAATAAAGTCCAGTTGTTCCTGAATGCGGAACCCGGCGTCCTCGAATTCCTTTTCAACTGTTGCAGCCGGTAACACAAAACGGTTCTGGTAACCCTTCTGACCACGTTTTTGCTCGGCGCGCTTGCGTTTCCAGGCCTTGAAATTGCCATCCACCCAGAGCGAAACGATCACGCTGTCGCGGGTGACACGCTCGAATTCCCGCAGAATCGTCCGCCGATGCTCGGCTTCACCGATGTGATGCAGCAGACGCATGCAGAAAATGCTGTCGACGGCGTTATCTGGCAAGGCGATGTCGAACGCAGATGTGTGCAAGGGTTGTACCCGTTTCACCACATCAGCCGGTTGCGACTGCATGGCGGTCTTGATCATCGACTCGGAATTGTCCGCGCCGATGATCACCCGGTTGGGTTTTTCCGCCAGCAATGGCCAGAATCGCCCGGCGCCGCAGGGCAGGTCCAGCACCAGCCCCGGCTCGCCCACCAGCTCGAGCGCCTTGCGGGCCAGCTGCTGATCGCGCCAGTTGGACAACCGACGGCCGAGACCGTCCTGATGTTTGCGCAGGTATTTCTGTGCATGGTTGTCGTCATATTTTTCGGAAAAATCGAGTTTGATCGGGCCGGCCATCATCAGGGCTCCTGAATTGCTGATGGCCCCACCTTAGAATCGGGCGTGTCAGCGTCAGGTCATCCCTTTGTGAAAAAAACGTCACGTAAACCCGCAAACTATTTCAAGGTTATACAGGATTTATTCAGGCCAGCGTCACTTTACTGTGCTAGGCGGCAGATTCAGGCGTTGCCCAGATCCACCTCGAAGTGGCAACCGTTGGGCTCCATGGTGCTCAGCGTAACGCTCCATCCCTGGTTCTCGCAGATGCGCTGGACCAGCGACAATCCGAGCCCCAGGCCCTCGCCGCGCTTTTCCGTGCCGCGCACGAAAGGCTGGAACATGGCTTCGCGTTTTTCCTCGGGGATGCCTACGCCGGAGTCCTCGACCACGAACCCGTTGGCGTTGAGCGTCAGGCGGATGAAGCCTTCTTCGGTGTAGTGCAGGGCGTTGCGCAGCAGGTTGCCCATCACGGCGGTGAGCAGGGTCGCGTTATAGCGGGTATCCGGTGGATTGCCCGGCTCGAAAATCAGCTGCAAGCCCTTCGTTTCGATCGGCCCGCGCCACAGGCACAACAAGCTGTCAGCGACCTGACCGAGGCTTTGCTGCGGCGCGACACCGGCATCTTCACGCTGGGCGCGAGCGAGCATCAGGAACGTCTGCACCAGCTCGCGCATTTCTTCGCTGGCGCGGGCGATTCGTTGCACCTGAGCGCGTCCGCGCTGATCGATGCCGGGGTTTTCCAGCAGCAGTTCGCAGGAGCTGGCCAGCACCATCAACGGTGTACGCAACTCGTGACTGACGTCACTGGTGAACAAGCGCTCACGGGTGAGGGCCTGGCGCAGACGCCCCAGGGTCGCGTCAAACGCCACCGCCAGCTCGCCCACTTCGTCAGCCGCATAATCCGGCGCCAGCGGCGGCGCCAGCCCGAGCAATTGATCGCGGTGACGCACCTGGCGCGCCAGTCTCACCACCGGTGCCATCACCTTGCGCGCAAGCACCCAGCCGAGGAACACCGCCAGCGCCAGGCTGAGCACGAAACCCACCAGCACCACGGCGAACAGCACGCGCTCACGCTCTTCGAAATCGCTTTGGTCCTGCAGCAGCACATAGCGACGGCCGTCGACGATCTCGACCATCGCGTGATACGACAACTGCTCGCGGAAGACTTCGTGGAAACCCGAATCCAGGTGCCGCAGGTCCTTGGGCAGCTCGAAATCCCCCGGCCCGCCGCTGAAGTAGAACAGTTGATCCGGCTCCGGGCGGTGACTCCAGTCGGACACATTGTCCATCAGCAGCAGTCGCTGCAAGTCGCCCCCCAGCCCGGCGGAAATCAGTTTTTCTTCCACCAGATGCACGGTCGCGACGATGCCCATGGCAAAAGCCCCGGCCACCAGTGCGCTCATCAGCGCAAAGGCGATGATGATCCGCTGGGCAAGGCTTTGCTTAAACTCCATCACGCCCCTCGGCCAGGCGATAGCCCACGCCATGCACGGTATGCAGCAGCGGTTTGGCGAACGGTTTGTCGATCACCTGGCGCAACTGATGGACATGACTGCGCAGACTGTCGCTGTCCGGGCAGTCATCGCCCCACAAGGCCTCTTCGAGGATTTCCCGGCGCAAGACGTGCGGGCTCTTCTGCATCAACACCGCCAGCAGCTTGAGGCCGACCGGGTTGAGCTTGAGCAGCTTGCCTTCACGGGTCACCTCCAGGGTGTCGAGGTCGTAGCTCAGGTCGGCGACCTGCAACGCACGCCGGCCACCACCCTGGGTACGGCGCATCACCGCCTCGACCCGCGCCGCCAGCTCGGACAGCGCGAACGGTTTGACCAGATAGTCGTCAGCCCCGGACTTGAAGCCTTGCAAGCGATCATCCAGTTGATCGCGGGCGGTGAGCATGATCACCGGCGTGTCGCGCCGGGCATCCTCGCGCAGGCGTTTGCACAGGGTATAGCCGTCGATCCCCGGCAGCATGATGTCGAGCACGATCAGGTCGTAATGCTCGGTGGCCGCCAGATGCAGGCCTGACAGACCGTCCTGGGCGCAATCGACGGTATAGCCCTTGAGGCCCAGGTAATCGGCCAGATTGGCCAGGATATCGCGGTTGTCTTCGACCAATAGAATTCGCATGGGCATCTCCTCCGTACAGGGTAACGTCCGTCATGGCCCGCGCAGCTTAAGGCCAACGCCGCCTCAGGGCTAGGGCTGCAAGCCGCTTGGAACAGGTCTTTCAGGCAAATTTAATCCTTAACAAGTTTTTCACTATCGGTTCACAACCTGACTACAGTGCCAACGCGAAACTCTCGCGCCATTAGATATAAGGAATGTAGACAATGGATTTTCTCAAGACGGCGCCCATGCGCTTTCTGTTGCTGGTCACCGGTGCCTGGCTGGTGGTGTTTCTCCTGACGCGAACCGTGCTGTTGCTGACTCATCTGGATGAGGCCGGCGGCGGAGCGTTTTCCGTATTCGGTATCGGCCTGCTGTATGACCTGGGTTTCCTCGCCTATGCCGCCCTGCCACTGGGGCTGTATCTGCTGCTGTGCCCGCCGGGACTGTGGCGCCGTCGCGGTCATCGCTGGTTCCTCCGTGGCCTGTTGACCGTCAGCCTGTTCGCCATGCTGTTTACCGCAACCGCCGAATGGCTGTTCTGGGATGAGTTCGGCGTGCGCTTCAACTTCATCGCCGTCGACTATCTGGTGTATTCCGATGAAGTGCTGAACAACGTGCTGGAGTCGTACCCGATCGGCACCTTGCTCAGCATCCTCGCGGTGCTGGCCGTGGTGCTCAGCCTGGCGCTGGGCAAACCCTTCAATGCAGCGCTGAACGCCCCGCTGCCGCCACTGCGCCGACGCCTGCTCAATGCCCTCGCGCTGCTGGTCGTCGCCAGCCTGAGCCTGCAACTGCTCAGCCAGGACGCCCCGCGCGCCCAGGGCGGCAATGCCTATCAGAACGAACTGGCGAGCAATGGTCCTTATCAATTCTTCGCCGCGTTCCGCAACAATGAACTGGACTACAGCCAGTTCTACAGCACCCTGGCGCCGGAAAAGGTCGCCAGTCAGATTCGTGCCGAACTCAACGAGCCCAATGCGCGCTTCGTCGGCCAGGACCCGGAGGACATCCGCCGGATGATCGACAACCCCGGCACGCTACGCAAACCGAACATCGTGCTGGTGACCATCGAAAGTTTCAGCGCCAAATACATGGGCAGCAACGGCGACCAACGCAACCTGACGCCCAACCTGGACGTCTTGCGCAAACAGAGCCTGTACTTCAACAACTTCTACGCCACCGGCACCCGCACCGACCGTGGCCTGGAAGCCATTACCCTGGCCATTCCGCCGACGCCGGGCCGCTCGATCGTCAAGCGCATCGGCCGTGAAAGCGGCTTCGCCAGCCTCGGCCAGCAGCTCAGTGCCGTGGGTTATGACAGCGTGTTCGTCTACGGCGGGCGTGGTTACTTCGACAACATGAACGCGTTCTTCAGCGGCAACGGCTATCGCGTCGTCGACCAGAGCAGCGTCGATGAGTCGGAAATTCACTTCAAGAACGCCTGGGGCATGGCCGACGAGGATCTGTACAAACAGACCCTGAAACTGGCGGATGCCGATTACGCGAAAAACCAGCCGTTCCTGCTGCAACTGATGACCACCTCCAACCATCGTCCTTACACCTACCCGGACAACCGGATCGACATCAAGTCCGGCAACGGGCGTGACGGCGCGGTGAAGTACACCGATTACGCCATCGGCCAGTTCCTGGAGCAGGCGCGGCAGAAACCGTGGTTCGATAATACGATCTTCATCTTCGTCGCCGACCACACCGCCGGCAGCGCGGGCAAGGAAGACCTGCCGATCACCAACTATCAGATCCCGCTGTTCGTCTACGCGCCGAAGCTGATCGAGCCGCGTGAAAACGCACAACTGGCCAGCCAGATCGACCTGGCGCCAACCCTGCTGGGGCTGCTGAACCTGGATTACCAATCGACGTTTTTCGGCCGCAATCTGCTCCAGGACAATCCGCTGCCGCCACGGGTCGTGGTCGGCAACTATCAGCACCTGGGACTGTTCGACGGTAAGGATCTGGCGATCCTCAGCCCCCGTCAGGGCCTGCGCCGGCATGACGACGCGCTGACCGAAAGCCGCGAATCCCGGGTCAACAGCGACGACCCGCTGATCCGTCGCGCCATCACCTATTACCAATCCGCCAGTTATGGCTTCAAGCAACAGCTGCTTGGCTGGAGACCGCCCAAGGAGGGCGTCGACCAAGTCAGCGACCGTTAATCGAACCGCCCCGGGCTGATGCCCCGGGGCGTTTTCATTTGCAGTGGAAACCTCATGTCATCAAGCGTTGTACGTCCTGCCCCTCGCCCGTTGAACTTCTGGTTGTGCCTGGGAATACCCGCCGTGGCGGCGTTGATTCTGGTCTTGCTCGAACTGACCGATCTGGATATGGACCTGGCCCGGTTGTTCTATGACCCGGCCGCCGGAGACTTCATCGGCCGTCACAGTTACTTCCTGGAAAACATCCTTCACGACCGCGCCAAACAGGTGGTGATCGGCTTTTCGGCCTTCGCGGTCATCGGTTTCATCGCTGCGTTTTTCATCCAGCGGGTGAAACCGTTCAAGCGTGAACTGGGCTGCCTGGTGCTGTCGCTGGGCCTGGCCACGTCATTTGTGACGCCGATGAAAGCCGTGACCGCCGTGCAATGTCCGTGGAGCCTGGAGCAATTCGGCGGCCATGAAACCTACAGCAAACTGCTGGATCATCGCCCGCCGACCGACAAGCCCGGCCGTTGCTGGCCCGGCGGCCATGCGGCAACCGGTTTCACCCTGTTCGCGCTGTTCTTCGTACTGCGCGACCGTCGCCCTCGGCTGGCACGACAGGCGTTTATCTTCGCCTTCGCTTTGGGTTCGATATTTTCGATCAGCCGGATGATGCAGGGCGCGCACTTCTTTTCGCACAACGTGTGGACGGCGATCTTCTGCTGGCTGATTTGCCTGGGGTCGTATTACTGGGTTCTGTATCGACCGGCGACCAGGGCTGAAGCGGCGGTCAATGCACAACCGGTCAATGCCTGAACACTGGAAACCTTTGGGAGCAGGCTTGCTCCCAAAGGGGTGGATACAAACCTGAAATGCGGGCAATAAAAAACCCCGCCTGCTAACGCAGGCGGGGTTTTTCGTACAGGGGTAAGGCTGGCTTACATCATGCCGCCCATGCCACCCATGCCGCCCATGTCTGGCATGCCGCCGCCAGCTGCACCTTCTTTCTTCGGTGCATCAGCAACAGCAGCTTCGGTGGTCAGGATCAGACCGCCGATCGACGATGCAGCTTGCAGAGCCGAACGGGTGACCTTGGTTGGGTCCAGGATGCCCATTTCGATCATGTCGCCGTATTCGCCGGTGGCGGCGTTGTAGCCGAAGCTGCCCTGGCCGTTCTTGACCTTGTCGACAACCACGCTTGGCTCGTCGCCGGAGTTGGCAACGATCTGGCGCAGCGGCGCTTCGATAGCGCGACGCAGTACAGCGATACCGACGTTCTGATCGGCGTTGTCGCCTTTCAGATCCGACAGGGTTTGCAAAGCACGGATCAGTGCAACGCCACCGCCAGGCACCACGCCTTCTTCAACGGCTGCACGGGTAGCGTGCAGGGCGTCTTCAACGCGGGCTTTCTTCTCTTTCATTTCAACTTCGGAACCAGCGCCAACCTTGATCACTGCAACGCCGCCGGACAGCTTGGCCAGACGCTCTTGCAGTTTTTCACGGTCGTAGTCCGAGGAAGTCTCGGCAACCTGGGCACGGATCTGAGCGATACGCGCTTCGATGTCAGCCTGAACGCCAGCGCCGTCAACGATGATGGTGTTTTCCTTGGACAGGGTGACGCGCTTGGCGTTGCCCAGGTGCTCCAGGGTGGTGCTTTCCAGGCTCAGGCCGATCTCTTCGGAGATTACGGTACCGCCGGTCAGAACGGCGATGTCCTGCAGCATGGCCTTGCGACGGTCGCCGAAGCCCGGAGCCTTGACGGCTGCGACTTTGACGATGCCACGCATGTTGTTCACAACCAGAGTCGCCAGGGCTTCGCCTTCAACGTCTTCGGCCACGATCAGCAGTGGGCGGCCGGCTTTGGCAACGGCTTCCAGCACTGGCAGCATTTCGCGGATGTTCGAGATCTTCTTGTCGACCAGCAGGATCAGCGGGCCGTCGAGCTCGGCAACCATGGTGTCCGGCTTGTTGACGAAGTACGGGGACAGGTAGCCACGGTCGAACTGCATGCCTTCTACAACCGACAGTTCGTTTTCCAGGCCCGAGCCTTCTTCAACGGTGATCACGCCTTCTTTACCGACTTTTTCCATGGCTTCGGCAATGATATCGCCGATGGAGTTGTCGGAGTTGGCGGAGATGGTGCCTACCTGAGCGATAGCCTTGGTGTCAGCGCATGGCTTGGACAGCGCTTTCAGCTCTTTGACGACAGCGATGGTCGCCTTGTCGATGCCGCGCTTGAGGTCCATCGGGTTCATGCCGGCAGCGACGGCTTTCAGGCCTTCGTTGACGATGGCCTGAGCCAGAACGGTCGCGGTGGTGGTGCCGTCACCGGCGTCGTCGTTGGCACGGGAGGCAACGTCTTTGACCAGCTGCGCGCCCATGTTTTCGAAACGGTCTTCCAGTTCGATTTCTTTGGCGACGGAAACGCCGTCCTTGGTGATGGTCGGAGCGCCGAAGCTCTTCTCGAGGATCACGTTACGGCCTTTCGGGCCGAGGGTCGCTTTTACCGCGTCAGCCAGGACGTTGACACCAACGAGCATTTTCTTGCGGGCGGAATCGCCGAATTTAACTTCTTTAGCAGCCATGATCGATATTCCTTGAATACTTTGTAGTAGCGGGAAACTGAACGGGGTATCAGCCTTCGATAACAGCGAGGATTTCGTTCTCGCCCATTACCAGCAGGTCTTCGCCGTCGACTTTCACAGTGTTGCTGCCGGAGTAAGGACCGAACACAACCTTGTCGCCGACCTTCACGGACAGTGCACGCACTTCACCGTTTTCCAGGGTCTTGCCCGGGCCTACAGCGAGAATTTCACCGTGGTTGGCTTTTTCGGCAGCCGAACCTGGCAGGACGATACCGCCAGCGGTTTTCTTTTCTTCTTCGCTGCGACGGATGACGACGCGGTCATGCAGAGGACGAAGCTTCATTGTCGATCTCTCCTAATTGTGGTTTTCATCGGCCGGTGTAGTCCCGGCGGGTTTATCGAATCCGGCCTTCGCCGGTTGCGCCTCGTCGAGCGAGACGCGGAAGTCTGTCCGGTCTGAATACCGGAAACCTTTCGGTGACCGATACATAAGGGCGCATAAGCTTATTACAAGGGCGGGGCAGAAAAAATTTCATCGCGACGTTTCACAAGCACCAGCCGGAAACGATCACGGCACCCGAAGGTGCCGTGTCGATGCCAGTGTCATTTGTTGTCGCGGTGTTCGAACTCGCCTTCGATCACCGTCGGTTCGCGGCCCAGCGGCTCGCGCGGTGCAGGTCCGCCACGGGGTTGCAGGTCGTCGGCGAATGCGCGCTGACGCATGGCTTGTTCCTCGGCACGCTGACGCATTTTGTTCGCCAGCAAACGACGGCTGAACGGCAACAGCATCACCAGGCCGACCACATCGCTGATGAAACCCGGCAGGATCAACAGACCGCCGGCCAACGCCAGCATCAGACCTTCGAGCATGGTCTGCGCGGGCAACTCGCCACGGTTCAGGCTTTCACGGGCACGCAGCGCGGTTGCCAGTCCGGCGACGCGGAGTACGAAGACACCGAACATCGAGCCGAGAATGATCAGCAGCAGGGCCGGGAAAAACCCGATGGAACCTGCGACTTTGACGAATACGAACAGCTCCAGCACTGGAAACAGCAGAAAGAGCAACAAAAAAGGGCGCATCAAAATTTCCTCAACGCAAGAAATGCCTTGCAGTAAGCCTTAGATGACGTCGCCCTTTCGTGAATTCAAGCGCCGGCCACCTCATTTTTTGGCCAATGTTCGGCGTGAGCCAGAGAAACCAAGGCCTCCCGGACTTGTGTCGGCGTATTACAAGGCGTTTGAAACGGCAACCAGTACAACCCCTGGCCGATGCGCAGATGCATGCCTTCGGTGTCGATTCCGGCCAGTTGTGCCGGCACGGTCTTCGGCAACCCGGCGAGGTCGACGTAATGGGCGATGGCCTTGGCGTGATCGCTGTTCATGTGTTCGACCATGCTGATCTCGGCCTTGCCGGCGAACGGGTTGGCCAGGGTCAGGTGTTCGATCCAGTGGATCGCCCCGAAGCCGCCGATGTAGCGGTGGCGTACCGGGTTGAGCACCCAGAAATCGAAATCGTGGGCCTTGTGATAATTCTGCGAATCGGGGAAATAACGGTAGTAGCGCTCGGCGGCGGCTTCGATGGCGGCGGCATCTTCGAGCTTCTGCGCCTCGGCCAGATAGGTGAGGCGACCCACGGCCTGCACGTCTTCAGCCTCGCGCTCGCCGACCAGCAGCGAGCACTTGGGATCCTTTTGCAGGTTGTGGGTGTGCTGGGCGATGCGGCTGATCAGGATCAGCGGTCGGCCCAGGTCATCCAGGCAGTACGGAACCACGGAGCCGAACGGAAAACCGGGCATCGATTTGGAGTGGGTCGAGAGCACTCCACGGTATTCCTTGAGGAGCAATTCTCGTGCATGCTTAGCCGCTTCAACGCTCAATTTATGACTCCTTGAATAGAATCCGTCGAAAAAACGGACAGGCGCCCGGGATAAGTACCGATCACGCCATCGGGGCAATTCTCATGTGCAACCGGCCAGGCCAGGCGCAGATCGAGAGGCTCCGCGAAGGACACCACTCTGACCTGCTATCGGGGCATGCGAATGCAACTCAACGACAAAGTAATCATTATCACCGGCGGTTGCCAGGGTTTGGGCCGCTCCATGGCGGAGTATTTCGCCGGCAAGGGCGCGAAGCTGGCGCTGGTCGATCTGAATCAGGAAAAGCTCGACGCCGCCGTGGCCGCCTGCAAGGCCAAGGGTGTCGAGGCACGCAGCTATCTGTGCAACGTCGCCAATGAAGAGCAGGTGACCCACATGGTCGCCCAGGTCGCCGAAGACTTCGGCGCGATCCACGGCCTGATCAACAACGCCGGGATTCTGCGCGATGGCCTGCTGCTCAAGGTCAAGGACGGCGAAATGACCAAGATGAGCCTGGCCCAGTGGCAGGCGGTGATCGACGTCAACCTGACTGGCGTGTTCCTCTGCACCCGTGAGGTGGCGGCAAAAATGGTCGAGCTGAAGAACAGCGGCGCGATCATCAATATCTCGTCGATTTCCCGTGCGGGCAACGTCGGCCAGACCAACTACTCCGCCGCCAAGGCCGGCGTCGCCGCAGCGACCGTGACCTGGGCCAAGGAACTGGCGCGCTACGGGATTCGCGTGGCCGGCATCGCGCCAGGCTTCATCGAAACCGAAATGACCCTGGGCATGAAACCGGAAGCGCTGGAGAAGATGACCTCCGGCATCCCGCTCAAGCGCATGGGCAAACCGGAAGAGATCGCCCATTCGGCGGCGTACATCTTCGAGAATGACTACTACACCGGCCGGATTCTGGAGATGGATGGCGGGTTGCGGATCTGACTTCTGTCGCGCAATGAAAAACGCCCCGGTGCACAGGCACCGGGGCGTTTTTGTTTAAACCACAGGCATCAATCGTCGCTGATGGTGATGTTCGGCATCGCCGGGCTCGCCGCTTCCTGCAACACGATGCGCGCGCCGACGTGGCGGGCCAGTTCCTGGTAGACCATCGCAATCTGGCTATCCGGCTCGGAAATCACCGTCGGCTTGCCACCATCGGCCTGCTCGCGGATCAGCATCGACAGCGGCAGCGAGGCCAGCAGTTCGACGCCGTACTGGGTCGCCAGTTTCTCACCGCCGCCCTCACCGAACAGATGCTCGGCATGCCCGCAGTTCGAGCAGATGTGCACGGCCATGTTCTCCACCACGCCCAGCACCGGAATGTTGACCTTGCGGAACATTTCCACGCCTTTGCGGGCATCGAGCAGCGCCAGGTCCTGCGGCGTGGTGACGATCACCGCACCGGCCACCGGGACTTTCTGCGCCAGGGTCAACTGGATGTCGCCAGTGCCTGGCGGCATGTCGATCACCAGATAGTCCAGGTCGCCCCAGGCCGTCTGCGTGACCAGTTGCAACAGTGCGCCGGAGACCATCGGCCCGCGCCAGACCATCGGCGTGTTGTCGTCGGTCAGGAACGCCATCGACATGACTTCCACGCCGTGGGCCTTGATCGGCACGAACCACTTCTGGTCCTTGACCTCGGGGCGGGTGCGCTCGGGAATGCCGAACATGATGCCCTGGCTCGGGCCATAGATGTCGGCATCGAGAATCCCCACCCTGGCGCCCTCGCGAGCCAGTGCCAGAGCGAGGTTGGCGGCGGTGGTCGATTTGCCCACGCCGCCCTTGCCGGAGGCCACGGCCACGACGTTCTTGACGTTTGCCAGGCCCGGAATCTGCGCCTGGGCCTTGTGCGCGGCGATCACGCTGTTGACTTCAACTTTGGCGCTGACCACGCCCTCGAGATTTTCGATCGCCAGTTGCAGCAGTTGCGCCCAACCGCTCTTGAACAGACCGGCGGCATAGCCGATTTCCAGTTGCACGCTGACGCGGTCGCCCTGGATCTCGATCTGGCGCACGCAACCGGCGCTGACCGGATCCTGGTTCAGGTAAGGGTCGGTGTATTGGCTGAGGACGGCTTCCACCGCTGCGCGAGTGACGGCGCTCATGGGCAACTCCGATAACAAGACTGGGAAAAGATGGCGGCTATCCTACCCCTTCTGCCCGGCGGACGGCATGTCCGGCAACGATTTGCAGGGGTGAAATATCTTTCCCGGCGCTTTATAGTGGCCGACCTCCGTTTCATCAAGTAGCGAAGCCCCATGTCCGAGCCACGCAAGATCCTCGTCACCAGCGCCCTGCCCTACGCCAACGGTTCGATCCACCTTGGCCATATGCTGGAATACATCCAGACCGATATGTGGGTGCGCTTCCAGAAGCATCGCGGCAATCAATGCATCTACGTCTGCGCCGACGACGCCCATGGTTCGGCGATCATGCTGCGCGCGGAAAAGGAAGGCATCACCCCGGAACAGCTGATCGCCAACGTCCAGGCCGAACACAGCGGCGACTTCGCCGACTTCCTGGTGGACTTCGACAACTTCCACTCCACTCACGCCGAAGAAAACCGTGAGCTGTCGAGCCAGATCTACCTCAAGCTGCGTGACGCCGGGCACATCGCCACGCGCTCGATCACCCAGTATTTCGACCCGGAAAAGAAAATGTTCCTGGCCGACCGCTTCATCAAGGGCACCTGCCCGAAATGTGGCACCGAAGACCAGTACGGCGACAACTGCGAAAAGTGCGGCGCGACCTACGCGCCGACCGACCTGAAGGATCCGAAGTCGGCAATCTCCGGCGCCACCCCGGTGCTCAAGGATTCCCAGCACTTCTTCTTCAAGCTCCCGGACTTCCAGCAGATGCTGCAGACCTGGACCCGCAGCGGCACCTTGCAGGACGCCGTCGCCAACAAGATCGCCGAGTGGCTGGACGCCGGCCTGCAACAGTGGGACATCTCCCGCGATGCGCCGTACTTCGGCTTCGAGATCCCCGACGAGCCGGGCAAGTACTTCTACGTGTGGCTGGATGCGCCGATCGGCTACATGGCCAGCTTCAAGAACCTGTGCAACCGCACGCCGGAACTGGACTTCGACGCGTTCTGGGGCAAGGACTCCACCGCCGAGCTGTACCACTTCATCGGCAAGGACATCGTCAACTTCCACGCCCTGTTCTGGCCAGCCATGCTCGAAGGCGCCGGCTACCGCAAGCCGACCGGGATCAACGTACACGGCTACCTGACCGTCAACGGCCAGAAGATGTCCAAGTCCCGTGGCACCTTCATCAAGGCGCGCACCTACCTGGATCACCTGTCGCCGGAATACCTGCGCTATTACTACGCGTCCAAGCTGGGCCGTGGCGTCGATGACCTCGACCTGAACCTCGAAGACTTCGTGCAGAAGGTCAACTCCGACCTGGTCGGCAAAGTGGTCAACATCGCCAGCCGTTGCGCCGGGTTCATCCACAAGGGCAACGCCGGCCTGCTGGTCGACAACAACGCCGCGCCCGAGCTGACCGAAGCGTTCCTGGCCGCCGCGCCGAGCATCGCCGACGCCTATGAAGCCCGTGACTTTGCCCGCGCGATGCGCGAAACCATGGCCCTGGCCGACCGCGCCAACGCCTGGATCGCCGACAAGGCGCCGTGGTCGCTGAACAAGCAGGAAGGCAAGCAGGATGAAGTCCAGGCGATCTGCGCCACCGGCATCAACCTGTTCCGCCAACTGGTGATCTTCCTCAAACCGGTGCTGCCGCTGCTGGCCGCCGATGCCGAGGCGTTCCTCAACGTCGCCCCGCTGACCTGGAACGACCACACCACCCTGCTGGCCAATCATCAGCTGAACGAGTTCAAGCCACTGATGACCCGCATCGACCCGGTAAAAGTGCAAGCCATGACCGACGCCTCGAAGGAAGACCTGACCGCCAGCCAGACCGACACCGGCGCCGCACCGGCGGGCAACGGCGAACTGGCCAAGGATCCGCTGTCGCCGGAAATCGACTTCGACACCTTCGCCGCCGTCGACCTGCGCGTGGCGCTGATCGTCAAGGCCGAAGCCGTGGAGGGCGCCGACAAGCTGCTGCGCCTGACCCTCGATATCGGTGACGAGCAACGCAACGTGTTCTCCGGGATCAAGAGCGCTTACCCGGACCCGTCCAAGCTCGATGGTCGCCTGACCATGATGATCGCCAACCTCAAGCCACGGAAAATGAAGTTCGGCATTTCCGAAGGCATGGTGATGGCGGCCGGCCCTGGCGGTGAAGAAATCTACCTGCTGAGCCCGGACAGCGGCGCCAAGCCGGGTCAGCGCATCAAGTAACGCCAGGTTGCCGATCGATCCCACAGGCGCGCCCCGTGCGCCTGTGGGATTTTTCATATCTGGCCGACCCTCCGCGCGTGCCGGATAATGCCTAACCTTAAGTGACACACGCCCGTTCCTGCCGGCAGAACCATGACCGAATTCGTGCTAACGCTGTTCAGTGCTGCACTGATCAACAACTTCGTGTTGCACTGGCCGCTGGGCGTCGATCCGCTGCTGGCGGGCGAGCGAAGCAAAGTGCATGCGCTGGGCCTGGCGACTGCCTGCCTGATGCTGGTCGTCGGCGTGATCGGCTACGCGCTCTGGCACTGGCTGCTGGTGCCGCTGCAACTGGAGGCGTTGCGTCTGTTCGTGTTCCTGCCGCTCAGCGTGCTGCTGATTGCGCCGTTGCTGAAACAGCTGGCGCGCTGGCTGCCGAACCTGCCCTTCGACGGTTTGTGGCCGCTGTTGCTGGGCAATGCCGGCGTGCTCGGGCTGACGCTGATGAATGCGCAGGCTGACAAGGGGCTGCCGCACGCACTGGCGCTGAGCCTTGGTGCCGGCCTGGGTTTCTGGCTGGTGTTGAGTCTGTTCAGCGACTTGCGTGAACGCACCGCCGACAACGATATTCCCCTGCCCTTTCGCGGCCTGCCGATCCAATTGATCGGCGCCGGATTGCTGGCCGTGGCTTTTCTCGGATTCAGTGGACTGATCAAAACATGAGTCTGATTCAACATATCGACGCCCTGCTGCCGCAGACCCAATGCGGCAAATGCGGCCATCCCGGGTGCAAGCCGTACGCCGAAGGGATCGCTGCCGGGGAACCGATCAACAAATGCCCGCCGGGTGGTGACGAAACCATCGATGCTCTGGCCGAGCTGCTGAAAATTCCGGTGCTGGAACTGGACATCAGTCGCGGTTCGGCACCGCCCCAGGTCGCCTACATCCGCGAGGCCGAGTGCATCGGCTGTACCAAGTGCATCCAGGCCTGCCCGATCGACGCCATTGTGGGCGCGGCCAAACTGATGCACACCGTACTCATCGACGAATGCACCGGTTGCGATCTGTGCGTGGCGCCCTGCCCGGTCGATTGCATCGAGATGCACCCGCTGCCGCCGGGCACATTGCCGGTGATCGGCGGCCTGCTCGGCAGCCTCGAAGACCAACAGGCCCGCACCGCCAAACGCAATCACGCCCGGCAACGCTTCGAACGGCGCAATACCCGGCTGCAACGGGAAGAACAGCAGAAACAGGCCGAGCGCGAGGCTCGAGCCAAGAAAACCGTACAGGTCGAAACCGCCACACTCGACCCGGTACAGGCCGCGCTGGAACGGGTGCGCGCACAGAAAGCCGCGACCGCCGACGCGGCATTGAAAAAAGCCAAAATCGATGTCGCGATGAGCCGCGCGCAGCTGCACAAATCGCTGAAAGCCTTCGGTCATCCGCCGACGTTCGACCAGCAAGCGCAATTGATTGTGCTGCAACAGCAATTCGACGCCGCCGAGCAGGCCCTGGAAAAACTGGAAAGCCAGGCTGTTCCCGGCCCCACTGCGGCGGCTCCGGCGCCGATAAAAGACGCCGAGCTGAAACGGGCAAAAATCCAGTTGGCGATGCGCCGTGCCGAATTGAAAAAGGCGCAGACGGCACAAGCTCCAGCGGAGCAACTCGCCGGCCTCGAACAGGCCTTGCGCGACGCTGAACAAGCCCTGCACGACGCGGAGGCGGCCAGCGATCAACCGCAACCCGACCTGGTACGTGTCGAAAAACGCCCGATCGACGCGCGTCTTCGTCAGTTGAAAACCGAATTGGCCTACGCCCGCGCCGACCTCAACAAACTCGAGCGACACGCCGACTCGGCCACCGAAGCACTGGAAAAAGCCCGCGCACGCCTGCAAGAGGCCGAACGCCAGGTACAAGCTCATGTCACCCCTTGAAAGCCGGGACGAGCGTCTGCAACAGGCAATGAAGCTGGTTTTGCTGGCGACGCTGCCGGGGTTGCTGGCCCTTTTCTGGTTTTACGGCTGGGGAGTGTTGATCAACTTGTTGCTATCGGTCGCCACCGCGCTGGCGGTCGAGGCCGCTGTGATTCATCTGCGTCGCCAGCCGCTGCGCCCGACGCTGACCGATGGCAGTGCCGTGGTCAGCGCCACGCTTCTGGCGGTGGCCCTGCCACCGTATTGCCCGTGGTGGCTGACGGTCACCGCGATCGCTTCGGGCTTGCTGCTCGGCAAGCATCTGTATGGCGGCGTCGGCAAAAACCCGTTCAATCCGGCGATGCTCGGCTTCGCCCTGGCGATGGTGTTGTTCCCACAGCCGATGACTCAATGGCCGGCCCACAGCATGGATTTGACCAGCGCCGTGCAGCAGGTTTTCAACCTGGGCCAGGCACCGGATGCCTGGGTTCAGGCCACAGCGCTGGACAGCCTGCGGATCAACAAGAGCCTGACCATCGACGAGTTGTTTGCCGGCAACCCGGCGTTCGGCCGCTTCGGCGGTCACGGGGTTGAATGGGTGAACCTCGCCTTTCTTGCCGGCGGGCTGCTGCTTCTGCAGCGTCGGGTGTTCGGCTGGCAGGCACCGGTCGGCATGCTCGCCAGCCTGTTCGTCGTCAGTCTGCTGTGCTGGAACGGCTCGGGGTCCGACTCCCACGGCTCACCCCTGTTTCACCTGCTGAGCGGCGCGACCATGCTCGGTGCATTTTTCATCATCACCGAACCGGTGTCCGGCGCCAAAAGCCCCCTCGCGCGCCTGTTGTTCGGCGTCGGCGTGGGTTGCCTGACGTACCTGATTCGCACCTGGGGCGGCTACCCTGACGGTGTGGCGTTCGCGGTGCTGTTGATGAACCTCTGCGTACCCGCCCTCGAGCGCTTCGCCAACCGTCGCCAGCAGCAGGTGACACCATGAACCGAACGGCGAGCGCACTGGCCATTTTGCTGTTGGCGGCGGCAGGCCTTGGTCTGACCTGGTTCGTGCAACGCAGCAGCGCACCGCAGATAGCCGCCGAACAACGCCTGATCGACAGCCGCAAGCTGCTCGACGTCCTGGCCTCCGACAGCTATGACAATCAGCCGCTGGAACAACCGCTGCCACTGGCCGCTGTCGATCTCGACCACAGCCGGTTGCTGGGCGGCTATCGGGCGACTCGCAACGGGCAGAGCGTCGCAGTCTTGTTGCGCAGCCAGACGCAAGGTTACTCCGGCACCATCGAGCTGTTGATTGCCATCGACCCCAACGGCCGGTTGCTTGGGGTGAAAACCCTCGCGCAATCCGAGACGCCGGCGCTGGGCGGTCATCTCGGTGACTGGCCGAATGCCTGGCTGCAACGGTTTACCGGCAAGTCGCGCACAGATCCCGCCGATGCGGGCTGGGCGCTGAAAAAGGATCAAGGACAATTCGATCAGATGGCTGGCGCGACCATCACTTCGCGAGCAGCCATCCATGCCATCCACGACGCGCTGCGCTATTTCGACGAACACCGGTCGATATTGCTGGGGAGCGGCACATGAAAAACCCGGCGACGCTGGTCAACTCACTGATGCTGGTCTTGCTGCTCGGTGCCACGGGATCGCTGCGGGATGCATTGGCAACGCTGTTGATGTTTACCGCCGTGATCGGCGCCTACGGCGTGAGCATGCGGCCGTTACGCTTGCGACTGACGCCTCAGAGCCTGTTGCTGGCCAGTGTGATTTTGGCCGCCACTCTGAGCAGTTGCTTCGCTATCCTCTTGCAGCGCTGGTCCTTGCCATGGCAGCAGAGCGTCGAGCTCTATATCGGCCTGCTCGCGTTGCAATGCGTCGTGCTGGAACATAACGGATTCTTCCGCCAAGCGCTGAGCACACGACTGAAGCGCTGCGTACAATTTGCCGGCTTGCTGGTGCTACTGGCCTTGTTGCGCGAATCGATCGGTCACGGCAGCATCGGTCGTCATCTCTCCGAACACTGGCAGGGCCTGGTGTTGTTCAGCGCAGGCTTGCCGCTGGCGACGATAACTGCCGGTGGTTTCATTCTGCTGGGATTGCTGCTCGCCGCTTGCCAGGCCTGGACTCGCCCTACCGCTCCCTCCAAGGAATCGCCTCACCCATGAATGCCGCAAAACGTCTGGAAATTTTCCGCAGGCTCCATGAAGACAACCCGGAACCGAAGACCGAGCTGGCGTATTCCTCGCCTTTCGAACTGTTGATTGCGGTGATTCTTTCGGCGCAATCGACCGACGTCGGAGTCAACAAGGCGACGGCCAAACTGTTTCCGGTGGCCAACACGCCGTCGGCGATTCACGCATTGGGTGTCGAGGGTTTGTCGGAGTACATCAAGACCATCGGCCTCTATAACAGCAAAGCCAAGAATGTCATCGAGACTTGCCGCTTGCTGGTCGAGCGTCATGACAGCGAAGTCCCGCAGACCCGCGAAGAACTCGAAGCGCTGCCGGGCGTCGGCCGAAAAACCGCCAACGTGGTGCTCAACACCGCTTTCCGACAACTGACCATGGCGGTCGACACGCATATTTTTCGGGTCAGCAATCGCACCGGCATCGCGCCGGGGAAAAACGTGGTCGAGGTGGAAAACAAGCTGATGAAGTTTGTGCCCAAGGAATACCTGCTCGATTCCCATCACTGGCTGATTCTTCACGGCCGCTACGTGTGCCTGGCGCGCAAGCCACGCTGCGGTAGCTGTCGGATCGAGGACTTGTGCGAGTACAAACACAAAACCTCGGACGATTGATCGGTTATTACCTTTATTGATTGTTCGATTGAAAAAATCTTTTTTACCACTCGCTGGAATATCGATATAAGAAGCGCCAAAGGCAGTCTCAGCCTGGAGTTGACTTTATGAGTACCAGCAAAGAGCAATTGGAAGCAGATGATGACTTCACCACCACGGATGCCGATGACGCCGAACCCGTGGTCGAAGTCGCCAAGACCAACCTGAGCAAGCGCCGCACCATCGACAACCTGCTGGAGGAGCGCCGACTGCAAAAGCAATTGGCCGATTACGATTTTGATCTTTGATATTTGAAAGCCTCCCGAAACGGAGGCTTTTTACTTTTCAGCGTGAACTGAATCCGATCAGCCCATGTGCCTGTCACGTCCCCCTCAGACCAACCCGTTGCGTTGCGCCAGTTCGATCAGATCCACCAGCGACCGTGCATTGAGCTTCAACAGCAGTCGGGTCTTGTAGGTGCTGACGGTTTTGTTGCTGAGAAACATGCCATCGGCGATTTCCTTGTTGGTCTTGCCCCGGGCCAGTTGCTGCAACACCATCATTTCGCGCCCGGAAAGCCGATCGACCATATCCGCTTCACTGGCATTCCCCAAACTGGTGCGCACCGTATGCAACGCCTGGTTCGGGAAATAGCTGTAACCCGACAATACGGCCTTGATCGCACTGAGCAACTCGGTCAGGTCCTGTTGCTTGCACACATAGCCTGCCGCCCCCGACTGCATGCAGCGCATGGAAAAATGCCCCGGCGCCTGGGAAGTCAACACCAGCACTTTCAATGGCATCGCCGTCGTGGTCAGGCGCGCAATAACTTCCAGACCGTCAAGTTTCGGAATTCCGATATCCAGAATGACGATATCCGGCATTTGTTCCCGGGCAAGTTGCAGTGCATCCACTCCGTTATCGGTTTCGGCAATGACTTCATAGCCATGACGTTCCATCAGCATACGTACCGCAAGACGAATGACGGGGTGATCATCCACGATCAGCACTTTATTCATGGGCAAGTCCAGTTTCGCTGTTCGAATTTTTAGAGCCAGCACAATAACGTAGTCATTTCGCCCATGGCATGCCGCTGCTTCGATCGACTTGCAGCAAGAGACATTCCCTACAGCCAACAAAGACTATTCCTACAAAAAAACGCACCTGTGCATAACACCGACAAAAAAGTCTGCGGTCTGGACGAGAATTTCCGGTCTTTTTTCCGCCATACGCATCCGACATACCCATACTTCGGGCAACTGTCAGCGACGAAATAACGCCTTGTCTGCGATGAGACTTCCAGCCCGGCAACTAAAAGCCTTGTCTGTAAATCCCGCGCTCCTTCCACAACGATATGAAACAACGCACCGCTATTCAGAACACAGTATTTGCGATAAACACTGAACCCAACTGCATAGACGCTTCCCCGACCATCAGCCGACAACTAACGAGATAACCCTATCGATGAGCCACGCCCATGCTGAAGATCAAAAAGAAAATTTCCAACCCGATGACTGTCATCGCCATATTCGCCGTCATCTCCGAAACCTCGGCCGCCGTTTCCCTGCCGTTCCTGGAGAATAAGGAGAGGGAAATATACGTCTGGTTCCTGATCAGCTTTCCGTTCTATTTGTTGTTCCTTTTCTTTATCACCCTGAATTTCAACTATCGATCCCTGTATTCACCTTCCGACTTTGAAAAGGACAAGAACTTTCTAAAGGCCAGAGAGCGCCAGGAACGCGACAACAAACGAAGTGGACCGTCGAACGCTCGTATGGGGCATGAAACTTACACTGCAACGGATCCACCGGACAGACTTGCAGCAGCAATCAACCTGATCGTCCAGCACCATATTCATTTGCCTGAATCAATGCACAACCTGCAAATAATAGATATTCGTCAACTGGACTTTAAATTCGACCTTGCAAGCATTCTGGAAAAAATCCGACACCCGACAAGGAGAAACTCCCGACTGGTGGTCATTATTTCCAATGACATGTCAGATAATTTACTCAAGGAAAACCTGATACGACACGCCAAAGACGCAAAGAAGAGCAACAATACAACTCACTGTATTATTTACAACACACGTTCATACGGAGTAACGATTGTCGGGCAGATATAACGAGCGGCCAAACCGGCGGCAGACAGACATTCATAAAAAAACGGCCATGTCCGAAGACATGGCCGTTTTTTCACTACCCGTTCCGAGGAATCAGAACAGCTTGCGGCCCTTGTTGGCAGCAATGCGCATGCGCAGCGCGTTGAGCTTGATGAAGCCCGCCGCGTCGGCCTGGTTGTAGGCGCCGCCGTCTTCTTCGAAGGTCGCGATGTTGGCGTCGAACAGCGAATCGTCGGACTTGCGGCCGGTCACGATCACGTTGCCCTTGTACAGCTTCAGGCGCACGACACCGTTCACGTTGACCTGGGAAGCGTCGATCATCTGTTGCAGCATCAGACGCTCAGGGCTCCACCAGTAGCCGGTGTAGATCAGGCTGGCGTACTTGGCCATCAACTCGTCTTTGAGGTGAGCGACTTCGCGGTCCAGAGTGATCGATTCGATGGCGCGGTGAGCGCGCAGCATGATGGTGCCGCCCGGGGTTTCGTAGCAGCCACGGGACTTCATGCCGACGTAACGGTTTTCAACGATGTCCAGACGGCCGATACCGTGGGCGCCGCCGATCTTGTTCAGGGTCGCCAGTACGGTGGCCGGTGTCATCTCGACGCCGTCCAGCGCAACGATGTCGCCGTTGCGGTAGGTCAGTTCCAGGTACTGCGCAGTGTCGGGAGCGTTCTCCGGGGAGACGGTCCAGCGCCACATGTCTTCTTCGTGCTCGGTCCAGGTGTCTTCCAGCACGCCGCCTTCATAGGAGATGTGCAGCAGGTTGGCATCCATCGAGTACGGGGACTTTTTCTTGCCGTGACGCTCGATCGGGATCGCGTGCTTCTCGGCGTAGTCCATCAGCTTCTCGCGGGACAGCAGGTCCCACTCGCGCCATGGAGCAATCACTTTCACGCCTGGCTTGAGCGCGTAGGCACCCAGCTCGAAACGCACCTGGTCGTTGCCCTTGCCGGTGGCGCCGTGGGAAATGGCGTCGGCGCCGGTTTCGTTGGCGATTTCGATCAGACGCTTGGCGATCAGCGGACGCGCGATGGAAGTGCCCAGCAGGTACTCGCCTTCGTAAACGGTGTTGGCGCGAAACATCGGGAACACGAAGTCACGCACGAATTCTTCGCGCAGGTCGTCGATGTAGATTTCTTTGACGCCCATGGCCTGAGCCTTGGCGCGAGCCGGCTCGACCTCTTCGCCCTGACCCAGGTCAGCGGTGAAGGTCACCACTTCACAGTTATAAGTATCCTGCAGCCACTTGAGGATCACCGAAGTGTCCAGGCCGCCGGAATACGCCAGAACGACCTTGTTTACGTCCGCCATGCCATCACTCCACGGGGTTCTACGGAAAGCCGAGGAGTCTACCGCTCCGACGCGATAATTTACAGAGGGGCGACAGCTTAAGACGACAAAGCGACAGAATCTGTCGAGGGCGCGACGATGACCGCCGGGTCAGGAAGTCGTCGCCGCCGTGGCCGGCGTACTGGCCTGAGGCGCCGGAGCCGCGGCCGGCGCCACCCGCGTCAGATGCACGTTGACCCGGCGGTTCTTCGCCCGGTTCGCGGCATTGGTGTTCGGCACCAGCGGATAGCGCTCACCGTGGAAACGCACGGTGATCTGCGATTCCTGAATGCCGTTGGCCTTGAAGAAGTCGACCACCGCCAGCGCGCGACGGCGCGACAGCTCACGGTTGGTCAGGCGATTGCCGCTGTTGTCCGAGTGACCGTCGAGTTCGATGTGATTGACCGTCGGATCGGCCTTCATGTATTCGAGCATCACCTGCAACTTGGCTCGTGCGGCGGCATCCAGCTCGATGCCCTCGCCGGGGAAACCGATCTGCGACTGTTTGACCTGATCGAAATTCTGCGGCAACAGTTTCGCCACGCAGGTCTGATAGTCGTTGAACGCCTTGCTGAACTTGACCGGCAACAGGCGCACTTCCGACACCCGGCCATCGCCCGCCGCGTGACGCACCACCGGGCTGCGACCATCCATCAGACCGCTGATAAGCTGGCCGGCCTGGGCTTGCGAGCTGTTGAACAGCACATTGCCGCTACCCAGCCGAACCGTGCCCAGATTGAGGTCACCGCGTCCCGGCTGCCACGGCGCGGCCGCCGCCAGCAAGGTCGCCGAACCGCCGCCGAGCATCGCGTTGTAAGCGTTCAGGCGGAATGTCGCCTGTTCACCGGCCTTACGCACGAACTGGCCCGAGCCGAAATCAGTGATCGGCTGCGTCAGGCGGCATTCGAACTTATCGCCTTCGACCGTCCACTCAATGTTCTCCAGACGGGTCTGGTAGGTCAGTGCCATCGCGGGAAGGCTGGCAAACACACTGAGCAAGGCTAAATAACGCTGGCGCACGGGAGGCTCCATTGGCTTCTACAACAAAAAGACCGATACATACATTTACGGCATACCTATGGGATATCGGACGCTCGTCGCAAAACTTGATAGCGAGTGCCTGCAAGAGTCTTTTCCGGTAGGATTCGCCTCAGTTTGACCCGCCTGGAATCCCCTCATGTCCGACCGCCTGACCCTGCTGCGTCCCGACGACTGGCACATTCATCTTCGCGATGGTGCCGTGTTGACCAATACCGTTGCGGATGTCGCGCGCACCTTTGGTCGCGCAATCATCATGCCCAACCTGGTTCCGCCAGTGCGCAACGCCGCTGAAGCCGACGGCTATCGCCAGCGGATTCTCGCTGCCCGCCCGGCCGGCAGTCGTTTCGAACCGCTGATGGTGCTGTACCTCACCGACCGTACCCAGCCCGAAGAAATTCGTGAAGCCAAGGCCAGCGGTTTTGTCCACGCGGCCAAGCTGTATCCGGCCGGCGCCACCACCAACTCCGATTCCGGGGTCACCAGCATCGACAAGATTTTCCCGGCGCTGGAAGCCATGGCCGAAGTCGGCATGCCGCTGTTGATCCACGGTGAAGTCACCCGTGGCGACGTCGACGTGTTCGACCGCGAGAAAATCTTCATCGACGAACACATGCGCCGTGTCGTCGAGCGCTTCCCGACGCTCAAGGTGGTGTTCGAACACATCACCACCGGCGACGCCGTGCAGTTCGTCAACGAGGCTTCGGCCAACGTCGGCGCGACCATCACCGCGCATCATCTGCTCTACAACCGCAACCACATGCTGGTTGGCGGGATCCGCCCGCACTTCTATTGCCTGCCGATCCTCAAGCGCAACACCCATCAGGAAGCCCTGCTCGATGCCGCCACCAGTGGCAGCGCGAAGTTCTTCCTGGGCACCGATTCGGCACCGCACGCCCAGCACGCCAAGGAAGCCGCCTGCGGCTGTGCCGGCTGCTACACCGCGTACGCTGCCATCGAGCTATATGCCGAAGCGTTCGAACAGCGCAATGCGCTGGACAAACTCGAAGCGTTCGCCAGCCTCAACGGCCCGCGTTTCTACGGCCTGCCGGCCAACACCGACCGCATCACCCTGGTTCGTGACGAATGGACCGCCCCGAGCAGCCTGCCCTTCGGCGAGCTGACCGTCATCCCGCTGCGCGCCGGTGAAAAACTGCGCTGGCGCCTGCTGGAGGAACACGCGTGAGTGAAGACCATTTCGACGATGAACTGGACGGTCAAGGGGGTGGCGGCGGTTCCCGTCACCCGATGGCAGCGCGCTTTCGCGGTTACCTGCCGGTCGTCGTCGACGTAGAAACCGGTGGCTTCAATTCGGCCACCGACGCGTTGCTGGAGATTGCCGCGACCACCATCGCCATGGATGAAAAGGGTTTCGTCTACCCGGATCACACCTACTTCTTCCGTGTCGAGCCGTTCGAAGGCGCCAACATCGAAGCCGCCGCGCTGGAGTTCACCGGGATCAAACTCGATCACCCGCTGCGCATGGCGGTCAGTGAAGAAACGGCGCTGACCGACATCTTCCGTGGCGTGCGCAAGGCTCTGAAGGCCAACGGCTGCAAGCGGGCGATCCTGGTCGGGCACAACAGCAGTTTCGATCTGGGCTTCCTCAATGCCGCCGTCGCGCGGCTGGACATGAAGCGCAACCCGTTCCATCCGTTCTCCAGCTTCGACACCGCGACCCTCGCCGGCCTGGCGTACGGCCAGACGGTACTGGCGAAAGCCTGTCAGGCAGCGGGCATCGATTTCGACGGTCGGGAAGCGCACTCCGCGCGTTACGACACCGAAAAGACCGCCGAGCTGTTCTGCGGCATCGTCAACCGCTGGAAACAGATGGGCGGCTGGGAAGATTTCGACGACTGATTTCCCGCGCGCATAAAAAAACCGGCCACATGGGCCGGTTTTTTTATGCCTTGAAGCGCATGCCTTACAGGGCAGCGGCGTTCTCGGTCAGGTAAGCCGCAACGCCTTCTGGCGAAGCGTTCATGCCTTTGTCGCCTTTTTTCCAGTTGGCAGGGCAGACTTCGCCGTGCTCTTCGTGGAATTGCAGAGCGTCGACCAGACGGATCAGCTCTTCCATGTTACGGCCCAGCGGCAGGTCGTTGATGATCTGCGAGCGGACAACACCCTTGTCGTCGATCAGGAACGCGCCACGGAAAGCCACGCCGCCTTCGGACTCAACGTCGTAGGCCTTGGCGATTTCGTGCTTCATGTCAGCAGCCATGGTGTATTTCACCTGGCCGATGCCGCCGTTGTTGACCGGGGTGTTGCGCCAGGCGTTGTGGGTGAAGTGCGAGTCGATCGACACAGCGACCACTTCAACGTTGCGAGCCTTGAAGTCAGCCATGCGGTTGTCCAGAGCGATCAGCTCGGACGGGCAGACGAAGGTGAAGTCCAGCGGGTAGAAGAACACCAGGCCGTATTTGCCTTTGATGGCCGAGGACAGGGTGAAGCTGTCAACGATCTCGCCATTGCCGAGTACGGCCGGGACGGTGAAGTCAGGGGCTTGTTTGCCTACGAGTACGCTCATTGATATCTCCTGGTGTAAAAACTTGAAGTTCAAGGTTCGGGCCAGCCTGCCACCCTCAGGCGACAGCCCTGTGACACGAACCCTCTTCGCAAGGGGCGACCATCATACACTGCGCGTTTGGCCTGTCCTCAAAGGTTTTTTGCCCGACCCGGATCATGCCCCTGCATTTACGGGGCCGGGCAAATCGCCATTAATCACCGTTCGTCAGTCACCGGTCACTCATTCAAAAAGGGCCGGGAAAGCACTTTGACAATCATTCTCGTTAACATTAAGATCCATCGCAATTGAGCCACAACCAGCGACGGTTCTTCCTTATGTATGTTTGCCTCTGCACTGGCGTCACCGACGGACAAATCCGCGATGCGATCTATGAAGGTTGCTGCAGCTACAAAGAAGTCCGTCAGGCCACCGGCGTAGCCAGCCAATGCGGCAAATGTGCCTGCCTGGCGAAGGAAGTGGTTCGCGAAACCCTGACCAAGCTGCAAACCGCCCAGGCCGCGATCCCTTACCCGGCAGAATTTACTGCCGCGTAACTAGCCCCCATTTCAAAGAACCGGACTTATGTCCGGTTTTTTTATGCCTTTAAATCAATCGCTTAGCGTCTAGACGCAGAACACAAACATTCTTATTCCGATTAATTTTCATATATTATTCAATAACTTAGGTTTGACACTTATAAATACGAAGCTCAAACTCTGCCTTATATACGGCTACTTAGGGCAGGACTCCCATCATGAAAGGCGACGTTACAGTCATCCAGCATCTCAACAAGATCCTTGCCAATGAGCTGGTCGCGATCAATCAGTACTTCCTGCATGCGCGCATGTATGAAGACTGGGGCCTGAACAAGCTGGGCAAGCACGAGTACCACGAGTCCATCGACGAGATGAAACACGCGGACAAGCTGATCAAGCGCATCCTGTTCCTCGAGGGCCTGCCGAACGTGCAGGATCTGGGCAAGCTGCACATCGGCGAACACACCAAGGAAATGCTGGAGTGCGACCTGCGTATCGAGAAGACCGGCCACGCTGACCTGAAAGCCGCGATCGCGCATTGCGAATCCGTTGGCGACTTCGGCAGCCGTGAACTGCTCGAAGACATTCTCGAATCCGAAGAAGAACATATCGACTGGCTGGAAACCCAGCTGGGCCTGATCGATAAAGTCGGTCTTGAGAATTATCTGCAATCGCAGATGGGCGAAGAGTAAGTTAGCGCCCGAGACTCCAGACACTAAAAAGCCCCGCCCTCTTGTGAGAGGCGGGGCTTTTTATTGCCCGGATTTCAGCATTCAGCGAAATCCAGTGCGGGAACGGGCTTGCCCGCTCCGCACTTTTGGCATCAGGCGTCGGTCTTGGCCGCAGCAGCCTTGGCGGATGCTTCCTTGACCAGGGTCTGCAGCTCACCGTTGGCAAACATTTCAGCCATGATGTCGCTGCCACCGACCAGTTCACCGCCGACCCACAGTTGCGGGAAAGTCGGCCAGTTGGCGTACTTCGGCAGGTTGGCGCGGATTTCCGGGTTCTGCAGGATGTCGACGTAGGCGAACTTCTCGCCACAGCCCATCACGGCCTGCGCAGCTTTCGCGGAGAAGCCACACTGCGGGGCATTCGGCGAGCCTTTCATGTAAAGCAGAATGGTGTTGTTGGCAATCTGCTCTTTAATCGTTTCGATGATATCCATGGAGCACCTCGGCTGAACTTTCCGACTCATGGGTCGGCACGGTGGCGCATTGTAACGGAATCCCGAGCGCCCTGCTCGGTCTCCCCGACGGACTTGTTCAAGCCGCCGCCACCGTGACCGGCACGCCATTCAACGCCGCGTTGCCCGACAGCTCATCGAGCTGACAATCGTCAGTCAGATCGTTGGCGCTGGAGCCGGGCTGGCCACTGGCAATCGCCATCTGCACCCCGGGCCGCGCGTGGCCCCAACCATGCGGCAGACTGACCACGCCTTTCATCATGTCCGCACTGCCCAGCACTTCCACTTCAATCTGCCCGACCCGCGAACTGACGCGCACCAACTGACCATCGCTGAGCCCGCGACTGGCAAGGTCATCCGGGTGCATCAGCAACTGATGGCGCGGCTTGCCCTTCACCAGCCGATGATAGTTGTGCATCCACGAATTGTTGCTGCGCACATGCCGGCGACCGATCATCAGCAGCTCATCGGCGGCCGGCGCCTGCAACGCAGCAAAGCGCGCCAGGTCAGCGAGAATCGCGGCGGGAGCCGCCTGCACCCGTTGATTGTCGGTCTTCAGGCGTGGTGCGAGATTAGGCTTGAGCGCGCCCAGATCGATCCCGTGGGGATGATCGAACAGTGTCGCCAGCGACAACTTCTGCTCGGATGCATCGCCATAGCGGCCCATGCGCAGCCCCATGTCGATCATTTTGGCCGGCGGCAGGGTCGGTTTCAGCTCCTTGCCGGTTTTTTCGGCAAAGGCCTTGGCCAGGCCGACAAAAATCTCCCAGTCATGCAGCGCGCCTTGCGGCTTGGCAAGAATCGCGCGGTTGAAACGGGTGACGTTACGCACCGCGAACAGATTGAACGTGGTGTCGTAGTGATCGTTTTCCAAAGCCGAGGTGGACGGCAGGATCAGGTCGGCATAACGGGTGGTTTCATTGATGTACAGATCGATGCTGACCATGAACTCCAGACCGTCCAGCGCCTGCTCCAACTGGCGGCCATTGGGTGTGGACAGCACCGGATTGCCGGCGACGGTGATCAGCGCGCGAATCTGCCCTTCGCCTTCGGTGAGCATCTCTTCAGCCAGCGCCGAAACCGGCAGTTCGCCGCCGTATTCAGGGCGCCCGGAGACACGGCTTTGCCATTTGTTGAAATGGCCGCCGGAAGTGGTCGCCACCAGATCCACCGCAGGCTCGGTACACAGCGCACCGCCGACGCGGTCGAGGTTGCCGGTCACCAGGTTGATCAATTGCACCACCCAATGACACAAGGTGCCGAAAGCCTGGGTCGAAACCCCCATACGTCCGTAACACACGGCGCTCGGCGCGGCGGCGAAGTCCCGGGCCAGCTGGCGGATCTGCTCGGCGGGCACCGCACACAACGGGCTCATGGCCTCGGCGGTGAAGTTCGCCACCGCTGCGCGCACCTCGTCCAGGCCATCCACCGGCAGGTGGCTGTCACGGGTCAGGCCTTCGCTGAACAACGTGTTGAGCACCCCGAACAACAACGCGGCGTCGCCACCGGGGCGCACGAACAGATGCTGGTCGGCCATCGCCGCCGTCTCGCTGCGTCGTGGATCGACCACCACCACTTTGCCGCCCCGGGCCTGAATCGCCTTCAGGCGCTTCTCGACATCCGGCACGGTCATGATGCTGCCGTTGGACGCCAGCGGATTGCCGCCGAGAATCAGCATGAAGTCGGTGTGGTCGATGTCCGGGATCGGCAGCAGCAAGCCGTGGCCGTACATCAAGTGACTGGTCAGGTGATGGGGCAACTGATCGACCGACGTCGCCGAGTAGCGATTGCGGGTTTTCAACAGGCCGAGAAAGTAGTTGCTGTGGGTCATCAGCCCGTAGTTATGCACGCTCGGGTTGCCCTGATACACGGCGACCGCGTTCTGCCCATGCCGCTCCTGAATCGCCGCCAGCCGCTCGGCCACCAGGGCAAACGCTTCGTCCCACTCGATGGGCAACCATTCGCCGCCGACCCGGCGCATCGGCTGGCGCAGGCGATCCGGATCGTTCTGGATGTCTTGCAGGGCCACGGCCTTGGGGCAAATGTGCCCGCGACTGAAACTGTCCTGGGCATCGCCCTTGATCGAGGTGATCGCAACAACGCCGTCGGTGTCGGTGGTTTCGATGGTCAAGCCGCAGATGGCTTCACACAGGTGGCAGGCACGGTGGTGGAGAGTCTTGGTCATGGCCAGTCTCTGTCTTGTTCTGGGCAGGCAATGACGCCTGCGGGAACAAAACTATGGCCCGAGTCCGGGTAGCGCGCCAGCCACGTTCGTCTTGTGAATCGGCGTCCATCAGGCACGCCGATAACCCGCCGCGATCAGTTCGGCGGCAGCAGTGGCGGGGGTGCCTGCAACTGGATTTCCTGGATGGTTTCGACCTGCTCATGGGCGATATCGACACCGGTGAGCTCGCCGATCAGTCGCCAGTGCTCGTCGAGCCCGGCGCTGATGGTCGCCATGCGATCGATCATCTGGCGGCTCGCGGCCTTGACCACGTCGTCGTTGCTGCGCAACAGCTCGAACGACATCGAGGTGACCGAGGCGGTGAGATGGGTCAGTGAGCGTGCCGTGTGGCCCAGCAGTTCCATGAGTAGTTTTTCTTTCGATTCCATGCGGAGGCTTCCTGCGTCGCTCGTGCGTTAGTTATAACCCAGCACTTTGCATTAGCAAATGTTTCAGCCGGGACATCCGACCAAGCGGGTTCACGTCCGGGTGGTCGCAAACCGACGCACCCTGCTCCATACCCGTCGCCACGGATTGCCAAGCCCCGCGACAGCGGTGTACAAATGGTTCGCGACTGCCGCAAAACCGGCTTCAAAGGCGGGTTTGCAATCTTCAGTCACCCCTCCGGATACCGCAAGAACCGTAGCCTATTGGAAAAACGCGACATTTAGTGTCAATATCGCGCCTCCCCCTATTTCGTCGCCCCGTGCGGCTTACGCCGCAGGTCTCGCCCGTTGTTCCGAAAAACAAGGCTTTGAGCATCTGCGGTTTGTAGCAAAAAGGTAGTCAATGATGAGCGCAAGGCACTTTCTCTCCCTGATGGATTGCACGCCCGAAGAGCTGGTCAGCGTGATCCGTCGAGGCGTTGAGCTCAAGGACCTGCGTAACCGCGGCGTACTGTTCGAGCCTCTGAAAAACCGCGTCCTGGGGATGATCTTCGAGAAATCCTCGACCCGTACCCGGATTTCTTTCGAGGCGGGCATGATCCAGCTCGGCGGCCAGGCGATCTTCCTTTCGCCGCGTGACACCCAACTGGGCCGTGGCGAGCCGATCGGCGACTGCGCCATCGTCATGTCGAGCATGCTCGATGCGGTGATGATCCGTACCTTTGCCCACAGCACCCTCACCGAATTTGCCGCCAACTCCCGCGTGCCGGTCATCAACGGCCTGTCCGACGATCTGCACCCGTGCCAGTTGCTGGCCGACATGCAGACATTCCTTGAGCATCGCGGCTCGATCCAGGGCAAGACCGTGGCCTGGATCGGCGACGGCAACAACATGTGCAACAGCTATATAGAAGCGGCGATCCAGTTCGACTTCCAGTTGCGCGTCGCCTGTCCGGAAGGCTACGAGCCAAACCCTGAATTCGTCGCCAAGGCCGGCGATCGCGTGACCATCGTCCGCGATCCGCAGGACGCCGTGCGCGGCGCGCATCTGGTGAGCACCGATGTCTGGACCTCCATGGGCCAGGAAGAGGAAACCGCCAAGCGTCTCAAGCTGTTCGCCCCGTTCCAGGTCAACCGCGCCCTGCTCGACCTGGCCGCCGAGGACGTGCTGTTCATGCACTGCCTGCCCGCCCACCGTGGCGAAGAAATCAGCCTCGACCTGCTCGATGACCCGCGCTCCGTCGCCTGGGATCAGGCAGAAAACCGTCTCCACGCACAAAAGGCCCTGCTCGAATTTCTCGTCGAGCCGGCGTATCACCACGCATGAGTCACGAATTACTGCTTAACCTGCGCAACCTCGCTTGCGGCTATCAGGATCAACGTGTGGTGCAGAACCTCAATCTGCACCTCAACGCCGGCGACATCGGCTGCCTGCTCGGCTCATCCGGTTGCGGCAAGACCACCACCCTGCGCGCCATCGCCGGTTTCGAACCGGTGCATGAAGGGGAAATCCAGCTCGGCGGTGAAACCATCTCCAGCGCCGGCTTCACCCTGGCACCGGAAAAACGCCGGATCGGCATGGTGTTCCAGGACTACGCACTGTTCCCGCACCTGAGCGTCGCGGACAACATCGCCTTCGGCATTCGCAAGCATCCGGACAAGGATCGCGTCACCGAAGAGCTGCTGGAACTGGTCAACCTGAAAAACCTCGGCAAGCGCTTCCCCCACGAGTTGTCCGGTGGCCAGCAGCAACGTGTCGCCCTCGCCCGCGCCCTGGCGCCGGAGCCGCAATTGCTGCTGCTCGACGAACCTTTCTCCAACCTCGATGGCGAACTGCGGCGCAAGCTCAGCCATGAAGTGCGCGACATCCTCAAGGCCCGTGGCACCAGTGCGATTCTGGTGACCCACGACCAGGAAGAAGCCTTCGCCGTCAGCGATCACGTTGGCGTGTTCAAGGAGGGTCGGCTGGAGCAGTGGGATACGCCGTACAACCTCTATCACGAACCGGCGACGCCTTTTGTCGCCAGTTTCATTGGTCAGGGTTATTTCATTCGCGGCCAGCTCGGCAGCCCGGAATCGGTGCAGACCGAGCTCGGCGAACTGCGCGGCAACCGTGCCTACACCTGGCCCATCGGTGGCGCGGTGGATGTGCTGCTGCGCCCGGACGACATCGTCTACGCGCCGGACAGTGCACTCAAGGCGCGGATCGTCGGCAAGACCTTCCTCGGCGCATCGACCCTGTATCGCCTGCAACTGCCGACCGGTGCACAGCTGGAATCGATCTTCCCGAGCCATGCCGATCATCAGGTCGGGGCAGATGTAGGCATTCGTGTTGCGGCGGAACATCTGGTGCTGTTCCAGGCATCCGGCAGCACGGCGGCGCAGATCCCGGCGGTGGAGAATGGCGTGCGCCGCTACAGCGCAGCCCTTTGAAACAGATACAACCTGTAGGAGCGGGCCCGCTCCCACAGGTTTGTTTGCCTCAAGCCAGATTCAGCGTGCCGCTCGCCACGAGCGTCGCGTTACCGCCGATCTTCACCCGATCACCCTCCAGCCGACAGAACAACTCTCCGCCCCGCGCCGAACGCTGGCAGGCGGTCAGAGTGGTTTTATCCAGGCGCTTCGACCAGTAAGGGATCAGGCTGCAATGGGTCGAGCCGGTGACCGGGTCTTCATTGATGCCAATTGCCGGAGCGAAATAGCGTGAGACGAAATCATGCTGATTTCCGCGCGCGGTGACGATGGCGCCCAGCCACGGCAATTTTGCCAGCGCAACCATGTCCGGCTGGCAATCGAGCACGGCCTGCTCCGACTCCAGCACCACGAACAGTTCGTTGGAGCTGAGAACGTCCACCGCCTGAACGTTCAACGCCCGCTCGATTTCCACGGTGACGCCTTTTTCCACCGCTTCGATGGCCGGGAAGTCCAGCCACAACAGATTGCCCTCACGAGTGACGCTCAACGGCCCGGACTTGCAGGTGAAGTCCAGACGCTCAGCGGTTTCCTTGTAGACCTCGAACAACACATAGGCGCTGGCCAGCGTCGCGTGACCGCACAACGGCACTTCGGTGGTCGGGGTGAACCAGCGGATATGCCAGGCCTGCCCTTCGCGCACCAGAAACGCGGTTTCCGCCAGATTGTGCTCGGCGGCGATTTTCTGCATCAGCTCATCCGCCAGCCAGGCGTCGAGCCGATAAACCATTGCCGGATTACCACTGAACGGCCGATCGCTGAAAGCATCGACCTGATGAAATTCGAGCTGCATAAACATCTCCCTGTGTCAGTCGACAGAGCATGCAGCGCCGACCGGCTCAGCGCCAGTGACAGTGCCGGGCAATTTTCTTCATACAGATCAGGTGGATCTCAGACCCGGCCGATGTCGGCGAACTTCGCCTGGGTATGTTCGGCCAGCACCCCGGGCGCCAGCTCTACCTCCAGCCCCCGGCGACCGGCGCTGACATAAATGGTCGCAAAGGGTTGCGCGGAATTGTCGATGAAGGTGCGCAGACGCTTCTTCTGCCCCAACGGGCTGATGCCGCCCAGCAGATAACCGGTAGAACGCTGAGCGGCGGCCGGGTCGGCCATTTCCACTTTTTTCACCCCGGCGGCGTGGGCCAGCCCCTTGAGGTCGAGCGTTCCGACGACCGGCACCACCGCCACCAGCAACTCGCCTTTTTCACTGGCCGCCAGCAGGGTCTTGAACACCTGCGACGGATCCAGTCCGAGCTTCTCCGCCGCCTCCAGCCCATACGACGCGGCCTTCGGGTCATGTTCGTAACTGTGCACGCGATGTTCGGCACGAACTTTTTTCAACAAGTCCAACGCAGGGGTCATGGCAGCTCCAGGCTCGGCAATGGCGGAAAAATCCTGCGCCGGATTCTAGGTCATCGCCGAGCAAAAGGCTCTACTGCGCGCCACGTTTCCCGTGGCCTGCAGGCAAAAAGCGCGGCACGGGCGCCGATGGCCGGCACGATCATTCACATGACTGATAGTTTAATTGTGACCAATGGTTCACTTTCGACCTTTGACAGCTTTGTTTCTTGTCTATATTTTTTCGAATCTGAATAATGCAAGAATCATCGTCACCGCAACACCCAGCAGCAGACCGGGAACAGGATGGGGATCCTGCCCCGGGGAAAATCGCGCCTTGCCCTCTCGGCAAATGCGCCAGACAAGAAAAAAAACCGAGGTTTTCAATGACAACTGCGTTACAGCAACCATCGCTCTCGAGCCAGTGCCTGGCCGAGTTTCTGGGTACTGCACTCCTGATCTTTTTCGGTACTGGCTGCGTCGCCGCGCTCAAGGTCGCGGGGGCCAGTTTCGGTCTGTGGGAAATCAGCATCATCTGGGGTGTCGGCGTGAGCATGGCGATCTACCTCACCGCCGGAGTTTCCGGCGCGCACCTGAACCCTGCCGTCAGCATCGCCCTGAGCATTTTCGCCGACTTCGAAAAGCGCAAACTGCCGTTCTACATCCTCGCCCAGGTGGCTGGCGCCTTCTGCGGCGCGCTGCTGGTCTACACGCTGTACAGCAATCTGTTCTTCGATTTCGAACAGGCTCACCACATGATTCGCGGCACCCAAGCCAGCCTCGAACTGGCGTCGGTGTTCTCCACCTTCCCGAACCCTGCGCTGTCGACCGAGCAAGCGTTTCTGGTTGAAGTCATCATCACCGCGATCCTGATGGGCGTGATCATGTCCCTGACCGATGACAACAACGGTCTGCCGAAAGGCCCGCTGGCACCGCTGCTGATCGGCCTGCTGATCGCGGTGATCGGCAGCTCGATGGGTCCGCTGACCGGTTTCGCGATGAACCCGGCCCGGGACTTCGGCCCGAAACTGATGACTTTCTTCGCCGGCTGGGGTGAAATTTCCCTCACTGGCGCACGGGACATTCCCTACTTCCTGATTCCGATTTTTGCACCGATTGTCGGTGCCTGCCTCGGCGCTGCCGGGTATCGCGGGCTGATTGCCCGTCACCTGACCGGCGCCACACCTGCTACAAAGGATGCAGAACCGGCCATTGACGGCAAACCAAGAACCTCTTGAAACAGTCGGCGCTGGCTCCTGCCCTTATCGAGCCTGCGCCCCGGCCCACTCTCCCTTTTTTCGTCCAAGGCAATCGACATGACCGACACTCAGAACAAGAACTACATCATTGCCCTCGATCAGGGTACGACCAGCTCCCGCGCGATCATTTTCGACCGCGACGCGAACGTGGTCTGCACCGCACAACGCGAATTCGCCCAGCATTACCCACAGGCCGGTTGGGTCGAACACGACCCGATGGAAATCTTCGCCACCCAGAGCGCGGTGATGGTCGAAGCCCTGGCCCAGGCTGGCCTGCATCACGATCAGGTCGCCGCCATCGGCATCACCAACCAGCGCGAAACCACCGTGGTCTGGGACAAGACCACCGGCCGCCCGGTGTACAACGCCATCGTCTGGCAGTGCCGCCGCAGCACCGAGATCTGCCAGCAACTCAAGCGTGATGGCCACGAGCAATACATCAGCGACACCACCGGCCTGGTCACCGACCCGTACTTCTCCGGCACCAAACTGAAGTGGATCCTGGACAACGTCGAAGGCAGCCGCGAGCGTGCACGCAACGGCGAACTGCTGTTCGGCACCGTGGATAGCTGGCTGATCTGGAAATTCACCGGCGGCAAGGTTCACGTCACCGACTACACCAACGCCTCGCGCACCATGCTCTTCAACATCCACACGCTGGAGTGGGACGCGAAGATGCTGGAGCTGCTGGACATCCCGCGCGAAATGCTTCCAGAAGTCAAAGCCTCCTCGGAAATCTACGGCCGTACCAAGAGCGGCATCGCCATCGGCGGTATCGCCGGCGACCAGCAGGCAGCGCTGTTCGGCCAGATGTGCGTCGAGCCGGGTCAGGCAAAAAACACCTACGGCACCGGTTGCTTCCTGCTGATGAACACCGGCGACAAAGCGGTGAAATCCCGACACGGCATGCTCACCACCATCGCGTGCGGCCCGCGCGGCGAAGTGGCCTACGCCCTGGAAGGCGCAGTGTTCAACGGCGGCTCCACCGTGCAATGGCTGCGTGATGAACTGAAGATCATCAACGACGCCCACGACACCGAATACTTCGCCAACAAGGTCAAGGACAGCAACGGCGTGTACCTGGTGCCGGCCTTCACCGGCCTGGGCGCTCCGTACTGGGACCCGTACGCCCGTGGCGCGCTGTTCGGCCTGACGCGTGGCGTGCGCGTGGATCACATCATTCGCGCCGCGCTGGAGTCGATCGCCTACCAGACCCGCGACGTGCTCGACGCCATGCAGCAGGATTCCGGCGAACGCCTCAAGGCCCTGCGCGTGGACGGCGGTGCGGTGGCGAACAACTTCCTCATGCAGTTCCAGGCCGACATCCTCGGCACTCAGGTGGAGCGTCCGAAAATGCGCGAAACCACCGCCCTCGGCGCCGCCTACCTGGCCGGCCTGGCGTGCGGTTTCTGGGGCAGCCTGGAAGAACTGCGCGACAAGGCCGTGATCGAGCGCGAGTTCGAACCAGGCCTGGAAGAAGTCGAGAAGGAGAAGCTCTACAAAGGCTGGAAAAAAGCCGTCAGCCGTACCCGTGACTGGGCGCGCGAAGACGCTGAATAAGCCAGACTGAAGACAGACTAAGGTCGGAAACTGGTCGGGAGGTGATTCCTGCGGCATCATGGGCAAATTTTGCACGGCAGCCCAAAGGAAGCCCCATGAATCTGCCTCCCCGTCAGCAGCAAATCCTCGAGCTGGTCCGCGAACGCGGCTACGTCAGCATCGAGGAAATGGCCACGCTGTTCGTTGTTACCCCGCAGACCATCCGCCGCGATATCAATCAGCTTGCGGAAGCCAATCTGCTGCGCCGCTACCATGGCGGCGCGGCTTACGATTCCAGCGTCGAAAACACTGCCTATGCGATGCGCGCCGATCAGATGCGCGATGAAAAGCAACGCATCGGCGAAGCCATCGCCGCGCAGATTCCCGATCACGCCTCGCTGTTCATCAACATCGGCACCACCACCGAATCGATTGCCCGCGCCCTGCTCAATCACAGCCATCTGAAAATCATCACCAACAACCTGCACGTCGCCTCGATGCTCAGCGCCAAGGATGATTTCGATGTGCTGCTGACCGGCGGCAACGTGCGCCGCGACGGTGGCGTGGTGGGTCAGGCGAGTGTGGACTTCATCAATCAGTTCAAGGTCGACTTTGCCTTGGTTGGCATCAGCGGCATTGACGAGGACGGCAGCCTGCTCGACTTCGATTATCAGGAAGTGCGGGTGTCCCAGGCGATCATCGCCAACGCACGTCAGGTAATCCTGGCGGCGGACTCCAGCAAGTTCGGCCGTAACGCAATGATTCGCCTGGGGCCGATCAGCCTGATCGATTGCCTGGTAACCGATCAGCAACCGGTGCCGGCACTGGCGCAATTGCTGAGCCAGCACAAGATTCGTCTCGAAGTCGTTTGACCTCCCTGCGGCGTCTGCAATGACGCCTTCGCGGGCAAGCCCGCTCCCACAGTCATTGAGCTTTGTAAGCGCCATCAGACCCTGTGGGAGCAACTGTCTTGTCCATGCCATTCGGCCGCCTTCGTGGGCAAGCCCACTCCCACAGAAAAGCACCGAATTTCAATGTGGGAGCGGGCTTGCCCGCGAAAGCGTCCGCACAATCTCCCCACCTCTCGCGCTCTTACGCGCATTTCATGTTCGATAATTTTCCTTTAACCGTCTTTCGATGAGTTTTTTCAATCGAAGTCGACTGGCTGCGCGCGTCTTTATCGGCTACCATTTTCGCAAATGAACATTCATGTTCGATTTCCAAACAGAAAATCAAAAGAGCCCGAGGCCAGCCGATGCCCACTTCTACCTTGCCTACGCCCCCTCTCTCCGAGGTCTACGATATCGCCGTGATCGGCGGCGGGATCAATGGCGTGGGGATCGCAGCGGATGCCGCCGGTCGCGGTCTTTCGGTGTTCCTTTGCGAAAAGGATGACCTCGCCAGCCACACCTCGTCGGCCAGCAGCAAGCTGATTCACGGCGGCCTGCGTTATCTCGAACATTACGAATTCCGTCTGGTGCGCGAAGCGCTGGCCGAGCGTGAAGTGCTGCTGGCCAAGGCGCCGCACATCGTCAAGCCCATGCGCTTCGTGCTGCCGCACCGCCCGCACCTGCGTCCGGCGTGGATGATTCGTGCCGGCCTGTTCCTGTATGACCACCTCGGCAAGCGCGAAAAACTTGCTGGCTCACGCAGCCTGAAGTTCGGCGCCGACAGCGCACTGAAAAGCGAAATCAGCAAAGGCTTCGAATACGCCGACTGCTGGGTCGATGACGCCCGCCTCGTGGTACTCAACGCCATGGCCGCCCGCGAAAAAGGCGCGCACATCCACACCCAGACCCGTTGCGTCAGCGCCCGCCGCACCAAGGGCCTGTGGCACCTGCATCTGGAACGCGCCGACGGCAGCCTGTTTTCGATCCGCGCCAAGGCGCTGGTGAATGCCGCCGGCCCGTGGGTCGCCAAGTTCATCCGTGACGACCTGAAGATGGAATCGCCGTACGGCATCCGTCTGATCCAGGGCAGCCACATCATCGTGCCGAAGCTGTATGAAGGCGATCACGCGCACATCCTGCAAAACGAAGATCAGCGCATCGTTTTCACCATTCCGTACCTGAACAACCTGACGCTGATCGGCACCACCGATCGCGAGTACACCGGCGATCCGGCGAAAGTCGCAATCACCGACGGCGAAACCGATTACCTGATCAAAGTGGTCAACGCCCACTTCAAGAAGCAGATCAGCCGCGACGACATCCTGCACACTTATTCGGGCGTACGTCCGCTGTGCAACGATGAGTCCGACAACCCGTCCGCCGTGACCCGCGACTACACCCTGGCGCTGTCCGGCAGCACCGAAGAGGCGCCGCTGCTGTCGGTGTTCGGCGGCAAGCTGACCACCTACCGCAAACTCGCCGAATCGGCGATGGCGCAACTGATGCCGTTCTTCACCCAGATGCGCCCGAGCTGGACTGCCACCGCCACCCTGCCCGGCGGCGAAGACATGACCACCCCGCAGGCCCTGTGCGCGCAGATCCGCGACAAGTTCGACTGGGTGCCGACCGAAATCGCCCGTCGCTGGGCCACCACCTACGGCAGCCGCACCTGGCGCATGCTCGAAGGCGTGGACAGCCTCGCCGACATGGGCGAACACATCGGCGGCGGTCTCTACACCCGTGAAGTCGATTACCTGTGCGCCGAAGAGTGGGCCACCACGGCGCACGACATTCTGTGGCGCCGCAGCAAACTGGGACTGTTCACCACCCCGGCCGAGCAGGAAAAACTGGCGGCGTACCTGAGCAAGGTCGAGCAGAAGCGCAGCAAGATCGAAGCGGCCTGATCTTCAGGCTGCGTTAACGAAAGCCCCTGAATCTCACGATTCAGGGGCTTTTTACGTTACTGCGCCAGATGCAGCAGGAGAAAATCAATGAACGCCCGCGACTTGTGCGGCAGATGCGCGGTATTGGGGAACACCACGTTGATCGACTGAGAAGGCAACGAGTACGTCGGCAACAGGCGAACCAAGCGGCCGCTGGCAATATCGTCCTCGACCACCCAGCCCGGCAGCACCGACACACCGAGCGACGACAACGTCATCGAGCGAATCGCGGTGGAAGAGTTGGATTCGAAATGACTGGTGCCACTGACCTCCACCGACTGTCCCTGAGCGTCGCGCAATACCCACTGCGTCGGCGCCTGCAGATTGCTGTTGGCGATCCACGCTACGCCATTCAGGTCCTGCGGCTGCGCCAAAGGGTGGCGTTCGATAAACGCGGGGCTCGCCACCAGTACGATTTGATAATCCGCCAACTTGCGGCTCTTGAAAGCCGAGTCCGCCAGATTGCCCAGACGCACCACCAGATCCAGTTTTTCCGCCACCAGATCATTCAATGAAGAATTGAAGTTATAGCACAAGCGTATTTCCGGATAACGTTCGCTGAACAAGGGTATCAGCGGAAGAATAAACTTCTCGCCGTATTCAATGGTTGAACTAATCCGTAACTTTCCAGAAACCCGATTATTACCCTTCAGCACATTATCAAAGGCATTATCGATATCCGCGACAATCCCCTTGAACTCTTCATAAAACTCCTGACCTATTTCAGTCAGCGATATATTTCGGGTATTGCGGATCAGCAGCGTCGCCGAAAGAACTTCCTCCAGCGCCTTGACATGCAGGCTGGCCATGGCTTTGCTGATACTCAGGTAGTTTGCAGCTTTGGTATAGGAGCCAAAATCGACCACGGCGAGGAAAGTCTGAACCCGGTTTAGATGAGAATGCATGGCGGTAGAGTTCACTGTTCAATCCTTTCAAACATTGTTTTAAGCATAGTCGTATCGACACTCCAAGTCCATCGCCCCTATGCTTTGCAACAAAGAGGAAAGAACAATGAATTATCGCTACAAGATCGCGCTGATCTTTCTGATCGGCTTTTTTATTGATTGCATAAACATATTCATGTCTGCCGTGGCATTACCGAGCATATCGGCAACGTTACAAGTAAGCAGTTCATCGGTGGCCTGGGTGGCCAATGCCTACATCCTCGGTCTGACGCTGATTATTCCGGTCAGCACCTGGCTGGCCGGACGTTTCGGCAGTCGCGAGATTCTCACCGTTTCGATGCTGGTATTTACCGCCGCCGTCTGGATGTGCGGGCTGGCCGACAGTTTTCATGAACTGGTGATCTGGCGTTTCGTGCAGGGCATCGGCGGCGGCTTGCTGATTCCAGTGGGACAGGCATTGACCTTCAATCTGTTCCAGGGCGAACAGCGGGCCAAAATCTCCACGCTGGTGATGGCCGTGGCCCTGATCGCCCCGGCGATTTCGCCAACCGTCGGCGGCATCATCGTCGACAGCAGCTCGTGGCGCTGGGTGTTTTACAGCAACATTCCGTTTTCGCTGATCGCCGCCGGTTTATCGTGGTTCTGGATCCGCGAAACCCGACCGACCAGCCTGCAACGTCCGGACATCCTCGGACTGCTGCTGGTCAGCGCTGCACTGGGCAGCCTGCTGATGGGCATGTCTTTGTACGGCGGTGACTACCCCGTCGTTGAAGCGATCGCCTGTGTCACGGCGGGCCTGATGTTTGTGGCGCTGTACCTGCTGCACTACCGTCGCGCCAGCGACGCGATCATCGACCTGAGCCTGCTCAAAAGCAAAAAACTCAGCACCTCGATCTCCATTTATTACGCGATTCCCGGCGTGTTCACCGGGGTCAACCTGATGAGCATTTTCTTCCTGCAGAACACCCTGCACTTCAGCGCCCGCCTGACCGGCATGTTCATGATCCTCTACGCCACTGGCGCCTTCATCGCGATGCTCACCTGCGGTCGGGTCTACAACAAGGTCGGAGCCCGACGCCTGTTCACCCTCGGCATGCTGCTGCACAGCGCCGGGATCGCCACGCTGATGCTGGTGAATGCACCGACCGATATCTGGGTGATCGTGATCGCCTACAGCCTGATGGGCATTGGCGGCGGGATCGGGGCCAACACCGCTCAAACCACCTCGCTGATGGACTTCAAAGGCAGCGAAACCCATAAGGCCAGCGTGATCTGGAACATCAATCGGCAGATGTCGTTCAGCGTCGGCGCGGCGCTGTTCCTGATGATCTACAACCTGCTGCTCAAACAGTTCGACTCGACCCCGGCCTATCACGCCACTTTTGCGATTGCCGCGCTGGTCGGGTTGTTTCCGCTGTTTCACATGAGCCAACTGAACCCTCCAAAGGAATGCCATGAACAACAACCCGGTTGAACAAGCACGCCACAGCATTCACCACGTGCATGAACTGATCCATCGTGTTTTCACCAATGCCGACGGTGCCGGCGAAGCCGCCATTGCCCCCCTGATGGATGTCTTCGCCGAAGACTTCAGCATGGTCACCACCGCCGCGGCCGTGGTCGACCGAGCGCAGGTCGAGCAATTGTTCAAAGGGGCGGTCGGTGCCCGTCCAGGTCTCACGATCGCCATCAGCGACCTGCATACGATCTGGCATGAAGGCCCGACCGTGGCCCTGCGTTACAAGGAAACCCATCGACAGGACGGGCGCGAGACTTCGCGCGTTTCCATCGCGCTCCTGCGCGTGCATCACCACAGCATCCGCTGGCTGTACCTGCATGAAACACCGCTTGCCCAGGAAAATCCGGCATGAACTACACCGTTACCCTTTGCCGGATGCTCTCGGCATCGATCAAGGAAATCACCCTCAGCGGCGCGCCCGTTTCAACCGGATCGGCCCATGCCGGTGCGCACTTCAAATGGTTGATACCGTCCTGCGGCGACTGGCGTCACTACTCCACCGTGGAACTGGGCAACAGTGCCGAAGGCCATTTCACCTTCGCCATCCGCCTCTGCGACGAATCCCCCAGCAGCCCGTACATACGGTCGCTGGAGGTCGGCGATCAGGTGCAGCTCGAAGGCCCGTTCAATACCTTCAACTACCCGCTCGACGCACGGACCGGACGCGACATCGCAATCGCCGGCGGCATCGGCATCACGCCGCTGACAGGCATCCTCCGGCACCTGGCGGCGCTGGATCGTTCAGCGCAGTTGCACTACTTCGCCCGTAGCGCCGAGGACGCCGCTTACGCCGAAGACCTGAGCACACTGCTGCAAGAACGCATGCACTTGCACCTGTCCGGCCAGCGCCCGGCGATCAGCCAGATACTCGCTGACCTCAGCCCCGAAGACCGCCTCTACGTCTGCGGCCCGGCGGCGATGCTCAACGACATCCTGAGCCACGCCGAGTCCGCCGGGCTGGCTCGCGAACAGGTACATCTGGAGGTGTTCAACGTTGCCAGAGAGGAAGGTGCCCAGGGGTTCACGGTTGAGGCGGTGGATTCCGGCGTGACCCTCGAGGTCGGACCCGGCCAGACCCTGCTCGAAGCCCTGGAAGACGCCGGTCTCGATCCGGTCTATGACTGCCGTCGCGGCGAGTGCGGCGTCTGCGCGCTGGATGTGCTGGAAGGCGACGTCGAGCACCGGGACTTCATCATGAGCGAACAGGAAGCTGCCTGCAGCGCACGAATCTATCCCTGCGTTTCCCGGGCGAAAAGCCCACGCCTGAAACTGGCGATCTGAAGAGGACTCCCCCGTTGGACAACTATTTCAATGGCAGAGAAGTGCATAAGTCTCTGTTCCTTGATCAGCAACTTTTCGAACAGGAACAGCAGCGGGTCTTTGCCGCGAGCTGGTGCTACCTGGGTCACGACAGCCTGATTCCCGAAACCGGCGACTATTTCACGGCCACCCTCGCCGCCCAACCCCTGGCAATGGTGCGCCAGAAGAACGGCGACATCGTGGTGCTGCACAACCGCTGCCCGCACAAGGGCGTGAAAGTGCTGGCCGAAGCTCGCGGCAACGTCGGCCGCTTCATGCGCTGCCCCTACCACGCCTGGACATTCAAGACCGACGGCGAGCTGCTGAGCATCCCGGTCAAAAAGGAATACGACGACTGCGATCTGAGCAGTTGCTCGGCCCACAAAGGCATGCGGGCCGTCGCGGCGATGCGCAACTATCGCGGTTTCGTGTTTGTACGGCTGAGCGAAACCGGTATCGGTTTCGACGAGTTTTTTGGCGAGTCGCTGTCGACGCTGGACAACATGGTCATGCGCTCCCCGCAGGGTCAGTTGCGTGTGATCGGCCAGCCGTTGCTGCACAAGCATCGCTGCAACTGGAAGATGGTGGTCGACAACCAGACCGACACCTGCCACCCGATGATCGCCCACGAATCCTCGGCCGGCGAAGCCATTCGCCTGTGGAAAGAAACCGGCGACCAGAGCCAGCCGGCGCCGATGGCCGTGGAGCTGTTTTCGCCGTTCATGGCCTCGTACGAATTCTTCGCCGGCATGGGCATTCGCGTGTGGCCCAACGGCCACGGACACACCGGCGTCAGCAATTCGATCCACAAGGCCTACACGGGCATTCCCGGCTACTGGGAACTGATGGTGGAAAGTTATGGCGAAGAACAGGCCCGGACAATCCTCGACGATACCCGTCACAACACCGTGTATTTCCCCAACCTGATGGTCAAGGGTCCGATCCAGACCTTGCGGGTGATCCGCCCGGTCAGCGCGAAGGAAACCATCGTCGAGTCGTGGATCTTCGAATTGCAGGGTGCCCCCGTGCAGTTGCTGGAAAGGACCGTGCAGTACAACAACCTGATCAACTCGCCGTGCTCGATGGTCGCCCATGACGATGTGGAGATGTACGAACGTGCGATGGAAGGGCTGCACAGCGACGCCAACGAATGGGTCAACGTCTCGCGCCTGTTCGAGCCGGGCGAGTCCTACAACCGGACCCGCGTGGTGTCCGGCACCAGTGAACTGGCGATGCGCAACTTCTACGACAACTGGCAAAACCTGATGCGGGACGACCATGCACCACGATCAAACTGAACGGGCCGTCGAGCGCTTGCTCGAGACCGAGATGCACCTGCTCGACCAACAGGACTTTGACACCTGGCAGCGGCTGCTGAGCGACGACTACACCTACTGGATTCCCATGAACCGCGAACAACGCAGCCCCCTGCACGAATCCTCGCTGGTGTACGAGGATCGCTTCCTGACCACCCTGCGCATCAACCGTCTGGCCAATGCCCGCAATTTTTCCCAGCAACCGAAAAGCCGCTGCCTGCACATTGCCCAGCGCCCACGGATCACGGTCGAAGAACCGTCGCACAGCGCCGTCGCCAGCAGCAATCTGCTGTATTGCGAAGCCCGTGGCGACCACGAATGGCATTACCCGGCGACCGTCGAACATCGTCTGATCCACATCGATGGCGAGTGGAAAATCCAGGGCAAGAAGATCCTGTTGCTCAACCCTGATCGCGCCCTCGAAAGCCTGCAGCTCATCATCTGACCCGACCGAGAACTCCCCCCCGTGAACTCCAAGAACAATCCTGCCCGCCAGGATACCGCGTGCCTGTCTTTCCCTTACGTCGACCTGCTCTACGACTACGGTCAGTTCCTGCGCAATGCCGACCAGGCCATCGGATACCTGCCCGCGCAAACGGCGGAAAAACACATTGGCATCGTCGGTGCCGGTCTCACCGGGCTGGTGGCAGCCTATGAACTGCTGCGGGCGGGTGCCCGTCGCGTGACGCTGTTCGAGGCGGAAAAAACCCACATCGGCGGGCGTCTGCTGACCCAATGCTTCGATGAAGAGCAACCGCAGTTCATTGCGGAAATGGGCGCCATGCGCTTTCCGCCAAGCGAAGTCGGGCTTTTCCATTACCTCGACAAGTTTGGCATCCAGACCACCGAAGCCTTTCCCGATCCGGGGGTGGTCGATACCGAGCTGCACTATCGGGGCGAGGCTTATCATTGGGCCGCGATGCAGCCGCCGCCGGCATTGTTCACGACCGTGCATCAGGGCTGGAATGCCTTTCTCAGAGAAGGCGCGGTGCTGGAAGACGGCACCCGACTCGCCCCGCCGCTGTTGCTGACCGAACTGCTCAAGCAGCATGCCTACAGTGAAGTGCAGCCGGAGTGGCAACGCTATCTGGATTGCTTCGGTGACAGCTCGTTCTATTCGGCCATGGTGCGCATCTTCACCAGCAAGAACCCGCCGGGTGGCAAAGTCTGGCGCAAGCCGGAAGACTTCCACCTGTTCGGCTCGCTGGGCATCGGCTCCGGCGGGTTCCAGTCGGTTTATCGCGCCTCGTTCACCGAAATCCTGCGTTTGGTGGTCAACGCGCTCGAGGTCAATCAGCGGCTGGTGCCGAACGGCATTTCTTCGCTGGCGGAGCTGATCGCCGACACCTCGTTCAACGGCATGCAACTGCGCGACATGATCTGCCGAACCCGCATTGAATCGATCAATAAGGGCGCCGACGGACAAATCCTGCTGGCCGGCAGCAACGGCGAAACCTATGCCTGCGACCGGGTGATCACCACGACCACGACCCGCGCCTTGCAGGTCAATCTCAAGCTCACCCAGAACCAGGCGTTCGTGAACCGTGACGTGGCCCGGGCGATCAACGAAACCCATATGGTCGGCTCGTCCAAGCTGTTCATCCTGACCAGGGACAAGTTCTGGCTCAAGCACGGCCTGGCGCAGAACATCCAGACCGACACCCTGGTCAAGGGCGTGTACTGCCTGGACTACGCGCCACAGGACCCGGACGCCTGGGGAGTCGTGCTGATCAGTTACACCTGGGAAGACGACTCGCACAAGATGGTCTCGATGACCGACAAGGTGCAGCGCTGCCTGCGCCTGGTGGATGAACTGGCGATGAGTGCGCCGGAATTTGCCCGCCATCTGATTCCGCTCAACGGCGACTATCAGCGCTACGTACTCGAATACGACTGGCTGACCGACAAGCATGCGCTCGGTGCCTTCAAGCTGAACTTTCCCGGTGACGACATCTATTCCGAGCGCCTGTTCTATCAGTTCCGCACCGCTCTGGATCCGCAACAGGATACCGGTCTTTACCTGGCCGGTTGCGGCGCCTCATTCACTGGCGGCTGGGCCGAAGGCTCGATCCAGACGGCCCTGAACACGGCGTGCGCGGTCATCAGCAGCCTGGGGGGCGATCTGATCGCCGGCAACCCGCTCGACGGTCTGGTTCCGCAGTACCGCTACTGCTGAGTGCGTCCTTCCCTTTTCGCCGAGACTTTCCATGTACAGTCAGTTTTCAATCGAACAGCTCGTTAACGGATTTCGCCGGGGCGAGCTCTGCCTCGACACCTGGCAGCAGGCTCTGCGCGAGCGCCATGGCAACGCGCAGCATCTGAACAGCTTCATCACTTTCGACCCGGCGATGCTGGCCTATGTCGCGGACGCGGATCGGCAAGCGCCGCTGTATGGCTTGCCGGTGTCCTTCAAGGACAACATCAACGTGCTGGGCATGCCGACCACCGCCGGTACACCCGGCCTTGCCGATTACCTGCCACAGGCCGACGCCGGCATCGTTGCACGATTCAAGCAACTGGGTGCGCGCGTGGTAGGCAAGAACAACATGCACGAACTGTCGTTCGGCGTGACCTCGGCCAATCACACCCACGGCGCGGTCATCAACCCGACGAACGAGCGCTACAGTGCCGGGGGCAGCAGCGGCGGTTGCGCCGCCGCTGTCGCCGCCGGGCTGGTGCCGTGCGCGGTGGGCACCGACACCGGCGGTTCGGTGCGCATTCCGGCGGCGTTCTGCGGGATCGTCGGCTTGCGCCCGACCACTGGCGGGTATCCGGCCGACGGCATCGTCCCCGTCTCGCAGACCAAAGACACGCCGGGCCTGCTGACGCGCACGGTGGAGGACTGCCGGTTTGTCCATGGGCACCTGACTGCCCACCACCTGCCAGCACTGCCCACGAATCACCCGTTGCGCATCGGCATTCCCGAACGCTTCCTCTGGGCCGACCTGGATGACAACGTCAGCCGCGACTGCCGTGCCGCCATCGACACGCTCGCCGCCAGTGACGTGCAGATCGTCCCGGTCGACGACAGCGTGATCGGCGAGCTCAACGAGTGCATCCAGTTTCCGTTGCCAATCTACGAATTCTTCATCGACTTTCCTCGATTCCTGATGAAGGAAGGACGCGGCGCAGAATTCCTCGACATCCTGGCGCGGATCGAAGATCCCGGGATCAAGAAGATCCTCACTGCCCAACTGGAAAGCCCGGCGATTTCCTACACCGACTATGTACAGGCGTTGATGGGCAAGGTACGGCTGGAGCAGGAATACCGGGGACTGTTCACCCGGCATCGGCTGGATCTGATGGCGTACCCGACCGTCAGTTGCAGCGCACCGCTGCTGGAGGATTGCGCAATGGAAAGCCATTTCGAGCGATTCGTGCGCAATACCGATCCGGCGAGCAATCTGGCGGCACCGAGCATCACCATACCGGTAGCGGCGGCGGATGCCTTGCCCGTGGGGCTGTCGTTCGATGCATTGCCGGGGCAGGACGGGTTTCTGTTGCAGGCGGTGAGCCGGTTGGCGCAACGGCTGAACATCAGGTAAGCGTCGAACCTGCAGGACTGAGCCGGCCCGCGGCGGCGGGCGTCAGCAGGCATCGATGCTGGCTGATACCGCGCTTTCGCGGGCCGGCTCACGCCTGCCGGAGGTTCACTGGATCGAACCCTTCATAACAATATCAATGCAGGCCCCGCCATGCGTTCCACCTCACTTGCTTCATCCGCTGCACCCAGCGCTGTCGAACGCTCGCCCTCGGTACTGGGCGGCGCCATGATCATCGGCGGCACCATCGTCGGCGCGGGGATGTTTTCCTTGCCGGTGGTCATGTCCGGACTATGGTTCTACGGTTCCGTCGCGGTATTGGTGTTTGCCTGGTTCTGCACCTTGCATTCCGGCCTGATGATTCTTGAGGCCAACCTGAACTACCACGAAGGCGCGAGCTTCTCGACCATCACCCGCGACCTGCTTGGTCGCACCTGGAACCGGGTCAACGGTCTGAGCATCGTCTTTGTGCTTTACACCCTGACCTACGCCTATATTTCCGCCAGTGGCTCGGTGATTCACCACACCGCGCATGCCATGGGCCTTGAGCTGTCACCGCGCATCGGCGGGCTGGGCTTCACCCTGTTGGTGGCATTCATTGTCTGGCTCAGCACTTCGGCGGTGAGCCGAATGACCACCCTGGTGTTCGGCGCGAAGATCCTGGCGTTCTTCCTGACCTTCGGCGGCCTGCTCAGTCATGTCCAGCCGGCCACGCTGCTCAACCAGAGCAGCGGCGACAGCGCTTACTGGCCCTATCTGTTGGTGACGCTGCCCTTCTGCCTGACTTCGTTCGGTTTCCACGGCAATGTGCCGAGCCTGATGAAGCACTACGGCAAGGAGCCGCGACGAATCCGCGCCTGCCTGCTGGGCGGCACGCTGATCGCACTGGGTCTGTACCTGGTATGGATGCTGTGCAGCATGGGCAATATTCCGCGCGAGGCGTTCAAGGATATTGCCCAGCGCGGCGGCAATATCGACGTGCTGATCAGTGCGCTTGGCTCGCGCCTGGACAGCGCCAATGTCGATCTGCTGCTGACCTTCTTCTCCAACTTCGCCGTAGCCTGCTCGTTTCTCGGTGTGACGCTGGGTCTGTTCGATTACCTGGCTGACGTACTCGGCTTCGACGATTACCCCATGGGGCGCCTGCGAACCGCTGCCGTGACCTTCCTGCCACCGATGCTGGGCGGCTTTCTCTGGCCGGAAGGGTTCATTCACGCCATCGGTTTTGCCGGACTGGCCGCCACGCTCTGGGCGGTCGTCACGCCGGCGCTGCTGGCCCGGGCCTCGCGCAAACGCTATTGCAGTCCGCGCTACCGGGTCTGGGGCGGTATGCCGATGATCGTTCTGGTGCTGTTTTTCGGGGGACTCTGCGCGGTATCGCACCTGCTGTTCATGCTCGACGCGTTGCCGGTCTGGCGCTGAACCGTCCGCATTCGGTTTTCCGAACGCGACCTTGCGGTCGGTTCGGATAACCGGATCAGAAACGTGGAAAAACACCTTAAAAAAATATAAATACCGATATAAATCAATATCTTAACCAGTATCAACTGGTCTGGCACGACTCATGCTCTACACTCTCCCGACGAATGTCTGTTGCGCCAACACAACAGGAGCCGTCAGGCATTCGAAGCACAAAAGGGCCCGCTCAACCGGCTCCATAAAAAAAACAATGTCGAGGAAAATTTGATGCGCATCGTTCCCCATATCCTGGGCGCAGCCATTGCTGCCGCTCTGATCAGCACACCAGTTTTCGCTGCCGAACTCACCGGCACCCTTAAGAAGATCAACGATTCGGGCACCATCACGCTCGCTCACCGCGACAGCTCCATTCCGTTTTCCTACATCGCGGATGGTTCAGGCAAACCCGTCGGCTACTCCCACGACATTCAGGTCGCTATCGTTGAAGCCCTGAAAAAAGACCTGAACAAACCCGACCTGCAGACCAAGTACAACCTGGTGACCTCGCAAACCCGTATCCCGCTGATCCAGAACGGCACCGCGGACATCGAGTGCGGCTCCACCACCAACAACGCCGAGCGCGCCCAGCAAGTCGACTTCACCGTCAACATTTTCGAAATCGGCACCCGTCTGCTGGTCAAGAAAAACAAGGAAGGCAAGCCGTCCTACGCTGACTTCGCCGACCTGAAAGGCAAAAACGTCGTGACCACCGCCGGCACCACGTCCGAGCGCATCATCAAAGCGATGAACGCCGACAAGCAGATGGGCATGAACATCATCTCCGCCAAAGACCACGGCGAATCCTTCAACATGCTGGAAAGCGGCCGCGCCGTTGCCTTCATGATGGACGACGCCCTGCTGGCCGGCGAAGAAGCCAAGGCCAAGAAGCCGGACGACTGGGTCATCACCGGTACTCCACAGTCCTTCGAAGCCTACGCCTGCATGGTTCGCAAAGACGACCCGGCCTTCAAGAAAGCCGTGGATGACGCGATTGTCGCCCTGTACAAGTCCGGCGAAATCAACAAGATCTACAGCAAGTGGTTCGAAAGCCCGATCCCGCCAAAAGGCCTGAACCTGAACTTCCCGATGAGCGACAAGGTTAAAGACCTGATCGCCAACCCGAGCGACAAGCCGGCGCCAGACGTGAAGATCTGACATTGATCTAACCTTATCGCCTGAGGGAGCCAATCTTCCCTCAGGCGACAGCCAATACCTGCTGGTTTCAACTGGAACACTCGACCTGGTGGTTTTCGAGCCGATCGCGTGTGCCTGGCGTTCAACGTCAGACGGGAAAGGATCTTCCCCAGGCGGGCACTTGTACATCGATCGAATCGAGGGGAGACCCTAATGAATTACAACTGGGACTGGGGCGTGTTCTTCAAGTCCACCGGCGTGGGCAGCGAGACCTATCTCGACTGGTTCATCTCCGGTCTGGGCTGGACCATCGCCATCGCCATCGTCGCGTGGATCATCGCACTGGTACTCGGCTCGCTGCTGGGCATCATGCGCACCGTGCCGAACCGCATCGTGTCGGGCATCGCCACCTGCTACGTCGAGCTGTTCCGTAACGTGCCGCTGCTGGTTCAGCTGTTCATCTGGTACTTCCTGGTGCCCGACCTGCTGCCGGAAAACCTGCAGGAGTGGTACAAGCAGGACCTGAACCCGACCACCTCGGCCTACCTGAGCGTCGTCGTGTGCCTGGGCCTGTTCACCGCCGCGCGGGTCTGCGAACAAGTGCGTACCGGTATCCAGGCGCTGCCGCGCGGCCAGGAATCCGCCGCCCGCGCCATGGGCTTCAAGCTGCCGCAGATCTACTGGAACGTGCTGCTGCCACAGGCTTACCGGATCATCATTCCGCCGCTCACTTCGGAATTCCTGAACGTGTTCAAGAACTCCTCCGTGGCGTCGCTGATCGGCCTGATGGAGCTGCTGGCGCAGACCAAACAGACCGCCGAGTTCTCGGCCAACCTGTTCGAAGCGTTCACCCTGGCGACCCTGATCTATTTCACCCTCAACATGAGCCTGATGCTGCTGATGCGCCTGGTCGAGAAGAAAGTCGCCGTGCCCGGCCTGATCTCCGTGGGGGGTAAATAATGGAACTCGATTTCAGTGGCATCATCCCGGCCATTCCCGGTTTATGGAACGGCATGGTGATGACCCTCAAGCTGATGGCCCTGGGCGTGATCGGCGGGATCATCATCGGGACGATCCTGGCGCTGATGCGCCTGTCCCATAACAAGCTGCTGGCGAATATCGCCGGTGCCTACGTCAACTACTTCCGCTCGATCCCGCTGCTGCTGGTCATCACCTGGTTCTACCTGGCGGTGCCGTTCGTGCTGCGCTGGATCACCGGCGAAGACACGCCGATCGGAGCGTTCACCTCCTGCATCGTGGCGTTCATGATGTTCGAAGCGGCGTACTTCTGCGAAATCGTCCGTGCCGGCGTGCAGTCGATTCCCAAGGGCCAGATGGGCGCCGCCCAGGCACTGGGCATGACCTACGGCCAGATGATGCGCCTGATCATCCTGCCCCAGGCGTTCCGCAAGATGACCCCGCTGCTGTTGCAGCAGAGCATCATCCTGTTCCAGGACACCTCGCTGGTCTACACCGTGGGCCTGGTGGACTTCCTCAACGCCTCTCGCGCCAGCGGCGACATCATCGGTCGCTCCAATGAGTTCCTGATCTTCGCTGGTCTCGTGTACTTCATCATCAGCTTCGCCGCCTCGCGGTTGGTCAAGCGCCTGCAAAAAAGGTTCGCCGTATGATCTCTATCAAAAACATCAACAAGTGGTATGGGGACTTCCAGGTGCTGACTGACTGCAGCACCGAGGTCAAGAAAGGCGAAGTGATCGTGGTCTGCGGCCCGTCGGGTTCGGGCAAGTCGACCCTGATCAAGTGCGTCAACGCACTGGAGCCGTTCCAGAAGGGCGACATCGTGGTCGACGGCACCTCGATCGCCGATCCGAAGACCAACCTGCCGAAACTGCGTTCGCGCGTCGGCATGGTATTCCAGCACTTCGAACTGTTCCCGCACCTGACCATCACCGAAAACCTGACCATCGCGCAGATCAAGGTGCTGGGCCGCAGCAAGGAAGAAGCGACCAAGAAAGGCCTGCAACTGCTCGACCGCGTCGGCCTGTCGGCCCATGCCCACAAGCACCCGGGCCAATTGTCCGGCGGCCAGCAGCAGCGTGTGGCCATTGCCCGTGCGCTGGCGATGGACCCGATCGTCATGCTGTTCGACGAACCGACCTCGGCCCTCGACCCGGAAATGGTCAACGAAGTGCTCGACGTGATGGTGCAACTGGCCCACGAAGGCATGACCATGATGTGCGTGACCCACGAAATGGGCTTCGCCCGCAAAGTGGCTGATCGTGTGATTTTCATGGACCAGGGCAAAATCATCGAGGACTGCCCGAAAGAAGAGTTCTTCGGCGACGTGAGCAAACGCTCGGAACGCGCGCAGCACTTCCTCGAGAAAATCCTGCAGCACTGAAGAACCCCGCTGAACCTGTGGGAGCGGGCTTGCCCGCTCCCACACCGGATAGATGAAGCCAGTAGATTTGTGTTGTGGTTGACCCAAGGCATCTGTGATGAAATGCGACCCCACTCTTTATCGCGCAACCACGCCATCACTTGCCGTGAAACCCCGTCTGATCCGCCATTTGTTCCTGCCGCCGCTGATCATCGCCCTGATGATCGGACTGGGTTACGTCGGCTTCTGGACCAGTGAACACTTCGGCATCCGCAGCCTCGGCGAAAACGGCCAGCGTCAGCTGGAACTGCACGCCCGCGCGGTCGAAAGCGAAATCAGCAAATACACCTACCTGCCCAGCCTGCTGGAGCTCGAATCGAGCGTTTCGCAGTTGCTGGACGATCCGAGCGCCGAACACCGGCAAACGGTCAACGAATACCTGGATGGCCTGAACCGGCGCAGCCGCAGCCGGGCCATTTACGTCATGGACACCACCGGCCGCGTGGTGGCCACCAGCAACTGGCGCGATGTCGACAGCTACCTCGGTGAAGACCTGTCGTTCCGTGCCTATTTCCAGAACGCCGTACGCGGTCAGCCCGGACGCTTCTACGGCATTGGCAGCACCAGCGGCGAACCCGGCTACTACCTGGCCCACGGCCTGGAAGAACACGGCAAGATCATCGGCGTCGCGGTGGTCAAGGTGCGACTGGAGGCCATGGAAGAGCGCTGGCAACGGGCGCGTCTTGAAGCGTTCGTCAGCGATGAGAACGGCATCATCATTCTTTCCAGCGATCCGGCCCGGCGCCTGAAATCAGTGGTGCCGCTGAGCGACGCGATCAAGGAAAAACTCGCCCGCAGCCTCCAGTACTACTGGTTCCCGCTCAACGAACTGCAACCACTGGCCCGGGAAACCCTGGCCGAAGGCGTGGAAAAACTCACCTTCCCGGCCAATAGCGAAGTGAAGGCCGACGAAGAAGACATCAGTTACCTGGCGCAAACCCGACCGCTGAGCGACACGCAATGGAACTTCACCCTGCTGACACCGTTGCAGGACTTGCGCCGCGAAGCGATCAACCAGGGCATTCTGGTGGCCGTGGCCTTCGCTCTGGTGGCGTTCCTGCTGATCGCCTGGAACGAGCGCCGTAAAGTGATTGCCACCCGCCTCGCCGCCCGCGAAGCGTTGCAGGAAGCCAACAATCAACTGGAGCGTCGGATTACCGAACGCACCGCCGACCTGCGCGCCAGCAACGATCGGCTCAAGAGCCAGATCCGCGAACGACGCCAGGCCGAGGAAACCCTGCGCCGCGCCCAGGACGAGTTGGTCCAGGCCGGCAAACTCGCCGCCATCGGGCAGATGTCCACCAGCATCGCCCACGAACTGAACCAGCCGCTGGCGGCGATGCGCACCTTGTCCGGCAACACCATTCGCTTCCTCGAACGCGGCCAGCTCGATGTCGCCAGCACCAACCTGAAAACCATCAACGACCTGATCGACCGCATGGGCCGGATCACCGCCAGCCTGCGCGCCTTCGCCCGGCGTGGCGACGACAAGGGCCGTGCCAGCCTCGGCAAAGCGGTGGATGCGGCGCTGCAAGTGCTCGGCGCGCGCCTGGAAAACACAGCGCTGCAATTGCATCGGCAGTTCGACGACGTGCAGGTGCAGATCGACCAGACCCGCCTCGAACAGATTCTGCTCAACCTGATCGGCAACGCCCTCGACGCCATGCAGGCGCAACCGCTGCCGGAACTGTGGCTGGAAGGCGAGGAATTCGACGGCAAATATCGCCTGCGGGTGCGCGACAACGGCCACGGCATCGACGCCGAGGCGCGCAAGCATCTGTTCGAGCCGTTCTTCACCACCAAACCCGGCGAGCAGGGCCTGGGCCTCGGCCTGACCCTGTCCGCCAGCCTCGCTGCCGCCACTGGCGGCCATCTGGGTGTCGAACACCCGGCCAGCGGTGGCACCACCTTCGTCCTCAGTTTGCCGTTGGTAAGCCCTACTCCTGCCGAGCCGATATGAACAACGACCTTAGTGTGCTGATCGTCGAAGACGATCCTCATGTCCTGCTCGGTTGCCAGCAGGCGCTGACCCTGGAAGACATTCCCTGCATCGGCGTCGGCAGTGCCGAAGAAGCGCTGGAGCGGGTCGGCGACGACTTCGCCGGCATTGTCATCAGCGACATCCGTCTGCCCGGCATCGATGGCCTGGAGCTGCTGAGCCGGCTCAAGGCGCGGGATCGCAGCCTGCCAGTGGTGCTGATTACCGGCCACGGCGACATCTCGATGGCGGTCGGCGCGATGCAGAAAGGCGCCTACGACTTCATGGAGAAACCATTCTCCCCGGAGCGTCTGGTGGACGTCGCCCGCCGTGCCCTGGAGCAACGTGGGCTGGCGCGGGAAGTCTCGTCGCTGCGCCGGCAACTGGCCGAGCGCGACTCGCTTGAGGGACGGATCATCGGCCGCTCGCCGGCCATGCAAAACCTGCGCGAACTGATCGCCAACGTCGCCGACACCTCGGCCAACGTGTTGATCGAAGGTGAAACCGGCACCGGCAAGGAACTGGTCGCGCGTTGCCTGCACGACTTCAGCCGCCGGCACGGCAAACAGTTTGTTGCGCTGAACTGCGGCGGCCTGCCGGAAAACCTCTTCGAAAGCGAAATCTTCGGCCACGAGGCCAACGCCTTCACCGGCGCCGGCAAGCGGCGGATCGGCAAGATCGAACACGCCGACGGCGGCACGTTGTTCCTCGACGAAGTGGAAAGCATGCCCCTGCCCCTGCAGATCAAACTGCTGCGGGTGTTGCAGGAACGCACCCTCGAACGCCTCGGCTCGAACCAGAGCGTGGCGGTGGATTGCCGGGTGATCGCCGCGACCAAATCCGACCTCGACGAATCGAGCAAGGCCGGGGAGTTTCGCAGCGACCTGTATTACCGCCTCAACGTGGTGACGCTGGAACTGCCGCCGCTGCGCGAGCGCCGCGAAGACATCCTGCAACTGTTCGAACACTTCACCCAGCAATCGGCCCTGCGTTTCGACCGCACGGCCCCCGAGCTGGACAACCAGACCCTGTCGAACCTGATGAGCCACGACTGGCCGGGCAACGTGCGTGAACTGCGCAACGTCGCCGAACGCTTCGCCCTCGGCCTGCCGGCGTTCAAGAAGTCCGGCGCGAGCAGTGGTGGTCAGGGCCTGGCATTCGCCGAAGCGGTGGAAGCCTTCGAGCGCAATCTGCTCGGCGATGCCTTGCAGCGCAGCGGCGGCAACCTGACCCAGGCCAGCCAGGAACTGGGCATGGCCAAGACCACGCTGTTCGACAAAGTGAAAAAGTACGGCCTGAGCCATTAAGCGAGAACGACGTGGATCTGATTCTGAAAGCGGCACTGGGCGCGGCGGTGGTGGTGATCCTCGCGGCGCTGTCGAAAACCAAGAACTATTACATCGCCGGGCTGGTGCCGTTGTTTCCGACGTTCGCCCTGATTGCCCACTACATCGTCGGCAAGGGCCGCTCGCTGGACGACCTGAAAGCCACCATCGTGTTCGGCATGTGGTCGATCATTCCGTACTTCATCTACCTGGCGACCCTCTACGTGATGCTCGATCGCCTGCGCCTGGAGGCATCACTGGCCGTGGCGGTGGTGGCGTGGCTGATCGCCGCGACCGTGCTGGTCACGCTCTGGGTTCGCCTGCACGCCTGAAACAGCGCTGGCCCGTCCCTTGCATTTACCCGGCAAAGCCCGCCCGGCCGGCCCTCATGATGGATGAGGCCGGTGTCTGGATGGGTCTGCCAAGGGTGAATAGCGACCTTGAACATTCTCGATCTCGATCACAGCCTGACTGCCCAGGCGCCGATTGCGCGCCTGCTCGACAGCGGCCGCGCCAGACGCCTCGACCTGCTCGACCTCGGCCCGAAACTGCGCCTCTGGTCCAGCGAGCGCACCTGGCGGCGGTTCGCCGAACGCTTGCAGCAACGGCCCCGGCACAGCGGACCTGCGCCGGAAATCTTCTTCGTCGGCTCCGGTGACTATCACCACCTGACCCCGGCCTTTCTCACTGACCTGCCCGAGCCGGTCAGCCTCATTCATTTCGACAATCATCCGGACTGGGTGCGCTTCGCGCCCCGGCGGCATTGCGGCTCCTGGGTCAATCAGGCGCTGAAGCTGCCGAACATCCGCCGCATCGTGACCCTCGGCCCGTGCAGCGACGACCTGCAAAATCCGCAACTGAAGGGCGGTAACCTGAGCGCACTCAAGCGCGGGGTCTTGCAGCTGTTCCCGTGGCAGCACCCGCCCTCCAAGGTCTGGGGACGGATCGGTGATGGCGCCGGGCATGAGCAGCAGGAAAACATGCTGCACTGGCACAACCTGTCCACGCTGGACTGGGCGCTGTTCCTGGACAACATGATTGCCGGCCTGCCGACCGATGCGGTGTGGATCACCATCGACAAAGACGTGCTGGCCAGCGAAGACGCCGCCACCAATTGGGATCAGGGCGGCATGCGCCTGAGCCACATGCTCCAGGCCTTGCGCGCGCTGGCGGCGAACAAGCGTGTGCTGGGGATCGACATCTGCGGCGAATACGCCCGCCCGGCCTTCAGCAACCTGTTCAAACGCTGGGAGGCCAGGACCGATCAGCCGCCCGCCGAGCGCTGGAGTGACGCCGATCTCCTACGCAATGCCGCGACCAATCAGGTCTTGATCGAGCTGTTCGAGGAGCTGTTTCCATGACCTTCACCGTGATCGTGCTGGTGGCCCTGTCCATTGTTCTGGACGTCATCGGCCAGCTCTGTTTCAAGCTCGGCCTGGATCGCCTGCCGCAACTGGACGGCGACTTCCGCCTCCAGGTGTTCTGGGGCCAGGTGTTCAATGCGCCGTTGTTGTGGTGCGGGATCGGCGCCTATGTGGTCGAGTTTTTCGTCTGGCTCGGCGCCCTCTCGCGGGCGCCGTTGAGCCTGCTGTTTCCCGCCGCCGCGCTGGCCTATTGCGGCGTGGTGCTGGCGGGCAAAGTGGTGCTGGGCGAAACCGTCAGCCGCCGGCGCTGGCTGGGAACTCTGGTGATTACGGCGGGCGTGATGCTCGTGTGTGTCGGCCATGTCTGAATCACCCATGACGCTGCAAGGAAAAGACTCGATGCAATGGCTCCACGGACGTCTGGGCACCGTCGTGCTCTGGGCGCTGCTGATTATTCTGGAAAGTGGCGGACAGATCGCCAGCAAGGTTGGGGGTGATCACCTGGGGCAGATGGATTTCAGCCTGCAATGGCTGCAAGACATCGTCCTGACGCCTGGCGTCTGGGTGGCGATCGCCTGCTACGTCGGCGCGTTCTTCGTCTGGATGCTGATCCTGCGGCGCAGCAGTCTGTCGCTGGCCTTTCCCCTCAGTTCGCTGGTCTTTGTCGGCGTGCTGCTGGGATCGTGGCTGGGGCTGGGCGAGCAGATCAGTCTGCTGCACTGGGTCGGCGTGGCCGTCATCATGGCCGGGATCGCCTTGCTGGCTGAAGGCGAAGAGAACTGACACCGCTCAAGTGAGCTGCCGCAAGCGGCAGCTCACGCCAAACGCCTCAACTGTCTTGCTTGCGGTGAGTCAGCAGAAAGCCCAGCCCGTGGGCCAGCGGAATCTCCTTGACCCCCGCCTCGCGCTGTTCCTGGGCGATCTGCCGATGAAACGCCTTGACCCGGGTCCAGTGCATTTTCGGCCGGTAATGGTGTTCGGCGTGGTAGCCGTTGTTCATCCACAGCAGGTTGTACAGCGGGCTGTAGGCGCTGACGCCCCAGGCGATGGGCAGGTCCGGGTTGCCGCCGAAGTGTTCGTAGTAACCGTTGAGCGACGACAGCGCCTGGCCCAGATACCAGAACGGCAACAACACCAGCACTGCTTGCCAGTCGTACACCGCCAGCAGCAGATAAAACGCCACCGTCACATAGATTTCCACCTGCACCCAACGTGCGTCCTTCGGGCGTTTGCGGCGCATCTCGGTGTAAATGGGCTTGGGATCGTCACGGAAAAAGCTCAGAAAGGTGTAGGCCCAGGGATTCTCCGGCTGCCCGTCCTTGCCCCGCTGATAAATCGACAGCGGATCAACGGTTTTGCCGTCCGCATCCGGCAGATCCGAGTTGCCCCGGTGATGGCGGTTGTGGATATCGCGATACAGGGTTTGCGAAAAACCGATAGTCACCGACAACAGCAGATCAAACCCACGGTTCAGCCACGCCGGGGTGAAATAGGCGTTGTGGATCTGATTGTGGGAAATGCTGTTGATGCTCCACGACAGGCTGATCGCGTAGCCCAGCGCCAACGGCACGAAGGCCCACCAGGACAGCCCGTGGAAGGCACAAACCAGCCACAGCACAAAGGCAAAATGGGCCAGGCCCAGGGCAATGGGAATCAGGTCCCACAAGGAATGGGCCAGCAGACGGTAAACGGGACGAGCCATGAAGAACATCCTGAGGGAATGGGTTCGACACGGCTGTTTGCAAACCTCAGACCAGATTCCCCTGGCCCGATAGTCCGGGCGCAGGAAGGCAGGCCGGGATCAGTCGAACTTGTAGGCGATGGCGGCCTGTACCTCGCCCTGATTGGTGTCGCCCACTGCTTTGACAATGCTGCTGTCCGCCGCCGAACGGGTCAGGTGAATCCAGCTCGCGCTGGTGACCAGCGACCAGTGTGGCGCCAGGGGAATCTCGAAGCTCTGGGTCAGAGTCATGTTCTGCAAACCGCCTCCGGCGTTGTAGGCGCGGATACCGGAGTCCTGCGCCTCGCGATCACTGACGCCGAAGAAGGTCTGAGTGCCTTGGGCATCGGCAAAATGCGCAGTCAGGTTGCTGCTGCCGATCACCCCGCCGCCCAGTGGATAACCGATCTCGCCGCCGACCCGGCCGAATACCCCGCCCTGGCCACTGCCACCGCCCACGGCCTGGCCGACCGAGGCGAACACCCGCCAGAAATCGGCCGGGGCGTATTGCACGAAGCCGCCGGCCTCGGCCATGTCCGGCACGTCACGCAGGCCGCGCAACTCACCGTTGGCCGTGCGTCCGGGCAGGTAATTGAGATACGGCCCGGCGCTGAAACCATTGCTTTTCAGGGCGTTCCAGGTCAGGCCGTCATCGGTACTGAGGCTGACGTCCCCCCAGTCCAGATCGAGATACGGAAGCGGCCGCGTTTCGTAGCGGCTGCCGATCGGATCGTGAGGCTGATAACCCAGCCCGACGCCGGCCTCACCGGTGATGCCGTCGGCACGGGCGGCCCCGGACAGGCAGGTCAATGCGATCAATACAGCCAGCGTGTTGCGCGTCATGAGGTCATTCCTTTTGCAAACCTGCGCGCATCAATCCCCGGATAAGCCCCTTCGCGCAAGCACTCATGTTGTTTGTAGCAAGCTACAAAAATTGTAGCTCCGTTTCGCGAAAACCCCGCTCGCCCCCGCCATTACCGGGCCTCGCCGACTTGGCATAGTCCCTGCTCCCTCCCCTGCCAGGCGCTGACCGCGCATCCCGACAACTGCACCGACGCAACAGGTAACGCAGATGATTGACTGGCATATCGTGTGTGACTTCGACGGGACCATCACCCGTACCGACGTAATCGACAGCATCCTGGAACGCTTCGCCGACCCGAGCTGGGAGGCGATCGAAAACGAATGGCTGCAAGGCACCATCGGTTCGCGTGAATGCCTCAGCCGCCAGCTCGCGCTGATCCAGGCCACGCCTTCGCAACTGCTGGCGTTCTTCGACAGCGTCGAGATCGATCCGGACTTCCCCGACTTCGTCGACCACGTGATCGGCCTCGGCGCCACCGTTGAAGTGGTCAGCGACGGCATCGAGCAAGGCATCGCGCGAATCCTTGCGCGCAACTACGTCACCTTGCTGCCGATCCTCGCCAACCGCCTGCGCCAGGTCGATCACGACAAATGGCGCATCGATTTCCCCTACGCCAGCGACGCCTGCCGCGCGGCCTCCGGCAACTGCAAATGCAAGTCCACGCCGTCGAGCAAACGCGTGCTGGTGATCGGCGACGGCCAGTCCGACATGTGCGTAGCCTCCACCGCCGATTTCGTTTTCGCCAAGGGCCGTCTGGCCGAACACTGCGAGCGTAACGCCATCCCTTACGCCCGTTTCGACAGCTTCGCCGAACTGCCGGCGCTGCTGGCCCGGCTGCCGCTGGCCCGCGCGGCCAACGCCGTGCGTTTCATCACCGAATCCACTTCTGAAGCACAGGAAACCCTGCACCATGTCTGATATCCGCATCGCGACAGCCGAAGACCAGATCCTTCTGGAAAAAGAAGCCAAGTACTGCTCCTACGGCGACACCGTCCACTACATCGAGCCGCCGCGCATCTTCAGCCGCTGCGAAGGCTCCTACGTCTGGGACACCGAAGACCAGGCCTACCTGGACCTGCAAATGTGGTACTCGGCGGTCAACTTCGGCTACGCCAACCCGCGTCTGAACAATGCCCTGAAACAACAGATCGACACCCTGCCGCAGATCGCCAGCCAGTACCTGCACAAGGGCAAGATCGAGCTGTCGGAAATGATCGCGGTCGACGCCAAGAACAAGTTCGGCCTCGACGGCCGGGTGCATTTCAACGTCGGCGGCTCGCAGTCCATCGAGGACTCGCTCAAAGTGGTGCGCAACGCCAGCAACGGCAAGAGCCTGATGTTCGCCTTCGAGGGCGGTTATCACGGCCGTACCCTCGGCGCCTCGTCGATCACCTCCAGCTACCGCTATCGCCGCCGCTACGGCCACTTCGGCGAGCGCGCGCAGTTCATCCCGTTCCCGTACCACTTCCGTGGCCCGAAAGGCATGACCAAGGAAGAGTACGGCAGCTACTGCGTGCAGCAGTTCGCCCGCCTGTTCGAGACCGAATACAACGGTGTGTGGGACCCGAAGGTCGGCGCCAGTGAATACGCCGCGTTCTACGTCGAGCCGATCCAGGGCACCGGCGGCTACGTGATTCCGCCGATGAACTTCTACAGCGAACTCAAGCATGTGCTGGACCAGCACGGCATCCTGATGGTCGTCGACGAAATCCAGATGGGTTTCTATCGCACCGGCAAGCTGTGGTCGATCGAACACTTCGACGTCAAACCGGACGTGATCGTCTTCGGTAAAGCCCTGACCAACGGCCTCAACCCGCTGGGCGGCATCTGGGCCAAGGAAGAACTGATCAACCCGAAAGTCTTCCCGCCAGGCTCGACCCACTCCACCTTCGCCTCCAACCCGCTGGGCACCGCCGTGGGCCTGGAAATGTTCAAGATGACCAGCGAAGTCGACTACGGCGCGATGGTCATGGCCAAGGGCAAATACTTCCTCGAAGGCCTGCAAGACCTGAAGAAGCGCTACCCGATCATCGGCGACGTCGACGGTCTGGGCCTGGCGCTGCGTTGCGAAATCTGCGCGCCGGATGGCTTCACCCCGGACAAGGCCACCCTGGACTTCATGGTCGAGGAAGGCATGAAGGGCGACATCGAGATCGACGGCAAGCGCCTGGGCCTGATCCTCGACGTCGGCGGCTACTACAAGAACGTCATCACCCTCGCGCCATCGCTGGAAATCAGCTATCCGGAAATCGACCTCGGCCTGGCCCTGCTCGACCGTCTTCTGCACCGGGCGATGAAGCGATGAACGAGCACGGGATCGATCTGGGCGAAGGCAACGCCGGTTTCGTTCTCGGCTCGGGGGAGGTCGCGGTGCTGTTGATCCACGGCCTCACCGGCACCCCGACGGAGTTGCGTCGGGTGGCCGTGGGCCTGGCCAAGGCCGGGTGTACGGTCTATGTGCCGACCCTGGCCGGGCACTGCGGGAACAACGCCGATCTGCAAGCCACCGGTTGGCGCGACTGGTACGAGGGGGTGCGCAAGACCTTCGTCGACATCCGCCGCCATCACTCGAAAGTGTTCGTCGGTGGCCTGTCCATGGGGGCGGTGATGTCGATGTACGTGGCGTCCGAACATCCGGGGCAAGTGGCCGGGTTGCTGATGTATTCCACGACCCTCAAGTACGACGGCTGGAGCATCCACAAACTGGCGTTCCTTACGCCGCTGTTGATGAAGATTCCGTTCGGCGTACACATCTGTCGCTTCGAGGAAAAACCACCCTACGGCATCAAGAACGAACGTTTGCGCGCCATCGTCGAACGGCAGATGAAAGAAGGCCAGAGCAGTCAGGCCGGTCTGCTGACCATGGAGGGCGTGACCGTGCGCGAACTGCACCGCATGAACGCCGTGGTGAAGAAACGCATGCCGTCCATCACCACCCCGGCGCTGGTCCTGCACTCCATCGAGGACGACATCACCAGCCGCTGGAACGCCGACTACGTGGAGCGCAAGCTCGGCGGCGACGTGGTGAAGATTCTGCTCGACGACTGCTATCACATGATCACGGTCGACCTGCAATACCGGCGTGTCGTGGAGCTGAGCGTGGACTTCATCGAAAACCATCGGGCGGCGGTGCCCTCCGTCAGCCATTCCCTGCCGGCTCAGGAATACCGACAACTGGCGTAAACCGATTGCACGACGAGAACCCTTTAAGGAAGCGATGTGATCACGGCCCGAACCCTTGCAACCATCGAAGCGATTGACTGCGCTGCATGGAACGCCTGCTTTCCCGATGAACTGGAAGACTGGGCCTACTATCGCGCCGTCGAGCGTGCCGGTATCGCCGGATTTGCCTGGCGCTACCTGACGCTCTACGAGGACGACCAGTTGATCGCGGCGGCGGTGGCATTCACCACCGCCTATTCCCTCGATACCACCCTGCAAGGCCCGGCCAAGCGCATCAGCGAACGGTTGCGCCGCTGGTGGCCGGGGATGTTCGACATTCATCTGTACGCACTTGGATCGCCAGTCGCCGAGCAATGCCATGTCGGCACGGCACCGCACCTCGATCCGGCCCGCTTGCCGTCGTTGTTCGTTCGCCTGCTGGAACTGGCCCGCGAGGATGCCGACCGGGCCGGAATCGGCCTGCTGGCGGTCAAGGACGCCAGTCATCGCAACCCGCAATGGCTGGCGGCGTGCCGTCAGGCCGGACTGCAAAGCATGCCCGGCCTGCCCGGTGCCGAACTGCCGATCACCTTCGGTTCGGTGGACGCTTACCTGGGCAGCCTTGGCAAGTCCACTCGCAAGGACTTGCGTCGCACCTTGCGCAAACAAGGCCCGCGCATCGAGTGGCGACGCTCGGTACACGACCTGCTGCCGCGCATGATGCAGCTCTACGAGGCGACCCTGGCCCGCAGCGACCTGACCTTCGAACGCCTGCCCCACGGCTACTTTCATGAAGTCCTCGAACACCTCGATGAACGCGCTGCGTGCGCGCTGTATTGGATCGAGGACGAACTGGTGGCGTTCAACCTGGTGTTGCTGGACGGACATCGCATGGTCGACAAATTCTTCGCCCATGACCTGGCCCGTACTCGCGATCACCATCTGTACATGCGCAGCTGGCTGGCCAATGTCGGCTACTGTATTGAACACGGCATTGCACTCTACGCGTGCGGTCAGGCGGGGTATGCCAGTAAGCTGCGCCTGGGTTGCTCGTTTGTCGGCAACACCGTGTTTTTCCGTCACCGCAACCCTGTATTCGATCGCCTGCTGCGGCTGGTGAAAGTGTTCATCCGCCCGGATCGAACCGATCCGGCCATGGCGGCTGCAATCAGCGAACAGCAATAAGCGAGCATGATGATCAACGACCGCCGCGCCACCGCCCGACCCTTCGCCCTCTCCGGCTGGAGCCTGCAACGCAAGCTGGTGTTGGCGTTCTGGCTGGTCAGCGTGATTCCCACCATGATTGCCGCCGAGCTGGCCGCCACGACCCTGTCGCAGATTTTCGACAGCAACGTGCGGATCTGGCTGCAGGAGTCGACCAAGATCGTCGAGGACGAGATCAGCGAAATCCTCCGCGACAACGCCCGGGTCGCGCAGTTATTCCTGCGCTATACCCGTCCGCCCACGGATCGGGCGAGCACCCGGCATGACAAACTCACCGCCGACATCGCCGACTCCATGGGGATCGACGTGGTGGCCCTGGTACGCGACAGCGATCACAAAGTGGTGTTCAGCACCGCCGCCGACGACATCGTGCGGCAGATCAGCCTGGCGCCCAAAGCGGTCTTGCAGACGCTTCAGGTCGGCGGCGTCAGCACCGGCACCGTGGTCTCGACCTTTGCCACCGAGCAGGAAGGTGTCGACTACAAACTGGTGGTGGGCACCTATCTGGATGAAAGCTTTCTGACCAGCGTTGCCGATGTGCATTCGCTGGATCTGCGTTTGTATCTGGCCAAAGACGGCAACCTGTCGGAAATTTTTTCCACCCAGCGCTTCGAGGATCACCCGGCGGCCGTACCGAAAAACATCGAACAACTGCTGCGTACCACCCAGCAACCCATCGAGCAGTCAACCAGTCGCTACAGCGGCATCTATCGACCGATCCTCAATGAAAGCGGCGAGTTGCAAGGCGTGGTTTTCAGCGGCTTGCTGCGCCACTCCACGCTGGTCGGGCTGGTGAACCAGAGCAACCTGTTCATCCTGATTTTCCTGCTCAGTTCGGCGGCTTCGCTGGCCGTGGGCTGGCTGGTGTCGCAGCGGCTGACCAAACCGTTGCGCGGCCTGTCCAAAGGCGTGCAAGCGGTGATCGCCGGGGATTATCGCCAGCGTCTGCCGGTGACCGGCGGCGATGAACTGGCGGAGCTGAGCAGCACGTTCAACCACATGAGCGAACGCCTGGGCGAATTGCAGCACCTGGAATCGCAACTGCGGCGCCGCGACCGCCTGCATGCACTGGGCGAAGTCGCGATGGGCCTGGCCCATGAAATCCGCAACCCGCTGGGCATCATCAAGACCGCCACGCAACTGCTGCACCGGCGCGCCGACCTGCCGGAAAACGACAAGCGTCACCTCGAATACGTGGTCAGCGAGGTCAGCCGCATCAACGACCTGATCACCGAGTTTCTCGACTTCGCCAAACCCAGCGCACCGCTGCGTACAACCCAACTGGCGCGGCCGCTGGTGGAGGAGCTGGCGGGTTTCTGCGCACCGGAGCTGAGCAGCCACAACATCGATGTGCAGATCGACGACCGCGCGCCCGCCGCGACCCTGTATGCCGACGCGCGGCAACTCAAGCAGGCCGGCCTCAACCTGATCGTCAACGCCATCGACGCCATGCCCGACGGCGGCCGCCTGACCTTGGGCATCAGCAGCGACCAGGACTACACGGTGATCAGCGTCAGCGACACTGGCCAGGGCATCGAGCCGGACATGCTCGAACGGATCTTCACGCCGTTCGTCACCACCAAGGCCTCCGGCACCGGGCTGGGCCTGGCCAAGGTGTACTCGATCATGGAAAACCATGACGGGCGCATCGAATGCATCAGTGAAAAAGATGCCGGGGCTACCTTCAGCCTGTACATTCCGGCCAACGGTGAAGAACTCGATGAGGGCAGCGATGACGCATAACGTACTGGTGGTCGATGACGAGCCCAAGCTCTGCGATCTGCTGGCTTCGGCCCTGAGTCAGAACGGCATTGCGGTGTTCACCGCCGGCAACGGCCTGCATGCGCTCAAAGTGCTGGAGTCCGAAGACATCGACCTGATCATCAGCGACTGGCGCATGCCCGGCATGGACGGCCCGCAACTGCTGGCGGAAGTCAAAAACCGCTACCCGCAGGTGCCGGTGATTGTCATGACCGCCTACAGCACGGTGAAAAACGCCGTGCAATCGATGCGCAACGGCGCCTTCGACTACATCGCCAAGCCGTTCGACATCGACGAACTGGACATCACCGTCAGCAAGGCCCTGCAATTTCGCGACATCCTCAAGGACAACCAGCGCCTGCGCGCCGAACTCGACGAGCAGGCGCAGATCGACAGCCTGATCGGCGACAGCCCGAGCTTTCGCAGTGTGCTCCAGGCCGTGGATTCGGTGCGGGAAAGCGCCGCCACCGTGCTGCTCAGCGGCGAAAGCGGCACCGGCAAGGAAATGGTCGCCCGGGCCATCCACAAACACGGCAACCGCGCCGACAAACCCTTCGTCGCGGTCAACTGCGCGGCGATCCCCGAAGGCTTGCTCGAAAGTGAAATGTTCGGGCATCGCAAAGGCGCGTTCACCGGCGCCGTGGCGGATCGCATCGGGCGCTTTCAGCAGGCCGACAAGGGCACCCTGTTTCTCGACGAAATCGGTGAAATGCCGCTGGCCTTGCAGGCGAAGATCCTGCGTGCCTTGCAAGAGCGGGTGATCGAACCGGTGGGCGATACTCGCGAGCGCAAGGTCGATGTGCGGGTCATCGCCGCGACCAACAAGAATCTGCTGGAAGCGGTGGCCAACAAGGAGTTTCGCGAAGACCTGTATTACCGCCTGAATGTGTTCCCGATTCCTTTGCCGGCCTTGCGCGAACGGGTCGAGGACATCGCTCCGCTGGCCCGGCATTTCGCCCACACCCTGGGCGCTGCCGCCGGCAAGCGCATCACCGGTTTCAGCCCGCAGGCGTTGCAGGCCATGACCCGTTATTCATGGCCGGGCAATATCCGCGAACTGCAGAACTGCGTGGAGCGCGCGACCATCGTCGCCTCCGCCGGGGTCATCGAGGAACAGGATCTGCCGGCCTACCTGTTCGCCGCGCAAACCGCTGACAGCAGCGCGCCGCTGAGCGAAATCAACGGCGTGCCGGCGGATCTGGAAGCCGCGCTCGCCGAGGTCGAAAAGGCGTACATCCTCGCCGCCCTGCACCAGAGCAACGGGGTTCAGGCCGCGGCTGCGCAACTGATCGGCATCTCCGAGCGCAGCTTCTGGTATCGCCTGAAAAAACTGGGGATTCACGTCGACAAGATCGTGCGCTGAACCCTTCGCGGGCAAGCCCGCTCCCACAAAAGCAACACAACCGATGTGGGAGCAACTGTCTTGGTCATCCCTCTCCTGCAAAGGCAACTCCTGCCAATGTGGGAGCGGGCTTGACCGCGAAGAGGCACGAACAACCACCGCAAAAACCACCCGCTACAACAGGTTGCCACCCGCCACCGGCTCGATCTGCGCCCAGTGCGACGTGTCTTCACGATGCTGCTGCAAGTACGGCAACACCGCCGCCAGCAACGGTTCCTTGAACGCCTCCTGGAAACGGTGGGCCAGTCCCGGAATCAGCCGCAGCTGACTGCCACGAATATGCGCCGCCAGATGCACGCCGTGCATCACCGGCAGCAACGGATCGGCCGTGCCATGCACCACCAGCGTCGGCACCCGCAACTGGTTGAGCAACGCCACCCGGCTCGGCTCGGCGAGGATCGCCATGATCTGCCGCTTCACCCCCTCGGGATTGAACGCCCGGTCATAGGACAGCGCCGCCTGATGCAGCAGGGCCTGGCGGTCATCGCTGACCGCCGGGCTGCCCAGCGCCGCCAGCAGATCGGCCTGTTGCTCCAGCGCCACTTCACGATTCGGCGCACCACGGCGCGACAGCAATTGCACCAGCGCCGCGCTCGGTGCCGGCAGACCTTCGGCGCCGGAACTGGTCATGATCAGGGTCAGGCTTTCCACCCGTTGCGGGGCCATCGCCGCCAGATGCTGGGCGATCATCCCGCCCATGCTTGCGCCGAGTACATGGAACTGCTCGATGTGCAACGCATCCATCAGCCCGAGGGCGTCATCGGCCATGTCGGTCAGGCTGTACGGCGCCGCCACCGGCAGGCCGAGTTTGTAGCGCAGCACTTCAAAAGTCAGGTTGGCCTCGGCCGGTGCCTGGCGCCAGGTCGACAGGCCGACATCGCGGTTGTCATAGCGAATCACCCGAAAGCCCTGCTGACACAGCGCGACCACCACTTCGTCCGGCCAGTGAATCAACTGCCCGCCCAGGCCCATCACCAGCAACAGCGCCGGATCCGAGGCACGGCCGATGCTCTGGTAGGCCAGGCTCACCTGCTCCAGATCGACCCGTTCGGTCGGTACATTGACGTCGCAACGCGTCGCCGCAAACGTCGGCGAACCGCAAAAAACCGCGAGCAGAAAAGCCGCGATTGAAAAAAATCCCTTGAACATGAAAAACACCGAAACGCAGAACCCCAGTAGAGCGCGAGTCTGATGAAGTTTGTTCGAGCGCGCTGCCACAGTTGCGTGACAGTTTGATGAAGAGTGCCGAGCGGTCATTTCTGCTCCCCCTCGACAGTCCGAACAACATGAGACAAACTCAACATTCTTAAGATTGTCACAAATTTTCTTCATGGAGCCTGCGGTGCTTGAGATCCGTCACCTGAAAACCCTGCATGCCCTGCGTGAAGCCGACAGCCTGGTCGATGCCGCCGACCGCCTGCACCTGACCCAATCGGCGCTGTCCCACCAGTTCAAGGAGCTGGAAGAACGCATGGGCATGCCGCTGTTCGTGCGCAAGACCAAACCGGTGCGCTTCACCAGCGCCGGCCTGCGCCTGCTGCAACTGGCCGACGCCACCCTGCCGCTGCTGCGCGCCGCCGAACGCGACATCAGCCGACTGGCCGGCGGTACGGCCGGGCGCCTGCACATGGCGATCGAATGCCATAGCTGCTTTCAGTGGCTGATGCCGACCATCGACCAGTTCCGCGATGCCTGGCCGGAAGTCGAACTCGACCTCGCCTCGGGTTTCTCCTTCGCCCCGCTGCCAGCCCTGGCCCGGGGCGACCTGGATCTGGTGGTGACCTCCGATCCGCTGGAAATCGCCGGCCTCACCTACGTGCCGCTGTTCACCTACGAAGCGATGCTCGCGGTGGCCAACCAGCATGCGCTGGCTAGCAAGCCCTACATCGTCCCGGAAGACCTGCTGACGGAGACCCTGATCACCTACCCGGTGGAGCGCGACCGCCTGGACATCTTCACCCGCTTCCTGGAACCGGCCGACATCGAACCGGCGCAGGTCCGCACTTCGGAACTGACGGTGATGATGATGCAACTGGTCGCCAGCGGCCGTGGCGTGTGCGGCATGCCGCACTGGGCGCTGCATGAATACAGCTCGCGCGGTTACGTGAAAGCCAAGCGCCTGGGCGAGAAAGGCCTGTTTGCAACCCTCTACGCCGCCATCCGCGCCGACATGCTCGACGCACCGTACATGCGCGACTTCCTGCTGACGGCCAAGGACACCTCGTTCTCGACGCTGGACGGGGTCAGCGCGGTGCGCTAGCACAAGATTGTGCGAGTCGGTCGGTGATCGTCAGAGTTCACGCCACATGTGGATCTTGTCGAAGTAGTCCTCGCCCACTCGCACCGCCAGGGGTTCCAGGCCGAACTGGATGAAGCCGCAACGCTGGTAGAGATTGAACGCGGGGTCGTTGCCGGCGGTGACGGTCAGTTGAATGACTTTCAGGGTCGGGTGGGTTTGCGCTTCGGCAAGAGCAGCCTGTACCAGTTGTCGGCCCAGACCGTGCTGGCGAAACTCGGCTGACACGTACATGCCGAACAGGGTGGTTTTGTGGCGGGCCTTCTCCCGTGGTTCGAACGCCAGGCCGACGATGCCGGCCAGTCTGCCCGCCTCGAATGCGCCGAAAACCACATCGAGCTTGCCGGTCAGGCGTGACTCCCACCAGCTCAACGGCATCGCCGCGCGCTCGCGCACGCTGGAGGTGAACGCCTGCGGGTGGCGGTCGTAGGCTTCGAGCATCAACTCGCGGTAGGCCAGCGCATGGCTGGCGTCCAGGCGTTCGATCCACATGTTCAGGCCATCCGGCGTTGCTCGAACATCAGGCGCACGGCCAGGCCACCCAGCACGAAGCCCATGAAATAACGCTGCGCCGCCAGCCAGGTCGGGTTGTTGACGAACCACGAGGCGATGCCCGCCGCGAACAGTGCAATCAACAGGTTGACGGAGAAACTGACGCTGATCTGGGTCAGGCCGAGCATGATGCTCTGGCTGAACACCGAGCCGTGTTCCGGCGAAATGAACTGCGGGAACACCGAGAGATAGAACACCGCTATCTTCGGGTTCAGCGCACTGGTGAGAAAGCCCATGCTGATCAGTTTGCGCGTGGAGTCCGCCGGCAATTGCTGCGCCTCGAAGGGCGAGCGCGCGCCAGGCTTGACCGCTTGCCAGGCCAGCCACAGCAGGTACAGCGCGCCGGCCCACTTCAACACTTCATAGGCCATCGGCACCGCAAGAAACACCGCCGTCAGACCGGCAGCGGCGGCGAACATGTGGACGAAAAACCCGCCCACCACCCCCAGCAACGACGTCACTCCGGCCTTGCGCCCCTGACAGATCGAGCGCGAGATCAGGTAGATCATGTTCGGCCCCGGCGTCAGCACCATCAGCAGCGCAGCGGCGGCGAAAATCAGCAAGTCATGAAGCGGGATCATGGGCGGCGTCCTGTGCGTGGATGATCAAGCGATAGCGGTCAGCGAGGCTCGATAAAACGGCAGGATCAGGTCGCGTGTCAATGGGGCGAGAGGCACCCCGCCATCGGTGGCCGGATCGATCCAGATCACTTCTTCGATTTCGGCGGCCGGACAGACATCGGCGTCGATGCGCAGCTGAAAAATGTCCGCCTGCACGACAAATCCCGGCTCGTTGGCGGCCGGGGCGCAAAACTGTCCAAGAAATGTGGCGTGTACAGGATCGATGACCAGGCCCAACTCTTCTTCCAGCTCCCGGGCCAGTGCGTGCACCGGCAGCTCATCGGTTTCGATCTTGCCGCCCGGTTGCATGAACGCCGTGGTGCCGCGCTTGCGCACCAGCAGCGTGCGGCCGTCAGGGCCGATCAACAGGGCGGCGGCGATGCGGATGATGCGGGCGGTAACGGCGGATGCAGAAGTCATGGGTCAGCCACGGGCCTTGAGAAAAACCGCAAGGATCCCATGCCCGCCCCGCCGACGTCACCTGCACCGCCATCAGCCCTGAGCTTCCAGCAGCGCCTGGACCTCCTCCGGGACCTTCACGAACACCTTGTACTTGCCGCCTTCCATGGCTTCGAAGGCGATCAGTTTGTCCACCAGCGGCCCGCTGAGAATCTTGCCGGCATTGAGCAGCAGCATACCGTTGTCGGCATTGAGGTTGCGCGCCAGGATCATCCCGGCCGCCAGCTCGCGGGTGGACAGCACCTTGACCGTCGGATCGGCCAGCGTGACATCGCTGAGGAACGTCGCGCAGACCTTGATGAAATCCTCGATCAGATCGGGGTCGTAGAGCTTGCCCGCGTACTGGCGCAGGTAGAGCAGCGCTTCGTCGCTGTTCATGTGCCGTTCGAGGATCAGGCCGCATTGCAGCTCGACGAAATCCACCGCCAGTTTCAACAGCCGCGCCCCCAGCGGAATCGCCTCGCCCTTGAGCCGGTCGGGGAAACCGCTGCCGTCCCAGCGTTCCTGATGGTGCAGGATCAAGCGCGCCGCATCCTTCATCGGGTCGAGGGTCATCAACAACGATTCGCTCTGCTTCGGATAATCGCGATAAAGATCACGGTCGGTGTGTCGCAGCAGATCCGCCGGGGTCACCATCATGTTGTCCGGCCAGCTCAACTTGCCGATGTTGTACAGCGCGGCGGCCATGGTCAGGTCGCGGCTGCTGGCTTCATCGAGGCTGTGTGCCTTGCAGTAGGCGCGGACCAGTTCGATGATTTGCCGGTTGGTCTGTTTGGCCGGCGGCAGGCGCAGGTTGGCCAGCAGCGAAAACACTTCGGTGCCGGTGACATAGCTGTGCTTGAGTTCCTCATAGGCCAGATCGAGCATGTCGGCGGTCTGCTGCAATTCGGCGGTGCGGGCGGCGACGTGTTTTTCCAGGGTGCTGTTGAGCAACTTGAGCTGATCGTTCTGTGCCCGGTTCAACCGTTCCAGACGTTCGCGCTCACGTTCCAGATGCTGATGTTCCAGCGCCTGGCGCAAGGTCAGCAGCAGTTCTTCGTCATTCCACGGTTTGCTGATGTAGCGATCGATCTGCCCGTCGTTGATGGCTTTGATGATCGCCGTGGGATCGGCATAACCGGTGAGCATGATCCGCGTGGTCTGCGGGTAACGCTGGCGGACATGAGTCAGCAACGTGGCGCCGTCCATGTTGGGCATGCGCGCGTCACTCATCACCAGATCGACCGGGTGTTGCTCCAGCAGCTCCAGCGCCTGTGCACCGCTGGTGGCCAGCAGCACGTCGTAAGGCTGCCCCCGCAGCAGGCGACGCAGACTGTTGAGGATCGGTTCCTCGTCATCGACCAGCAACACCTTGGGTCGATGGGTCGAAGTCGGAGTGGATTGCTCTTCCATGGCGTGACCTCAGGCTGAACAGTAGACGTAACAACGCCGCCGGCCTACGTCCTGGCTTGCCTGCGCATATGCAGGAAAGGCTAGATGATTTTTCGCGCCACTCACGCAAATCATCCACGACACATCGACAGGCGAAGTGTCGGCGGCGCATCTATGCTCTATACGCTGGATGCCAAAAGCAGCCTGCGAGCAGGCATTTGATGAGGGGAATAAGGATGCTCCCGATGACCCAAGTGGTTGGTTTTGCAGGTATTGCCCCATGAGCGCGCAACCGGTGCGAGTCAATCGCCGCGTGCTCATCGTCGACGACACCGCGTCGATCCATGACGACTTCAAGAAAATCCTCTGCCCGGCCACCACCGAAGACAATGGCCTGGACGCAACCGAAAGCCTGCTGTTCGGCACGCCTTCTGCCAACCGCGCGGTGCATTTCGAGCTGGATTCGGCCTTTCAGGGCCAGGAAGCCCTGGCGAAACTCGAAGCCGCCCTCGCCGCTGAAAATCCCTACGCAATGGCCTTCATCGACATGCGCATGCCGCCGGGCTGGGATGGCCTGGAAACCATCGAGCGCTTGTGGCAAGTCGATCCCAAACTGCAAGTGGCGCTGTGTACGGCGTACTCCGACTATTCCTGGGAAGACATCGACGGGCGGCTGGAGCTGAACGATCGTCTGTTGATTCTGAAAAAACCCTTCGACGCCATCGAGATCCGGCAGATGGCCAGTGCCCTCACGGTCAAATGGCAGATGACCGAAGACGCCGCACTGAAGATGAGCCAGCTCGAACAAGCCGTCGAGGCACGCACCCGGGAGCTGTCCGATGCCAACATCATCGTGCAGAACAGCCCGACCATCCTGTACCGCCTGAAGGGCGATCCGTCGTTTCCACTGCTGTACATCTCCCACAACATCACCCGCTTCGGTCACCTCGCCGCCGACCTGGTGGGGTCGGACAGTTGGGCGCGGACCCTGATTCACCCGGACGATCTGTCCAGCGTTGATACGGCCATGGGCCGGGTGCTGGATCGCGATGCCGAGGGCGCCTCCATCGAGTTTCGCCTGCACACGGGCGCAGGCGACTGGCGCTGGGTGGAAAACCGCTACATCCCGGTGCGTGACCAGGACGGCCGTTTGCTGGAAGTCGAAGGGATCATCATCGACATCACCGAGCGCCGCCAGGCCGAGGAAAAAATGGCCACGCTGGCGCGCACGGACGGACTCACCGGGCTGGCCAATCGCGCCACACTGATCGAACGCCTGCACCAGGCCTTTGCCGCCGCACGTCGGGGCGCGTCGGCATTCGCGGTTTTTTATCTGGATCTGGATCACTTCAAGCGGATCAACGACACCCTCGGCCATCCGGTCGGTGACCTGCTGTTGCAGGAAGTGGCGCGGCGGATCAAAACCAATGTGCGGGAAAACGACGTGGTGGCACGTCTGGGCGGCGACGAGTTCGCGATCCTGCAACTGGACGTCAGCGAGCCAACCCAGTCCGCCGCCATCGCCGGCAAGATCCGCGATGCGCTGCTGGTGCCTTATCTGCTGGCAGGCAATTCCCTGCATATTTCCGTCAGCATCGGCATCTGTCTGTACCGGGCCATCAGCCTCGACGCCGACAGCCTGCTGGCCCAGGCCGACATGGCGCTGTACCGCGCCAAGGAAACGGGGCGCAATCAGTATCAGTTCTACTCCGAGGAAATCACTCAGGAAGTGGCCGAGCGCATGGCCCTCGCCGAAGAACTGCTCACAGCCCTGGAACAGGGCGGCCTGAAGCTCGACTACACGCCGGAAGTGGACATGCACAGCGGCAAGATTCTCGGCATGGCCGCGCAGGTCAGTTGGCAACATCCCCGCCACGGCCTGCTGCCGGCCTCGGCGTTTGTGCCGGCGGCGGAGAAGACCGGGGCAATCATCCCTCTCGGGCGCTGGGTGCTGGACCACGCCTGCTGGCAGATGCACCAGTGGCGTAACGAGGGCGTGGCGCCACCGGTGATGGCGATCAAGATTTCCCTGGCGCAGCTCAAGAGTGGTCCCGAACTGATCTACGACGTGCTGCGCACCACCGCGCGCTGGGAGCTTGCGCCCTGGGATCTGCGTTTCGATGTTACCGAAGCGACACTGGCCCAGACCAAGTGGACCCACAACGATGTACTGCCGCGCCTGCGTGAACTGGGCGTGACCATCGCCATCGATGACTTCGGCACCGAGTATTCGTCCTTCGACTGGCTGAAAACCTACCGGGTCAACCACCTGAAACTCGCCCAGACCCTGATCGACAACGCGGCCCAGGATGAAGTCGGCGCCAACACGTTGCGGGCGATCGTCAATTTCGCCCGCGACCTGGCCATCGACATCAGCGCCGAAGGTGTCCAGCCAGCGGATAGCGGCGGCGCGCTCGCCGCCGCGCCGCTGAACAACGTGCAGGGCCTGTGTTTCAGCGAAGCCGTCAGCCCTGAACAAGCCGCCCGCCTGCTGAAGGACGGGAGCGCGGCCGCCCTGCTCCCCCGGGAGGATCAGGGATGAAAACGCCCTTCCCCCAGACCAACCGGCGCATTCTCATCGTTGACGATACGCCGGCGATCCACGATGACTTTCGCAAGATCCTGACGCCTGATGTCAGCGGCGCCGCCGATCTGGACAGCCTTGAACAGACCCTGTTCGGCACGCACCAATCGCCGCACCTGACCTTCCAGCTCGACTCGGCCTATCAGGGTCAGGAAGCCCTGAAGCTGGTTCAGCGCGCCGTGGCCGATGGTCGTCCTTATGCGCTGGCGTTCACCGACATGCGCATGCCGCCGGGCTGGGACGGACTGGAAACCATCGAACAACTGTGGAACGCCGACCCGAACCTGCAAATCGCCTTGTGCACTGCCTTCAGCGACTACAGCTGGGAGGCGATGGCCGAGCGGCTGGAGTTCGGCGACCAGTTGCTGATTCTGAAAAAGCCGTTCGACACCCTGGAAATCCGCCAGATGGCCAATGCCCTGACCTGGAAATGGCAACTGGCCCAGGACGCGGCGCTGAAAATGCTCAGCCTGGAGCGCACCATCGAGGCGCGGGTCAATGAACTGCTGAAAGTGTCCCACCTGCTGCAATACGACGCGCTCACCGGGCTGCCCAACAGCACTCTGCTCGGCGATCGTCTGACCCAGTCCCTGGCCGTGTGCCGTCGACATGACAAGCAACTGGTGGTGATGTTTCTCGGCCTCGACCGCTTCAAGCGCATCAACAATGCGCTCGGGCATCCGGCCGGGGACGAAATGCTCAAACGGGTCGGCCAGCAGTTGCAGGCGAGCGTGCGCGAGTCGGACTCGGTGTTTCGCTATGGCTCGGATGAATTCGTGGTGATCCTCAGCGACATCAATCATCCGCAACAGACGCGCGGCATCGCGGAAAAACTCCTCGCGGCCGTGCGTACCGCGCAGACGATTGCCGGGCATGACCTCAGCGTCACCGCCAGCCTGGGCATCAGCCTTTACCCGGACGACGGGCTGGAAGCGATCGACCTGATCAAAAAGGCCGAGACCGCCATGCACAACGTCAAGGAAAGCGGGCCGGACAACATCGGTTTTTTTATCGAGGCGATGAACCAGCGCGCCCGGGAACAGCAAAGCATCGAGTCCGGGATTCGCCAGGCCCTGCAACGCAACGAATTCGTCCTGCACTACCAACCGAAAATCGCCCTGGACAGCGGCCAGGTGATCGGCGCCGAAGCGCTGGTGCGCTGGCAGAAACCGGGACATGGCTGGGTCTACCCGTCGGATTTCATCCCGGTGGCCGAAGACAGCGGCCTGATCGTACCGCTGAGCAAATGGGTGCTGGCCGAAGCCTGTCGCCAGACCCGCGCCTGGCAAGCCGCCGGGTTGCCGCCGATCCTGATGTCGGTCAACACCTCGCCCATCGACTTTCGCCAGCGCCATTTCGTCGAGGATATCGAAAAAATCCTCGAACAGACCGGCCTCGATCCGCGCCTGCTGGAGCTGGAAATCACCGAAGGCGTGCTGATGCAAAACGTCGAAACCACCATGACCGCGCTGAACCGCCTGAGAGCGCTGGGCATCCGGCTGGCGATCGACGACTTCGGCACCGGTTATTCCAGCCTGAGTTACCTGCGCCGTTTCCCCATCGACGTGTTGAAAATCGACCAGTCGTTCATTCGCGGCCTGAGTACCGACAGCAACGACGCCGCCCTGGTCGTCGCGATCATCAGCCTGGGCCGCAGCCTGAACCTGAAAGTCATCGCCGAAGGGATCGAAACTGCTCAGCAACTGGCGTTTCTCAAGGCCCGGCACTGTGAGGAAGGCCAGGGCTACTACTTCAGCAAAGCCCTGCCGCCGGACGCCTTCGCCCAGTTGCTGAGCGCGGGACCGCCGGGGCCGTGGACGCTCTGAAGAACCCGCAAAAACAATAACCCGGCCTGGAGCCAGGGAGGCGATTGCCGATGAAAGCTACCCGTTACGCCCTGACATTGCTGCTCTGCGGATTGGCGGCAGGCGCCGCTGCCGCGCCGCTGGACGAACCTCTCAAACCCCTGCCCGACGTGCCGAAGGAGGATCCGGCGCGGGTGAAACTGGGGCGCCAGTTGTTCAATGATCCACGGTTATCGACCAACAACACGCTGTCCTGCGCCAGTTGCCATCAACTGGACAAGGGCGGCGCCGACACTCGCGCCTTCTCCCAGGGTTTCGATGGGCAACCGCTGCCGGTCAACACCCCGAGCGTGTTCAACGCCCGCCTCAATTTTCGTCAGTTCTGGGACGGCCGCGTCGAAACCCTTGAAGAGCAAAGTGACAAAGTCATCACCAGCCCCCACGAAATGGGCAGTAGCTGGGACACCGTGGTGCAACGGCTGAGCGACGATCCGGGGTATCGCCAGGGCTTCGGCGCCGCCTATCCGGACGCCGTGACCAAAGCCAATATCCAGAACGCCCTGGCCAGCTACGAACGCACACTGGCGACGCCCGATTCGCGATTCGATCAGTACCTCAAAGGCAACACGGAGATCCTGACCCTCGATGAAAAGTACGGTTACCAGCGCTTCAAGGACTACGGCTGCATCGCCTGTCATCAAGGGGTCAACATCGGCGGCAACATGTTTCAGAAATTCGGGGTCTTCGGCGACTACATCGCTGATCGCGGCAACCCGACCGAGGCCGACCAGGGCCGCTTCAACGTCACCGGCGACGAAGCCGATCGTGCCGTGTTCAAGGTGCCGAGTCTGCGCAACGTGGCCCTGACCGCGCCGTACTTCCACGACGGTTCGGCGCCGACGCTGGAGCGCGCCGTGGACGTGATGTTCAAGTATCAATTGGGGCGCATGCCCAGCGACGAAGACAAAGCCCTGATCATCCAGTTTCTCAAGACCCTGAGCGGTCACTGGGAGGACACGCCATGATGAATGTTTCGCGCCGCGCCAGCCTGTTGCTGGTGGGCCTGATTGCCGTGGTGCTGGCCTCGATTCTGGTCTTTCTGTACCTCAAGTCGAACTCCGAACAGACCACGACCTATACCGAATCCCGGGACCTGATTCGCCAGATCAAGCAGCAGGACTCCTTGTGGGAAAACGAAATCCTCAAGGCGCGGGTGGCGATTTCCCACAACTACGATCCACTCGTCTCGCCGATGAACGAGATGAACCGATTGTGGCAGCGCTTCGACAGCATGGAGGCAGACCACGGGCGCAACGATCCCGGTAAATGGGAGGACGCCCACGGAGGCTTCCTTAAGGCGATGGAGGAAAAGACCCGGCTGGTGGAACGCTTCAAATCGCACAACGCGTTGCTGCGCAACTCCCTGGCCTTCCTGCCGACCGCCGAAGACGACATTCAGGTGCAACTGGCGAGTCTGTCCGACCTCGACAAACTGCAGATGCAGAACATCGCCACCGACACCTATGACCTATTGCTCAGTGCCCTGGAGTTCGCTCAGGTCACCTCGGCCGACAAGGCCGCCGACATCGAAGTCGGGCTGAGCAAACTGGCGGTCAACGCGCAGCGTCTGCCGGCTGACTTTCAAACCCCGATCAAGATCGTCAGCAATCACATCGGCCTGATCCTGCGCGAGCAGCCGATCGTCAACGAATTGCTCGAACAGATCGAAGCGATCCCCTCGGCCGAACGATTGGACAACATCACCAACCTGCTCGACCTGGATCAGCAGCAAGCCGAGAAGGTCAATCGCCAGTACCACTTTTACCTGCTGGTGTTTTCCGTCCTGCTGATGCTGTCGCTGCTCTGGCTGGCCATCAGCCTGATCCGCAGTTTCGCCGAGATCAACCGGATCAACAGCGCGTTGCAAACCGCCAATGAGGTGCTGGAACAGCGGGTCGAGGAACGTACCCAGGAACTCAAGAATGCCCAGAGCGAACTGCTCGACTCCGCTCGTCAGGCCGGGATGGCCGAGATCGCGACCAACGTGCTGCACAACGTCGGCAACGTACTCAACAGCGTGAACATTTCCTCCGACCTGATCGCGCGCAAATTGCGCGCCAGCAAAACCCAGGGCCTGGGCAAGGCCATGCAGATGATTAACGAGCACCCGGATGACCTCGGCCATTTCCTGACCCAGGACGACAAGGGCAAGCTGCTGCCCGGTTACCTCAATCAACTGGTCGGCGCCATCGCCGCAGAACAGCAGGAAATGGTCGACGAACTGAACCAGATGAACAAAAGCGTCGATCACATCAAGGACATCGTCGCCACCCAGCAATCCTACGCCGGGGCCAACAGCCTGGCCGAACCGTTGTACATCAGCCAGATGCTCGAAGACGCCCTGCGCATGAACGCCGGCGCGCTGACCCGGCACCACGTCACGGTGGTCAAGGAATACGGCGACGTGCCCCAGGTGATGGGCGACAAGCACCGCTTGCTGCTGATCCTGATCAACCTGATCAGCAACGCCAAATACGCGATGTCCGACCTCAACAATCGACCGCGCACCATCACCCTCGGCGCCAGGGTTGTCGATGACAACTTCCTGGAAATCAGCGTGAAGGACGATGGCGAGGGGATCGCCCCGGAAAACATGACGCGGATCTTTGCCCACGGCTTCACCACCCGCAAGGAAGGCCACGGTTTTGGCCTGCACAGCTGTGCCCTGGCGGCCATCGAGATGAACGGCCACCTCACCGCCCACAGTGACGGGCCGGGCCTGGGCGCGTTGTTTACCCTGCAAATTCCGCTGATCAAGGTAACGGAGGACGCATGAGCGAACCATCCAACCGCCGGGTTCTGGTGATCGACGACATGCCGTCGATTCACGATGACTTTCGCAAGATTCTCGCCCCGGCCCAGGCCCAATCGGTCGAGCTGGATGCAATGGAAGCCGCGCTGTTCGGCGAAACCGCCAAACCCGTGCAACAGAAGTTCGAGATGGAATCGGCCTATGGCGGCGAGGAAGGATTGGCCAGGCTGATCGCGGCCATGGACGCACAACGGCCGTTCGCCCTGGCGTTCGTCGACATGCGCATGCCCGACGGCTGGGACGGGGCAAAAACCATCGAGCACTTGTGGCAGAAAGATCCCAAATTGCAGGTGGTGGTCTGCACCGCCTATTCCGATTATTCCTGGGATGAACTGCTGGAGCGCCTGCACGCCCACGACCGCTTGCTGATCCTGAAAAAGCCTTTCGACAACATCGAAGTCCAGCAGATGGCCAATACCCTGCTGACCAAATGGGACATGACCGAACGCGCCTCGATGCAAATGCATGAGCTGGAACATCAGGTGGATCAGCGCACCACGCAGTTCAAGCAGGCCAGCGAAGCATTGCAGCGGGAAATCGACGAGCGCAAACAGCTCGAAGGCCAGTTGGTGCAATCGGAAAAACTCGCGTCGCTGGGGCAACTGGCGGCCGGCGTCGCCCATGAAATCAACAATCCGATCGGCTTCGTCGCCTCCAACCTCGGGGCGCTGGACAGCTACTTCCAGCAGTTGCTGGAGATACTCGATGCCTATCAGGTGGCGAGTCAGACGCTGGGGGCTGAGTCCGCCGCGCAGTTACAGCAATTACGCGAGAAAAACGAACTGGATTTTCTGCTCGATGACATTCCGTCGCTGATCAGGGAATCCAAGGACGGCATCGGCCGGGTCGGACAGATCGTCAAGGACCTGAAGGATTTCTCCCGGGTCGACAGCCAGCTGGAATGGCAGTGGGCCGACTTGCAGCAGGGCATCGATTCGACTCTGAACATCGTCGCCAGCGAACTCAAATACAAGGCCGATGTGATCAAGGATTATCAGGCGTTGCCGGAAGTCGAATGCCTGCCGTCGCAAATCAACCAGGTGGTCATGAACCTGGTGGTCAATGCGGCGCAGGCCATGGGTTCCGAGCGCGGCACCATCACCCTGCGCACCGGGCAACAGGGTGAAACCGCGTGGATCGAAGTCGCCGACAATGGCTCGGGCATTGCGCCGCAAACCCTGCAGAAAATCTTCGACCCGTTCTTCACCACCAAACCGGTCGGCCAGGGGACAGGGCTGGGCCTGTCCCTGTCCTACGGCATCGTGAAAAAACACGGCGGGGAAATCACCGTCAACAGCGAACTCGGGGTCGGCACAACGTTCCGGGTGGAACTGCCGCTGCGCCAGACCCGACCGGCCGCCTGAGGCTCGCTTACGCCGCTTCCTGGAAGTCCATCTCCGGCGGCTGACGACGGAAGCCGCCGGTCAATACCGCGAGGTAGACCACACCGATCGCCAGCCAGCTCAGGCCCAGGTACACCGCCAGGTGATCGAGGCTGACCATCAGCCACAGATCCGCCACCAGACCGATGAACGGGAAGATCAGGAACAGCATCAGTTCGCGCGGGCCTCTTTTGTCGCCACCGATCCAGTAGTGGAAGATCACCGACAGGTTGACCAGGCTGAATGCCAGGAACGCACCGAAGTTGATGAACGAGGTCGAGGTGGTCACGTCGAGTTTCAGCGCCAGCAACGCGACGACCGCGCACAGCAGGATACTGTTGATCGGCGTGCCGAAACGCGCGTGCAGGGTGCCGAAGAACGATTTCGGCAACACGCCGTCACGGCCCATGGCGAACAGCAGCCGCGAACCGCTGGCCTGGGCGGACAGACCCGAGGCGAACTGGCCGACGATCAGACCGATCAGGAAGATCGAGACGAACAGGTCGCCGCCGATGTTGCGGGCGATTTCATAGGCCGCCGAGTCGACGCTGTCGAACTGGAACGACGGGTGGGCAGTCTGCACGAAGTACGCCACGACGACGAAAATCAGCCCGCCGATCAGGGTGATCAGCATGATCGCCCGAGGGATGGTGCGACGCGGATCACGGGTTTCTTCGGTAAGGGTGCTGACCGCATCGAATCCGAGGAACGAGTAACAGGCGATCGCCGCGCCGCTCATGATCAGCGGCATCTGCATGTCGCCATTGAAGAACGGTTTGATCGACCACAGCGGCTGACTGGCGTCACCCCCGACGTAGTGGACGCACAGCGCCACGAAGGCAACCAGCACGAGGAATTGCACCAGCATCAGCAAGGCGTTGATGCCGTTCGCCAGTTTCAGGCCGACAATATTGATCGCGCTGGTGATGCCGATGAACGCCAGCACCCAGATCCATTGCGGCACGGCAGGGAATGCCGACGCCAGATACGCCGCGCCGATCAGCCAGATCGCCATCGGCAGGAACAGATAATCGAGCAACACCGCCCAACCGGCGATGAAGCCGAGTTTCGGGCTGATGGCCTTGCGCACGTAGCTGTAGGCCGACCCGGCCACGGGGAACGCGGCGGCCATGTGCCCGTAGCTCAGGGCGGTGAAAAACATCGCGACCAGCGCCGCCAGATACGCGGCGGGCACCATGCCGGCAGTGGATTGGGCGAGGATACCGAAGGTGCCGAGGACGATGATCGGCGTCATATAGGCGATGCCGAACAGCACCACCGACCCTAGCGAGAGAGTGCGTTGCAAACCAGCCATGAGCGTCTACTCCGAATTTTATTGGATTTATGGCAGAGCCGAGTTCGGCAATATTTCGGGTGTTGCGTTGTTGTTCTGGTGTTGCCGGACTCAAGTGTCCGACGTGAAATCCATTCCCCCTCACCCCAGCCCTCTCCCCCATGGGGGAGAGGGGGAAAGGGAGCCGATCCTTGTACATTTCAAGCCCTGAGTTCGACCTGATGTTTCCGGTCGATGCAGCTTGCAAGAACAACTCGGTCAGTTCCTCTCCCTCCGGGAGAGGGTCAGGGTGAGGGCTGCGTTCAACGGTGGGGAATCAACAGCTCCCGGACACCACCGTCCCGCTCCACAATTTCCCCAGGCAACTTCAACCGCTGATCATCCAGATAGCGGTAATCCTTGCGCGCGATCTCCAGCTGGCCGAAATCCAGCTCGACACTGAACCGCCCCTCTTCCCGCCCGGCCTCGAACAGCAGCGTGCCCAGCGGATCCACCAGCGCACTGCCACCCGCAAACATCAGGCCGTCATCGCCGGCTTCCACGCGATTGACCATCAGCGCATACGCCTGGTTTTCCTGGGCGCGGGCCATGATCGCGGTGCGGTGGGTCGGGCCGTAGGGGTCCATGTTGCCGTTGGTCACGATCAACAGTTCGGCGCCCAATTGCGCGAGGGCGCGGGCGGTTTCCGGAAATTCGATGTCGTAGCAGATCAGCAGGCCGACCCGCACGCCGTTCCACAGGCATGTGGCATAACGGTCGCCCGCCTCGAACACACCGCGATCCGAAGCCCAGAGGTGGGTCTTGCGGTATTTCAGGGCGATGCCTTCGGGAGTGATCAGCAGCGTGGTGTTGTAGAAGCGGCCGTTGTCGTTTTCGGCCATGCCGATCACCACGGCGATGTTGCGTTCGCGGGCGGCGGCCTGCACTGCGCTGACGGTCGGGCCGTCCAGCGGCTCGGCAACCTCAGCCACGGTCTCGGCCGTTGGGAAGCCCATCAGGTGAGTTTCGGGGAACACGACCAATTGCGTGTCAGCGCTGCAGGCAGCAATCGCCGCCAGGGCGCGTTCCAGGTTATAGACCGTGCCATTGTCACGGCCCGCCAGTTGGGCGAGTTCGACTTTCATGGGTATTCCTTGTTATGAGCGCCGGACGCTGAAAGATTGCCCGGTGGCTGTCTGTGAGCCAGTATGCGCAGCAGCGACCGGCCAGGGAATCACGCGGCCGGGGTAACCCGATAGGGGTAGATCCATGACACTTTCGTTTGACGACATCACCTGGCACCGGGCCGTCGGGCAGTTGATCGATGCCCTCGACAAGCCTAACTTCTGGGCGCAACTGGTGCGTCTGCTCGACCAATACGTCACGTTCGATAGCTGGGTGGCCCTGCTGTTCAGCGCCGACCGGCACCCGCAAGTGTTCGCCGAATGCCCCGGCGAGGACGGCAGCCCCGACCAGTTGTTCCAGGACTACCTGCGCGGTCTGTACCTGCTCGACCCCTTCTACATCGCCTGCCGCGAGCAATCGCGCACCGGGTTGTATCGACTGTCGGAAGTGGCGCCGGAGCACTTCGAGCTGACCGAGTATTACCAGCGATACTTTCGTCTGAATGTGGTGGCCGACGAAATCCAGTTCAATTGCCAGCTCGAAGGCGACCGTACGTTGTGCCTGTCGCTGGGCAGCAAACAGCGTTTCAGTGCCGAACAGATTGCCCTGCTGTCGCTGATCCAGCCGTGGGTGCTGGGTTTGCTGCGCCAGCGCCTGCCCTACGAAATCAACGAAGTCGTCGCCCTCGCCCCGCCACCGGTACACAACGACTGGCGGGCGCAACTGGAAGAATCGGTGCAACAGCTCAAGGGCGCGCAATTGACCGCCCGGGAACTGGATGTCGGGCGTTTGATGCTCAGCGGTTGCTCCAGTAAAGAAATCGCCCGTAAGCTGGAAATCTCCGTAGAAACCGTGAAAGTCCATAAGAAACACATGTACAGCAAGCTGGGGATCAAATCCCAGTCGGAGCTGTTTTCGATCTTTCTCCAGGCGCAGAACGCCTGAGCAACGCTGGACCGCTTTCCCGTGGGAGCGGGCTTGCCCGCGAAGGGGCCGTCACATCCGACATGCTGTTGGCCGGACTGGCGCTTTCGCGAGCAAACCCACACCCACACAGGGATCTGCGGCGCAGAAAATCCGAGTCCGAACCAGGGAAACCGTATGAGCCTGTCACTCCTGAGCCGCTACGCCTTCTTTGCCGTCTGCGTGATATTCACCCTCGCCAGCCTGCCCTTCCTCGAACATGACTGGCTGTGGCCGATCACCGCCGTGACAGGGGTATTGAGCCTGATCGGTCTGTTCGACCTGATGCAGAGCCCGCACGCGGTACGCCGCAACTATCCGATCCTGGGCAACATCCGTTATCTGGTCGAAGGCATCCGCCCGGAAATCCGCCAGTACCTGCTGGAGTCCGACAGCGACGCCCTGCCCTTCTCCCGCGCCCAGCGCTCGTTGGTGTACTCGCGGGCCAAGAATGAAACCGCCGACAAACCGTTCGGCACCCTGATCGACGTGTATCAGTCCGGTTTCGAGTTCATCGGCCATTCGATGCGCCCCGCGCCATTGAGCGACCCGAGCAGTTTCCGCGTCACCGTCGGCGGCCCGCAATGCACCCAGCCGTACTCGGCTTCGGTGTTCAACATCTCGGCCATGAGCTTCGGCTCGCTCAGCGCCAACGCCATCCGCGCGCTGAACCAGGGCGCCAAACTCGGCAACTTCGCCCATGACACCGGCGAAGGCAGCATCAGCCCCTACCACCGCGAAAACGGCGGCGACCTGACCTGGGAGTTGGGCAGCGGCTACTTCGGTTGCCGCACCAGCGACGGCCGCTTCGACCCGGAGCGCTTCGCCACCCAGGCGCAGAACCCGCAGGTGCGGATGATCGAAATCAAGATGAGCCAGGGCGCCAAACCCGGCCACGGCGGGATTCTGCCCAAGCACAAGGTCACTCAGGAAATCGCCGACACGCGCGGCATCATGATGGGCGAAGACTGCATCTCGCCGTCACGCCACAGCGCGTTTTCCACTCCGCTGGAAATGATGCATTTCATCCAGCAACTGCGTGAACTGTCCGGCGGCAAACCGGTGGGTTTCAAGTTCTGCCTCGGCCATCCGTGGGAGTTCATGGGCATCGCCAAAGCCATGCTGGAAACCGGCATTCTCCCGGACTTCATCGTCGTCGACGGCAAGGAAGGCGGCACCGGCGCCGCACCGGTGGAGTTCACCGACCACATCGGTGTGCCGATGCGCGAAGGCCTGCTGTTCGTCCACAACACCCTGGTCGGCCTGAACCTGCGGGACAAGATCAAACTCGGCGCCAGCGGCAAGATCGTCAGCGCCTTCGACATCGCCAGCGTCCTGGCCACCGGTGCCGACTGGGCCAACTCGGCACGCGGCTTCATGTTCGCCATCGGCTGCATCCAGTCGCAGAGCTGCCACACCAACAAATGCCCGACCGGCGTCGCCACCCAGGATGCCCTGCGCCAACGTGCCCTCGTGGTCCCGGACAAGGCGCAGCGGGTCTACAACTTCCACCGCAACACCCTCAAGGCCCTGGCCGAAATGCTCGCCGCCGCCGGCCTCGATCACCCCTCGCAACTGTCGGCCAAGCATCTGGTGCGGCGCATGTCGGCGACCGAGATCAAGCTGTTCTCGCAGTTGCACGTCTTCCTCAAGCCGGGGGAATTGCTCACCGGGGAAGTGAACGGCGAGTTCTACTCGCGGATGTGGCAGATGGCGCGGGCGGACAGTTTCGAACCGCAGGACGCCGCAGCGGCATGAGGTTCCAAACTGGGTTGCTCACCACTGCAGCGTTTTGATCGGTGCAGGCTCCTTGAGGACGATGAAACCGTAGTCGCCGATCAGATAGATCCGGTAGAAGCGGCTCTCCAGTAACGCTGGAAAGCCCTGGTAGCCGACGCGGGTGGCATTGCGCCGCTCGCGTTCGGCGACCACGTTGGTGATGCCCACGCCCGGCAGGTTTTCCGCGAGTACCGCGTAGTCGACATTCAGCAGATAACGCAGCACCGGCAGCTGTTTGAATGAACCGGCCGCGCCCACCAGCCAGTGATCGGAATAGCTGACCGACAGGTAAATCCTTTTCGCTTCGCGCAGTTGCCGATGGGCGTTGATGTCCTGGCCGAGGCTGTACAGGACCGACGTGGCGAAGGTTTTCTGCATCGTCAGCACGCGCCCGTAAGCGAACGACAGCGACAGCGTCGCCAGCAACGGAATCATCAGCAACAAGGGCAAACGCCGGTGCAGCGGCGCCAGCCCCAGATTCGCCAGGTAGAACAGCAGGACCAGCAGCACGCCAAAGCCGATCAGGGTGCGTGCGCCTTCGTTGAAATCGCGAAACAGCAGGGTCATGCCGGGCACCAGCAGAACCAGTGAAACCAGCACTGACAGACAGGCCAGCAACCCGCTCCAGCGCGGTGTCTGGCGTCCAAGCCGCGCCATGCCCATCACGGCACACAACAGCAACAGACCGAACAGCCACGGGTAGCCACCGTGAAACAGCAGGGCGACTTTCTCCAGCACCCGCCCACCATTGATGCCGATCTGCAGCAACGGATGGGCGTTCCAGTTCAGCAGGTCGCTGCGACCCTCGGGCAACATGAACGGGTACGCCGTGCCGCTGTAGATCAACACCCCCAGGCCCAGTTGCGCGCCTTTGCAGCCAAGCATTCGCCAGATCTGCGCCCATGGGACGCGACGATGAATCGCGCGGATCAACGCCACCCCGCACAAGCCGAGAAACACATTGAGGCTGATCTGATACAGCCCGATCGCCAGCGCCAGCAGTGCCGCCGGAATCAACCATCGCTGCACCCGCGAAACGCTGTCGAAGCTGATGGCGAAAATCACCGCCGCCAGGCTCAGCGCCATGCATGGGCCGTCGTACTGATAGGACAGGTTTTGCAGCAGGAACGGGTTGTACCAGAGCGGCAACACCACCAGGCAACCGGCCAGGGTTGGCTCGGGGAAATAGTGAAACGTCAGTCGGCTCAGGGCCAGGGCCATCACCCCAACTGCCAGCAGCAGCGGCAAGGGGAAAATGTTCGGCGCGGCGCCGCTGAAGGTCAGCACCTCATACAGCCAGTCGGCGAACAACCGGCCTTGCCCGGCCCAGGCATTACCGGCGGCCAGCGCGCGCCAGTTGTCGTCGATATAGGGGAAGTCCGCGAGGATCAGCGGCAGGACGTACAGCGCTGTCGCGAGCAAAAAAAACCACAGGACCTGACGGCGGCCGAGTTCACGAACGAAAAAATCGCTCATCCTCATTACGGTGACTCCATTCACTGTCGAGTGGCATCGATAGTGATAAAGATTGGAGTCTGACAATGGGTTTTCTGTCAGTTTTTCAGACCGACGGTGGGCGCCGGCCGCCCAACGAAAAAGGCCCCGGTCTTGCGAGCGGGGCCTTGGCATTGCAGACGTCTTCGATCAGGAAGCGGAACGCACCGCGCCTTGCGAGCCTTCGTTCGGTTGCAACTTGAACACGTAGAACAAAACGGTCAGCAGCACCAGGAACGCAGGCCCGACATAGAGCGCCACGCGGGTATCCGGGAAGTACGCCATCAGGCCCACCACCAGCACCAGGAACGCCAGCGCGAAGTACGAGCTGACCGGGTACAGCCACATCTTGTATTTCAGCCCGGCACGTTCGCTGGCGCTCAGGCCTTTGCGGAATTTCAGCTGGGCCAGCAGGATCATCACCCAGGTCCAGATCGCGCCGAAGGTGGCAATCGAGGTAACCCAGACGAAGACTTTTTCCGGCACCAGATAGTTGAGCAGCACACCCAGCAGCAACGCGCCGATCGACAGCAGCAAGGCGCGACGCGGCACGCCGTTGCTCGAGGTCCTGGCGAACCCGGCCGGGGCCTGGCCGTTCTGCGCCAGGCTGTAGAGCATGCGCCCGGTGCTGAAGATGCCACCGTTGCACGACGACAGCGCAGCGGTGATCACCACGAAGTTGATGATGCCCGCAGCGGTCTTGATCCCCAGGCGTTCGAAGGTCATCACGAACGGACTGCCCTGGGTGCCGATTTCATTCCACGGATAGATCGACAGGATCACGAACAGCGCGCCGACGTAGAACAGCAGGATCCGCCAGAACACCGAGCCGATCGCATCGGGAATGGTCTTCTGCGGGTTCTTCGCTTCACCGGCGGTCAGGCCGATCATCTCCACGCCCAGATAGGCGAACATGACCATTTGCAGCGACATCAGCACGCCCTGCACGCCGTTGGGCATGAACCCGCCGTGGGTCCAGAGGTTGGAAATCCCCAGCGCCACGCCATCGTTGCCGAAACCGAACGCGATGATGCCGATGCCGCCCAGCACCATGGCGATGATGGTGACGATCTTGATCAGCGCGAACCAGAATTCGAACTCACCGAAGGCCTTCACCGCGATCAGGTTGACCGAGCCCATGCTGACCAGCGCCGCGAGCGCCCAGATCCAGCGCGGTACGTCGGGGAACCAGATGCCCATGTACACCGCCACCGCCGTGATTTCCGCGACGCAGGTCACCAGCCACAGGAACCAGTAGTTCCAGCCGGTGAGAAACCCCGCCAACGGGCCGAGATAATCCTGGGCGTAGCGGCTGAAGGAGCCGGCCACCGGGTTGTGTACGGCCATTTCGCCAAGGGCGCGCATGATCACCAGGATCGCCAGACCGCCGATGATGTAAGACAGCATGATTGCCGGACCGGCCATTTCGATGGCCTTGGCCGACCCCAGGAACAGACCGACGCCGATACAGGCGCCGAGCGCCATCAAGCGAATGTGCCGTTCGCCGAGTTCGCGTTTGAGCGGACCGCCCTGAGCGGATTCGCCAGCCTGCAGGTGATTACCTGATGACATGGAAGGACAACCTCATCTTGTTATTGGATATGACCCATCGAGTCTCGAAGCGTCGGCCGATAAGCCTTCACCTCCTGAAACCACATCTGTTTCGTGGACAGATGCGTCTTGCAGGGCAGACCTGCAGGATCGGCGGGGCGTGCAGTGTAAGAAACATCGGACAGGGTAATTCACTCTATAAACCGCGACATTCAGAGATAACTCTCGATGATTTGCCATCCCACGGAGAAATACTGTCTATGAAAACCAGAGAAAACCACCGTCGAACGGGTTGGCGAGTATTGCACGGTAATGGTGCAGGGTCATGTTCAGCCGTGAATGCGATTAATCGCGCAAGCGCTCTATTGCGCCATTTCCAGGGCAACACGCACGCCTGACGAGGGTGAACGGCCCGCCCGGCAGATTTGTTCAGATCCCTGTCGCCCACCGTCCTTCACAATTTTTTCACCAGCGCCAACCACCGACTAAGCTTCAGACAAGTCCGATCAATCTGCGTGAATGGATCAATCGACTATGGGCGCTTTGTGGCAAACCGATTCGAGTAAAACCGTGGTTCCGACTGAACGTGTGGATGAAGCGCCTATACCTGAAAAACCCCGTCGTAACCGGCATGGGTGGAAGGCTTTCTGGCTGTTGTTGTTGATCATTGCGATTGTGGTGGGACTGGCAGCGGCCAAGGAGATGCGCACCTCGCGCTTTCAGTCGCGGCAGGTCAGCCAGTACGCGGCGTCGTTGAAATACGAGTTGCAACCGGGGCCGAGCGAAGCGATCCGCTATCCGGGCAACGGGCCGTTCGACCTGCGCCTGGGCTACAGCTCGCTGGATGAGTTCCTGCCGCGACTGCTCAAACGCAATTACGTGATCACCGAGCAGACCCGCTTCTCCGCCGCCCTGCTCGGCTACACCGACAAGGGCCTGTTCGTGCCCTATTCCGAGAAAATCCAGGCCGGGCTGTCGATCACCGACTGCCGTGCCGCGCCGCTGTATCAGTACCAATATCCGCAACAGCTGTATTCGAGTTTCGCGGCGATTCCGCCGGTGGTGGTCAACAGCCTGTTGTTCATCGAGAACCGTTTCCTGCTCGACCCGAAACAACCGCTCGCCAACCCGGCGGTGGACTGGCCGCGCTTTGGCATGGCCGCCTGGTCGCAGGTCGCCAAGCTGCTGCATCTGCCGGGGCAATCGGCGGGCGGCAGTACGCTGGCGACGCAACTGGAAAAATACCGCCACTCACCCGATGGCCTGACGGTGTCCGGAGCCGAGAAGATCCGCCAGATGATTTCCGCCAGCGTGCGCGCCTATCAGGCCGGGCCGCAAACCCTGGTGGCGCGGCAGAACATCATTCGCGACTACCTCAACAGCGTGCCGTTGTCGGCCGTACCCGGCCATGGCGAAGTGCATGGCATGGCCGAAGGCTTGCGGGTCTGGTACGGCGCCGACTTCAACCAGGCCAACGAAAAACTCGCAAGCAGCGCCACCGATCCGCAGACCATGGCCGCCAAGGGCCTGGCCCTGCGCGAAATGCTCTCGCTGATGATCGCCCAGCGCCGCCCTTCCCATTACCTGACCAAGGGCCACGACGAACTGGCCGACCTTACCGACAGCCACCTGCGCCTGCTCAAGCAGAACGGGGTGATCGACAGCGCCCTGGCCGATGCCGCGCTTGCCAGCAAAGTCAGTTACCGCGACTGGCAGACCCAACCGACCATCCAGCCGATCGAAACCAACAAGGGCATCAGCGTCGCCCGCAGTCGCCTGGCCTCGATGCTCAACCGGCCGCTGTACGACCTCGATCGCCTCGACCTCTCGGCCACCAGCACCCTGCAAGGCGAGTTGCAGACCGAAGCCACCGCTTACCTGAAGAAACTCGCCGACCCGGCCTACGCCGCCGAAATCGGCCTGCTCGGCGAACGCCTGCTGACGCCGACCAGCACCACCCAGGTGCGCTACAGCTTCACCCTGTTCGAACTGACCCCGGACGGCTCGCGAGTGCGGGTGCAGACCGACAGCACCGACCAACCGTTCGACATCAACGAGGGCAGCAAGCTCGAACTCGGCTCCACGGCCAAGATGCGCGTGCTGACCACTTATTTGCAGATCATCTCCGAGCTGCACGACAAGTACGCCGGCATGTCCGTGCCGGAACTGAAAAAAGTCGACGTGCCGGATCAGGATCGCCTGAGCCAGTGGGTCATCGACTACCTGGTGCAGAACAAGGATCGCGACCTGTCGAAGATGCTTGGCGCCGCCCTTGACCGCAAATACTCGGCCAGCCCCGGCGAGGCGTTTTTCACCGGTGGCGGCCTGCATGTGTTCCACAACTTTCGCAAGGAAGACAACGGCCGCATGCCGACCCTGCGCGATGCCCTGCGCGAATCGATCAACCTGCCGTTCATTCGCCTGATGCGCGACCTGGTGCGCTACACCACCTACTCCGGCCCCAACAACAGCGCCGAACTGCTCAAGGACGACCGCGACCCGCGGCGCCAGGAATACCTGGCGAATTTCGCCGACCGCGAAGGCACCTCGTTCCTGCTCAAGTTCTGGAAGAAGTACAAGAACAAGGACACCCAGGCGCGCCTGGAAACCTTCCTCGACAGCATGCGCCCGACGCCGATCCGCATGGCCGCCGTGCATCGCTACCTGCTGCCGAACGCCAGCCAGGAAGACTTCAACAGCTTCGTGCGCTCGCACCTCAAGGGCACCAAGCTCACCGAAAAACTCACCGACGAACGCCTGGAACGGCTCTACCTGGCCTACGGTCCCGGCACCTACGATCTGCCGGACCAGGGCTTCATCGCCAAGGTTCACCCGCTGGACCTGTGGATGATCGGCTACCTGCTCAACCACCCCGACGCGACCTTCAGCCAGATCGTCAAGGCCAGCGAATTCGAGCGCCAGGAAGTCTACAGCTGGCTGTTCAAGAGCAAGCACAAGGGCGCACGGGACAGCCGGATCCGCACCATGCTGGAGATCGAGGCGTTTCTCGAGATCCATCAGCGCTGGCAGAAAGTCGGCTACCCGTTCGATCATCTGGTGCCATCGCTGGCGACCGCCATCGGCAGTTCCGGCGACCGTCCGGCAGCCCTGGCCGAGCTGATCGGCACCATCCTCAACGACGGCGTGCGCATGCCGACCCTGCGCATCGACAGCCTGCATTTTGCAGCGGATACACCGTATGAAACGCGGCTGGTCAACGACCCGCACGTCGGCAAACGGGTGATGCCGTCGGAAGTCGCCACGGCCATGCGCGAAGCGTTGTCGCAAGTGGTGGACGCCGGTACGGCCAAACGTGTTGCCGGCAGTTTCAAACTGGCCGATGGCACGCCACTGGCGATGGGCGGCAAGACCGGCACCGGCGACAACCGCATCGAGGCCATCGGCTCCGGCGGGCGGATTCTCAGTTCCAAGTCGATCAACCGGACCGCGACCTTTGTGTTCTACATCGGCGACAGCCACTTCGGCACGCTCACCGCCTACGTCCCCGGTCGCTCGGCGGAAAACTTCAAATTCACCTCGGCCCTGCCGGTGCAGGTACTCAAGGGCATGGCGCCGATTCTCAATAACTACCTGCAACCGGGCAGCCATTCACAATGCACTCCGCCACAGGCACCGACCGTGGCCTCGGTGAATGATTCGACACTTGAATGAAACACTGACAGGGGCGGTATTTATTTATTTTATGCATTTCAATATTCAATCATTCACTCATGAAGGACGTTGTTCGGCAGCAGACTTTTAAACTAATCATTCAAGACCTTGAACGTTAGTCTGGCGATTCCAGACTGACTCAAGGCTTTAACAATGACCGCAACATCCGAAAACAAAGGGCAACATTACGACTTAATTAAATCGCATATCCATCCGGTATTCGCTGATATGCAACTGCACCGCAGCGAAGCGCTGCGCAACGCCTCGCACAAGCGTGAACGCTGGATGATCAAGGCCCCCAAGAAAGCACTGAACCGGATATCCGATGCCAACCTGAAAGCCTGGGACACACAGAACAAAACCGACCAATTGCTCGACCGTGTAAAAAACGCTTATGCCTTTGCCGAACCGTTGTTAAAGGCAAAACTGCGTGAACTGGTGGATATCGAAGTTGATGTAAATAACACTTACTTGAGACTGTATGTACCGCAAGGTACGCCTTGGTGGGTCATACACGTTGCGAAAGGTTATTCGATTCGAAAAGTCTCATTACTGGATGCCGCCCTGCACAACTTTTCCGAAGATGAAACATTCACCGATGAATCCGCCTTCCTGTTGAAAACCGATCCTTATCGCGACCTCTACGACCTCTCGCCCCTGGATAAAAAAATCACCATCCGCCAGTTTCAGAAACTCTGCCGGGAACTGGACCTGGGGGCGCAGTTCAAGGCTCACCTTGAAAGCTACCTGCTCAACCCGGAGCCGGTCGCCCAGTCCTACCTGCGAGTGCGCGTACAGCAGAGCCAGCAAGCCGCGCTCAAGGCAGCGGCGCACATGGCGCTGGTTCGACATGACATCACTCGCGAAGCCCACCGGCTGATCGGCGAACTGCTGCGGGGCCGGCTCGATCTGAAATTCCACGGTCAGACCATGCTGCTCTGTGACCTGGGCATGATGGACCTGAACCTCACCGGCATTCTGATCATTCAGCCGGCGCCTTACTGCGAAGAGGTTTCGCGCAAGGTGCTGGCATGGGTGCCGCACGATCCGGATCACCCGCTCAAGGAGTACAACTCCACGATCGACTTCATGAACGAGCTGACCCGCCAGTTGCGGGAAAACAAGACTTCGCCGGCCACGGGCGTCAGTTATCGGCAGTTCTTCAGTCAGTTCGTCGATCACGGCCAGCGCGGACACTTTTTTGCCGATCTCGAACAGCGCCTGACCTTTATCAAGTGGTATCCAAAGGAGCCGGGCGATTCACGTCCGTCGTGGCGCGAAACCCCGGTGGACAATCCGCGCCTGCAATTCAGTGCGACACCGATCCGGGAGCCGCTGTGGCGCTATCGCTACCACCAGCAACTCAACAAGATTCTCAATGACGGGCGAATGATCGCGGTCTCCACCGCTGATGCCGACAGCAATGCGCGCTGGGCCTGGTGGGAGAACTTCAAGAAAATCGCCTCGGACATTTTCAACGTGGCGTTGCTGGTGGTCTCTCCGTTCGTCCCGGTGCTGGGTCAGCTGATGATGGCCTACACCGCCTACCAACTGGCCAGCGACGTGATCGAAGGCATCGTGGATCTGGCCGAGGGCCTGTGGTCCGAGGCGACGGATCATTTGCTCGGGGTGGTCAACGACGTCATTCAGTTCGCCCTTATCGGCGTCGGCGGTCAACTGGCCAGTGAGTTCTCCCTGAAGCTTTCGCCCCTGGTCGAGAACATGAAGGCGGTGCCCTCGGCTGACGGCAAGACCCGCTTGTGGCATCCCGACCTCGCCCCTTACAACCAGCCGGAACTGGCCGTGCCCAGCGAATCGAAGCCCGATGCCAAGGGCCTGCATCAGCATGCCGGCAAGACGGTTCTGCCGCTGGACGACAACCATTACGCGGTCAAGGTCAATCCGCGCAGCGGCGAGCACCGCATCGAACATCCCACGCGCAAGGACGCCTACTCACCGAGACTGCGCCACAACGGCCAGGGCGCCTGGAGCCACGAAGCGGAAGCCCCGGAAAACTGGCAAGGCCCGACCCTCATGCGCCGCCTGGGCCACACGGTCGACGGCTACAGCGACAGCGAGCTGGAAAAAATCCGCAGCATCAGCGGCACGTCCGAGGATGCGCTGCGCCGCATGCATGTGCAGAACGACCCGCCACCACCGCTGTTGGCCGACACCCTGACCCGCTTCAAAACCCTGGACGAAGCGAAAGATGTCGGCCGCCTGATTCGCACCGGGCAGCCGCTCCCCCCGGAGGCTCACTGGTTCGACCGAACGGTGCCGGACATGCCCGGCTGGCCCGCCGACAAGGCGCTGAAAATCTGCGAACACAATGACCTCACTGGCGCCTCTCGGGTGTACGGCACCCCCCATGCCAGCGACAGTCAGACGCTGTCTATCGGCATTGGTGACGTAATGGACAACAAACTCCCGGAACGCCTGGTGGCGTTTCTCGATGACGCCGACATGCAGTCGCTGCTCGGCAGCGAGTACCCGAAGGAACAGCGGGCGCAGGCCTTGCGCGACCGGCTCGCGCACATCGCGAACAGCCGCACCGCTGACATCTTCGACTATCAGTACCGGTTCAAGAACCGCTCCCACGATGCCGAGGCCACCCTGCTCCAACAGCAGTACCCGCCACTGCCGGCACCGCTTGCCGAAACCCTGGTCGAGCAGGCCAGCGCCGACGAACACAAGGTCATGGACGAAGAGCAACGCATTCCCCTGCGCCTGAAAAACCAGGCGCGGGAAATCGCTTTCGAGGTAATGACCACCCGCGCCAACGAAGGCTTGTATGAGCCGGAACTGCTGACCGCCGACACCGAACGCCTGGCCCTCAATGCCCTGAAGTTTCACACCGACACCTACGAAAACCTGCGCATCGAGGTACGCAACGGCCACCCTGCCGGTGAGCTGCGCAGCAGCGCCGGAGGTGCGGATGCCGCGACCGTACGGGTGCTGGTTCGCGATCGACAGGGGCGTTATGCCGTGTTCGACGGCGAAAGCAAACAACTGCACGGGGCCACTGATTTTTATGAAGCCTTGCTCTGGGCCATGCCCGAGGAAAAACGCGCCGCACTGGGCTATCGCAGCGGGCAAGGGCAAATGTTCAGGCAATGGATCAGGGTCAAGACCGATCTGCCGGCCGAACGCCGGACGCTGTTGGCGGAAAAGCCGATCCGCCCGGTTGTGCCCAGACAGATCGAGCTGCTGGTGCGTGGCGCCAACCAGTCCCGCGAGCCGCAAACGGTGGAGGATAAAGTCAGAAACCTGTATCCGCATTTCACCGACGCCGAGGTCGAGCGGTTCTGCCGTTCGCTGGACGCCACCGGCGATGCGCATGGAAAAATCGACCAACTGAAAACCGAATACGACCGTTTGCAGGACATCCTCGAGAACTGGCGCCAGGAAAACCTGGCGGGCTGGGACCCGGCGGGTCCCGAAGCAGTGCCCAACTCTTACATCACCTATGAACGCAAGGGCGGACGTTTTCTCGCCAGGCAACTGCTGGAATGTTTCAGTCGCGCATCCGACGTGTTCGGCGAGCGCAACAGAAGCCTTGAGAGCGGCTACGCACTGAATCTGTCCACGGATGGCGTGCCCCATAATCTCCAGCATTGGTGGAACCAGATGCCGGAAGCCCTCAAGCCTTACCTCGAACAGATCACCTCATTGAATCTCGATGGCCAGATTTTTTCGCCCAAGCCCGAAGGGCTTTTGAAAGACTTCCATCACTTGCGCCAGTTCAGCGCCAGAAACTGCGGCCTCAAGGCCTTGCCGGAAAGCGTTGGCAAGATGTATCGACTGGAAGACTTGCGGCTGAACAACAACCCGATGCCGTTGACGCCTGCCACAGCGCGACAAGTGAGCAATCTCACGCATCTGCAAACCCTGCGCCTGGATAACACGCCGCTGGACACCGTGCCTTACATCGGAAGGATGCCGAGGCTGCGGATTCTGAGCCTGAGAAACACCGGCATCGACAGTTGGCCGCCGGGGCTGTTCGACAAACCCCGGCCGCGTGAGTTTTATCTGAGCCTGGGCGGCAATCAGATCAAATACATACCCGAGGTGCGACCCGGCTCCGACGATGCACGCCTGATTGCACGTACCCTTCTCTATCCAGACTGGATGACCGCGTCGACCCGCTCGGCCTACGAACGATACCGACAGTCAGTCGGCATGCACCCCTACCCGGTCTATTCGACGGCGGCCGCCGACTTGCTCGAACGCTGGCCGGTCCACACCGATACCACGACCCTTGATGAAACCCCCGGGGTGGGTGCTTACCGACCCGAAGCCTGGCACGACCTGGCCAGCGAACCCGAGTCCGAGGGTTTCTTCAAGGTCTTGCAGAACCTGACTCAATCCGCCGACTACCTGCAAGGCGGCGATGCCAACGATCAGCTGACCGAACGCGTCTGGCGCATGGTCGAGGCGGCGGATATCGACGACGCGTTGCGTGAAAAGCTGTTCATCATGTCCACCGAACCCGAGGGCTGCGAGGACGCCGGGGCGCAGTTGTTCAACAACATGGGCATCCACGTGCTGGAATCCGAAGCCCGTATGTTTTCCCGAACGCCTGCGGAACTGGAAAGCAGACTGGTGACCTTGGCCAAAGGCAAGGCGCGCCTGAGCAAAGTCGGCGAGATAGCCCAGGCCGATATCGCCAAACGCGGCGGCAATCCCGATGAAGTCGAAGTGCATCTGGCCTACGAGACCGGACTGGCCAAACGCCTGGAATTGCCATGGCAATCCGAAGCGATGAAGTTTCAGCAAGTCAGCGGCGTCAACGAAGAGACCATCGAAAAGGCCTACACCAAGATCCTTGCCGAAGAACGAGGCAATGGCCTGGTGGACCAGATGCTCGAACAGAAATTCTGGAGGGACTATCTGGAGGAAACCCACCCTGGGGAAATGCGCGCCAACACCGATGCCTGCCTGGAAAAAATCGATCTGCTGGTGGAGTTGCAGACCGCCCAGGCGCAGTGGGTCGAGGCGGCCGACCTGCCCGACGCCGAACGCGCGTTGCGCCGACAGAAAGTCGCCGAGATCGCGCACAAATTATCCATCCCGGATGACGTGGTGTTCACCCCGCAGAAAATGTCCGAGGAAACCATCGCCCGGTTGAATGCGGACATCGGCGAACAGGAAAAACAACTCGCCCGCCGACTGACCCGCGAGGCCATGGAGCGCGCCAGGATCTGAAGCCCTGCACCTTTGGATAGCTCATCCTCGTGGTAGCCGGGCTTGCCCGCGAAGAGTGTTCGCGGGCAGCCCATCAAACGCCTGACATCGGACTAGACCTCCGAATCCCAGATCACCGTGACCTTGCCGGCAAAGCGCTTCGCCTTGTCGGGTTCGATCATGTTTTCCATGTAATAGCTCGGCACTTCGAAGTGCAGCACGCCCGGCGCGCGGTCGACGTACAGCGCCGGTTGAAACACCGCGTCGGTCGAGGTTTCCGTCAGCCGTCGTTTCTGCACCGGTTGGCCTTTGTCGTCAGTGATGCTCAGGGGCAGGCTGACGCTCATGTTGACCTGCGGAAAAATGCTGCCGGATTGCGCATCCCGCAAACTGCATCCGCCGATGCCCGCATGCTCACATTCGATGGACATGCGAAACCGCGAAGAGGCGGAGATGTTGAACGTCTGGTCACGGAACAACCGCTCGGGCCGGCGCCCGCTCTGCAGCCAGGCCTGCCAGCCGCCCTGGGGTATCAGCTCGACTTTGTTGCCACCCGGCGGCAGGTCGACCTTGAGCACATGCTGGACATCCAGCACGAAACGGAAGGTCACCTCGGCGCTGTCCGGCAGCATGTTGTCGCCGGTGTCGATGTCCATGCCCGGCCCGACGCTGTAGCGCAACTCGCCGACGTACAGCCCGGACGACATCTGCAACGGGTTCGGCGTACGCAGCTCGTAACCGACATCCAGATACCCGTACGACATCCACGGAATGGTGAATGCCGCCTGCCTGGCACAGGTGCCAACGTCCTGGGCTCGCCAGAAAAACCGGTAGAACTCCGGCCCGTAGGAGAACATCGCCGCCCCTTTGCAGGGCGGTGTCACGAACCACCAGGACCGGCCCCCCCACAGCGCTTCATGAGCGCGCTCGTCATTGGACTCACCCGTCAGATTGACCGCCGTGTCACTCAACACGTACTGCGAACCGAACCCGCCAATGCGCATTTCGACCGTGGCCGCCTCACCGGTGAACACATGGGAAACCACCAGGCTGCGCCACTGCGCGGGCATGCTGAACATCGCGCCGTTGCGCTCCGAGGCACCGGGCACGATCGCCTGCACCGAGGCGAAACGCACGGGCAACCGCACGCCCGACAACGGCTTGCAGTCATTGGGGAACGTCGCGCAATAACCACTCGGCGGCGTCTGATTGATAAACGCATTGATCTGCGGATTGGCCGGATCGGGCACATACACCGCGCGAATTTCCTGAGTCACGCCATGGGCCATGGCCGATAACAACCAGACACACGCACCGAACCACACTCTTGCTCTCTTGCATCCTGAAACCATTACCCGCTCCTTGCTTGAACAGCGCTGCAGGCAATCAGCCCGCCGGGGCCGCGACATTGAAAATGATGTTGACGCTGCCGTAGTAATCCCCCGGTTTGTAGCCTTCGACATGCGGCCTCGGTTCGATTTGCAGCAACACGCGCTTGCCCGCCACCGCTTCCTCGCGCGAAACCACCTGGCGCGGAGTCGGGTTGTGGCTCAGTTCCACCCCGTTGAAGGTGACCCGCAGACTGATGTCGTCCCGCGAGTCCTGGCCGCTGGACAGAATGGCGAAGCTTTCCAGGCGCGCTTCGATGGCGCTGCTGTCGGTGCGCACATCGAAGTTCTTGCGCAGGCTGCCCAGGGTCGAGGTCGCGAGATTCCAGGGCAACGCCTGCTGGAGGTGGATCCAGTCCGACTCGCTGGGTATCACATAGAATTCCAGGGTCGGAATGTCTACCGAAACTTCAAAGACGTGTTTCTCCTGCGCCGCTAACGCCGATTCCGCCAGGGGCGGCGACACGCCCACGGAGACGGCAATGACCGCTTGCTTGATCATGTCACTTCCTTTTTGCATCGATAAAAAAACCGCCTCCCTGGCGGTTTTTGTGGTGTGGCGACGACCGTCTTCCTCGATCAATGGCCGACGCCGTTCATTGTCCCGGCGCTCTGGCGTTGAACAGCATCAGCAAGTTGCCGCTGTATTCGCCAGGCCGGTAACCGCCGACCGGAATGATCGGGTCGACTTCCAGGAGCACACGCCTGCCCGCAGCGGCTTCTTCCTGACTCAACACCTGGCGAAACGCCGGTTGATCGCTGAGCTCGACGCCGTTGAAGCGCACCCGCAGGCCGATGATTTCTCCCGGCCTGCCGGTGGCCAGGTGCGGTGGCGTTTCCAGGCGGGCCTCGATGGCGCTGGTGTCGTGGCGCACATCGAAATGTCTGCTGAGCCTGCTCAGCGTCGAGTCCGAGTAGTTCCACACCAGGTGCTGGGGACGGTGGATCCAGTTGGGTTCGGACGGAATGATGTAGAAAGGCCGGCTGGGCACCGTCACCGAAACCTCGAAATTCAGCGTCTCGCGCGCCGCCCAGGTGGTGGCGGCCATCAGGCCGGTCATAGCCGCCATGACGGCGGTGAGCCATTGCTTGTTCATGTGCGTTCCTTGTTGCATGGGAGTCAGCGGCTCACGACCTTGAGGTCCTGCTTGTGCTCGCCTTCGACCAGTTTGAAGCGGTACTCGCGGCCCTGCTCCTTGTCGAAACCGAAGGTGCGCCCGGCCAGCACATGGTGTTTGACGGTGGCACCGCAATCGGTTTCATCGGTCAGCGAACAGCTCTTGAACTCATCGACCACCAGCACCGTGTTGCCGTTGTTCTTGACTTCATAGCGGCTGGCGCCGTCGTTGATCTGCGTGTCGTAGCGCGCATTGAGCGGCCGCACGAAGAACACCGTGCCGAACCCGGTCATCACGTTGACTCCGGCCGAGAGAGTCTTCTTGTAGTCTTCACGCTCCTCGCTGGAGACCACGAAGTCGTCTTCCTTTTCCGGCACCACCGGTACGAACCGCACGCGGAAATAGCGCTCGCGCTCACGCTCGCCCATGTACAGCAGGCGTGTGCCCTGCATGCCTTCGGCCGGGATGATCAGGCGTGCCGGGCTGGCCATCAGGCCGTTGCGCGAAGCGCCGTCGGCCGAGGCCTCGACCGGGATTTCATTCGGCGTACCGTCCGCCTCGTAGACGATTTCCAGCACATTGACCTTGACGAACGCGGTGCTGTCGCCGCTGTTGAAGACCCGCTTCAGGTAGGTGCTCTTGCTGCCGTCGAGGTAGTCGTACACCGTGCCGACATTGATCTGCGGTCCGGCGTGGGCAGTCGTGCAGAACCCGGCGAGCAGCCACAGCAAACTCAGACGTTTCATCGTCGTTGATCCTTTGCAAAATGAAGTTGAGCAGGCACGGAGGTTCATACTTCCGAGTCCCAGATGATGGTGGCGTTGCCGCGCATCGTGCCTTTCGTGCCGGGCTTGAGCATGAAGTCGATGTCCCATTTATCCATGTAGAAGCGCAGGATGCCGGGCTTGCGATCGACATAGCGCATCGGCTCGAAAGGTCCGGTCCACAGGTTGTTGTACAGCGGGAAGGCATAGCTGCCGGGGTGGTTCTCGGCAGGCATGACAATGCCGTCGGGCAGGATCATCTTGATCGAGAACCGCGAGTGCCCGGCACTACCGCCCATACTGCATAACGTGGCACCCGTCCCTGCTGCGTCGCACAGCAACATCACCTTGAAACGGCTCGACGAAGAGAGGAAGAACTGCTGGTCACGGTAGATGGCCGTCGGCCTTTTCCCGGCATTGATCCAGCTATGCCAACCGCCCTCGGGTTCCATCTGCACCTTGTCGCCCCCCGGCGGCAACTCGACCTTGAGGGTGTGCTGCACATCGAGCACGAAGTCCAAGGTGATGTTGCTGTCGTTGGGGATCATCATCGAGCCCATCTGAAAGTCACCGGCCGGGCCGACGGTGTAGGTCAGCGAACCGGTGTACAGCCCCGAGGACATGCTCAGCGGATTGGGTGTGCGCAGTTCGTAGGCGATGTCCACGCCACTGAAGGCCATGGACGGGATCCGATAAGCCGCCGTCTTGGTGCACAGGGCTTCCACCGGCGCTTTCCAGAAGAACCAGTAGTTCGCCGGATAGTAGCCACCCACCCCGCTGTACCCACAGGGCGCCGGCGCATTGACCCAGCTGTTATTGGTCCAGAGCTGGCGATGGCCCTCCAGACTGTCCGTCACCCCGACCAGGCTGGCGGCCGACTGCGGCAGGATGTACTGCGAGCCGATGCCGGTGATGCGGATTTCGACGGTTTCCGATTCGCCGGTCGCCTGGTTGGTCACCGTCAGTTGCCGCCAGTTGGCCGGTACTTTCAAACCGATGTCGGCCCCCGGCGTACCGGGCAGGATGGGGCCGGCGGACTCGAAGCGAATCGGCAGCTGGATGCTGAACGTATTGTTGTCCACACACTGCGCGGGGTAGATCGCGCAGTAACCGCTGTTCGGCGTCTGGTTGACGAACACGTTCTTGTTCGGCTGCGACGAATCGGGCTGGAACAACGCCCGGATCTCCTGGTTTGCCGCCTCAGCCGAGGCCATGCCCAGCGCGGCCAGCAGGCCCAGGCCACTGATCAATTTGTTCATGGCTCAACCCGCCTTCTGTTCAGTGAATGTCGCGTCGGCGAGAGTGTCCGGCGTGCAGCGCAAGTCGCCGATCATCAACACGTTGTTTTCGCTGGGATGGCGATCCGCATCGAGGCGGAACTGACACAGCAGTCGGTTTTCCCGGCGCACTTCGAGGGTCGGCGAACCGGCATTCATTTCCATCGAGAAGAACCCGTCGACTTCGGTGACCCCGCGACTGGCGTGGTTGATCACGTGATGGCCCTTGAGCGGCCGGCCCTGTTCATCCACCAGGCGACCGAGCACGGTGAGGGTCTTCATCACGCGAACCTTGCGGTAATCCACGCCGCCCTTGTTCAGGTGGTAGCGGGCGCGTGCCGGCGCGATGGTCGCGGCGGGCACATGGTTGCCTTCGAAGTCGAAACTCACCGAGCTGTTCTGGTACGCCGTCAGCGGGATGAAATTGCGCCCCGGCTTCAACGCCGCACCACCGCCACTGAGGTCGTCGGCACGCAGGATGACGTCTTCGATATCCGACTCGACGTCGACGATCATGCCGGCGCCGCGCATTTCGTATTCGCTGGTCATGAGCATTTTCTGCTTGCCGATGACCAGGGTGCTGTCCAGGTTCAGGCCGCCGGTAAAGTTGTTGTTATAGGACGAGCGCTGGATGAAACCATCGCCGTTGACCGAATCGGTACGGAAGTTGGCCAGGCTCGACAGACCGATGCCGTAGGTGTCGCTGAGGGCCGTCACCGAGACGTTCTGCAGGACGTGATCCTGGAAGTCCTTGCGCCAGCCGAGGGAGGCGTTGTTGTCACGCCCACCGTCACGGTCGGTACGCGAACCGATGCTGCCGGTCAGCTGCTGGCCCGGTGCGCCGATCGCCAGGTTCAGGCTCAGATCGACGCCGCGATTGCGATCATCGCCACTGCTGAAACTGCCTGGCCGGTCGAACAGCGACAGACGCCAGTTGGCATCGTTGCCGAACAGCACCGCGCGACGGCTCCAGCCCAGATCGACACCCACGCCTTCGACGTTGCCTTCGCTGTGGGAGACTCGCGCATTCAGGGCATTGCGCTGGTCAACCCGGTGGTTGATCGACAGCGACGAGTTGCTGGTCTGGCCGATGAACACGTTGCGCTGCCGCACGCGGGTGCCGTCGGGCAGGGTTTCGTACAGGTCGGTGGTGTCCAGCCAGCTGCGGGTGTGGCTGAGGATCAGGCTGCCGGAGCCGTAGTTGTACAGGCTTTGCAGGTCCAGCCCGGTGCCGTAGTCACGGGTCTGATAGGCGTTGGCAAACAGGCTCAGGCGATTGCCCACCGTCCAGTCGATGGACGTGCCGTATTGCAGCGACTCACGCACCTGACGGGCCGAGAGTCCGAGAATCACCCGTGGATGCGCCAGGTAGTTGATTGATGCCCCGGCCGTGGTGCTGCCGCTGGCCTGGCGATCCCAGTTGCTCAGCAGTTTGCTTTCCTCGCCGGCAAACAGGTTGTAGCGCCAGCGCTCGTCGTGATTGCGCCAGTTGTTCGGCTTGTAGACCAGCTCCTGAGTGCTGGAGGTGATCTGGCCGTCCTCGACCAGACGCACTTCCACTTCATAGATGCCGCCGGGCAAAGGCCGGGTATCGAGGGTCTGCAAACCGGCCGGCACCGGCTGGGTGTTGATCAGCAAACCATCGCGATAAATCTCCACCGAACCCTGACGGTTGGCGGTGACGTAGATCGGATAGACGCTGGGCATCGCGTTGTTGATGGCCAGGCTGTCGGAGCTGCCGTACATCACACCGACCGCCGTGTCCGGGCTGGTGCCAAACGTACGCGGCTGCCGGGTCAGGCCTTCGGAATTGGGGGTGAAATAGCCCAGGCGAAAGAAACTGCCTTGCAGTTCGCGCTGGGTGTAAAGCTCATGCACCGCGTGGTACAGCTGGTCGTCCGGGCCGCCCATGCGCGCCACTTGCATGTTGAAGGTCTGGCTCCAGTTGCCCAGACTGCCACTCGCCTCCAGGCCGAAACGTCCGCCCGTATCCTGGCCTTCGCCACCGTTGAGGTTGAGCTGGTTGCGCACCATCAAACCGCTGCTGCCGGCTTCGGGCTGCTCGTAATAACGCCGTGCCTCGAGATCGCGCTCGGCGTCGCGGGTGAGGATCGAAACCAGCGAACTCTCCAGGTTGTAATGCACCGCCAGCACGTTGTCCGGACAGGATCCGGTGCAATCGCCAAGCGCTACGCCGGGCTTAAGGTAACTGGCCCATCTCTCCCGCTCGGCCGGGCCGTAGCGGTTCTCGCTGGTGTCGGTGAATTCGAGCAGGGTGATGCGGTCATCGCGCGACAGCACGACCAATGCTTCGCCCAGAGGCTGCTGGTCGAGCTCGATGCGCACCGCCAGGGGAACATCGAAGAAATGCTCCTCGAAATCTGCCGGCAGGCCCTTGGCCTGCGCCAGCAGGCTGCGAGGCGTCGTACCCAAGGAAGCAGGTGCCGCCGCCGCGCTGGCACAAAACAGCAACGCAAGCGCAACCGCGATGGGTGTCATCGGGAACATGAACTCTTACTCTGATTTTGAACAAGTTGAAGTCCGGCGGAACAGACCAGCTGAGGTGTCCCGCCGGGAAACGCTACTTGGCAGTCAGCGCAAATCGCCCGATCAAGGCTGAACCACAGGTGGCACAGCATCGAAGGTCATGGCGACCACACCGGTGTAATCACCCGGCAGGTAGTTGCTGCCGTTGGCGCTGATCTTGATCGGCGCGCGGAAGTTCACGTCGGACTCCGACTCACCTACAACCAGTTGCGGAGTCTGGTTCAGTTCCTTGTTGTTGAACTCCACTTTCAGGGCAATGGTCTGGTTGCCGTAAATCAGTTGCGGAACACTTTCCAGGCTGGCGTGAACCGAACCGCTGTTGTTGCGCACATCGAAGAAACCGTTGACTTCGCGCATCTTGCCGGTGCTTGGCTGGTAGCTCATGTCCTGGTCTTTGTTGACCAGATCCGAATCGGTCGGAACGACATAGAAACCGTTGGTCGGCACGTGGGCGACCAGGCTGATCGAATGACGGGCTTCACCGGCGGCGAAGGCCACGGAAGAACTCAGAGCCAGGACAGCCAGGGGCGCAGCGAAAGCAATTTTCTTGAACATCGGTCAGTACCTTGTTTTCTTTTAAGGGGGTCAGATGCGAGGAAGTTCAAAACAACTCAGGTCGAAAGGGCGAGTGGTTTTGAACTTCCAACGCCGAGGCATGATCGACTGTTCTCTCCGGAATGTAAGCAGGCAACTTCCCACAGTCTCGTAGTTCATCAACCTTATGACCAGCAAGAAAAAACACCAAACATTCAATATTCAAAACTTCAACTGTAAGTTATTCCCTACATACAGTTTCAGGTAAAAAACCATACAGCCATTCAAACTATCAAGACCGGGGATATTGGCAATTTATAGAACATATACTCAACTTTATAGAGTCACAGCTTTAACTTTCAGGTCACTGTTTTTGACCACGAATTTATTTAGTGCAAGTGCGTCGGACATTCGACAAACAGGCTTTTCTCTGGGGAAAACCACTCGTCGGCACCTCCGGAATCGGAGGAAAAAGGGCTTGCCTGCCTTTCAAGATATATCTTAAGTTGTATCTAAACACGACGAGAGAAGACAGAAATGAGAGACCATCATTCCCCCCATCACCCCCACGGCGACGGCCGTGACGGCTTCGAAAGACGTCCCGGGCGCGAACGCGGCGGCCGTGGCCCCAGGGTTTTCGCCCCTGGTGATTTGAAATTGCTCCTGCTGGCGCTGATCGCCGAGCAGCCGTGCCACGGCTACGACCTGATCCGCCAGATCGAAGGCCTGTTCGACGGCGCCTACAGCCCGAGTCCCGGCGTGATCTACCCGACCCTGACGTTTCTGGAAGAAAGCGAATTGATCAGCGGCGACGCCGAAGGTGGCAAGAAACGCTACGCGGTGACCGAGGCCGGACGTGTGTTCCTGAGCGAACAGGCCGTCGCCCTCGATGGCGTGCGCATGCGCATCGATGTCAGCAAGCGCTCGTTGCGCGGCCACGACCGACCGCCGGAAATCCACGAAGCGGTGCACAACCTGCGCCACGCCCTGCAAATGCACCACGGGCGCTGGAGCCCGGACGAAATCAAACGGGTGGCGGCCCTGCTCAACGACACCGCCAAAGCCATCGTCGACGGCCCCGCCGTTGGAACAACCGTATCGGAGAACGCCGAATGAGCGCAGTCGATAACCTCACCATTCACCGCGTGATGCATGAAATCAAACGTCGCCGCCTGCAAGTGCTGCGCGTGGTCGACCTGACCCCGCGCATGCGCCGCATCACCCTCGGCGGCCCGGAACTGGCCGGTTTCATCAGCCTGGGCACCGACGATCACGTCAAACTGCTGTTTCCGCAGAATGCCGAACAAGCCGCCGCGCTGGAAAACCTGGTACTGGGTGCCGGCAAGAACGACGGGCCGATGCCCGAGATGCGCGACTACACCCCGCGCCGCTACGACCTCGACAAGCTTGAGCTAGAGATCGACTTCGTCCTGCACGGCGACGGCCCTGCCTCGACCTGGGCCGAACAGGCGCAACCGGGGCAGTTCCTGCACATCGGCGGGCCGCGCGGTTCGATGATCGTGCCGGACATTTTCGACAGCTACCTGCTGATCGGCGACGAAACCGCGCTCCCCGCCATCGCCCGCCGCCTCGAAGGCATGGCGGCCAATCGCAAGGCGCTGGTGGTGATCGAAGTGGAAAACGGTCGCGAACAGCAGGCGCTGGAAAGTGCGGCGCAGGTCAATGTGATCTGGGTACTGCGCGAAGGCGGCAAGGACAACCTGATGACCACCGTGAAGCAGCTGCAGGTGCCCAAGGGCAATCTGTACGCGTGGGTGGCAACGGAAACCAAAGTCTCACGGCAGATCCGCCGGGTGCTGCTCGACGAGCATGGGCTGGATGAGCAGTTCGTGAAGGCCGTGGGTTACTGGCGCGCCGAGGGTTCCGAAGAGGAGTGACGGGCGCCTTCCCTTGTGGGAGCCGGGCTTGCCCGCTCCCACAAAGCCCACAGACAGCTTCAGTTGCGCCTTCCCCGCCAGCGGTCAATGCCGATCACCCCTAAACCGATCCCCACGAACCCCGCCAAAATCCCCGCCGCATTGATGAACACCTGTGGATAACCCAGCAGCGCCACATCAATGAACGGATAGGCGTAGGCCCCCAGCAGATGCCCGCGCAACAGCGCATAGGCGAAGTACACCAGCGGATAGATCAGCCACAGCGGCAGATGCGTCAGACGCAACGTCCCCTTCGGCACGCACAACCACCAGTAACCGAGGAACAGCAGCGGCATGATGTCGTGAAGCAATTCGTCGGCAATGAACTGCCAGCCCTGGGGATGCCAGAGATGGCGCAGCAAAATGTTGTAGGCCAGGCCGACCAGGGCGATGCTCACCGCGATCGCACTGCTCACCGACGGCTGCAGAAACCAGCGGCGCGCGGCGGATTCGCGCTCGGTGACCGCGCAGGTCAGCACCACCGCCACCAGGGTGTTGGTCAGGACCGTGAAGTAGCTGAAGAAACTCACCAGGCCGCCCAGCAGACTGGCGCCGACACCCAGGCGGGCGAAAAAAATCAGATACAACTGAATGCTCAGGCCGGCCCAGCCGAGCACGGCCGTCAGCGCGATCAAGCGGCGCCGCAGCACGGCGTCCATCTCAGAGCGGACGCTTGGTGCGCATCAGCTTGACGTACAGCCGCTCGACCTTCTCCCGTGCCCATGGCGTCTTGCGCAGGAAAGTGAGGCTCGACTTGATGGTCGGATCGCTCTTGAAGCAACGAATGTCGATACGCTCGGCCAGCCCCGACCATTCGTAGTGGGTCACCAGCGCATTGAGGATTTGCTCGAGGGTCACGCCGTGCAGTGGATCGGGGTTGTGTTCGTTCATGCCGGGCCTTTGGGCGAATTGAAAATGCGAAAGCCGCGCACCTTAGCCGAGGGGGTGTTCGGGTGGAAGGCCTTCCTTCAAATGTAGGCCAACCGCGAAAGATCGCAGCCGGTGACGCCCCCGGCAATGTGCCGTTTTGCCGCACTGTTACCGAATCCGAAAGAATTCATGTCAGCAAAAGACCTTTGTCTTTTTGTAACAGACCATTATCCTGCGGCCCTCCTGCTGAATCGCTTCACTGTCTGCGTCAAATTGTAGCGCTCAGCGCATTCCCCAAAAAAGATCAAGAAAGACCTCTTCATGCCCGATTTTCCGTTTCTCCGAGACAGCGCTGTCTCAACCCTGCGCCTGATCGGCGGCTGCACCGCCCTCGGCCTCGCCACCTGCACCCAGGCCGCTGCGGCCTTCGACAGCGATTCACCGTACATGCTCGGTGACTGGAATGGCGCCCGCAGCGAACTCTCGGAAAAAGGCATCGACTTCAAGCTCGATTACGTCGGCGAAATGGGCAGCAACCTGCACGGCGGCTACGACCATGACCGCACGGCACGCTACAGCGATCAGTTCGGCCTCGGCACGCATCTGGATCTGCAAAAACTGCTGGGCTGGAACGACGCCGAATTCCAGTTGACCGTGACCAAGCGCAGCGGCAACAACATCAGCAACGACCGCATCAACGACCCGCGCGTCGGTGGCTTCACCTCGGCCCAGGAAGTCTGGGGTCGCGGCCAGACCACCCGTCTGACGCAGATGTGGTATCAGCAGAAATTCTTCGACCAGAAACTCGACATCAAGGTCGGCCGCTTCGGCGAAGGCGAAGACTTCAACAGCTTCCCCTGCGACTTCCAGAACCTGGCGTTCTGCGGCTCGCAGGTCGGCAACTGGGTCGGCGGCATCTGGTACAACTGGCCGGTCAGCCAGTGGGCGCTGCGGGTCAAATATCACCTGACGCCGGAGTTGTACGCGCAGGTCGGCGCCTATGAGCAGAACCCGTCGAACCTTGATCGCGGCAACGGCTTCAAGCTCAGCGGCAGCGGCACCCAGGGCGCGATCCTCCCGGTGGAACTGGTGTGGACACCGAAGCTCAACGGCCTGCCGGGCGAGTACCGCGCCGGTTATTACTACAGCAACGCCAAAGCCACCGACGCCTACAAGGATCGCAACGGCCAGCCGGCCGCCCTCACTGGCGAGGCCTACCGCAGCGCGTCGAGCAAACATGGCGTGTGGCTGGGCCTCCAGCAGCAAATCACCAGCGTTGCCAGCGACGACAGTCGCGGCTTGAGCCTGTTCGCCAACGGCACGATGCACGACAAGAAGACCAACGCGATCGACAACTACGTGCAGGCCGGCCTCGTCTACAAAGGCCTGTTCGACGCCCGCGCCAGGGACGACATCGGTTTTGCCCTGGCCCGCGTCCACGTCAACCCGGCCTACCGCAAGAACGCCGAAGCGACCAACCAGGCCCGCGCCGTCTACGACTACGACGATCCATCGTTCCTGCCGCCGCAGGACACCGAATACAGCGCCGAGCTCTATTACGGCGTACACGTCACGAACTGGCTGACCGTGCGCCCGAACCTGCAGTACATCCGCCATCCCGGTGGCGTGGACAAGGTCGATGACGCGCTGATCGGCGGGATCAAGATCCAGTCCTCGTTCTAAAGCACAACTGAAAACCCGTGTGGGAGCGAGCTCCCACAAATGAAATTCGATAGCTACACAAGTTTTTATCTGAACCATGCCCGCGCCCGATCGTCATCTAAAGTGACTACAGCGCGGGACTACTTGAAACGTCACGGAGAACCACACTATGAGCACCGAAAGTGCTTCGAGTCGAGGCCGTCTGCTACCGAGCCTGCTCGGTATTCTGCTTCTACTGATGGGCCTGGCCATGCTGGCCGGGGGAATCAAGCTGAGCACGCTCGGCGGCTCGCTGTACTACCTGCTGGCCGGTATCGGCATCGCGCTGACCGGCATCCTGTTGCTGATGCGTCGCCGCGCAGCACTGGGCCTGTACGCCATCGTGCTGTTTGCCAGCACCGTATGGGCACTGTGGGAAGTAGGTCTGGACTGGTGGCAACTGGTGCCACGTCTGGCACTTTGGTTTGTCCTCGGCTTCGTGATGCTGCTGCCGTGGTTCCGTCGCCCGCTGCTGCTCAACGGTCCTGCTCCCCTGGGCTCCGGCGGCCTGACCGTGGCCGTGATTCTGGCCGGCGTCACCGCCCTGGCCAGCCTGTTCACCCACCCGGGCGAAATCTTCGGTGAACTGGGTCGCGACACCGCCGACACCACCAGCACCGCCCCGCAAATGCCGGACGGCGACTGGCAGGCCTACGGCCGCACCGAATTCGGTGACCGCTACTCGCCGCTCAAGCAGATCACCCCGGCCAACGTCGGCAAACTGCAAGAGGCCTGGCGCATCCAGACCGGCGACCTGCCGACCGCCGATGATCCGGTGGAGCTGACCAACGAAAACACCCCGCTGAAAGCCAACGGCATGCTTTACGCGTGCACCGCTCACAGCAAGGTGCTGGCGCTGGACCCGGACACCGGCAAGGAACTGTGGCGCTTCGACCCGCAGATCAAGAGCCCGGTCGGCTTCAAGGGCTTCGCCCACATGACCTGCCGTGGCGTGTCGTACTACGACGAAGCGGCCTACGCCAAGTCTGAAAACGCCGCCTCGGCGGTCATCTCCGAAGCCGGCAAAGCCGTGGCCCAGGCCTGCCCGCGTCGCCTCTACCTGCCGACCGCCGACGCCCGCCTGATCGCGCTGAACGCCGACACCGGCAAGATCTGCGAAGGCTTCGGCAACAACGGCGTGGTCGACCTGACCCAAGGCATCGGCCCGTTCACCGCCGGTGGCTACTACTCCACGTCGCCAGCGGCGATCACCCGGGACCTGGTGATCATGGGCGGCCACGTCACCGACAACGAGTCGACCAACGAGCCATCGGGCGTGATTCGTGCCTACGATGTACGCGACGGTCATCTGGTGTGGAACTGGGACAGCAACAACCCGGACGCCACCGAACCTCTGGCTCCCGGCAAGATCTACAGCCGCAACTCGGCGAACATGTGGTCGCTGGCCAGCGTCGACGAAAAACTCGGCATGGTGTACCTGCCACTGGGCAACCAGACCCCTGACCAGTGGGGCGCCGACCGCACCCCGGGCGCCGAGAAATTCAGCGCCGGCGTCGTTGCCCTCGACCTGGGCACCGGCAAGGTCCGCTGGAACTACCAGTTCACCCACCACGACCTGTGGGACATGGACGTCGGCAGCCAGCCAACCCTGCTCGACATGAAAACCGCCGACGGTGTGAAACCGGCCCTGATCGCCCCGACCAAGCAGGGCAGTCTGTACGTCCTCGACCGTCGCGACGGCACGCCGATCATTCCGATCAAGGAAATCCCGGTTCCGCAAGGCGCCGTGAAAGGTGACCACACCGCCCCGACCCAGGCCCGTTCGGACCTCAACCTGCTGGCTCCGGAACTGACCGAAAAAGCCATGTGGGGCGCCAGCCCGTTCGACCAGATGCTGTGCCGTATCCAGTTCAAGGAACTGCGCTACGAAGGCCAGTACACCCCGCCATCGGAACAGGGCAGCCTGATCTATCCGGGTAACGTCGGTGTCTTCAACTGGGGCGGCGTATCGGTCGACCCGGTTCGCCAGATGCTGTTCACCAGCCCGAACTACATGGCTTTCGTCTCGAAAATGGTGCCACGCGCCCAAGTCGCCGCCGACAGCAAGCGCGAGAGCGAAACCGCCGGCGTGCAGCCGAACACCGGCGCGCCTTATGCGGTGATCATGCACCCGTTCATGTCGCCCTTCGGCGTACCGTGCCAGGCCCCGGCCTGGGGCTACGTCGCCGGCATCGACCTGACCACCGGCAAAGTCGTGTGGAAACGCAAGAACGGCACCAGCCGCGACAGCTCGCCAATCCCGATCGGCATGAACCTGGGCGTACCAAGCATGGGCGGCTCGATCGTCACCGCCGGCGGCGTCGGCTTCCTCAGCGGCACCCTGGATCAGTACCTGCGTGCGTATGACGTCAACAGCGGCAAGGAACTGTGGAAAGCGCGCCTGCCTGCGGGCGGTCAAGCGACCCCAATGACCTACACCGGCAAGGACGGCAAGCAATACGTCCTGCTGGTGGTCGGCGGCCACGGCTCGCTGGGCACCAAAATGGGCGACTACGTGATTGCCTACAAACTGTCCGAATAAGCATTAGCGACCGTTGAAGAAGGCGACGCCCTGTGAGGGGTGTCGCCTTTTTTGTGGGTTACGTTCAGGGTTTATGCGCGGGATGATTGGGCTTTGCTGGACTTGAGGACGCTGCCCTCTCCCAGGGGGAGAGGGGACTGACCACAGCGGCAGTAAAGAATATGTACCCCCACCAAAACCAGGCCGGCCCGAAGGCCGCCTTCGCGGGCAAGCCCACTCCCACAAAAACAAAAACAAAGGCAAAGGCAAAGGCAAAGGCAAAGGCAGCCTGAGAAGTCCGCACCCGCTTCTCACCACTCAACACGATGAGCGTTAGCTCGAGTACCGCTTTTGATCTTGCCGTGCCGGCCCCTTCGGCAGGCTGAGTGGAGGGATTTATCCGGGGGTGGGAGCGCAGCGACCGTTTGGCGAAGCCAAACACATCGAGAGGAGGTGCAGCGAAGCAAACCGTAGGCGATGCCCCCGGATGAATCCCGGAACGAAGGAACCCCGAGCCTCAGCGAGGGGCCGTACGCCGGGGCAAGACCTTTGCTTCCTTTGGGGCGTTTGCCAAAGGGAGTCGACCGTCAGGGCGAAACCGCCAGCCGCAACACCCGCAGAAACGGATATTCACCCCCCCAGAGGCCGCCAAGCCCAAAGCAAAAGCCCAAAAACTGTCAAAACCCTGAACACACAACCAGAAACACCCAGCCCCATTGAAACCACCAAACCCGCGCCCCATCTAAGACCCATACCCCATTGCGCAGGTGCCCCATGAGCGACCAGCAAGAATTCCCGGACAGCCCCGACGACTACACCCAGACCGACCACATCGAACACCACTCCACCGGCAAAGGCCTGGCCCTGCCCGGCCAGAACCTGCCGGACAAGGTCTACGTCATCCCGATCCACAACCGCCCGTTCTTCCCGGCCCAGGTCCTGCCGGTCATCGTCAACGAAGAACCCTGGGCCGAAACCCTCGAACTGGTCAGCAAATCCGAACACCACTCCCTGGCGCTGTTCTTCATGGACACGCCCCAGGAAGACCCGCGTCACTTCGACACCAAAGCGCTCCCGCAATACGGCACCCTGGTCAAGGTCCACCACGCCAGCCGTGAAAACGGCAAACTGCAATTCGTCGCCCAGGGCCTGAGCCGCGTGCGCATCAAGACCTGGCTCAAGCACCACCGTCCGCCGTATCTGGTGGAAGTCGAATACCCGCACCAGCCGACCGAGCCGACGGACGAGGTCAAGGCCTACGGCATGGCGCTGATCAACGCGATCAAGGAACTGCTGCCGCTCAACCCGCTGTACAGCGAGGAGCTGAAGAACTACCTCAACCGCTTCAGCCCCAACGATCCGTCGCCGCTGACCGATTTCGCCGCCGCCCTGACCTCCGCCACCGGCCCCGAGCTGCAAGGCGTGCTCGACTGCGTGCCAATGCTCAAGCGCATGGAAAAAGTCCTGCCGATGCTGCGCAAGGAAGTCGAAGTCGCGCGGCTGCAGAAAGAAATCTCCGCAGAAGTGAACCGCAAGATCGGCGAACACCAGCGCGAGTTCTTCCTCAAGGAACAGCTCAAGGTCATCCAGCAGGAACTCGGTCTGACCAAGGATGATCGCAGCGCCGACCTCGAACAGTTCGAGCAGCGTCTGGAAGGCAAGGTCCTGCCGGCGCAGGTGCAGAAACGCCTCGAAGAAGAAATGAACAAGCTGTCGATCCTCGAGACTGGCTCGCCGGAGTACGCAGTCACCCGCAACTACCTCGACTGGACGACCTCGGTGCCCTGGGGCGTGTATGGCGAGGACAAGCTCGACCTCAAGCACGCACGCAAGGTGCTGGACAAACACCACGCCGGCCTCGACGACATCAAGGACCGGATCCTCGAGTTCCTCGCGGTCGGTGCCTACAAAGGCGAGATCAGCGGCTCGATCGTGCTGCTGGTCGGCCCACCGGGCGTGGGCAAGACCAGCGTCGGCAAATCCATCGCCGAATCCCTCGGCCGGCCGTTCTACCGCTTCAGCCTTGGCGGCATGCGTGACGAGGCCGAGATCAAGGGCCACCGCCGCACCTACATCGGCGCCCAGCCGGGCAAACTGGTGCAGGCGTTGAAGGACGTCGAGGTGATGAACCCGGTAATCATGCTCGACGAGATCGACAAGATGGGCCAGAGCTACCAGGGCGACCCGGCCTCGGCGCTGCTGGAAACCCTCGATCCGGAGCAGAACGTCGAATTCCTCGACCACTACCTCGACCTGCGCATGGACCTGTCGAAAGTCCTGTTCGTCTGCACCGCCAACACCCTGGATTCGATTCCCGGCCCGTTGCTGGACCGGATGGAAGTGATTCGCCTGGCGGGCTACATCACCGAAGAAAAAGTCGCCATCGCCAAGCGTCACCTGTGGCCGAAACTGTTGGAGAAGGCTGGCGTGTCCAAGGGCAGCCTGAGCATCAGCGACAGCGCCCTCAAGGCTTTGATCGACGGTTATGCCCGTGAAGCCGGGGTGCGCCAGCTGGAAAAACAGATGGGCAAACTGGTGCGCAAAGCGGTGATGAAGCTGATCGACGACCCGAAAGCGGTGATCAAGCTCGGCCCGAAAGACCTCGAAGCGTCCCTCGGTCATCCGGTGTTCCGTAACGAGCAAGTGCTGTCCGGCACCGGCGTCATCACCGGGCTGGCCTGGACCAGCATGGGCGGCGCGACATTGCCGATCGAAGCGACGCGGATCCACACGTTGAATCGCGGTTTCAAACTCACCGGACAATTGGGTGACGTGATGAAAGAATCGGCGGAGATCGCCTACAGCTACGTCAGCTCGCACCTGAAGTCGTTTGGCGGTGATCCGAAATTCTTCGACGAAGCCTTCGTCCACCTGCACGTGCCGGAAGGCGCGACACCGAAGGACGGCCCGAGCGCCGGGGTGACCATGGCCAGCGCCCTGCTCTCCCTGGCCCGCAACCAGCCGCCGAAAAAAGGCGTGGCGATGACCGGCGAACTGACGCTGACCGGGCATGTGCTGCCGATTGGCGGGGTGCGCGAGAAGGTGATCGCGGCGCGGCGGCAGAAGCTTTTCGAGCTGATCTTGCCGGAAGCGAACCGGGGCAACTTCGAGGAGTTGCCGGATTACCTGAAAGAAGGCATCACCGCGCATTTCGCCAAGCGGTTTGCGGATGTGGCGAAGGTGCTTTTCTGATGACGGCTTGAGCGATCAATCGTCTCCCTCACCCCAGCCCTCTCCCAAAGGGAGAGGGAGCCGATTGTGCGATGCTTCAGAGATGCGTCGACCTGAAAGCTCTTCGCTGAATCCATAATCCACCCGGTCTTCCAGGTCGATGTATAACGCCAGACACCTCACCCTGCCCCTCTCCCTCCGGGAGAGGGTCAGGGTGAGGGGCTTGGCGTTGTCACACTTTGTCTCATCTTCAGTTATGCTCGCCGTTCGTCGCCAACGTCGGAGCTGCTGCCCCCATGTCCCCCATTCGCCTGCTTGTCCCCCTGTCCCTCGCCCTGCTGGCCGCCTGCGCCACGCAACCGAAAACCAACCTGACGGTGGAAAAACAGAGCGAATGCCCGGTGCGGCTGGTCAATGGGCAAAACCTGATCGTCACTCTGCCGAGCAATCCCACCACCGGTTACCGCTGGGCGATCCAGGATTCCGCTGGCGGCGTGTTGCGCGCCCTCAGTCCCGAGGTCTACAGCAATCCAGAGGACGCCGGTGTGGTCGGTGCCGCCGGTCTTTCGACCTGGCGCTTCCAGGCCTTCGCCACCGGCACCGGGCGCCTGCGCCTGACCTCGCAGCAACCGTGGGCGCCGGAAGTGCTGCCGGTGGAAACCTTTGACTGCGCCATTACGGTGAACTGAGCATGGGCTGGCTGATTCTGGCGCTGATGGGCGCGGTGACGTTTCTCTACGGATTGAGCACCCACGCGGCTCTGCTCTGCCTGCTGGTCAAACCGTTGCCGGTGCTGGCGCTGCTCGGCTGGCTGCATGATGCTCCGGCCAGCGACTATCGGCGCTGGATCAGCCTCGGCCTGATTTTTTCCCTGGTCGGCGATGTATTGCTGGCGTGGCCGGGGGATTTGTTCGTGTTTGGCCTCGGCGCGTTTCTGGTTGCCCATCTGGCCTACCTCAAAGCCTATCTCAGCGATTGCCGGCGCCTGGCACTGCTGCCGCTGATGCTCGCGATTGCGTTGGGTGCCGTGCTGCTGGGGATTCTGATTTCCCATGGTCTGGGTCCATTGCTGGTGCCGGTGATCGTCTACGGCACCGCCATCAGCGCGATGCTCTGGCGCGCCCTGGCCCGACTCGGCAGCGGCGTGCCGCAGCGTTCGGCGTTGCTGGCGGCGGCCGGTGCGGTGGCGTTCGTGTTCTCCGACAGCGTGATCGGCATCAACCGCTTCGTGGCACCGTTCAATGCCGCGCCCTACGTCATCATCCTCAGCTACTGGCTCGGCCAGTGGGGGATCACCGCTTCGGCGTTCTCGCAGAGCAAACGCGCGGCCCCATAAAGGCCGATGCTCGCTCCCGCCCGAGGGAAGCGAGCATCGCCAGAAAGCGCTTTATCCGCCAACCCGCGCATCCCCGCGTCAATTTGGCTAAAATGCCGGCCCTCTCCACCGACACCGCCGGAACCGCCGTGAGCAAAGAACCCGATCGCATTTTCGCCCAGCCCCTGGCCCAGGTGCCCGACTTCGCCTTCAACGAGGACGTGGTGCGGGTGTTCCCGGACATGATCAAGCGCTCGGTGCCGGGTTACCCGACCATTGTCGAAAACCTCGGCGTACTCGCGGCGCAGTTCGCTCAACCCGACAGCGTGCTCTACGACCTCGGTGCGTCCCTCGGCGCCGTGACCCAGGCCTTGCGCCGGCACGTACGCAGCGACGGCTGCCGGGTGATCGCGGTGGATAACTCGGCAGCGATGGTCGAGCGCTGCCGCGAATACCTCAACGCGCAGAACTCGATGTTCCAGGAGCTGCTGCCGGTCGAGGTGATCGAGGGCGATATCCTGGCCCTGGAATTTCAACCGGCCTCCGTGGTGGCGTTGAACTTCACCCTGCAATTCATCGCCCCGGAGCAACGCACCGCGCTGCTCTCGCGCATCCGCCAGTCGTTGTTGCCGGGCGGCGCCCTGATTCTCTCGGAGAAGCTGCGTTTCAACGACGCCGAAGAACACTCGCTGCTCACCGACCTGCACGTCGCGTTCAAGCGCGCCAACGGCTACAGCGAACTGGAAATCGCCCAGAAGCGCAGCGCCATCGAAAACGTCATGAAGCCCGACAGCCTCGAAGAACACCGCGAACGCCTGTTGGCCGCCGGGTTCTCGAAAGTCGTGCCGTGGTTCCAGTGTCTTAACTTTGCTTCGTTGATTGCCTTGCCATGATTGATCTGTCCCCCCTCGCCCGCCGTCTGGCCGGCACCCCGCTGGCCGAATGGGCCAACACCCTGCAAGTGCAGCTCGACAAGAAAATGGAGAAAGGTCACGGCGACCTGGAGCGCTGGCAAAGTGCGCTGGACGCCCTGCCGAAGATCCAGCCGAGCGAAGTCGATCTGCTCGACGGCCTGAAGCTGGACAGCGACTGCGACGACGCCACCCGTGCGCAGATGCACACCGCGCTGATGGGCCTCTCGCCGTGGCGCAAGGGGCCGTTCGATCTGTTCGGCGTGCATGTCGACACCGAATGGCGCTCGGACTGGAAATGGTCGCGGGTCGCTCCGCACCTGGACCTCAAGGGCAAGCGCATCCTCGATGTCGGTTGCGGCAACGGCTACTACATGTGGCGCATGCTCGGTGCCGGCGCCGACAGCGTGATTGGCGTCGATCCGAACTGGCTGTTCTTCTGCCAGTTCCAGGCCGTGCAGCGTTACCTGTCGGAACCGAACGCCTGGCACCTGCCCTTCCCGTTCGAAGACCTGCCGCCGAACCTCGAAGGCTTCGACACGGTGTTTTCCATGGGAGTTTTCTACCACCGTCGCTCGCCGATCGAGCATCTGCTGGCGCTCAAGGACTGCCTGGTCAAGGGCGGCGAACTGGTGCTGGAGACGTTGGTGGTCGAAGGCGATCAACAGCAGGTGCTGGTGCCGGAAGATCGTTACGCGCAGATGCGCAACGTGTGGTTCCTGCCTTCGGTGCCGGCGCTGGAGTTGTGGCTGCGCCGCGCCGGTTTCACCGACGTGCGTTGCGTGGACGTGAGCTTCACCACCGTCGAGGAACAGCGCAGCACCGAGTGGATGAAGTATCAATCGCTGAGCGACTTCCTCGACCCCGAGGATCACAGCAAGACCATTGAAGGGTTGCCGGCGCCGATGCGCGCGGTGATCGTCGCGAAGAAATAATCCGGGTTACCTTGTGGGAGCGGGCTACCCGCTCCCACATTGAGTTGTGTATTCAGTCAGAAGACTTGGCGCGCCTTGCTCTGAAGAACTCGGTCAGCACCGCCCCGCACTCCTCCGCCAGCACGCCCCCCTCATACAACACCCGATGGTTGAGAAAGCCCTGGGTGAAGAACTGCCCCTGGCTCTGCACGATCCCCGCCTTGGGTTCCAGCGCACCGTAGACCACCCGCGCGATGCGCGAATGAACGATCAAACCGGCGCACATGCTGCACGGCTCCAGGGTCACGTAAAGGGTGCTGCCGGGCAGGCGATAGTTGCTGACCGCCTGGGCGGCCGCGCGGATCGCAACCATCTCGGCGTGGGCGCTGGGGTCGTTGCCGCTGATCGGGCAATTGAACCCGCGCCCGATGATCTCGCCATCCTGCACCAGCACCGCGCCCACCGGCACTTCGCCAAGCGCCGCGCCTTGCGCCGCGAGGGCCAGGGCTTCGTGCATGAAGTCGCGGTCGCGGCTGCGGTCGATGATCGCCGCCGGGCGAATCTGGCGCATCACTTCACCTCGATGGCGGCCATCAGGCCGGTTTCCATGTGGTCGATCACATGGCAATGGAACATCCACACCCCAGGGTTATCCGCCACCAGCGCCACTTGCGCGCGCTCGTTCTTGCCCAGCAGATAGGTGTCGGTGAAATACGGCACGATCTTGTGCCGGTTCGAGGCTATCACCTTGAAACTCATGCCGTGCAGGTGGATCGGGTGCTGATACTGGGTCATGTTCTTCAGTTCGAAAATGTAGCTCTGGCCCAGCTTCAGGCTGGCGATCGGCCGGTCGGCGCAGGTCTTGTCGGTGATGTCCCAGGCCTTGCCGTTGATCTGCCACAGGCTCGGCGGCTTGCCGTTGTCGACATTGACCGACACCGAACCGACCCATTCGAAATTGAAGTTGAGTTTCTCGGCATTCGCCAGATCCGGCTCGGCCACCGGGTTGGCGGGCAACGCAGGGGGCCAGTCAGTCGGTGCATCCGTGTTGGCCACCGAACGCAGCGTCCCCAGGCGTACCGGGCCGTTGCGCAGCGACAGCTCTTCGCCCGCCGCCGGGGCCTTGATCGCCAGGCAGATGCGCATGCCCGGCCCGAGCCAGTATTCCTTGCCCAGCGGGCGCGGCTGCACCGGGTTGCCGTCCAGCGCGTAGATCTGCGCTTCGACTCCGGGAATGTTGATGCGATAGGTCAGGGTGTTGTCGAGGTTGAGCAGCCGCACCCGGGTGATCTGCCCGGCCGGCAATTCGATCACCGGTGACGGCACACCATTGATCGTCGACAGACGCCCCGCCGTACCGCCACGGGCCGCTTCACGGGGGATGCTGAACTCGACGAAATTACCTTCGTCGTCGATGTGCCAGTTCTTCAGGCTCAGGGTCTTTTCGTATTTGAAGCCGGTGGGCTCGCGCTCTTCGACAATCAGCGGCCCGACCAGCCCGCGCCCCAGCTCTTCGCTGCTGCTGACGTGCGGGTGATACCAATAGCTGCCGGCATCCGGCACGCGGAATTTGTAGTCGAAGTATTCGCCCGGCAGCACCGGCAGTTGCGAGACGTAAGGCACGCCGTCCATTTCCAGCGGCAGACGGATGCCATGCCAATGGATGGTGGTGGCGACCGGCAGATGGTTGATGAAGCGCACCCGCAGCCATTCACCCTGGCGCACGCGCAATTCGGTGCCCGGCGCCGAGGGGCCGAAAGCCCAGGCTTCGGTCTTGTGCCCCGGCACCAGTTCAACGTCCAGGGGTGCCGCGATCAGCTCGTAGTCATGACCCGCGTTGACATCGGCCATTTTACCGAGCCAGTAACGCGAAGCGCCCCCTGCGCCAACACCTACGACAACAAGACCGGCCAGGCCTCCGAGAATTTGGCGACGGGTAAAGGACATGAACTCAACTACCTCACGAATCAGCCGCAGGCCTGGGCGCCCGCAAAAGGCGAATACGATACACCTGCGCTTGCGAAACAGTAAGGGCAGCGCGGCGGATGGCCGCAGCGACCCGTCCGCCCATAGCTCGGGAACGCGCCTGGCAGGTAGTACATATGCACCGCATCAGGGACGCGCCATCGGGTAATGATCAGCCATCACTTCTCAAGGACCGAGCCTACATGCAACCCAATCGCCCCCCGCCACTCCCCAACGCCGCAGACAAGGAAGCCCTCAAGGTCATCGCCGCCCATGTGATCAATACATGCCCCGGCCTGAACGACACCGCCCATCAGGTCGCCAGCGAATTGCTGGGCAAACACGGGATTACCGGCCTGGACCCCGACCGTGTGTATTTTCATCGTTTCAAGACCGCGCAAAGCAGCTCCACGACCTTCACCGGCTGGTAGCACATCCGGGAAAAGCCCTGTGAATCCCTGACCCTGACGCAACTGGTGATCCACCGCTTCCGCGCCACTGACCAGGACAACACCGACCTGCTGGATCTGTACGCCGGTTTCTACACATCAGGCCCGCAGACCGAAGACTTCAACGAAACCAACGAGGTGCGCCTGCATGGCAATGAGGTCTTGAAAGACTTCTGGAGCATCGATTTCAGCGAACGCTATCGCCATCGGCTTCAGACTTTCTGGGATGCTTCCGCCACCGATTTTCGCACCCTGGCCAAATGCAACTTTCTCGTCAAAGCCATCGAAGCCCGGGACGCACGACGGCTGTCTGACGCAGACTTTCAAACCGTGGTCAACGCCGTCATCGGCCCGCTGACCTGGCCTGTCAGCCTGTCTCAGTTGCAAGCCGAAACGCCGCTCGACCAGCACTCGAAGGTGTATGCCCTGGACGTTGCCGGTCATGTGGCGAACAACATTCTGCGCATCATCGACTCCACGGGCCGGCAGATTCTTTACCTGCCCGGCGACGTCGAAGCCTTCGTGGTCTGCGCGACGCCCTCGGACATGCACTGGTGGATCTTGCAGCAGATGAACCAGGCCCACCCGCGACAGCTGTTCCTCAATCACTTTGCGCTGATCGAGCGTCAAGCGATCAGCGAGAACATCAGCGACCTGATGAACCGCCTGGTCAGCAGTTGGGGTCGCGCCGATCATCACTTGATCAACCAGCACGAGCAGGCGATCACCGGGGACGCCTTCACCTGGCTGCGTGATTCGACCCGCACGGCGATGTTTGCCGAAGCCGGGGCAGCGTTGACCTCCAACGCCGACCTGCGCAAAAAACTGTGGGTCGGCTACCTGAGTGCCGGCCTGAAACTGTTCGGCCCGATGGCGGTGGTGGGTTGGCCAGTGGCGCTGCCGGTCATCGGCGCCAGCCTCGCCAGCCTGGGGTTGAACATCGATCAGGCGGTCAACGGCAAGACCGCCGCCGAACGCAAGGAAGGGGTGATCGGCGCGGTGCTGAGCGGTATCGACTTGCTGTTCAACCTGCCGTTTCTCAAGGGTGTCGGATCAATCGCCGAAATCAGCGCGCAAGCCGAAGCCGCAGAGTGGGCCGAATACGCCGAAGGCGCACAGACGCCGGATGAACCTGCCTTTGTCGCTGAAGAGCCCGACGGTCCGTTCCCGCCCGCAACCGACACCCCACCGATGCCCGCCCCGCCGGTACAGCCATCTGTCATCCCGCAGGCCTATCAATGCAACGAACTGCTCGACGGGCTGACGCCGGCGACCGAGGCCGGCAAGTTCCAGGGTGTCTACAGGCTCGACAGCGACCCGCCCTACGCCATTCTGCTGAACGACACGCCCTACTACGTACACTATTTCGCCGACGCCCGAGGCAGCGGTTTCTGGGCGATCGTCGATCCGGCAAAACCGAATCAGTTCATCCACGCCCTGCCAGTGCGCCTGACCGCCGCCGGGACCTGGGAGCGTCTTCCGCGCCTGGGCTTGAAAGCCGGAGGGCAATGCCTGGGCAAGCAGTGCGCACCGGCGTTCGAACTGGACACCTTCGAGCCGGACACCGCCGACGCCCCGGCAGTCGCACCGCCCGTCGATGAGCCACAGCCGTCGACGTCCACCGGTATCGGTCTGGTCCGAACGCCCTACGATGTTGATCCTGCGCAACAGGCAACGCTGAAAAAATGGGCGTTGCGTCTGCCGCAAACCCATCTGCGCTTCGTGATCGGTCCCGAGGGCGACCTGATCGCTCCAGATCATTACCCCGAGCACTTCGCCGAAAAATTCCGCCACCTGGTGAGCTCGGCAAAACGCTTCTATGCCAACCTGCACTGGAACACCCTGCCCCCGCGCCCGGCGCTGCCGGCGATTGAGCCGTCCACGACCATCGAGGCCTTCATCAGCCGTGCGCTGGAGCTGTCACCAGGGCTGGTGATCGCGGAAACACCAGGGCGGATCACCAGCATGCGCCTGCTGATCGAGCACATGCCGACCTTCGCCCGCGCGGGCACAAGAACCCTGTATGTCCATCGCCTGCTCAGCGACTTCGCCCAACTCGATCTGAACCAGTACTTCCACACCGGCAGCATGCCCAGGGATCTGGAAATGTATCTGAGCCGTATGGGCGGCGATCCTCTGGGGCGATTCAATGAACTTGAACTGGTCAAGACCGCACAGCAGCACGGCGTTCGTGTCCAGGCCATCGACTGCACGGCCCTGTACCGGCGGCCGCTCACCCTGCCGCAACCGGAACAGCAGATCGTGGCCAATCACCTGATCCACGACATCATGCTCATTGACCGGTCAATGAACGACACGGGCAAATGGGTAGTCTTGACCGATACCGGCAACATCAACACCTTCCGTGGTCTTCCCGGCCTCGCGGAACTGGAGGGTGGGATCGGGCTGCGTATTGAAGAAGTCGATCCGGGTCAGGGCCAACGGTTCAGCGCCGATCCGGGTATCGACATCCAGCGAGGCCCGGTAGCAAACGCACCGGAGACGGCCGAAACCGTGGATACCTTTCATGCCGATCTGCTGCTGCAGATGGAGGCGCCACCCGTGACGCGCAACCCGTTGCAGACCAGCCGCTTGCTCCAGCGTCCGGGCATGTATGTGTTCGAGCGTACAGAGCAGGGCTACACCCTGGTCCATAGAAGCACCACCGAGCAGATCGTGCGAACGCCGGTTCAAAGGACGGCTGCCGGCTATTACTTCATCGAGCGCCCCACCTGGGCTCGGGTCAATCAGGTGCCCTACGCCAACCTCGAGCGGATGTCCCGGGCGCTGGCTCAGGAATACGGCCTGAGCCTGCAAAGCCAGATTCCGGCTTGAGCAGGTCTGCGTATTAGGGATCTATGCACACCGGGCGGAGCACTCAGGCTCCGCTCGGGTGCTGGTTTCGTTCGCTGGCAGCGGAGTTTTCCTATGCACCCCATCACCTCATACGACAACACGTCGTCCTGCGGTCTGACAGACGTATCACCCGCCACCCTGAAATGATCGTCGCTGCGTTCAACCACCCACGATCAAGGAAAGACTGTGGACACCCTTCAAGACAGCAAACTACCCAACACCGGTGACCGAGAGGCACTCAAGTTATTGGTCCCGAACCTGGTCGAAGCCTGCCCCGACCTGTATGAAATGGCCTGCGCGATCGCCCGGGAGATCCTTGCCAGCCATGACCTTGCCCATCTGGAACCGGAACAGGTCTATTTCCACCGTTTTCACTCGGCTCAGAGCAGTTCGCGAACCTTCACCGGTTGGGAACATCGGCTGGAAACCCCACGCCTGTCGATGACCCTGCCGCAACTGGTCATTCAGCGTTTCAGTGTGCACGACCAGGACAACGCCGATCTGCTCGACGCCGATGCCGGGTTCTACACCGCCGGCCCGAACGCTGGAAATTACGACGAAAGCAACGAAGTACGGCTGCACGCCAATGACGTGCTGAAGGCGTTCTGGGCAATCAACTTTTCCGATCGCTACCAGAAAAAGATCAAGTCGTTCTGGAACAAACACAGCAAGACCTTCCGTGCGCTGGCCAAATGCACCTTCCTCGCCAAGGCCATGGAAGACCGCGAAAGCGGCCGGCTCTCGGATGAAAACTTCAAGACCGTGGTCAAGGCCGTGGCCGGCAATGTCAGCTGGCCGGTGACCCGCCAGATGCTCGAAGACGAGGTTCCGCCAGCCAGGGAAATTCGCGTCAGCCTGCTGAAGATCGGCGGATTCGTGGCGACCGACATCCTGTGCATCATCGATGCTCACGGCCGGAAGATGATCTATGTCCCCGGTGAAGCCTGGGGTGTGCACGCCTTGCAGTCCGACCGTCATGTGCATTGGTGGGTGCTGTCGAAAATCAAAAAGCCGGATGACCGCAAACGCTTCATGGCGCATTTTCAGGTCGCCGATCACGACATTATGGAGGACACCGCCTGGCGACAGAACGCCAAGAAACAATGGCTCGAAGCGTTGAATCCCGGGGCAAATCTGGCCTCGCTGTTTTTCCGTGAGCCGCACATCGAGAACGTCGGGCTCAATCACGTCCTCGACCTGCTGGTGAGCACCTGGGACAGCAACGATCACAAACTGGTCGAGAGCACCGCCGAAACCCTGACCGGTGACGCCTTCACCTTCCTCGCCAGCGCCACCCACGCGCGCATGCTCAGCGACGCCACGTTCATGATGCATACCAACGGCGATCTGCGTAAAAAGCTGTGGATCGGCTACCTCAACGCCTTCAACCGGATGTTCGGCCCCATGGCCGCCGTGGGTTGGCCGGTGGCGCTGGCGGTGGTCGGTGCGGGCATCGCCAACGTCGGCCTGCAGATCGATCAGGCGGTCAACGGCAAAACCCCGCAAGCCCGCAAGTCGGCGGTGACCGCTGCGATCTTCACGGCCATCGATACCCTGTTCAACGCGACGTTCCTCAGGGGGGAAGGCGCACTTCCGGAAATTGCCGAAACCTCCATGGTCATCGAGGAAGAAGAACATCTCGTCGGCACGACACCGACTCGCACGCCATTGCCGCCGCTGGAGGAAATCGCGCCGAAACAGGTGCTCCCGGCTGCACCGGAGGATTTTCTCGAATCGTTCAAGACCACCATCAGCGAACCCACGCTCATCGACCCCGAACATCCGAAGCTCCAGGAGATCATTCAGACCCCTTCGGGCAAGCGTTACATTTACATGCGGCGCGCCGGTGGCGACGGTTTCTATGAAGTCCGTTATGTCGAGCAGATGCGCAGTTGGGTCATCATCGATCCGGTTCATCCCTACTCGTTCTATCGCAACGTGCCGGTACGCCTGAACGAGGCACTGAAATGGGAACCGGCTGCCCGCCCCGGCCTGCGGGGCGGCATGAAAATCTTCGGCGAATGGCCCTGGGGACACACGTCCAGCCCGCTGCCGGAGCTTGCGAGCGAACCGCTGCCCTATGACGTTGCGCAAACGTCGGCAACGGAACTGCGACCACTGGCCGAAAACCGCCTCGATGACTTTCCGCTGGACCGCGTGGAGCACAGCGACAGCCTCTATCAGGACTTCAAGACGCTGCGGCGCAGCCTGTATGACGACGCCATCGACTTCTACTCCACCCCAGGCCTGCCCTCGCGCCCGATGGTGCCAACCTTCAAGCCCTCGACTTCGTTCGCCGACATGAGCAAACGACTGCTCAAAGAGATACCCGGTCTGGTGATCGGCCAGGAAAACGCTACCACCGGCGCCCGGCAACTGCTGATCGACAACTTCAAGGCACTGAACAAGCAGAAAGTCAGAACCTTGTACCTGGACCAGTTGCTGACAGACTTCCATCAGGCCGACCTCGACGCGTTCCACCGGACCGGGAAGCTGCCGCCTTCTCTGGAAGAATCCCTGAAAGCCATCGATATCCACCTGGGCACTGATCCGACAGGTCCCCACAGTTATCTGGAACTGGTGAAGGCCGCACAGAAAAATCATATCCGCGTACAAGCCATCGACTGCATGGCCAGCCGCCGCTTTCCGACCATGGAGCACACGTCACAGGTCAGCAGCCGCAAGATGCTGAACTACTTTTCCGACACCGCGATCCGCGCCGACCAGGCTGCCCACGGCGCCAACCCCTGGGTGGCATTGGTCGACGAAGAACGGGCCAGCGTTCTTGAAGGTGTTCCCGGCCTCGGCGAGCAGCAAGGTGTCGTTGCGATTCGTGTAGAAGAAGTGCCGGTGGGCAAGGCTGGCGGAGTGTCGATCGATCCGGGCAAAAAGGTCCACGACCTGCTGGGCCAGACCGTTGATCTGATCAAGAGCGACCTGCGCCTGCAACTGGAGGCCTCGCCAACGATCACGGCTCGCAACATCGACGAGGCCTTGCCCAGAGGTGGCATGTTCATGATCGATGAATCCACCACGCTGATTCATCGCAGCGGCGACGGCACGCTGGTTCGTACACCGATCCAGCACGATGCCGGCGGTTTTTCCATCGTTCGCCCGCGCTGGACTTCGGTCAGTGGACGACACTTCGACAGCGTGCATGAACTCGCCATCGCGCTGGAAGATGAAGGTCTGTCGCTGAGACGCGTGCGCATCGATCCAAAGGCAGGCCAGTCGCCGGTCATCGAGCCGCCCTCCTCCGCCGCCACGAGTGCGACCGTCGACCCGGAGTCCATGATGCCCGACAAGGCGCTGTTCGATTCGCCGTATGAAATTCCACAAGCGTTTCGCGGGGAATTAAAGCCGTCGGCCTTGAACCCTGACAGCCGCACACTCGGCGATCAATTCGTCAGCCTGGACGAAGACACCGGCATGGAAACCTTCCGGGCCCTGCGCCAAAAACTGCATCAGGAGGCCACACGTTTTTACGCCGAACTGGAACTCCCGCCCCGTCGGGCAGTGCCGCCAGTCGACCCGGCCGCCGACCCCGAGGCGTTCATCGACTGGTGGATCAATCACTACGACGGATTGGCCATCGGAGAGAGCCACGGCGAGGTCGGCAGCAAACGCTGGCTGATCGAAAACATGCCGGAACTCAGCCGCCGGGGCGTGCAGACGCTGTATCTGGAACACCTGATGACCGACTTTCACCAGGTATCGCTGAACAACTATTACCGCACCGGCGTCATGCCCCGGGATCTGGAGCGGTATCTGCAAACACTGGACCGGGGCCACATGACCGATCCGATGGGGCGTTACACCTTTCTTGAGCTGGTACAGACAGCACGCAACAAACGCGTGCGGATTCAGGCAATCGACTGCATGACCAGTTATCGTCTGAGCGGCATGAAAGGCCTACAGCGCACGACCCGTCAGAAAATGATGAACTACTACGCCCACACGATCATCGAGGCCGACCGCGCTGCGAGGGGGCCACAAAAGTGGATCGCGCTGATGGGTAACTCCCATGCCAACACCTACGAAGGCGCCATCGGCGTCAGCGAAACGGAAGGCGCTCTCGGGCTGCGAATAGAGGACGTGCCCAAGGGCCAGGCCAGCGGATACCAGCCAGACCCAGGCCGAACGTTCGTTTACCAGGACGGCCGGCCCACGGGCGTGGTCAAGAGCGATCTGCGCCTGCAAATGGAAACCCCGTGGGCTGCCCGGTCGATCGAGAACACCGAGAAACTGCTGACCCGTCCGGGGATGTACACCCTGACGAGAGAGCCTGGCGGTACATCGCTGCTGCATCGCGGGCGCGACAACCTCATCGTCAAGACACGCATCAACCACGAATCCGGCCGCTACTTCATCGAGCGCCCGGCCTGGCCGACGCTGCATGAAAAACGCTTCGACAGCATGCTCGGCTTGATTGATGCGCTGAATGGCCGGGGCCTGACCCTGGCCGGCTGGTCGGGCGCGTTGTAACCGCCAACAAAAAGGCCGCGTGAACAGTGTTCACACGGCCTTTTGCGATACCTGCGGTTACGCCGTCAAGGCGTGGGCAGGATCATTCCCACTCAATGGTCGCCGGCGGCTTGCTCGACACGTCGTAGGTGACGCGGGAGATGCCTTCGATTTCATTGATGATGCGGCCGGAAACGGTTTCCAGCAGTTCGTAAGGCAGGTGTGCCCAACGCGCGGTCATGAAGTCGATGGTTTCCACCGCACGCAGGGCCACGACCCAGGCGTAACGACGACCATCGCCCACCACGCCAACCGACTTCACTGGCTGGAACACCACGAATGCCTGGCTGACCTTGTGATACCAGTCGGCCTTGCGCAGTTCTTCGATGAAGATGTGGTCGGCGCGACGCAGCAGGTCGGCGTATTCCTTCTTCACTTCACCGAGGATCCGCACACCCAGGCCTGGGCCCGGGAACGGGTGACGGTAGACCATGTCGTACGGCAGGCCCAGCTCCAGGCCCAGACGACGGACTTCGTCCTTGAACAGTTCGCGCAGTGGCTCGACCAGTTTCAGGTTCATTTCTTCCGGCAGGCCGCCCACGTTGTGGTGCGACTTGATCACATGAGCCTTGCCGCTTTTCGCGCCAGCCGATTCGATCACGTCCGGGTAGATGGTGCCCTGGGCCAGGTACTTGATGTTTTCCAGCTTGCAGGATTCGGCGTCGAACACGTCGATGAAGGTACGGCCGATGATCTTGCGCTTCTTCTCCGGGTCGGCTTCGCCGGCCAGGTTGCCGAGGAACTGGTCTTCAGCGTTGGCGCGGATCACCTTGACGCCCATGTTCTCGGCGAACATGGCCATCACTTGCTCACCTTCATGCAGACGCAGCAGGCCGTTGTCGACGAACACGCAGGTCAGTTGGTCGCCGATGGCCTTGTGCAGCAGCGCCGCAACCACCGAGGAGTCGACACCGCCGGACAGACCCAGCAGCACGTTGTCGGTGCCGACCTGGGCACGGATGTTGGCGATGGCGTCTTCGGCAATCTTCGACGGCGTCCACAGGGCTTCGCAACCGCAGATGTCGAGGATGAAGCGCGACAGGATGCGACCGCCCTGCTTGGTGTGGGTCACTTCCGGGTGGAACTGCACGCCGTAGTAGGCCAGATCGTCGTTGAACATGCCGGCGATCGGGCAGCTCGGGGTGCTGGCCAGAACGTGGAAGTCGCCCGGCATCTTGGTGACCTTGTCACCGTGGCTCATCCAGACGTCGAGGCCGAATACGCCGTCGGCATCGACGTGGTCTTCGATGCCATCGAGCAGGCGGCTCTTGCCAACCACGTCAACGCGGGCATAACCGAACTCACGCAGCTCGGAACCCTCAACCTTGCCGCCCAGTTGCTCGGCCATGGTCTGCATGCCGTAGCAGATACCGAAGACCGGTACGCCCAGATCGAACACGGCCTGTGGGCAGCGCGGGCTGTTGGCTTCGTGTACGGACTCGGGGCCGCCGGCGAGGATGACACCTTTTGGAGCGAACTCACGGATCGCATCTTCGTCCATGTCGAACGGGTGCAGTTCGCAGTACACGCCGATCTCGCGCACGCGGCGGGCGATCAGTTGGGTGTACTGGGAGCCGAAGTCGAGGATCAGGATGCGGTGAGCGTGAATGTCGAGGGCCATGATTCAGTCTCGTCTAAGTAATTCAGAAACAGTCTTGATTCAGAAACAACTCGGGGCTGAATAAAACAGCCCCGGTCGTTAACTTTTTGCTTGAAGGCTCAACCTACGCGGTAGTTTGGCGCTTCCTTGGTGATCTGCACGTCGTGAACGTGGGATTCGGCCATGCCGGCACCGGTGATCCGCACGAACTCAGGCTTGGTGCGCATCTCTTCGATGTTGGCGCTACCGGTGTAGCCCATCGAGGAGCGCAGGCCGCCCATCAACTGGTGGATGATCGCAGTCAGGGTGCCCTTGTACGGAACACGCCCTTCGATGCCTTCCGGAACCAGTTTCTCGGCACCCGCCGAGGAGTCCTGGAAGTAACGGTCGGAAGAGCCTTGCGCCTGGGACATTGCACCCAGCGAGCCCATGCCGCGATAAGCCTTGTACGAACGGCCCTGGAACAGTTCGATTTCGCCCGGCGCTTCTTCAGTACCGGCGAACATCGAGCCCATCATCACTGCCGAGGCACCGGCCACGATGGCCTTGGACAGGTCACCGGAGAAACGGATGCCACCGTCGGCGATCAACGGAACACCGGTGCCTTCGAGGGCGGCGGCGACGTTGGCGATGGCGCTGATTTGCGGCACGCCGACACCGGCGACGATACGGGTGGTGCAGATCGAGCCAGGGCCGATACCGACCTTGACGGCGTCGGCGCCGGCTTCGGCCAGGGCCTTGGCGGCTGCGCCGGTGGCGATGTTGCCGCCGATCACCTGCACTTCAGGGAAGTTCTGCTTGACCCAGCGAACGCGGTCGATCACACCTTTGGAGTGACCGTGCGCGGTGTCGACCACCACCACGTCCACGCCGGCATTGACCAGGGCGGCGACGCGGTCACCGGTGTCTTTACCGGTGCCGACCGCAGCGCCGACGCGCAGACGACCTTGATCGTCCTTGCTCGCCAGCGGGTAGGCCTTGGCTTTTTCGATGTCGTTGACGGTCATCATGCCCTTGAGGGCGAATTTGTCGTCGACGATCAGCACGCGCTCGATGCGGTGCTTGTGCAGCAGTTCGCGGGCTTCGTTCTTGTTGGCGCCTTCCTTGACGGTGACCAGACGCTCTTTCGGCGTCATCACGTCGCGGACCAGGGCGTCCAGACGGTTTTCGAAACGCACGTCACGGGAAGTGACGATGCCGACCAGGTCGCCATCGTGCAGTACCGGAACGCCGGAAATGTTGTGCATGCGGGTCAGTTCGAACAGATCACGCACCGTGGCATCGGCCTCGATGGTGATAGGGTCCTTGACCACACCGGCTTCGAACTTCTTGACCTTGCGCACTTCGGCAGCTTGCTGCTCGATGGTCATGTTCTTGTGGATGATGCCGATGCCACCTTCCTGAGCCATGGCGATCGCCAGACGGGCTTCAGTAACGGTGTCCATGGCGGCAGAAACCAGAGGAATGTTCAGCTCGATGCCACGGGTAAGGCGGGTCTTCAGACTGACTTCGTTAGGAAGAACCTCGGAATAACCGGGCACTAGGAGAATGTCGTCGAATGTCAGAGCTTCTTGGCTGATACGCAGCATCGCGGGGGCTCCCGAGCGGGAAAATGGAAGCGCGCCATTATACTCAGACACCCCACCGGGCTCAATGTAAAACTCTGTCGAATATCAATGTTGCTGATGTACGGGAATGAGCGCCCTTACAACTCCACTTTCACCCAGCTCACCGGTTGGTCGAGCCAGTCGGCGAATTCGTCGATAAAACTCTGCTTGAAGCCAGCTTCCAGCCAGTTATTGAAGATGAACCCGAGGTTGGAAAACGCACACGGCTGCAAATACAGAAAGCCGTTGATGTCGTCTTCGTGCCCGCATTCGGGGCAGGTGAAGTTGTCGGTGCGCCCCGGCATCCAGTCTTCGAGGCTTTCGAACAGCGCCTCTCCCACCTCCTGCCGACACTCGGCGCAACCGGCCTCTTCGAGAAAGCCCTTGGCCGGGGTGTAGATGCAACGTTTTACGATGATCTCCAGACCATTGACCGGCTCACCGAACGGCAGCGCTTCGGGATGCAGCACCACGGCACGCGCGCCCTCGGCCAGGGCATGACCCATGCGGTTGCCGGTGCGCCCGCAGGTGGTCAACTCTTCCTGCACGATGTTCTTGCGCACCAGCCAGCGCACGATCGCCCGCGCCCGGGGTTCGTGGACCGGCAGGGTGGAGATTTTCGGGACGAGGATGCTTTGCGAATTCATGGATAGTCCTGCGGCATGGCTTCTGACGTCTTTGCAGGCTTGCCCGCGAAGCGTCTTGACGGCCGGCAGCTTAATCCCTGACGCAATCCGGTCAAGTACTCAAATAGCGACCGATCAGCGCAATCCCGCTCGCCAGCACCAGCCAGGTCACCAGCCGCACGAAAGCCTCGCGGGACAGGCGCATGGTCAGCCGCCGTCCGATCCACAAGCCCAGCGCCATCGCCGGCAACAAACAAAACGCGAGCAGCAACAAGGGTAGCTCGGCATACACACCGGCGATGGCGAACAGACTCAAGCGCACCACCGTGCTGCAACTGATCAGCGCACTCTGTGTCGCCCGGGCCGCCTCCTTGGGCAGCCGGCTGTTGAGATAGATCGCGTATAAAAAGCCACCGCTGCCGAACAGCGCACCGAACAATCCGCCCACGGTGCCCATCGGTACTGCCCATGCGGCAGATAATTGCGCCGGCCGGGTTTTGACCCATAGGCTATAAACCGCATAGGCGCTGATGAACAGCCCCATCAACAGCAGCAACAGATCCGACTTGAGGTTGAGCAGAAATATCACGCCCAGCGTGCAGCCCACCGCCATGCACGGCAGCAGTCGCAGCAATTCGGGCCTGGCGACGTCTCGCCGCGATGGCAACAGATTGCCGAACGCCGCGACGAAATCCAGCAGCACCAGCAGCGGCACGATCTTCGACAGCGGCATGAACAGAATCAGGATCGGCCCCGCCACCAGTGCCGTGCCAAAACCGGCAATGCCAAACACGATGTAGGCCAGCGCGATACCGAGCCCGACCACCGCCCAGCCGCCCGCGCCCCACGACCACTCACTCAACAAACCCACCACGCTCATCAATCCGCTTCCTTTATAAGCCTGAGATGACTTTAGCCAGCGCCGAAGGTTGCGACTAATATCTTCAAGGCCGATCACTCATCTCGAAAAGGCATACCTTGTGCTTTCAACCCGTCAATTGCGTTACTTCGTGGAAATCGCCGAGTGCGGCAGCTTCAGCGCGGCGGCCGAACGCCTGTTCATCGCGCAATCGGCACTGAGCCGGCAGATCAAGGACATGGAAACCCGCCTGCAAACGCCGCTGTTCGAACGCACCGCCCGCCAGCCCCGTCTCACGGCAGCAGGCGAAGCCTTTCTGCCACGGGCGAGGAATCTGCTCAATGAACTGACCCAGGCCAGCGCCATGGCCACCGACATCGGCCACGGCCAGCTCGGCACCTTGCGCCTGAGCCATTCCAGCACCGTGCCGATCAGCGGACGCCTTTTGACCGATATCAGCACCTATCTCGAGCGCCAGCCCGGCGTGTCGCTGGACATCGGCAAACTGTCCTCGGAAGCGCAACTGGAGGAACTGGCCGAGGGCCGTCTCGACCTTGGCCTGCTGCGCCTGCCGGTATTGCGTCAGCGCGAAGGCGTGCAGATCGTGCCGCTGTTCACCGAACGCCTGTTGCTCGCGCTGCCGGCCAGTCATCGACTGGCCAGCGCGCGCACCGTCGAACTGGCGCAATTGCAGGACGAGGCGTTCATTTCCATTCCCCATCCGCAACGGGGCGGCCTGAGCTATTTATGCGCGGACTTGTGCATGCGTCAGGGCTTCTTTCCGAAAGCGGCGCGGGTGATGTCGCGCAAGACCACTCAGTTGCAATTGATCCAGGCTGGATTCGGCATCGCCCTGCTGCCGGAGTCGATGCAGGACATCGCACCGTCCGGCGTACGCTTTCTGCCGCTGGCCGATCCCGACTGCCAGAGCACCGTCGCCCTCGCCTATCGCCAGTCACCCTCGCCCCTGCTGCGGCAGTTCATCCAGGCCCTCACACGAAAAAGCGATTTGTGCTGACTCATGGAGATTGATCGCCGAATGCCTTTAAACTGCGCCCCATGATTAAAGATCCCTTTTCAAGACTCGGCCTGGACCGTGAAGTCCTGACCGTCAGCCAGCTCAACGGCCGCGCGCGGGTGTTGCTCGAAGACGTGTTCAGCAACATCTGGGTCGAAGGCGAAATCTCCAACCTTGCTCGCCCGGCGTCCGGCCATGTGTATTTCACCCTGAAGGACAGCGGCGCCCAGGTGCGTTGCGCGCTGTTCCGCCAGAATGCGGCGCGGGTGCGTCAGGCGCTCAAGGACGGCCTGGCGGTCAAGGTGCGCGGCAAGGTCTCGCTGTTCGAGGGACGCGGCGACTATCAGCTGATTCTCGACACCGTCGAACCTGCCGGCGACGGTGCGCTGCGCCTGGCCTTCGATGCCCTGAAGGAAAAGCTCAGCGCCGAAGGCCTGTTCAGCGCCGAACGCAAAGTGCCGCTGCCGGCGCATCCGCAGCGCATCGGTATCGTCAGCTCGCCGACCGGCACGGTGATCCGCGACATCATCAGCGTATTCCGCCGTCGCGCGCCGCAGGTGCAGTTGACCCTGATCCCGACAGCGGTGCAGGGCCGCGAGGCCACGGCACAAATCGTCCGCGCGCTGAAACTGGCGGACGCCCGGGGCTTCGATGCGCTGATCCTGGCCCGTGGCGGTGGCTCGCTGGAGGACCTCTGGTGCTTCAACGAAGAAGCCGTGGCCCGGGCCGTGGACGCCTGCGTGACGCCGATTGTCAGCGCGGTCGGCCATGAAACCGACGTCTCGATCAGCGACTTCGTGGCCGACGTGCGTGCGCCAACCCCCTCCGCCGCTGCCGAGCTGCTGGCGCCCGACTCCAGCCACCTGATCCGCCAGGTCGAAAGCCTGCACCGGCGTCTGGTGATGCGCATGCGCGACCGCTTGATGCGTGACCGTCTGCGTCTTGAAGGCATGGCCCGTCGCCTGCGCCATCCCGGCGAGCGTCTGCGTCAGCAGGCACAACGCCTGGATGACCTGGACATGCGCCTGCGCCGGGCGTTCGAGCGTCAGCTCAATACCCGCCGCGAACGGCTGATCCGCCTGGAAACCCGTCTCGCCGGGCAACATCCCGGCCGGCAACTGGCCCTGTTGCGCCAACGTCTCGACAGCCTCGCCGAACGCCTGCCACGGGCCATGCGCGAAGGTTTGAAAAGCCGTCGCCTGCAACTGCACAGCCAGATGCAGACCCTGCATGTGGTCAGCCCACTGGCGACCCTCGGCCGGGGCTACAGCATTCTGCTGGACGAACGCGGCAACGCGATCCGCAGCGCCGAACAGACCCACACCGGCCAGCGTCTCAAGGCCAGGCTGGGCGAAGGCGAACTGCAAGTGCGCGTCGAGGACAACCATCTGACGCCTGTCACCCTCTCTTTACTGGACTGATCAATGCCGCGTTTTCTCGCTCCGCTGCTGTTGCTGTGCCTGACCTTCAATGCCCACGCCGACAGTTACATCACCCGGCTGCTGAACAAACCGGTGCCGGGCGGCGTGGCGGTGGTCGATCTGGGCACCGCCGCCCAGGCGCCGAAAGCCACGTATCAGGGCAAACCGGTGCTGGTGGTCAAGGAACAGAACAACTGGCTGGCGATTGTCGGCGTGCCGCTGACGGTCAAACCCGGTGTTCAGCAGATCAGCAGCGCCGGCCGTACCTTGAGTTTCAACGTCGGCAACAAGAAGTACCCGGAACAGCACATCACCCTGAAGAACACTCAGCAGGTCAACCCGAACCCGGCGAACCTCAAGCGCATCGAGGGTGAACTGGCCGAACAGATCAAGGCCTACCGCAGCTTCAGCCCCAACACCCCAAGCAACCTGCTGCTGGACAAACCGGTCAACGGACCGCTGTCGAGCAAGTTCGGCGTGCGCCGCTTCTTCAACGGTGAAGAGCGCAATCCTCACGCGGGCCTCGATTTCGCGGTGCCGGCCGGCACGCCGATCAAGACCCCGGCGGCGGGCAAGGTGATTCTGATCGGCAATTACTTCTTCAATGGCAACACGGTGTTTGTCGACCATGGTCAGGGCTTCATCAGCATGTTCTGCCACATGTCGAAAATCGACGTGCAAAATGGCCAGCAACTGGCCCGTGGCGCCGTGGTCGGCCGGGTGGGCGCCACCGGTCGCGCGACCGGCCCGCACATGCACTGGAACGTCAGCCTGAATGATGCACGGGTGGATCCGGCGATTTTCATCGGGGCGTTCCAGCCCTGAGTCATCGGCGGCGGCCACCGGCCTCTTCGCGAGCAAGCCCGCTCTCACGGTTGGAATGCGTACTCCCGTGGAGCGGGCTTGCCCGCGAATACACCTCAAGGTCACCGCAAAATCCGCTGACAAAGCGGCCACTCTCCCTTCAGCCGAATGCTTTTTCGTCGATTGCGCCGGCTTGAAACACTGCGCAAACATCCCGACGATCAACAGCATTACGCACAATAAAATCTCGCCAAACCTCGCTTTTCGAGTATTCCTCTCAAATTTTCCCGACTGCTTGCCATACTCAATCCTCGCGGTTAGGGTTGAGGGCATGAAAACCTCTCACACCCTCATTCAGCTTCGCCAGCACCGCAGCCTGTGCCTCGTCAGCGCACGACTGCCGGGCTGAATCGCTGCGCCTCGTCCCACGCTTTTCCCAGAACATTCGTTCCACCGGCAGGCCGCCTTCTTTCGGCCCTCACAACAAGGATTATTCCGATGAGCATGCTCAAAGACCCGTCTTCGAAATACCGCGCGTTCCCCGTGATCAACCTGCCGGATCGTACCTGGCCGTCGAAAACCATCGATGCCGCGCCGATCTGGTGCAGCTCCGACCTGCGTGACGGCAACCAGTCGCTGATCGAACCGATGGACTCGGTGAAGAAGCTGCGTTTCTGGAAAACCCTGGTGCAAGTCGGCGTGAAGGAAATCGAAGCTTCGTTCCCGGCCGCGTCGCAAACCGACTTCGACTTCGTGCGCACCCTGATCGAAGACGGCCACATTCCCGACGACACCACCATCCAGGTGCTGACCCAGGGCCGTGAAGACCTGATCGCGCGCACCTTCGAATCCCTGCGCGGGGCGAAAAAAGCCATCGTTCACCTGTACAACGCCACTTCGCCGTCGTTCCGGCGTATCGTCTTCAACCAGGACAAGGACGGCATCAAGGCCATCGCGGTCGACGCCGCCAAGCTGTTCGTCAAATACGCCGCCCAGCAGCCGGAAACCGAGTGGACGTTCGAATACTCGCCGGAAACCTTCAGCGCCACCGAGCTGGAATTCGCCAAGGAAGTCTGTGACGCCGTGGTCGAAGTCTGGAACCCGACGCCTGAGCGCAAGGTGATCCTCAACCTGCCGGCCACCGTGGAATGCGCGACCCCGAACGTCTATGCCGACCAGATCGAATGGTTCCACCGCAACATCAACCGTCGTGACAGCGTGCTCATCAGCCTGCACACCCACAACGACCGTGGCACTGGCGTAGCCGCCACCGAGCTGGGCCTGATGGCCGGTGCCGACCGTGTCGAAGGCTGCCTGTTCGGCAACGGCGAGCGTACCGGTAACGTCGACCTCGTCACCGTCGCCCTGAACATGTACACCCAGGGCCTCGACCCGCAACTGGACTTCTCCGACATCGACGGCGTGCGCAAGGTCGTCGAAGAGTGCAACCAGATCCCGGTTCACCCACGTCATCCGTACGTCGGCGACCTGGTCCACACTGCATTCTCCGGCTCGCACCAGGACGCGATCCGCAAGGGCTTCGCCCAGCAGAAATCCGACGCCTTGTGGGAAGTGCCGTACCTGCCGATCGACCCGGCCGACATCGGCCGCAGCTACGAGGCGGTGATCCGCGTCAACAGCCAGTCGGGCAAGGGCGGCATCGCCTACCTGCTGGAGCAGGAATACGGCATCAGCCTGCCACGTCGCATGCAGATCGAGTTCAGCCAGGTCGTGCAGCGTGAAACCGACCGCCTCGGCCTGGAAATGACCGCCAAGCAGATCCACTCCCTGTTGATCAGCGAGTACCTGCAAGCCAACACCCCGTATGCGCTGGTCAGCCATCGCCTGCAGGAAGAAAACGGCAACAGCGCCGTCGAAGTGGAAGTGGCGAGCAAGGGTCAGGGCGAAACCAACCTGCACTGGCGCGGCAAGGGCAACGGCGCCCTCGAAGCCCTGGTGGCCGGCCTGCCGATCCCGGTGGAAATCATGGACTACAACGAACACGCCATCGGCGCGGGCACCAACGCCAAGGCAGCGGCCTACATCGAGCTGCGCGTGAACGGTGAGCGTGCGGTACACGGCGTGGGCATCGATGAAAACATCACCACCGCCAGCTTCAAGGCCCTGTTCAGTGCGCTGAACCGCTCCCTGAGCCAGCCGGAAGCGAAAGCAGCCTAAGCCTTCGCTGCAACGCAAAAGGCCCCGAAGTGAAAACTTCGGGGCCTTTTTTTGCCTGATGGTTCTGTGTGGTTTGTCCTGATTTCAGGCAGTGAAGGGCTCAGGTGAACTCAAAGGTGTCCGCATCCAGATTCGCCGGGAAGCGTTCACGGTAAGCCGCCAGTGGCGCCGCTTCCAGTGTCACTTTGAACACGCCGTCCGCCTCCCCCGCCGCGAGCAATGTCTCGCCCTGGAAGTCCAGCACCTGACTGTCGCCGGTGTAGGCGAAGCCCTTGCCATCGGTGCCGACGCGGTTGACCGCCGCCACGTAGCAAAGGTTTTCGATCGCCCGTGCCGGCAGCAGCCGATTCCAGTGCAGACGCCGCGCCCCCGGCCAGTTGGCGGTGTACAGCAGCAGATCGGTGTCCTGCGCGTCGCGGCTCCACACCGGGAAACGCAGGTCATAGCAGATCAGCGGACGAATCCTCCAGCCCTTGAGCTCGAACTGCACCTGCCGCTCGCCAGGGGTGTAGTGGTTGTGCTCGCCCGCCATGCGGAACAAGTGACGCTTGTCGTAGTGCCAGACCTCGCCGTCCGGCCGCGCCCACAACAAGCGGTTGCGATGACTGCCGTCAGCGGCCTGGATGATCACGCTGCCGGTGATCACCGCATTCAGTTTTGCCGCCTGAGCCCGCAGCCATTTGCTGGTCGGGCCGTTTTCGGCTTCGGCGAGGGTTTCGGACTCCATGGAGAATCCGGTGGTGAACATTTCCGGCAGGACGATCAGGTCGGCACCCTGCGCCTGCTCCAGCAGTTGCTCGAAATGCTCGAGGTTGGCCTGGCGGTCATGCCAGGCCAGGGTGGTCTGGATCAGCGCCAGTTTGAGATCGGGCAACGCACTCAGATCACGCATAGTTTCGCCGCTGCTTCGCGCAGCGTCTCCTCGCGTTTGGCAAAGCACAGCCGCACCAGCCGCTGGCCTTCAGGTGGATTCTGATAGAACACCGACACCGGGATACTCGCCACGCCATGCTCACGGGTCATCCACATGGCCATCTCGACGTCGTTCAGATCGGGGCGGATCTGCGAGTAATCGACCAGCTGGAAATAGGTGCCGGTGACACGGGTGAAGCTGAAGCGCGACGGCGCCAGCAAATCGCAGAACAGATCGCGCTTGGCCTGATAGAAGCCCGGCAGCTCTTCAACGTGTTCCGGGTGCTCGGCCATGTAGTCGGCCAGGGCAAATTGCAGCGGCGTCACCCCGCAGAAACTGACGTACTGGTGCACCTTGCGCAACTCGGCGGTCAGGGCCGGTGGCGCCACGACGTAGCCGGTTTTCCAGCCAGTGACATGGTAGGTCTTGCCGAACGAGCTGACCACGAAGGCGCGCTGATACAGCTCTTCATGGGCCAGCACGCTCACATGGGGCACGCCGTCGAACACCAGATGCTCGTAGACTTCGTCGCTGATCACATAAATGTCGCGATCGCGGATCAGCGCCGCCAACTGGTCGAGTTCAGCACGGCTGATGAGCGCGCCACTCGGGTTGTGCGGGGTGTTGAGGATGATCATCCGGGTGCGCGGGCTCAAGGCTGCGCCGAGTTTTTCGAAGTCGATGGAGAAATCGTTCAGCCCCAGCTGCACATGCACGCAACGCCCGCCGGCCAGCTCAACCGCCGGCTCGTAGCTGTCGTAGGCCGGGTCGAACACGATGACTTCGTCGCCGCTGTGGATAACCGCCTGAATGGCGCAGAAGATGGCCTGGGTCGCGCCCGGGGTGACCGTCACTTCAGTGTCGGCATCGACATGGGCGCCGTAGCTGCGGGCGATCTTCGCCGCGATCTGCTGACGCAACGCCGGCAGGCCGGTCATCGGCGAATACTGGTTGTGGCCACTGGCGATATGCCGACCGACCGCATCCCGCAGTTCCTGCGGGCCATCGAAATCGGGAAAACCCTGGGAAAGGTTGATCGCTCCGGTCTGCGCCGCGAGCTGAGACATCTGCGTGAAAATAGTGATGCCGACATTCGGCAGCTTGCTGGTGATCATCGGGGTTCCCTGCTCTGCCCCGGCTCTGACGACGGCGCGGGAGAGCCCGAGGATAGCCCATCCGGCGCCCATAAAAAAAGGGCGCCGCCAGCGCCCTTTCTGTAACCCGGCCTCGTGGGGGCGGGCTTGCCAGCGAAGGTTGCAACGGGGTGTCACACATACCCCCGTTATCGTCCTTCGCGGGCCAGCCACGCTCCCACGGGAGCCAGGCAAGCTGCAAGATCAGCGCTTGTCGCGGCGCTTCTTCTCGGTCTTCTTGTGGTGCGACATCAAACGACGCTTCTTGTTGACCTGGCGGTCGGTCAGCGTGTTCTTGTTGCCTTCGTACGGGTTCTCGCCGCCCTTGAACTCGATGCGGATCGGCGTACCGACCAACTTCAGCACGCGGCGGTAAGTGTTTTCCAGATAACGCACGTACGACTTCGGCACTTTCTCGATCTGGTTGCCGTGGATCACGATCAGCGGCGGGTTCGCGCCACCGAGGTGGGCATACCGCAGCTTGATCCGGCGACCGTTGACCATCGGCGGCTGGTGCTCGCTGACCGCGTCTTCGAGGATCTGGGTCAGGCGGCTGGTCGGCCAGCGGGTGACCGCCGACTTGAACGAGTTCTGCACCGAACCGTACAGGTTGCCCACACCAGTGCCGTGCAGCGCCGAAATGAAGTGAATGTCGGCAAAGTCGACGAAGAACAGCCGGCGTTCCAGCTCGGTCTTCACGTAGTCGCGCTCACCCGGCGTCATGCCGTCCCACTTGTTGAGCGCAATGACCATCGCACGGCCCGACTCGAGCGCGAAGCCCAGCAGGTTGAGGTCGTGGTCGACCACGCCTTCGCGGGCGTCCATCACAAAGATCACCACGTTGGCGTCTTTGATCGCCTGCAGGGTTTTGACCACGGAGAACTTTTCGACTTCTTCGTGAATCTTGCCGCGCTTGCGCACACCGGCGGTGTCGATCAGCGTGTACTTCTCTTCATTGCGCTCGAACGGAATGTAGATACTGTCGCGCGTGGTGCCGGGCTGGTCGTATACGATCACCCGTTCTTCACCGAGCATGCGGTTGACCAGCGTCGACTTGCCGACGTTCGGCCGGCCGATGATGGCGATCTTGATGCCGTCCTTCTCGCTCGGGCCAGGAATGCGCTTGGCTTCCTCGCCTTCGGCAACTTCTTCGTCCTCTTCGCCTTCCTGCGGCTCGTCCTCATCCTTCGGGAACTCGCTCAGGGCGATTTCCAGCAGTTGAGTGATACCACGGCCATGGGCACCGGCGATCGGGATCGCGTCACCCATGCCCATCGGGGCGAATTCGGCGCGGGCCATTTCCGGGTCGATGTTGTCGACCTTGTTGGCGACCACGTAGGAACGCTTGTTACGTTTGCGCAAGTGTTCGCCGATCATCTGGTCGGCAGCGGTGAAGCCGGCCTTGGCATCCACCAGGAACAGAACGACATCCGCTTCTTCAATGGCCAGCAGCGACTGCTCGGCCATTTTTTCGTCCATACCGTATTCGTCACCGGAGATACCGCCGGTGTCGATCAAAATGTAGGAACGCCCTTGCCACTTGGCCTCACCGTACTGGCGATCACGGGTCAGACCGGACAGGTCACCGACGATGGCGTCGCGGGTCCGGGTCAGGCGGTTGAACAAGGTGGACTTGCCGACGTTCGGTCGGCCCACCAGGGCGATTACGGGAACCATGCGGCTCTCCACTTCGTTATTTCAGAAAATACAAAAGCCGCTGCGAGGCAGCGGCTGGTGCTCGGGGCAAACACCCATGGGTGCTGCAAACCCTGCAAATGCAAGGCCGCTTGGGGATCAACCCCAAGCATAGTTGTTACTTGATGGTCAGGGCTTCCAGTTTGCCGCTGTTGCCATACACATAAATCGTGTCGCCCACCACCAGCGGACGGGCACGCAGGCCGTCGCTGTCGATGCGCTCACGGCCGACGAAGCGACCGTCCACCTGGCTCAGCAGGTGCAGGTAACCTTCCAGGTCACCGACAGCAACGTAGCTGGAGAACACTTCCGGGGCCGACAGTTGACGACGGGCCAGCGAATCGTTGCTCCACAATGCGGTGGTGGAACGCTCGTCGACGCCTTCAACGGTGCCCGAGGACAGGCTTACGTAGACGCTGCCGAAGCCCTGGGCCAGACCGGCATAGCTCGACGCATCGCGCTGCCAGAGTTGACGACCGCTTTCCAGGTCCAGTGCCGCCACGCGACCCTGATAGCTGGCGACGTACAGCGTACCGCCGGACAGCAGCAGGCCACCGTCGATGTCGACCACACGCTCCAGCTCGGAACGACCTTGTGGAATCGCGATACGCTGTTCCCATACCGGCACGCCGTTGGAAATGTCGACCGCGACCACTTTACCGGTCGACAGGCCAGCCACCGCGAGGCGGTTGGTGACGATCGGCGCGCTGGTGCCGCGCAGGGTCAGCACGGCTGGCGTGCTGTCATACACCCAGCGCTGGTTGCCGGTGGAGGCGTCCAGACCGATCAGACGATCGTCCTGGGTCTGCACCACCACCACGTCACCGTTGTTGGCCGGTGGTGCGAGGACTTCGCTGTTGACGCGCGCGCGCCACTTCTCTTCGCCATTGATGGCGTCGAGGGCAATCACGTCGCCGCGCAGAGTGCCGATCAGGACCAGACCGTAACCCACGCCCACGGCGCCGGACACAGGCAGTTCAAGATCCTTTTTCCACTTCACGTCGCCGTTGCTGCGATCCATCCCCATCACGATACCGGTCACATCGGCCGCATAGATGGAATCACCATCGATCGCCGGCACCAGCATGTTGTAGGTTTCGCCCTGACCGTCACCGATCGAACGGCTCCACTGCTTGTGCAGAACCACTTCTTCTTTGAAGTCGGTCAGTTCGGCCGGTGGCAGTTCTTTCTTGCTGTTGCTGCTGCAACCCGCGGCCAGAATGGCCAGAGCCAGCAATGCTGCATGCTTCCAACGGATCACGTCACGCATCCCCTTTGGCCAGGTCGTCCAGCTTGATTTGAAGGCCACCGACCGCCGCTTCATCCGACAGTGCCGCCTTGGCTTTTTGATACGCAGCGTTCGCTTCATCGGTACGGCCCAGCTGTACCAGCAGGTCGCCCTTGAGTTCTTCGCGAGTCGCCAGGAACGACTTGTCGGCATCGCCTTCAAGCAGTTTCAGGCCTTCTTCCGGCTTGTTCTGACCACCCAGAACCTGCGCCAGACGCTGACGGGCGATTTCGCCCAGCGCCGGGTTGGCAGGTTTGGCCACAATGGCCTTGAGCTCGGTCACCGCGTCGTCCAGCTTGCCGCTGTCGACCGCGACCTTGGCCACGAACAGGCTGCCGTACTGCGCGTAGGCAGTGCCGCCGAACTCGCTGTTGAGCTTGCCGGCCAGATCCGCGACGCGCGCGGCGTCAGGCTTGCCATCCGGGGTCAGCGTGGTTTCCAGCAGTTGCTGATAGAGCACCGAGGCACCTTGCGACTGGTTGCTCTGATACTTGTGAAAAGCCTGCCAGCCGAACACGATGACCAGCGCCAACAGGCCGCCAGTGACCAGAGGTTTGCCGTTGCGTGCCCACCAGTCCTTCAAATCCGCCAACTGTTCGTCTTCGGTACTCGACACCCCAATACTCCTTAATCGCTAAATCGGCTGTTTGACAGCTTCAAGCCTGCACGACGCAGGTGGCCAGGTGTGCAGCGAGCGCATCCCAGGCAATGTTTTGTTGTTCGCCCTGACCACGCAGGGGTTTGACACCTACCACTTGCTGAGCCATTTCGTCGTCACCGAGGATCAGTGCGAACAGCGCACCGCTCTTGTCGGCTTTCTTGAACTGGCTTTTGAAACTGCCGGCACCGGCATTGACTTGCAGGCGCAGGTTCGGCAACTGGTCGCGCACGCGCTCGGCCAGGGCCAGACCGGCCAGCTCCGCGGCTTCCCCGAAGGCGCAGAGATAGACGTCGACCTGACGGGAGATTTCCTCCGGAATCTGCTCCAGGGTTTCCAGCATCAATACCAGACGTTCGATGCCCATGGCGAAACCAACGCCGGTGGTCGGCTTGCCGCCCATCTGCTCGACCAGACCGTCGTAACGGCCGCCGGCGCATACCGTGCCTTGGGCGCCGAGCTTGTCGGTGACCCATTCGAAAACGGTCTTGCTGTAGTAATCCAGGCCGCGCACCAGTTTCGGATTGAGCACGTAAGGAATGCCGACGGCATCCAGACGCGCCTTCAGACCTTCGAAGTGCTCACGGGACTCGTCATCCAGGTAATCGGCCATTTTCGGCGCATCGACCAGCACCGCCTGAGTGTCGGCGTTCTTGGTGTCGAGCACGCGCAGCGGGTTGGTCTTCAGACGGCGCTGGCTGTCTTCGTCGAGCTTGTCGTGATGCGCCGAGAGATACTCGACCAGCGCTTCCCGATAACGCCCACGGGACTCACTGGTGCCCAGGCTGTTGAGTTCGAGCTTGACCGCATCGCGAATGCCCAGCTCGCCCCACAGGCGCCAGGTCAGCACGATCAGCTCGGCATCGATGTCCGGGCCGTCGAGGTTGAAGACTTCCAGACCGATCTGGTGGAACTGGCGATAACGGCCTTTCTGCGGACGCTCATGGCGGAACATCGGACCGATGTACCAGAGCTTCTGAACCTGGCCACCACCGGTGATCCCGTGTTCGAGCACAGCACGCACGCAGGCGGCGGTGCCTTCCGGACGCAGGGTCAGGGAGTCGCCGTTGCGGTCGTCGAAGGTGTACATCTCTTTTTCGACGATGTCGGTCACTTCGCCGATCGAGCGCTTGAACAGCTCGGTGAACTCGACGATCGGCATGCGGATCTGGCGGTAACCGTAGTTATCCAGCAAACGGGCGACGGTGCCTTCGAAATAACGCCATAGCGGAGTCTGTTCGGGCAGGATGTCGTTCATGCCACGGATGGCTTGCAGAGACTTGCTCACTTTAAATCCTTAAATTCGTTCGGCGCTGTCAGTCAGGTTCAGCCGCGCGCGATAACCGCTGCGTCAGCTTCGACCTTCTCGGCCGCTTTCTCGCGGATCAGCTTTTCCAGCTCGTCCACCAGATTGTCATTCGTCAGTTTCTGCGACGGCTTGCCGTCGATGTAAATCAGGTTCGGCGTGCCGCCGGTCAAGCCGATATGGGCTTCCTTGGCTTCGCCGGGACCGTTGACCACACAGCCGATCACCGCGACATCCAGCGGCACCAGCAGGTCTTCAAGCCGTCCTTCCAGCTCGTTCATGGTCTTGACCACATCGAAGTTCTGCCGCGAGCAGCTCGGGCAGGCGATGAAGTTGATACCACGGGAACGCAGATGCAGGGACTTGAGAATGTCGTAACCGACCTTCACTTCCTCGACCGGATCGGCCGCCAGCGAGATGCGGATAGTATCGCCAATCCCCTCGGCGAGCAGCATACCTAGGCCCACGGCGGATTTCACCGTACCCGAACGCAAACCACCGGCTTCGGTGATGCCCAGGTGCAGCGGCTGGACGATTTCCTTGGCCAGCAAACGGTAGGCTTCGACGGCCATGAACACGTCGGAAGCCTTCACGCTGACCTTGAAGTCCTGGAAATTCAGGCGCTCGAGGTGTTCGACGTGACGCAGGGCCGATTCGACCAGCGCGGCCGGCGTCGGCTCGCCGTATTTCTTTTGCAGGTCTTTTTCCAGGGAACCGGCGTTGACGCCGATGCGGATCGGGATTCCGCGATCACGGGCCGCATCCACCACCGCACGCACGCGATCTTCACGACCGATGTTGCCCGGGTTGATCCGCAGGCAATCGACACCCAGTTCCGCCACACGCAGGGCGATCCGGTAGTCGAAGTGAATGTCGGCAACCAGCGGCACCTTGACCAGTTGCTTGATCTTGCCGAACGCCTCGGCGGCGTCCATGTCCGGCACCGACACCCGCACGATGTCGACACCGGCCGCTTCCAGACGATTGATCTGGGCGACGGTGGCCGCGACGTCATTGGTGTCGCTGTTGGTCATGCTCTGCACAGCGATAGGCGCATCGCCGCCAACCGGTACGTTACCGACCCAGATCTTGCGCGATTCGCGACGTTTGATTGGAGATTCGCCGTGCATGACTTATTGACCCAACTTCAGGCGAGCAGTCTCGCCACTGGTGAACGGAGCGACATCGACCGGCTGGCCGTTGTAGCTGACCTGCGCGCCACGGGCAACGCCCAGACGCACGGCAAACGGTGGTTTACCGACAACCGACAGGCTGTCGCCTTTGCGCTTGAGGCCGCTATAGAGCACTTTACCGCTGCCATCGGTGACCTGAGTCCAGCAATCGGCGATGAACTGCACCGAAACCTGCCCTTGGCCCGCGACCGGAACGGCCGGTGCAGGAGCAGGTGCAGGAGCCACAGCCGGAGCTGTTGGAGCGGCGACGGTCGGAGCCGGTGTAGCCGGAGCCGCCGGTGCCGGAGTGGCCGGGGCAGCAACAACAGGCGCCGGGGTGTGAACCGGCGCGGCAGGTGTTGCCGCCGGGGCGACAGGCGCCGGAACAACCGGCTCGGCGGCCGGAGCGGCAGCTTCGGTGCCGGTCGACTCAGCGGTGGTTTCGGATTGTGGCAGCGCCAGGGCGGTCGAACCCTCAGCCTGACCTTCCGCGACAGCCTGGTCTTCCGGCTCGTCCAGCGGATGAATCTGGGTGGTGCCGTCGGCGCCTTCGACTTCGACATGCTCCGGCGCCAGGCTCATCAGATCCTTGGTCCGCAGCGAAGTCTGATCCTGCCACCAGACGAAACCGCCGCCGATAACGGCGACCAGCAGCAACAGGCTGACGATGCGCAAAATGGTGTGGGAAACCCGTACCGGTTCCTCGATGCGGCCCAAGGCGTGGACATTGCTGCCTTGAGAGTCGGTGCCGGTGGACTGGTCGAACTGCTGGACCAGAACGGTCTGATCCATACCGAGTAACTTGGCGTAGGCGCGAATGTAACCGCGAGCGAAGGTGTGCCCCGGCAGCTTGTCGAACGCGCCGGCTTCAAGATTGCTCAGGGAAGTCACAGTGAGGTTGAGCTTGAGGGCCACTTCAGCCAGCGACCAGCCATTGCTTTCGCGGGCCTGGCGCAGGGTCTCACCGGGGTTAACGCGATTCGCTGCTACAACTTCGGGATGCGCCGCTTTCATCATTGCTCCGACAGGTATTGCTGATATTCCGGCGTACCGGGATAGAGTCGTTTTAATTGCAGGCCATAACTGGCGGCCTTGTCGCGATCTTCAAACACTTTTGCCAACCGGACGCCGAGCAACAGACTACGTGCATTTTGCTCGGCAAGCAGGTTGTATTGGTCGTAATAGTCACGCGCGGGCACATAATGCCTGTCTTCGAATGACAACTCAGCCATTTCCAGCAAGGCGCGCGGTTGTTGGCGGTTCAGACGCAACGCTTTTTCCAGCTGTTGCTGCGCCACATCCCGCTGACCGAGCTTGGCGGCCGTCATGCCGAGGTTTTCGAACACACGCGAACGCTCAGGATACAGGGTATCGGCGGCGGCCTGTTCAAAACGCTCGTAGGCTTCCTTGTAACGCTGTTCTTCGTAGAGAAAACTGCCGTAATTGTTGAGGATACGGGCATCGGCGGGACGCGAGGACAAGGCCTTGCGGAAATGCTCGTCAGCCAGCTTTGGCTCCATCTCGGCCTGAAACACCAGCGCCAGGGCGGCGTTGGCGTCCGGATCCGAGCCGTCGAGCTCCAGCGCCTTCTTCAGCGGCACCTTGGCACGCTCGGTCATGCCTTGTTGCAAATACCCCAGTCCCAACTGCACGTAGGCAGCCCGCGCCTCATCGCGGCCCTTGCTGGTCTTCATCGGGTTGTAGTCGCCCGACAGAACACAACCAGCACACAGGCTGGCCCACAGCAACAGCAGCGCAAAGCGCAGGGACATAGAGATCCTCTCTTAGTTAGTGTTCGCGGCGTTCTGTGCCAGATCGCTGTCGGCGCTCAACTCACGCACGGCGATATAACGTTCGCTGCGACGGGTGCGATCCATCACCTGCCCTACCAATTGACCACAGGCCGCGTCGATGTCTTCACCACGGGTGGTGCGGACAGTGACGTTGAAACCGGCCTGATGAAGCTGATCCTGGAACCGGCGAATAGCATTGTTGCTCGGCCGCTCGTACCCGGAATGCGGGAACGGGTTGAACGGAATCAGGTTGATCTTGCACGGAATATCCTTGAGCAGCTCGATCATCTCCACCGCGTGCTCAAGCTTGTCGTTGACGTCCTTGAGCAGGGTGTACTCGATGGTCAGCACGCGCTTTTCGCCAAGGGCGGACATATAGCGCACGCAGGAATCGAGCAGCATCTTAAGCGGATATTTCTTGTTGATCGGCACCAATTGGTTACGCAATGCGTCATTCGGTGCATGCAGGGACAACGCCAGGGATACATCGATGTGCTTGGCCAGCTCATCGATCATCGGCACCACACCCGACGTGGACAGGGTCACGCGGCGCTTGGAAATCCCGTAGCCCAGGTCATCCATCATCAGATGCATGGCGGCCACGACGTTGTCGAAGTTCAGCAGCGGTTCGCCCATGCCCATCATCACCACGTTGGTGATGGCGCGGTCGATGGTGGCCGGAACACTGCCGAAGGATTTATTGGCAATCCACACCTGGCCGATGACTTCGGCGGCGGTGAGGTTGCTGTTGAAGCCTTGCTTGCCGGTGGAGCAGAAACTGCAGTCCAGGGCACAGCCTGCCTGGGACGAAACGCACAGAGTGCCGCGTTTGCCCTGGGGAATGTACACGGTCTCGACACAGCTGCCGGACGCCACGCGCACCACCCACTTACGGGTGCCGTCGCTGGAAATGTCCTCGCTGACCACTTCGGGACCACGGACCTCAGCAACAGCCTTGAGCTTTTCGCGCAAGGCCTTGCTGACGTTCGTCATGGCGTCGAAATCATCGACGCCAAAGTGGTGAATCCATTTCATTACCTGACCGGCACGGAAACGCTTCTCCCCGATTGAGTCGAAGAATTTTTCCATTTCCGGCTGGGTCAGACCCAGCAGGTTGGTTTTAACAGTCGATGTAGTCATGGATTCACCTTCACTCATCAAGCCAATGCTTAGCGAGTGGTTACTTCAGTAGCTGCGAAGAAGTAAGCGATTTCGCGAGCAGCAGCGGCTTCGGAGTCCGAACCGTGAACGGCGTTGGCGTCGATTGACTCGGCGAAATCAGCACGGATGGTGCCTGGAGCAGCTTCTTTAGGGTTGGTAGCGCCCATCAGCTCACGGTTGCGAGCGATGGCGTTTTCGCCTTCCAGAACCTGAACGACAACCGGACCGGAAGTCATGAAGGCAACCAGGTCACCGAAGAAGCCACGAGCGCTGTGCTCGGCGTAGAAGCCTTCAGCTTCGGCTTTGGACAGTTGCTTCAGTTTCGAAGCTACAACGCGCAGGCCAGCTTCTTCGAAGCGAGTGGTGATCTTGCCGATCACGTTTTTGGCAACGGCGTCAGGCTTGATGATGGAGAAAGTACGTTGAACAGCCATGGTGTAACTCCAGAAACGGTAATTTGCGAAAAATTAAACCCGCGAATTATACGCGGGTTCTTGGGTATTGCCTAACCTGCGAGGACGATCAGTCTTTTTCTTCGATCCAGAGTGCCTGAACCGCTTCCAACACCTTCTCGCCAACCCGGCCAGAGGTGTTGTCGAAGTCAGGCAGCTCCATGATCCAACGCTGCAGGTCGACGAAATTGACAGAAAGCGGATCTACATCCGGCTTGGCATCCGCCAATTCTTCTGCAATGCGTTGAACATCATTCCAACCGTAGCTCATGACAGTCGTACCAGTCAGTGCGGCGCTTCGGCCGCATGGTTAAGCGAATATTTCGGAATCTCGACGGTGAGGTCTTCCTCACCCACGATAGCCTGGCAGGCCAGACGCGATTGAGCTTCCAGACCCCAGGCGCGATCAAGGAAGTCCTCTTCCAGCTCATCAGCCTCTTCCAGCGAGTCGAAACCCTCACGGATGATGCAGTGGCAAGTGGTGCAGGCACAAACGCCGCCGCAGGCGCTTTCCATCTCGATATGGTGTTCGTGGGCCAACTCGAGAATCGAAGTGCCGGGCTCAGCCTCGACCACCATGCCTTCCGGGCAGAACTTCTCGTGTGGCAGAAAAATGACCTGCGGCATCAGATATCCTCGATTTCATTCAGGCTACGCCCGGCCAGCGCGGCTTTCACCGTCGAATCCAGGCGGCGGGCGGCAAAGGCGTCGGTCACTTGCGACAGACGCTTGGTCTGTTGCTCGATGGCATAGCCATCAGTACCTTTCATCAGTTCGGTGAGTTCCTGCACTTGCAGCTCGATGACCATGCGCTCGTCGGCATCGAGCAGACGCTCGCCATCAGCTTCCAGAGCGGCCTGCACCGCTTCGATCAGTCGCTGGGCGTCGACCTGCTGCTCGCGCAGGACGCGGGCGACCTTGTCATCATTGGCGTGCTGGAACGAATCCTTGAGCATTTTGGCGATTTCGCCGTCGGTCAGGCCGTAGGACGGCTTGACCTGAATGCTCGCCTCGACGCCCGAACCCAGTTCACGGGCGGAAACGCTGAGCAGGCCGTCGGCGTCGACCTGGAAGGTCACGCGAATCTTCGCCGCACCGGCGACCATCGCCGGAATGCCGCGCAGTTCGAAGCGCGCCAGGGAGCGGCAGTCGCTGATCAGCTCGCGCTCGCCCTGCAACACATGGATCGCCATGGCCGACTGGCCATCTTTATAAGTGGTGAAGTCCTGAGCGCGAGCGACCGGGATGGTGGTGTTACGCGGAATCACCTTCTCCATCAGGCCACCCATGGTTTCCAGCCCCAGGGACAGCGGAATCACGTCGAGCAGCAGCAATTCACCGCCATCGCGCTTGTTGCCGGCCAGGGTATCGGCCTGGATCGCAGCGCCGATGGCGACCACCTGATCCGGGTCAATCTCGGTCAACGGCTGACGGCCAAAGGCTTCGGCGACCGCTTCGCGAACACGCGGAACACGGGTCGAACCGCCCACCATGACCACGGCGTGTACGTCTTCCAGCTCGATACCGGAATCGCGAACGGCGCGGCGACAGGCTTTCAGGCTGCGCGCGACCATTGGCTCGATCAGCGCATTGAAGGCGTCCCGGGTCAACTGCGCTTTCCAGTCGCCGTAGACGACTTCAACAGCAGCGGAATCGGTCAGCGCTTCCTTGGCCGCGCAGGCGGTCTGCAGCAGATTGCGTTGCGCACCCGGATCGAGGTCGGCGGACAAACCGGCGCTCTCGATGATCCAGCCGGCAATGGCGTGATCGAAGTCATCGCCGCCCAGGGCGCTGTCGCCACCGGTCGCCAGAACCTCAAAGACACCGCCGGTCAGACGCAGAATAGAAATATCGAAAGTGCCGCCGCCCAGGTCATAGATCGCCACCAGACCTTCGGCATGCTGATCCAGACCATACGCCACCGCCGCAGCGGTCGGTTCGTTGAGCAGGCGCAATACGTTCAGGCCGGCGAGCTTTGCCGCATCTTTGGTGGCCTGGCGCTGGGCATCGTCGAAGTACGCAGGCACGGTGATCACCGCGCCGACCAGCTCACCACCCAATGTCGCTTCAGCGCGCTGGCGCAGCACTTTCAGGATGTCGGCGGACACTTCAACCGGGCTTTTCGGGCCTTGTACGGTTTCGATGAACGGCATGTGCGATTCACCGCCGACAAAGCGGTATGGCAGTTGCTCGCCCAATTGCTTGACGTCGGACAGACCGCGACCCATCAGGCGCTTGACCGACAGCACGGTATTCAGGGGATCGGCGGAAGCCGCCAGTTTGGCCGACTCGCCAACCTCGACGCGGTCGGCGTGATAACGCACGGCGGACGGCAGAATGACCTGCCCCTGGGCATCGGCCAGCGGCTCGGAAAGACCACTGCGCAACGCAGCGACCAGCGAATTGGTAGTGCCCAAGTCGATCCCCACAGCCAGACGACGCTGGTGTGGTTGAGGACTTTGGCCGGGTTCGGCGATCTGCAGTAGGGCCATCGTGATCAGGACTTATCTGTATATCAGGCGTGCGACCGGAGCGGCACTGGGTTAATCGTCGAGGCGCTCTTCTAACTGGCGCACTTCGTAGGTGAGCTTGTCGAGGAACTGCATGCGCCGCATCAGGCGTTCGGCCTGTTCGCGTTGCGCTGCATCATCCCAACAGGCTGCGAAGCTTTCGTTCAGCTCGTCCTGGGCGGTTTTCAGACGACGCTTGAAGGTCGCGACACCAGCCAGATCGGCGCTGTCCTGCAAGTCTTCGAGTTCTTCGCGCAACGCCATCTGTTGCAGCAGGAACTCGGGATCATGCACCGTGACTTCCAGCGGCAGCTCACGCCCGCCCATAGCGAGCAGATAACGTGCGCGCTGCGGGGGACTCTTGAGTGTCTGGTAGGCCTCGTTCAGTCGCGCAGACTGTTCGAGCGCCAACCGCTGCTCACGCTCGGAAGCGTCGGCAAAACGGTCGGGATGAACACCGCGCGCCAACTCACGGTAGCGTGCGCCCAACTGCTCGAGATCCAGGCGGAAGCTCGGTTGCAGCTCGAACAAAGCGAAATGACAAGGAATACCCACGAGCAGCCTCAGATGTTGAAGCTTTCGCCGCAGCCACACTCACCGCGCACGTTGGGGTTGTTGAACTTGAAGCCTTCGTTCAACCCTTCCTTGACGAAATCGAGCTCGGTGCCGTCCAGGTAGGCCAGGCTTTTCGGGTCGATGATCACTTTTTCGCCGTGACTCTCGAACACCTGATCCTCGGTATCCACCTGATCGACAAACTCCAGCACGTAGGCAAGGCCGGAACAGCCTGTGGTGCGAACACCCAGACGGATCCCTTCACCCTTGCCGCGCCCGTCGAGGGAGCGGCGAATGTGTCGAGCAGCCGCTTCTGTCATGCTGATAGCCATCGTTGACTCCTTACTCGTCGCCAAATCTTGAAAGTCAGATCAAGCCTTTCTTCTGCTTGTAATCGCGAACGGCCGCCTTGATAGCGTCTTCGGCGAGTACCGAGCAGTGGATTTTCACTGGCGGCAGCGCCAGTTCTTCGGCCAACTGGGTGTTCTTGATGGTTTCAGCTTCGTCCAGGGTCTTGCCCTTCATCCACTCGGTGGCGAGGGAGCTGGAAGCGATGGCCGAACCGCAGCCGTAAGTCTTGAACTTGGCGTCTTCGATCACGCCCTGCTCGTTGACCTTGATTTGCAGACGCATCACGTCGCCGCATGCCGGCGCGCCGACCATGCCGGTGCCGACATCCGGGTCTTCGGCATTCATCTTGCCGACGTTACGCGGGTTTTCGTAGTGGTCGATGACCTTTTCGCTGTAAGCCATGATTCTCAATCCTCACTCATCAGGGCCGCTCTTGAGACCCTGCAGCTGCGTCAAACACCGCGTCGCTACAGGATCTGTATTCGGCGGCTTCTATATTTAGTGTGCCGCCCACTCGATCTTCGAGATATCGACGCCGTCTTTGTACATGTCCCACAGCGGCGACAGAGCGCGCAGCTTGGTAACGGCCTCGCAGACTTTCTGCGCGGCGTAGTCGATTTCTTCTTCGGTGGTGAAACGACCGAAGGTGAAACGGATCGAGCTGTGTGCCAGCTCGTCGTTGCGGCCCAGGGCGCGCAGCACGTACGAAGGCTCGAGGGACGCCGATGTGCAGGCCGAACCGGACGAAACCGCCAGATCCTTGAGCGCCATGATCAGCGACTCGCCTTCAACGTAGTTGAAGCTCAGGTTCAGGTTGTGCGGAACGCGGGCGGTCAGGCTGCCGTTGACGTACAGCTCTTCCAGGTGTTCGACCTGCTTGTAGAAGCGGTCGCTCAGGGCCTTGATGCGAACGTTCTCGGCCGCCATGTCTTCCTTGGCCACACGGAACGCTTCGCCCATGCCGACGATCTGGTGGGTCGCCAGGGTGCCCGAGCGCATGCCGCGCTCGTGACCGCCGCCGTGCATGGTCGCTTCGATGCGCACACGCGGCTTGCGGCTGACGTACAGCGCACCGATGCCTTTAGGGCCATAGGTCTTGTGGGCGGAGAACGACATCATGTCGACTTTCAGCTTCTGCAGGTCGATGTCGACCTTGCCGGTGGACTGAGCGGCGTCGACGTGGAACAGGATGCCCTTGGAACGGGTCAGTTCGCCGATCGCTGCGATGTCGTTGACGGTGCCGATTTCGTTGTTCACGTGCATCACCGACACCAGGATGGTGTCTTCGCGCAGCGCGGCTTCGATCATGGCCGGCGTGATCAGACCGTCTTCGGTCGGCTCAAGGTAGGTCACTTCGAAACCTTCGCGCTCCAGTTGGCGCATGGTGTCGAGGACAGCCTTGTGCTCGATCTTGGAGGTGATCAGGTGCTTGCCCTTGGAGGCATAGAAATGTGCCGCACCCTTGATTGCCAGGTTGTCGGACTCGGTGGCACCGGAGGTCCAGACGATTTCACGCGGATCGGCATTGACCAGGTCGGCCACCTGACGGCGGGCGTTCTCGACGGACTCTTCGGCCTTCCAGCCGAACACGTGGGAGCGGGACGCCGGGTTACCGAAGTTTCCGTCGACCAGCAGGCATTCACTCATTTTTTGCGCAACGCGCGGGTCGACCGGGGTGGTCGCAGAGTAATCAAGGTAAATCGGCAATTTCATGGACTATCTCCTAAATCAGGCTGGCTGGCGTGCCGCTAGCTCTCTGGCTGTCATTCGACGGCGGACGCTTCAATCTTGTCCAGGCGCGGCGCCTTGCCATTGCAACGACGCTGATCCTGACGCTGGGCCACTTCCTGCACCTCACGGCGAGTTACGAGGTCGGCCAAGCTGATACCGCTGAGAAATTCGTGAATCTGCAGGCTCAGGTCGCACCACAGGTGATGGGTCAGGCAGGTGTCGCCGGAGTGGCAATCGCCCTGGCCCTGGCATTTGGTTGCATCGACCGATTCGTTCACCGCATCGATCACCTGAGCGACCTGGATGCCCTGCATGTCGCGGGACAACTGGTAGCCACCGCCCGGACCGCGAACGCTGGAAACCAGGTTGCTGCGGCGCAGCTTGGCGAAAAGCTGTTCGAGATAGGACAGGGAGATGCCTTGGCGCTCGGAGATATCGGCCAGGGACACCGGCCCGTGCTGCGCGTGCAACGCCAGGTCAAGCATGGCGGTCACGGCGTATCGGCCTTTTGTAGTCAGTCGCATGGACAATTACCACGGAGTTCGGAATGGGTGCGAGTATGCAATTCCCGAGTATTTAAGTCAACTTTAAGACCTAGTACTTTAGTCAGGTTTACCCGCAAAAGAGCGCGCGAATGATAGCAGGGTCTGCAACTTAATGGCATACCGGTCAGCACGCAGCCCTGCCAGGCACTTCTACAGGTATCAGTGAACCTTGGGCTCTTCCTTGCCCTTGACGCAGGCGAAGTCCTCTTCACGCAGCTCAGGCAGATCTTTCGCACAGTAATTGCTGCCCAGATCCTTCAGCGCGCCGCACATCCCTTCCAGACGCCCGTCCACCGCTTGCAGATGATCGAGCAACTGACCAATGGCGCGCGCCACCGGGTCAGGCATGTCTTCGCTGACGCCGTAGGCATCGAAACCGATCTTTTCCGCCATGGCCTTGCGCTTGGCGTCCTGCCCTTCGTCGGATTTGACGATGATCCGCCCCGGAATGCCCACCACCGTGGCACCGGGCGGCACTTCTTTGGTCACTACGGCATTGGAGCCGACCTTGGCACCGGCACCGACAGTAAACGGCCCGAGCACTTTGGCGCCGGCGCCGACCACAACGCCATCCCCCAGAGTCGGGTGACGCTTGCCCTTGTTCCAGCTCGTCCCCCCCAGGGTCACGCCCTGATAGATCGTGACGTCATCGCCGATTTCAGCGGTTTCACCAATGACGATGCCCATGCCGTGGTCGATGAAGAACCGCCGCCCGACTTTCGCACCGGGGTGAATCTCGATCCCGGTCAGCCAGCGACCGAAGTTCGACACCAGCCGCGCCAGCCATTTCAGGTCGGCGCGCCACAACATGGCCGACAATCGATGGAGCCAGATCGCATGCATGCCGGGATAGCAAGTCAGAACTTCAAAAGCGTTACGCGCCGCCGGGTCTCGGTGGAATACGCTTTGGATATCTTCACGCAAACGCTCGAACATCATTAGTCCTTCCGGTTAAGAAGCTCACCACGGGCCGCTTTTTGGGTTTCCGTGAGGATGCCACGCAAAATATTCATTTCCGCCCGGCTGACCGAGCTGCGTCCGTACAACCGGCGCAGGCGCGCCATCAAGTGCCGTGGCTTTTCCGGGTCGAGGAATTCGATGGCCACCAGAGTCTGCTCCAGGTGCTCATAGAATCGCTCCAACTCATCCATGGTCGCCAGCTCGGTACTTTTCACCGAGGCCACTTCTTCCTTTTCGAACTTGGTCGGCTGACCCTGTGCGGCCAGCCAGGCCATGCGCACTTCGTAGCTCAACACCTGCACCGCCGCCCCCAGGTTCAGCGAACTGAATTCAGGGTCGGAAGGGATGTGTACGTGAAAGTGACATCGTTGCAACTCGTCGTTGGTCAGGCCCGAATCTTCGCGCCCGAACACCAGGGCGATTTCCGCACCCTGCCCGGCTTCCTCGACCACTTTGCTGCCGCATTCGCGGGGATCCAGCAGCGGCCAGGGAATGCGTCGGTCACGGGCACTGGTGCCAAGCACCAGATTGCACCCGACCAAAGCCTCTTCCAAGGTGGCGACGACTTGCGCTTTTTCAAGGATATCGTTGGCGCCAGAGGCGCGCGCATCCGCTTCATGGTGCGGAAACACCCGTGGATCGACCAGCACCAGCCGCGACAACCCCATGTTTTTCATGGCGCGCGCAGTCCCGCCGATGTTCCCCGGGTGACTGGTATTGACCAGGACGACACGAATGTTTTGCAGCACGGCACGGGCTCTCGAACACGGAAATGGGGCGCAAATCTTACAGAACAGCCTACCGTTAAGCTATGAAAGCGAACAGCGTCCTTCACCTGAAGAAAAGTTCTGATAGAATGCGCGGCTTTCTTTAACAACCTTAGGTGACACATCCATGCAGCCCATGCTGAATATCGCGCTGCGCGCCGCCCGCAGCGCCAGTGAACTGATCTTCCGCTCCATCGAGCGCCTGGATACCATCAAGGTCGACGAAAAAGACGCCAAGGATTACGTATCCGAGGTGGATCGCGCCGCCGAACAGAAAATCATCGACGCCCTGCGCAAGGCTTACCCGAATCACTCGATCATGGGTGAAGAGACCGGCATGCACGCTGGCTCCGGCATCGAAGGCGAAGAATACCTGTGGATCATCGATCCGCTGGACGGCACCACCAACTTCCTGCGCGGCATTCCTCACTTCGCTGTCAGCATCGCCTGCAAATACCGTGGCCGCCTGGAGCACGCCGTTGTTCTGGACCCGGTTCGCCAGGAAGAATTCACCGCCAGCCGTGGTCGCGGCGCTCAACTGAACGGTCGCCGCCTGCGCGTCAGCGGTCGCACCAGCCTCGACGGCGCCCTGCTCGGCACCGGTTTCCCGTTCCGCGACGACCAGATGGACAACCTCGACAACTACCTGGGCATGTTCCGCGCCCTGGTCGGCCAGACCGCCGGCATCCGTCGCGCCGGCTCGGCGAGCCTGGACCTGGCTTACGTCGCCGCCGGTCGTTTCGACGCCTTCTGGGAATCGGGCCTGTCCGAGTGGGACATGGCTGCCGGCGCCCTGCTGATCCAGGAAGCAGGCGGCCTGGTCAGCGACTTCACCGGTGGTCACGACTTCCTTGAAAAAGGCCACGTCGTTGCCGGCAACACCAAATGCTTCAAGGCTGTGCTGACCGCAATCCAGCCGCACCTGCCGGCCTCGCTGAAGCGTTAAGCGTTAAGCGTCCCGCGAGTCCAAAAAACACCCTTCGGGGTGTTTTTTTATGCCTGAAGAAAAGCCCTCGTTTGGCAAAACAGAAATCGCAGGCATAAAAAAAGCACTCCGAAGAGTGCTTTTCTTCCAGCAATCAACCGATTACTGACCCGGCTCATTCTGCGACAGGATCAGCTTGCCCTCCTTGTCGACCGGAATCTGGTTGCCCGGATCACGATCCATCCGCACCTTGCCTTCCTTGCCATCCAGCGAATAACGCACGTCGTAACCGACTACCTTGTCGCTGATGTCATTCACCGTGTTACAACGAGTCTGCGTGGTGGTGTAGGTATCGCGATTCTGCATGCCTTCCTGCACCTTGTTACCGGCATAGCCGCCACCGACCGCACCGGCCACCGTGGCAATCTTCTTGCCGGTGCCGCCGCCGATCTGGTTACCCAGCAAGCCACCCGCCACGGCACCGATGGCCGTACCGAGAATCTGGTGTTGATCCTTGACCGGCGCCTGCCGGGTCACGGTGACATCCTTGCACACTTCACGTGGAGTCTTGATCTGTGTCTTGACCGGCTCGACGGCCAAAACCTGCGCATACTCAGGGCCGCTTTTAACCAGGCTGTAGGTGGCAACAGCACCCCCGGCAGTCACACCGACAGCACCCAATACCGCACCAACCAGTAACGACTTGTTCACATGAACCTCCTGACCATCACATGCGGGACGCGCCCGCGCTTCTCCCAGCCTTGGAGCAAAAAAAAGGGCGCGAGTTCAACTCGCGCCCTTTTCATGTGACACCGTTCAAAAGTTTTACCTCAAGGACGGTCGTCGATTTCCTTCTCGGTATTGGCCGGCGGAATCAAGTCTTCGGTCGACAGGTTCAGCCAGATCAACACCACGTTGGCGATGTAGATCGACGAGTAAGTACCCGCCAGAACACCCACCAGCAGTGCCAGGGAGAATCCGTACAGGTTATCACCGCCGAAGAACAGCAGTGCCGCGATCGCCAGCAAGGTGGACACCGAGGTCGCAATGGTCCGCAGCAGCGTCTGGGTGGTCGAGATGTTGATGTTCTCGATCAGCGAAGCCTTGCGCAGCACGCGGAAGTTCTCACGAACCCGGTCGAATACCACGATGGTGTCGTTCAGCGAGTAACCGATGATCGCCAGTACCGCCGCCAGCACCGTCAGGTCGAAGGTGATCTGGAAGAACGACAGGATACCCACGGTCACGATCACGTCGTGAATCAGCGAAACAATGGCGCCGACGGCAAATTTCCACTGAAAGCGGAACGCCAGGTAGATCAGGATGCCGCCCAGTGCCAGCAGCATGCCCATGCCACCCTGGTCGCGCAGTTCTTCACCGACCTGCGGGCCGACGAACTCTACGCGCTTGACGGTCGCCGGGTTGTCGCCGCCGACCTTCTGCAGCGCATCAGCCACCTGATGGCCCAACTGCGGATCCTCACCCGGCATACGCACCAGCAAATCGGTAGTCGCACCGAAGTTCTGCACGATGGCTTCGTGATAACCGGCCGTGGTCAGTTGCTCACGCACCTTGGTGACGTCGGCCGGACGCTCGTAGGTCAGCTCGATGAGCGTACCGCCGGTGAAGTCCAGACCCCAGTTCATGCCCTTGTGGAACACGCTGAAAACGGCCAGCAGCGTAAGGAACACGGTGACGCCGAACGCAAAGTTGCGGACGCCCATGAAATTGATTGTACGTAACATGGCAGCCCCTTAAATCCACAACTTCTTGAAGTCACGACCGCCGAAGATCAGGTTGACCATCGCGCGGGTGACCATGATGGCCGTGAACATCGAAGTCAGAACCCCGAGGGACATGGTGACTGCGAAGCCTTTCACCGGGCCGGTGCCCATGGCGAACAGAATCCCGCCGACCAGCAAGGTGGTCAGGTTGGCGTCGAGAATCGCAGTGAATGCCCGGCCGAAGCCTTCGTTGATTGCACGTTGCACAGTCATGCCAGCGGCGATCTCTTCACGGATCCGCGAGAAGATCAGCACGTTGGCGTCGACCGCCATACCCATGGTCAACACGATACCGGCGATACCCGGCAGGGTCAGCGTTGCCCCCAGCAGCGACATCAGCGCCAGCAGCAAGACCATGTTCACCGCCAGTGCGACGGTAGCGATCAGACCGAAGAAACGGTAGATGGCGATGATGAACAGCGAGACGAACAGCATGCCCCACAGCGATGCATCGATACCTTTGGTGATGTTGTCGGCACCCAGGCTCGGGCCGATGGTACGTTCTTCAGCGAAGTACATCGGAGCGGCCAGACCACCGGCACGCAGCAGCAGCGCCAGTTCGGACGACTCGCCCTGGCCGTTCAGACCGGTGATACGGAACTGCGCGCCCAGCGGCGACTGGATGGTCGCCAGGCTGATGATTTTCTTCTCTTCCTTGAAGCTCTGAACGGCGACGTCTTTCTCGACACCGTCGACCACTTGCTTGACGTAAGTGGTGACCGGACGCTGTTCAATGAAGATCACCGCCATGCTGCGACCGACGTTGCTGCGGGTCGCGCGGCTCATCAACTCGCCACCGTGACCATCCAGGCGGATGTTCACTTCAGGTGTGCCGTGCTCGCCGAAACCGGCCTTGGCGTCAGTCACCTGGTCACCGGTGATGATCAGGCCACGCTCGATCTGTGCTGGCGGACGCTTGCCTTCACGGAACTCGAAAGTTTCGGAAGTGGCTTTCGAAGCACCCGGCTCGGCGGCCAGACGGAATTCCAGGTTGGCGGTCTTGCCGAGGATTCGCTTGGCTTCGGCAGTGTCCTGCACGCCCGGCAGCTCAACCACGATGCGGTTGGCGCCCTGACGCTGGACGATCGGTTCGGCAACACCCAGTTCGTTGACGCGGTTACGTACCGTGGTCAAGTTCTGCTTGATGGAGTACTCACGGATTTCCGCCAGCTTGGCCGGGGTCATCGCCAGACGCAGCACCGGTTGACCGTTGAGGTCGGCCGGAACAATGTCGAAATCGTTGAAATTCTTGCGGATCAGCGCACGGGCCTGTTCGCGGGAGTCAGCGTCGCTGAAGCCCAACTGAATGGCACCGTTGAGTTGCGGCAGGCTGCGATAACGCAGTTTCTCTTTGCGCAACAGGCTCTTGACGTCACCCTCGTAGACTTTCAGACGTGCGTCGAGGGCTTTGTCCATGTCCACTTCGAGCAGGAAGTGCACACCACCGGACAAGTCCAGACCCAGCTTCATCGGGTGCGCGGCCAGGCTGCGCAGCCATTGCGGGGTGGTTTGCGCCAGGTTCAGCGCGACGACGTAGTCATCACCCAATGCCTTGCGCACAACGTCCTTGGCCGGCAACTGGTCTTCAGCCTTGACCAGACGGATCAGGCCGCCCTTGCCGTTGGCCGCCAGACTCGACGCCTTGACGTTGATCCCGGACTCACGCAGCGCGGTGCTTGCACGATCCAGGTCGGCCTGATTGACCTGCAGAGCCGTGCTGGCACCGCTGATCTGAATGGCCGGGTCATCGGGGTATAGATTGGGAGCGGAATAAATCAGACCGATCGCCAGCACCGCCAGGATCAGAATGTATTTCCACAGAGGATATTTGTTCAGCATCACGCCGCCCGTTTATGACGCGGGGCGCCTTGCGCGCCCCGTCGATTGAGTAGAAGTTGAAACTTAGATCGCTTTCAGCGTGCCTTTTGGCAGCGTGGCGGCGATGGCGCCCTTCTGGAACTTCATTTCCACGGTGTCGGAAACTTCCAGAACCACGAAGTCATCGGCCACTTTGGTGATCTTGCCGGCGATACCGCCGGTGGTGACCACTTCGTCACCCTTTTGCAGGCTGCTCAGCAGGTTCTTCTGCTCTTTGGCGCGCTTGGCCTGCGGACGCCAGATCATCAGGTAGAAGATGACCAGGAAGCCGACCAGGAAAATCCACTCAAAACCGCCGCCCATAGGCGCTGCAGCCGGTGCAGCCGCGTCAGCCATGGCATTAGAGATAAAAAAGCTCATTTAGCACTCCAGTTGCAAATGTTGAATCTTGGGGTCAGAAAACTCAGTCCAAAGGCGGAACGGGGAGCCCGCGTTTGGCGTAGAAGGCATCGACAAAGGCGGCCAATGTACCCTGTTGAATAGCCTCGCGCAAACCAGCCATCAGCACCTGATAATGGCGCAAATTGTGGATGGTATTGAGCATGCTGCCGAGCATTTCGCCGCACTTGTCCAGATGATGCAGATAAGCGCGGGAGAAGTTCTGGCAGGTATAGCAATCGCAGGTCGGATCCAGCGGCGAATCATCATGGCGATGGAACGCGTTACGGATCTTCAGCACGCCTGTATCAATGAACAGATGCCCATTGCGGGCATTACGGGTTGGCATCACGCAATCGAACATGTCCACACCGCGGCGCACACCCTCAACCAGATCTTCCGGTTTGCCAACGCCCATAAGGTAACGAGGTTTGTCAGCGGGCATCATCCCAGGCAGATAATCCAGCACCTTGATCATTTCGTGCTTCGGCTCGCCCACCGACAAACCGCCGATGGCCAGGCCGTCGAAGCCGATCTTGTCCAGGCCTTCCAGCGAACGCATGCGCAGGTCCTGGTGCATGCCGCCCTGGACGATACCGAACAGCGCCGCCGTGTTGTCGCCATGGGCGTTTTTCGAACGCTGGGCCCAGCGCAACGACAGCTCCATCGATACACGGGCGACGTCTTCGTCGGCCGGGTACGGGGTGCATTCGTCGAAGATCATCACGATGTCCGAGCCCAGGTCACGCTGGACCTGCATCGACTCTTCCGGGCCCATGAACACCTTCGAGCCGTCGACCGGGGAAGCGAAGGTCACGCCCTCTTCCTTGATCTTGCGCATCGCGCCGAGGCTGAACACCTGGAAACCACCGGAGTCGGTCAGGATCGGGCCTTTCCACTGCATGAAATCGTGCAGGTCGCCGTGGGCCTTGATCACTTCCGTGCCAGGACGCAGCCACAGGTGGAAGGTGTTGCCCAGAATGATTTCCGCGCCAATCGCCTCGATATCCCGTGGCAGCATGCCCTTGACCGTGCCGTAGGTGCCGACCGGCATGAAGGCCGGGGTCTCGACGGTGCCACGGGGAAAGGTCAGGCGACCACGACGAGCCTTGCCATCGGTGGCAAGCAGCTCAAACGACATACGGCATTGGCGACTCATACTGTTTCCTCAGGGCCACGTGGTGCGGGGTTACGGGTAATGAACATCGCATCACCGTAGCTGAAAAAGCGGTATCCGTTGTCGACCGCTGCCTTGTAGGCCGCCATGGTCTCCGGATAACCGGCGAATGCCGAAACCAGCATCAACAGCGTGGATTCAGGCAAATGGAAATTGGTGACCAGAGCGTCGACCACATGAAACGGCCGGCCCGGGTAGATAAAGATGTCGGTGTCACCGCTGAACGGCTTGAGCACGCCATCGCGAGCGGCGCTTTCCAGCGAACGCACACTGGTGGTGCCCACCGCGATCACCCGACCACCGCGCGCACGGCACGCAGCGACCGCATCGACCACATCCTGGCCGACTTCCAGCCATTCGCTGTGCATGTGGTGATCTTCGATCTTGTCGACACGCACCGGCTGGAACGTCCCCGCGCCCACGTGCAGCGTGACGAAAGCGGTCTCGACGCCCTTGGCGGCAATCGCTTCCATCAGCGTCTGGTCGAAATGCAGCCCCGCCGTCGGCGCCGCCACCGCGCCCAGGCGCTCGGCGTACACGGTCTGATAGCGCTCGCGATCCGAGCCCTCGTCCGGGCGATCTATATAAGGAGGCAGCGGCATGTGCCCGACGCTATCGAGCAACGGCAGCACTTCTTCGGCAAACCCCAGTTCGAACAGCGCGTCGTGACGCGCCAGCATCTCGGCTTCGCCGCCGCCGTCGATGAGGATCTTCGAACCCGGTTTCGGCGACTTGCTGGAGCGCACATGGGCCAGCACGCGATGCGTGTCGAGCACCCGTTCGATGAGAATTTCCAGCTTGCCGCCGGATGCTTTCTGGCCGAACAGCCGTGCCGGAATCACCCGGGTATTGTTGAACACCATCAGATCGCCCGGGCGCAAATGCTCAAGCAAATCAGTGAATTGACGGTGTGCCAGGGCGCCGCTGAGCCCATCAAGGGTTAACAGGCGACTACCGCGACGCTCGGCCAGTGGATGGCGGGCGATCAGCGAATCAGGAAGCTCGAAGGTAAAGTCAGCAACGCGCATGATGGGGTTCGTCTAGCAGGGCCGGAAAGTCTAGCGGAAATATCGAAAATTGACCATGAAACGTGATTGACCAACGGTAGGCACCTCTCTATACTTCGCCGCCATTGAGCCCTGATGGCGGAATTGGTAGACGCGGCGGATTCAAAATCCGTTTTCGAAAGGAGTGGGAGTTCGAGTCTCCCTCGGGGCACCACATAGCAGTATCTGAGAGTCTCTACCAGCCTCTCAGACCCAGAGAAACCGGCCACTTGGCCGGTTTTTTTGTGCCTACGTGTTTATCCCTGTCTCCCCTTATCAGTTGTATCCCTGTATCCCTACTTGTATCCTGAGAAAAATACCGAACTTTGGGATACAAGGATGAAACGCGCAGACATCAAGCGCCGCCCCCTCGCCGATACCACCCTTGCAGGACTTGAGCCCGAAACAAAGGAATACCGGGAGCTGGATGGAAACGGCTTATATTTCCGGGTCAAACCGGACGGGGGCAAATCATGGCAACTCCGGTACAAGCGTCCTGCAGGCAATTGGGCATGGATGGGCCTTGGAGGCTATCCAGAAGTCAGCGGCGCACTTGCCCGCGAAAAAGCAGCTGAGCTACGAAAGGTCGTCAGCAGCGGTGCGGACCCTCTGGAACAAAAACGCTCGGCAAAAGCGGCAATCGATGCCGCTCGAACCCGAACTTTCAGAGCGGCTGCGGAAGCTTGGCTTAAGGCAAAGGAGGAAAAAGGTCTCGCCTCCTCCACTCTCAATAAAATCCGCACCTACCTCGACAAAGACATTCTTCCAGCGCTTGGTGATAAACCTCTGGACGAAATAACCCGAACCGACTGTGCAAATCTCCAGGCCTCAATAGAAGCTCGGGAGGCGCATAACGTTGCTGAAAAATGTCGGACATGGGTCAATCAGATTTTCGGCAGAGCAATCGGCTTAGGACTGACAGAAAACGATCCCGGTAGCCGTCTACGCGACATCGCAGCTCAAGCACCGAAGACTCAACAACACCCTCATTTGCTAGAGCCCGAAATTGGCGAGTTTCTGACCGCCTTAAAGAACACCCCCAGCAGACTGACCGCCCGAACGGCGGCATGGCTTTGCATATGGACAGCCTCAAGGCCGGGAATGGTTCGTCTAGCGGAGTGGAAAGAGTTTGATCTCGATAGAGCTCTTTGGACTACACCTGCATCGAAGATGAAGATGCGCCGAGACTTTGTGTGTCCCCTTCCGCGCCAAGCGCTGATCGCCCTTAGAGAGCTGCACTCTTTAACAGGGCGCAGCCGCTGGCTATTTCCTGGAGTGGGCGCGAAGAATCCTACGATCAGTGAAAACACGATAAATAAGGTATTCGCGACCATTGGCTATAAAGGACGTCTTGTTGGCCACGGCACACGGCATACGGCGAGCACCCTGCTCCGTGAACACGGATGGCCAAAGGAACATGTGGAGGCCCAATTGGCCCACAAAGAAGAGGGTATTTCGGGGGTCTACAACAAAGCTCAGTACCTCGAGCAACGGACAGCAATGATGCAGTGGTATGCCGATCATCTGGACAAACTACAGACAGGGAACGTTGTACCAGGCCAGTTTGGAAAGGCGATTTGACCGTGCAAACTTCGAACCCTCAAAAAAGCGGTGTTCCGCGTGTTCCATGTGTTCCGAAACGGCTGAAAGCCTTTAATTTCGGGGATCTCAGCGGTGGAACACAAATGGCCTGCAGGTGGAACACATGGGCGATGGAACACAAAAGGTGTTCCAGAATCGGTGACACCGGCAAGCAGGACTCCCCCGCTCTTCACTGGTGGCCTCACAGCTTCGCCAAGCGCAAGCGCCCGCTTTTTTTCAATCACGAAATGGGGCGAGGGGTGAATATTGGATAGAGAATTTTACTTGAGCTCTCCCCTCAACATTGAGGGATGGGAAATTGTCGAAACGTTTGAGCGATTCACGCTATACGACGAATTTGCAGAACGCATCGATGCTGCTCTCGAACTCATACAAGAGGGCCAAGAGCATTGGGCGAGCCATCTTTCAGATGGTGAATGGTCTGCTGAGTCCATCCGAGTGATGGCGGATGTCAGACGGCTCTCCTACCACATACGCAAACAATTTGAGCGTTCCAGAGACGACTTACCACGATGCATCCGCTGGACAATAGGGGAATCATCACACCCAGCTACTACTGATAGCCAATATATTGCCGCGCTGGCGATTGATCGAGCTTGTCGTGTCATTGAGACACTAGAGAGATGGTTGAGTGGCTTCGACAAGGATCTATGTGCGGGAAACTTTGAGAATCTAGCGGCTCTCATTGCAGATGCGTCAGACGACTTTATGGAGCTTGTGGAAGAGGTACGTCACGAGCAACCTCATCTGGAAATCGAAGCACGTGAGGCGGCCGCTGACTTGATGGGTACAGCCCGGTATTACATGACCTTGGCGAACGTCTACGCCTCTCCGCTTTTGAGCAGCGCAGATAAGATCCGGATTAGTGCAACTGCGCGCAAAGCGGGCAACAGCTCGGCAGCCATACGCCGTGAAGCCACGATAGATCGAAATCAAAGCATTTGCGCGCACGCTAGAAGGCTGCTCGGTGGTGGACGGTCAGAAAGGGAGATCGTTGGCATCATTAGCGGCACTGATTCCGCCCTTAAAACTTCCGGTGGTGCAGTTAAGCTATCCACAAAACAAATCCGCAACATTCTTGTAGCGGGAGGAGTGCTTCGCGAAGTAGCATCTCAATAAACCATGTATTTGATATCGACTTGAGTATCCATTTTTACAGCCTCACTAAGATGCAAATGGTTTGACTAACCGTAAATCGATGCGACAAGACTTATGATATCACGCCGCTGCCGATCAGCAGAGGCAGCATCAACCCGAAGCGCATCTCGCACTCGCTGATTTAAAATAAAAATCAGACATTAAACTTCGAAAGGACCTCATAATAAATGGATAAAATCACTAAAGAAAAAAAGCTCGAGGCAGTACAAGAGCAAGTAAAATTAATTACTGACGAGATGCTATCGGTACTCGATCCGGAGGTGGCCAGACGCGCACAAGAAATTTTGGACTTTCGAAGATCCATCACTGAAGAGACCGCCAGAGGCTCAGTGCTAATGGCTGCGGCCTTCCTTGATGATCGCCTCAAGGGATTATTGAAAGCAAAACTGGTAAATAACAATACCATTGTCACGCCAGTATTTGACTTCAACGGTGCGCTCGGCACATTCTCGTCACGAATTAATTTTTCATACTTACTAGGTCTTCTGCCTGTAAATGCAAGAACAGACTTGCACAACATTCGCAACATCAGAAATATTTTTGCACATAGCGCCTTACCGTTGCAATTTGAAGATACTGCTATTAAGAAATTGTGTGACAAACTAAATTTTCACGGAATCAATGAAAAAAGCACCCCTGGGGCTAAATTCAGACGCTCGGTAATGGCTTTATTGACATTTATTTTGCAAGCTACCGGAGAAACTAAACACATAGAACCGAAAGCGAATTATGAGGTCCCCGACCGAACAGAGGCTTACAAGATGATCTCAGCCATTTATGAGCAGATCACAGGAGAAGAATACCCTATAAAAAATCAGCATGAATAACCGCATCACATATAAAGGGCACATGCCGATACATAACCACAACGCAAGTACAGTATTAGCTTACTTTAATTCGCTACTGGTTAAAAAAGGTTAATCCCTAGATTCAACAGGCAATTAATAACGACGCTCAGTCTTATTGCCTCAAAAAAATGGCAGGTTATGGGACTCTAATAACTGCGAGCAACGTCCGTCTCCGACCGATTGCTGCTCCTACCTACCGTCCACTCGACCAAGACGCCTGCTGATCGGGTCAGCGCGAATGCTTGGTCTCCATTGCTAAAAGGGAAGTGAGCCACCGTTAACTTCCCTTTCCCACCTTAGCGTTAGCCCTGTAACTCTCCACGACTACAGGAAACGCTGAATGACTGCGACAACGCTCCAATTTATCACCCCACTTTCAACCTCCACTACTGATCTGCTTACTCCCGATCAAGTCGCGGCCACTCTCGGTCTGTCACACCGCACGCTCGCCGCCTGGCGCAGTTCTCGCCGCAATCCGCTGCCGTATGTGAAAGTCGGAAGCCGAGTGCGTTATCGGCCTAAAGATGTTTCCACGTGGCTCGAAAGCCGCACACACCGCTCTGCCGCAAGTGTGAGGAACGAGAAATGAAAACCTCTCGCCTCCACTCCTCTGCAAACGACTCCACGCCAATCGCCCCATCGCTGACGCTCATCCGTATTGGCGAGGTCATGAGTATCGTCGGTCTCGCCCGCCCGACTATCTACAAGCTGATGAATGAGCCTGAAAGTGGTTTTCCAAAAACCGTAAAGCTCACAAACAGCAACGCTCGCGGCGCCCCGGTCGCCTGGGTTTTGTCCGAAGTCCAAGCGTGGGCACGTGGTCGCATTGAAGCCCGTGATGAGGTGGCCGCATGAAGCGTAATTACTGCCCATTCAAAGGTCCCTTCCACGACTCCTACAGCGTTGGCTTTCAGCTCTACACTCAAGGCGGCATCAATTGGCGGCATCGCACCATCGCCGGCGTGAGCTGGAACGGTGAAGAAAAAGAGGCGTTCTTTTTCAATCCTGACGGCCTCGTTATGCCGCTCACTCCCAATGCCTGGGAACTGCCAGACATCATCCGCAAACACGCTGTTCGCCGCGAGTTTTCAAGCGTTCACGGTCACGGTCATTTCGCGATGAAAGAAGGCCGCCGCGCTGGGCTGAGTCAATCAGCACTGAACAACTGGGTCACCTACTGGCTGATCGATCAGAAGGACGGCTACTCGAATGATCCTCACGTCTGGAGCCACATCGTGGAGAAGGACATCGAGCAAGAAAAGATCATCAACGAACGGCTCTATGCAGACCTACGCATCACGTCCGATCTCACCCAATACATGGAAACGTGCCTGAACGAACGGCGCAATGTGCTCGCCGAGCAGCACCGCCGCCGCTGCGCAGAAGACAGCAAGATCGCCGCGTGGCTCAAAGGTGAAACTCCGCCCCCGTTGTTCGCCAACGTACAGGAGGCAGCATGAGCCGTTCAATTGCCAATCAAGCCTTGATGCATCCCTTTTCAGTGCTGCACCAAATCGGTTTTTCATCCGCCACGATGAAGCGCCTTGAGCGCTATCGCAGCCGACAGGACAAACAGGGCCGCTTAGTCAGCGTACTAAGCTGGGCCGATGGCACCTGGTGCGCCCTCACGCTCAACTGCGAAAAAATCGGTGCGGTGATCGTCGACGAAGGCCAGCAAATAGATGCCTACGAAGATGCCCGTTCGATGCTCGATGACGGCTTCCTGCCCCTGCTCAATCTGCGCTGGGAAGCCCACGCCTGAAACGAAAACGCCCCCGGCGGCAACCGGGGGCGTTTGAGATCAATCTTTATGCCCGGTCAATTTATGTCGCATCAAAAAAATGCGCAAGGCTTCGTGCCGGTTGCGCTTGTAAAAACTCGGAGTTATCCTGCCGCCGTCGCTGCAAATTCAGCGACCGGGCGTAGGAACCCGAGAATTAGTAGGCGCATCAGCGCCCAGATCACAACTGCAGGCGTTTTTTTTCGCCCGCAGTATCGTGTTATGGCGGCTGTGTGTGGGCAGGCTTCGGCCTGGCCGGGTGCCTACTATCCCGGTATTCCTACCCCGCGCACAGCTGCCACCCAATCCCGTAGGAAGGACGGTGGCGGCTCCAGTCAGAAAGTAGGAGCCTCACCCATGCACGCCCTCATTCCGTCCAAAAATCGCGCCGCTGCACACCGTGCAATGGCTCTCGCCGCTCTACACGCCAACTCCAGTCTTGCTACTCGTCTCGCACGCTACAACGCACACATGGCCAAAGCTCGCGCTCTCGAAGCCGCAGGCGGTGCCCAATGAACAACGCCCTCAGCTTTGCCCTGCCCGAAGATATTCTTAGCGTAAGCCAGCGCGCCGGAGCCGGTGTACCGATTGACGCTATCGCCTGCGCAATCGAGCGCGCCGACTCGGTGCTGACATTGCTCGAAGACCATTTTGAAGGTGAGTCGCGCCTCTCTAACCGTGTGATCGCCGCCGTCATTTGGGATGTTCGGGGCACTCTCGGTCTGATCAAAACCCTAGCGATGCACGGCGATAACACTTCTGTACCAGCAGATCTGAAAGGCGGTGCGCTATGAGCGCATTGACCACAATTGGCCGCACGGATTTTTCGCTCGCAAACGCACGCGGTTTGAAACTGTTCCGGGTAAACGCAGGGATCCCCGTCGAAGACGCGCTGGAGATCGCTTCGCAACTCCAAGAGCACGTTAACCAGCTTATCCGCGATGCTGCAATGAACGATCAAGGCGAGCGCTTTAGTTGGCCTGCCCTGTACTTGGGTGAAATGGCAAAAGCACTGCTCGATGACGTGACTCACACCCTGTTCGTGCCGAGGGCCAACACATGAGCCAGCGCCAGAACAGTAAAGTGAAACGTCCAAGCTTCGCCGACGTAAAAGCCGCCTCACTGAAGCACATTGAACGTGTCCTCGCGCACTGTCTGCCCAACGGAAAGCGTGTCGACGGCGGCAAGGAATACACCGCTCCCAATCCGACTCGCACTGACAAACGAGCGGGTTCGCTCAAGGTCAATTTAAACAAAGGCACCTGGGCTGACTTCGCCACCGGCGACAAGGGCGGAGACCTTATCGACTTGGTGCGCTACTTGGACGGCGGCACCGATGTCGAGGCGTGCGCGAAGCTGACCGAACTGCTGAACGTAAGCGTCGGTGCCGCGCAATCGGCTCCCGCTCAAGGAAAAGCCAAAGCGCCAACATGGACTGCCATACAGCCGATCCCGGCCGAGGCGATGAAACGTTGCCCTGTCCGCCATCGAGATCACGGCGCTCCGTCGAAAGTCTGGATCTACCGTGACGCCAACGGTCAGCCACTCATGGCGCTTTACCGTTTTGATCTCGGTCCAGATGAAGACGGCAAGCCCAAAAAAGTCTTCGCGCCACTGACTTGGTGCCAGCGCTCCAACAGCGAAACCACGCAATGGCGATGGCAGGGATTGCCTGACCCGCGCCCGCTCCTGCGCTTGGAAGAGTTGGCACTGCGCGATGCCGCACCTGTCGTGTTGTGCGAAGGCGAAAAAGCCGCCGACGCGGCAGGCGAATTGATGCTGGACTACGTGGCAACGTGCTGGCCGAACGGATCTAACTCTTGGCACAAGGCCGACCTGACAACACTCAAAGGGCGCTCGGTTGTGCTTTGGCCGGACAACGACAGCAGCGGCAAGTCGTGTATGGAAGAAGTCGCCAAAAAACTGCACGAAATCGGCGTCGAATCGGTCCGGTTCGTCGCGCTCACTGTGTTCAAACGCAAGCCCACTTTGAAGGACGATCAAGCAGCCTTTGCCAAAGGTGGCAAGTGGGACGACGGCGACGATGCCGCCGACGCGCTGGCCAAAGGTTGGACGGCAGCACACGTCGCCGAGCTGGAGCGCAGCGGTGAGCTTTTCGTCTCCCTCAACCACGAGCAGTCCGACGAACCTGCAGAGCCGAAAGCAGCAGCCGAACAACCTGCAAAATCGAAAACCGATTTGCTTCCCGGTGGTTTTCGGTTGGCCCCCGAAGGTGTGTTCTATACCGGCGATGATGGTGAATCACGGCCTGTGTGTTCCTCCTTGGAGATCCTCGCCCGTACTCGGGACGACAAAGGCCACAACTGGGGTCTTCTAGTTGAGTTCGACGACCCGGACGGTGCTAAAAAACGTTGGAACATTCCTGCTCGCAACATGACCGGCGACTTCGGCAAAGACGTATTAGGGCCGCTGGTGGATATGGGATTGCGCTTGCCTGGAACGCGCTCCGGTCGCAATGCGCGCAACGATCTTCAAAGCTACCTGCAAGGGTTCGATAGCAACGAGCGGGCACGGTTGGTCAATCGCCTTGGATGGCACGGGCCTGCATACCTGCTACCTGATCAGCAAATTGGCAACAGTCATGAGCATCTGTTCTTTTGCGATTCCGGGGCGCAGCTGCCACCTATCAGCGAGGCAGGGACGCTAGAGCAATGGCAGCAGCAAATCGGTGCGCTGTGTGCTGGCAATCACCGCTTAGCGTTTGTTGTGAGCGTGGCCTTTGCCGGGCCGCTGCTGCACTTGTTAGGGCATGAATCAGGTGGCTTCCATCTGTATGGCGACAGCTCCGGCGGCAAGACGACTCACCTACAGGTTGCCGCGTCGGTCTACGGCGGGCCGAGATTGGTCCGGTCGTGGCGCTCTACCGACAACGCGTTGGAGTCTATTGCCGCCGCGCATTCGGACGGCGTCTTGGTACTCGACGAAATCGGTATGTGTGATCCGCGCATCATCGGTGAAACGGTGTACATGCTCGGCAACGGCACGGGCAAAGCTCGCGCCAATGATCGAGGGCTAGCGGGCCGTCAAGTGCAAGAGTGGCGTTTGCTGTTTCTTTCGACCGGCGAAAAGACACTGGCGCAGCACATGGCCGACGCGAACAAAGAGCTAAAGGCAGGGATGGAAATCCGCATGCTGGCGGTGCCTGCGGATGCGAGCAAAGGCCTGGGCATGTTCGACGTGCTGAACGGGTTCGAAGACGCCGCCGCCCTGTCGGACGCACTCAAAGCACGAGTAGGCAAATACTACGGTACGCCGCTTACCGCATTCCTGTCAGCGCTGTGCAAGCCCGGTGAAATGCTCGGCTGGACAGCCATGTTGCGGCGCACGGTAGAGCGCTTTATCGCCAAAGCGCTTCCTGCATCCGCCAGCGGACAGGCGCATCGAGCCGCTGCTCGCTTCGGTCTCGCCGCTGCAGCCGGTGAACTGGCGACGGCACTTGGTGTTACTGGCTGGCCGGAAGGTACTGCGACCACAGCGGCGCAGGTTTGCCTCAATGCTTGGCTCGAAGAGCGCGGCGGTGCCGGGAACATGGAAGGCGACGCCATTGTGAGTCGATTGCAGCAGGTCATCGAGCGATTCGGTGAAAGCCGCTTCACCCGCTGGGACGGTCTTGCCGCCAAAACCGACGATCACGCACCACGGACCACCGACCGCCTCGGCTTCCGGCGCACAGTTGAACACGGCATGGGCGATGGCGTTTACACGTTAGTCACCTACTACTTCTTGCCCACCGCGTGGAGGGCGGAAGTGTTCAAGGGCATGAGCCTCACCTTGGTCAACCGGGAACTGATCGAGCGCGGGATTCTGGAAGCCAGCGCGGAAGGTCGTGCTGCGCAATCGGTGCGGCTCCCCGGGCTCGCCAAAACGAGAGCGTACGTGGTGCATGCCAACGCCCTCCTCTCCTCTGAAACCGAAGCCGCGTGAAGTAGGCGGATCGAGGAGAGCTGCCGGCCGCCTCGGGTCTGGCCCGCCCGGAATCCAATCGAATGAATATCAAAAACTGAAATGGAAGACTTCAAATGAGCGACTACCAAAAGCAAATCAAGCAACATCAAATCGAGATGGAACAACTCGAAAAGCAGCTGCCGAAACTCACTACAGCGGCCAAAGAAGCAAAGAGCTTGTATGAACATACGCGCCACAATCGTGCGCCATACCCACATGATGTGATCAATGCTCTCAGCAACGCGAAATCCGAAATAGCTCGCCATGCTTCCGAGATCAGACGCCTGCAAACGTTGGTCGATTGGGAAGACGGAATTCGATCTGCCAGTAGCAACATTAAAAAGGCACAGAAAGAAATCAGCCAGGTGCAAAACGATCTGCGAAAGCAGCAAGACAAACGCGCCAAGCTTTCGAACAAACTCGAAAGACTGGAAGAAGAGAAACGTACTGAAATTGAAAAGGCTCAATATGTCGAAAAACAAGCGGCTGCGAGCTACTCCGTAGCGCTGAGCGATGGGGATGACGCGGAAGAACAACGAGCGGAAAAGGCGCTCAGACAAGCTTCAGAGGCGCTTGCAGAGGCAACCCGTGACAAGCGGGGCATTGCAACTGCAACGCAAGCTTTGAAAGATGAAGTGGAGAAGCTCGAAGCAGCCATTGCAGAGAGTAACCAGACCTTGAAAGATCTGCGACACCAGCAGCTACGTGCAGCACGGTTCATGTGGGCCGATCGCCTAGACAAGGCAGCTCAGGACTTCGCCGCCATCGCAGCACACCTGCACGCGACGGAAAAGGCGATGGGGCGTTCGAGCTCTCTGACTGACCTCTACGTGCCACTGCATGTACCGTTCGGACCGAGGTCAATCAATGTAGATACGGTCACTGCGAAGGCAGGTGCAATCTCCATTGAGCAACTGATCGCCGCTTGATTGCCCGCGTCGCGACTATCAGTCGTGACGCTCCTCCCCCTAAACCGGAACATCACTCGCGGAACACCAAAGGTGTTCCGCGTAACTGGTGTTCCGGTTTATCGCATTTGGTGTTCCACCTCTGAAAGCCTTTATTTACTTGGCGTCTAGTGTTTCTGGAACACATGGAACACATGGAACACCGCGTTTTCGCTACCTACGGATTTGGCGTTCCCCTCGCCCCTTTTCACGGCGTGAACCTTCAGCGCGAACGGACGCGACGGATCGCTCCAGATCCGCCGATCTGATGTGTCCGACTCCTCCCAGGCGAAGGAGTCGTACGTTCAGATTTTATGGGTCCTCCCTAAAGGGGGCCCCCTACACGGGTTATCAGACTCGCGGTTTTCCTCCAGCTGAGCTTTCTGCAGGAATGTCCGTCTTTTTATCCTAGTTTCGATGTTGCGTTGACAGCCGCTTGTCCTAGCCTATAACTCCAAATAGACAGGTTTAAGACCACCCGTATTAATATGACTATAAGAAAACGAAAAACTAGAAAATCGCGACCGCTTTAAGTTCAAGCTTAACCACGCCCTCCCAGCCTTAATGATAGAGACCAGATTATGGACATTCTTGCACAATCCGCCTTAAAGGAATCTGGCTTAGGCGCTCGTTTGAATAATTACCGAACCGCATTAGATAATGATGACAACGAAGCCCAAACTAGATTTCACGTTATAGATTCTTTATTAAACAACGAATTAGATTGGAAAAAAGATTCGATAAGGGTAGAGCCATATATACCAAGAGCAGGGTACGCCGATTATGCTCTAGTAAAGGGACTGCGTTGCAGAGCGATTTTAGAAGCAAAACGCGACACTATTAGCCTAGTTTCATCAAATCAGACAGAGCTTTCCGTATTACCATTAACAAGTATCGCATTGAACGGCGCACAAGAAGGAATTGAGCAGGCACTACGCTATGCGGCTAAGCTAGGAGCACCGATTGGCATAGTCACGAATGGTAATCAGTGGATCGGATTTCTCGCATCTCGAGCTGATGGGCTGTCTCCTCAGCAAGGATTGGCGGTAGTTTTTCCAACCATCGATTCGCTAGTAAATAACTGGTCAAGATTTTATGAGTTTTTTTCTGACATCGGACTGGAGGAAGAACGTCTTTCTTCCTATATAAGAGAAAAAGAAATAGGCGCCTCTCCAATTTCCGTCAATTATTTCAAAGCTTTTGACAGGAGTTACAAGCGCATCCCATCGGTCAGCGATCTGGGCTATGCACTTGAAGAAATCTTCAGAAATTCATTTATAAAGATGAACAATCACTCCATGGATATTTTGGTAGATTGCTTTGTTGAAACCAAAGCAAGCGAGGAAACAGATATTGCTTTCGAGAAGATACTTGAAGAGCTCTTGGGTCAGGTAAGACGAGTTCAACAAATCGATAGTGCAGAACCGGAAGAACTACAAGCCCTATTAGAAACATCTGTAGAGCTAAAAACGGGTGAGTTCGTTTTGTTAGTTGGGAACAAAGGATCTGGAAAAACAACCTTTCTACAGCGTTTTTTTCAAAAAAAAATCCCCAAAGCCACTAAAGACCAAACAACGATACTTAGTGCAAACCTATTAAAAATTGAAGGTTCACTAGATCGCCTAACCGACTGGCTATCAAATAACTTAATCGACCAAGCGGAGCGCGCATTATTCGGTACCTCTACACCGAGCTTTGACGATTTAAGAGGTGCATTTTGGAATCGGTACCAACGCATGAGGGTTGGAGAACTAGCGCCCTTATATGAACGAGACAGAGATGCCTTCAGACAACGTTTCGGAGAAGAACTTAGAAGTCTAAGACTGACGCACCCTCGTGAATACCTTCTGTCATTGCTTAAAAATTCCTTAGCGGGCCGAAAGCGCTTGCCCGTCCTCATTATAGACAATGTCGATCATCTCCCCAGGCTTATACAAGACTCCGTATTTCAATACGCTATCGGAATATCCAGCAGCGTTGCATCTTTTATAGTTTGTCCTGTTACGGACACCACGGTATGGTCTCTGACTAAAGCTGGTCCACTACAAAGTCTCCACTCAAGAGCATTTTTCCTTCCTGTCCCGAGCTTAAGGGAGGTATTTTCTAAGCGCCTCGACATATTGAGGGCAACACCTTCGCTCGCTGGGGCGGCAGGAAAGAAAGTGAGCGGCGTAGTAGGACAAGGATGGAAACTCGAAATTACGGACCTTGAATCATTCTGCACATCTGTTGAAGCAATATTCGTATCTAGCTCGGAAGTTACTACACTCATCGGAAAACTTTGCAACTATGATGTCAGGAGAAGCTTAGAGCTAGCTGGTTCGCTGCTAGCATCCCCATGGATCGGACTAGAAGAACTTCTGAGATTATATGTAGCCAAAGGGGAAACCACATTACGTCGAACCGGATTGCTAAACGCATTAATCTTACAGAAAGGAACCTTATTTGATGAAGACAAACACAGTTTCCTGCTCAACATATTCGCACGCCCACCTGGAACTGCCTCATCTCCTTTTATGGCTCTCTACATTCTTCGCTACTTGATGAATATTGACGAGCACGCATCTAACACCAGAGACAAATTTGTTAGAATCTCAGAACTTTGGTCTATTTTCTCGGCACTGCTCATCCCAAGAGAAACTTTCAGACACTTTATGGATAGGCTATTTGCAAAAGGACTACTTGAATGTTACGACCCATCAGAAAAAAATCTCAGCGATGAAACTTTGGTACGTATCAGCCCTGCAGGCGCTGCACACTATAAACTAACACTAAGCGACAATGTATATATATCACAGATGGCTTTAGTAACACTTTTAGAACGGGAGAACATTGCGATTGAAATCCGTGAAGAGGCAAAGAAGGAACACCCTGGCTGGCTAAAAATTTGTCGACTAGTACTTACAGAGCTCATTGAGGAGGATTCTCGCTTAATTCAAATTACGCCAGTCGGATTATTTGCTTTTATTGGCGCGGTTCGCCAGGACTTAGAAAATTTACTATCATTTGTCTCGCGTCGCCCCGCCAAATCAACATCTCGATTCCACTCTTAGCCTAAAACTGAAGTTGGCTAGCAAAGGAGAAGTGGCATCCCATGCTAGCCGAGGCTATCTATATAGCGATTGCTTGGCTGTCTGAAGACTCTTCGAAACTTTCCAAATCGTCTACTAACTCGTCCATTGTCGATTCATCTTCCAAAGCCTCTTTTTCAGCAAGTCTTAATAAGTAGTCCGTACCAAATGGATGTATTTGAGCCAGCATGTTATCAAAACGCTCCCAATCCCTCTTAATATTGAACTTCACGGAAAGATCTCTAAAATCAATAATTCTAGAAACAAGCTCAGAGTCGGACCAAATACGGCCAGAGTGAAAAGCGACAGTGAGAGCAGCGCTGGCATGCTGGCTTCTACCATCTAAGACAAGAGGACTAGAGATACTTCTAATGCGTGCCACCTCCTCATCTGAAAGAATAGGACTCCAAGAATTTCGCTGCAAACCTATGCAGCCATGTAACGCGAAAGAGAACAAACTGTGCCTTACACTCAAATCCAACTTTAAATAACTATCCAGCAAAAAATTCAGAACTTTTTCAGAAACGCCTTCAGCTACGCCTTTATAATGAACATTAAGACCCCACGTCCACAAGGCGACATGCGCAATAGCTTTACTATCACTAAATAATAAAACCTCCAACTGGGCAGCCATTTGTTTGCCTACGATATTATTATTAGACCTACGCACACCGCTATTCCACAACACGCCAACCGCGGTCATTAGTCCAAGACAAACTTTTTCTTCACTAGTATCGACCAACAAATCATTAATTTCCTTCTGCCCAGCAGATGAGAACCAATAGTCCCGAATATTTCTAAAGGCCGCGAAGCACGCATAGCTATTTCTCACCCACGCATCTACAGGGGTGTCTAGATTTTTGTAAAGCAGCCAAGCCTGGTGTAATAGCTCACCCGCATATGGACCTCGACACAAGGCCTTCCAATCAACCGCAGACTTACAACCTTTCGCAAAATAAGTTACGAGACTCAATGCCTCCGTTAAAGTCTCAGGGCTTGCTTCCGCCTCCTCAATCAAACTCTGAACTAATCTAGCAATGGCGGCAGGCAGAGAATTAGGATGACTTAGCCACTCCTTTTTACCTGAAAATCCCTTACCAGAATCCATCTTTCGTTTTAACACCGCTCCTTTATTAACCAGTTCTCTTATTAAAGGATCCGCGCGCTTACGCGCCAACACAGCGGTCATAGGTACAACTTCCTTCCATTCGTCGGAAACAAGCCGTGGTTTTATAACTTTTAGAATTGATGATTTGGAATCATATCCGTCGTAATGCCCTTCAACAATTGCAAGCGCTGCCAAATACTCTTGAAATGTTAAATGCCTAAACTGATAAAATGGAACTGCCCGTCCATTTTCAACCTGATGGCCAGCCTCTAACAAGAGGCTGGAGCGAAGCTCTACTCTCTTGAGAAACTGAAATGGGGTGTCTTTCGCATAGCGACTAATCTGGGGAACATTTTCTCTCGCCTTTTCTAAAAGTAAGAGAAGCTCCCTTTCGGTTGCTGTCTGCTTACCCTCCTTCATAAGCTCATAGGCGATATATGAAAGCTGGGGAATAGCCTCTTTAGTATTAAGCGCCTCGTGCCCTTTAATATTCCAAGTATCTAAAAGAACTTCAACGGCGCGACCGTATAGACTAACCCTATCAGGCGGAAGCCTACCCGCACCATGTTTAACTACCAGAAGCATCGTGAGGAGCAGTGGATTTTCTGCCAGTCTTCTCAAGGCATCATTTGAAGTCAGCACCTGCGAGAGTGAATGAGCCTCCTCTATTGCCTCTGGAGAGCCTCCAACCATAAGTTTGTGCCAATGACTGCTGAGCGACCGTATTGCATCGGAACTCAATGGAGCTACTCGCCATTGTTCACAATACTCAGCTAAGTATGGCGCCACTAAGTTGAACCCCGCCTCGCGACTCGTCACCACAAGCTTCGTTCTTTGGTATTGATCTAAGAACGCCCGAAGATTTTCTACGAAAACTGTTCGATCAGCATCATCATGAATCTCGTCCAACCCGTCGACTAAAAGTAAGACCTTCCCTTGTTTAAAAAGAGGAATTAATGCTGAGTTCAACCCTGCTAGATCTGGCTGACCTGTAATGTCTGGTAAACTCTTTAAGAGAGTCGCAATCGGAAGTTTTATATATGCGCGCCATTCTCGGCATCTTATCAAAACAGGGGTCAGATCAATATCAGGCAGATTATCATCACTTTTTGATCGTCTATCGGGACTAGCATATGCAACCGCAAGCCTCTTCAAAAGCAAGCTTTTCCCTCCACCAGGTAATGCTAGAAGAGCCAAGCCTTTAGTCTTACTAAAGATATTCCCGAATGACTGTGGGTCCTCACTCTTCTTCCTTTTCCAGTAAGTTAACTTTGCCAGGCGGGAAGGATCATCTAAAGAAACGTCGGGAGGACATGGAACTAACTCGAGTGGAACAAATAAGCGTTCAAGGTCGAATCGACGTTGAGCTGTATCCATATCAGCTCTAACGCCTTCAATAGTCATCTGCCCACAATCTCTTACGAGAAATTCTCGATAGTTTTCTAGTAGCTTACTGCTCCTATCTACTTTTGGAGGTCTTTTCGTTTTTGATGAGGAGGTGGCTGGCCTAATCCCCCCACCAAAAATATGATTAAGAAAAATTGGAAGATCAGTATATTTAGCTCCAAAACTCAGAGGATCAACAAAGCCTATCCAAGCTGGATCAGCGTGTCTTAGCTCGCATTGATGCTCAGATACCAACGCATAATGCTGAAGAGCTGAAGCTCCCATATGGCTTCTCAGCCAACCTATTAAGGCTGAAAAATTTGGATCTGCAAAGGTGTCTCCGCACCCTATAAAAAGAAGACGCTTAAACGAGCTCAAATGCCTTTGAAAAAGATCACGAGCCTCGCTATTCAATGCTCCATCGTAATCCCTAATCCCAAGAACACAAGTATCAGGCTGTTGCCAACACCCATGTAAATGCAATATACCTGTTTCCTCCCTCCTCATCCACGCTGTAGTTTTTCGCGTATCGGTAAGGGCAATTGAAGGCAGGCCAGTTACACTTTCCAGCAGCGAATCATAATTCAAAGTGCATATGGGAATGCCCATGCGCGCTATAGATTCTATAGAATTAACTACCTCCGCGTTTTTTGGTACGACACCCGCGAAGGACTCGCTCAACCAGCGAGCATAAAGATCACCGTTAGGAGCTCCCAGCTTTCTCCCAACAAATTCAGCAGCGCTTAAAAGGTCATCTATGTCATCGGATTGCAGCTGATTTTTCCAGAAGTCAATTTGATTAGTAGAAATTTTCCCTTTTGTACCGCCAAAAGAAAAGCCACTTTCAACTAGCCCAGCCCAAGACAATTGCTTATATTCATTATTTGTTAAAGAGATGCTAACCCCAGTCCCAACAATAACTACCAGCTCATCTTTAGCTATAGATTCCTGAATATTCTTAATTTCCATTGTTTTTGTCATTTTTTAATTCTTTATTGTATAAATTGTATAAACATTTCATTCTACAAAATTTTATTTTTCATCCGCATAACCAGCAAAGGCGTTGTCTTTCATAAAGTTTTGATATCACCCCACGCAAGTGAACACCAAACAAAATTTTAGATACGCAGCTGAAATATTTTTTCTGCACAACAACCTTGAGCAGAGAGCGCTTTATTCGCGAAAGCTTGCAAGCATTCCTTTTATGTATCACTACTGTATTCCAATAAATAAAAAATTTCTTTAACGCTAATAAAAAAAGCGCTACACCCATCTGGTTCAAATGCTCCCGGCACATCACCTTGAGGCCGGCCGGACAAATTTCCTTGAGACCCACCCTTCGATTTCTAGCCCCTCATGCTTGTAGGTAACGAGCAACCAGTCCCGGTTATTCGAATCGACTACCTCGAGAGTAGCAAACTTCGGAAGGGCTAAAATTACATCGGCTTTGATGCCAGGCGCCTCACGGAGATTTACCCCTTGTACCTTTGTCAGACGAAAGCTGCGCTTCAAGTCTGCAGGCATATCGCACATTGCACTGCGCACAACCTTGCGTGCCTGCGCTAATGATTGGAACGCCTGGAGCCGTTGCTGCATATCGCATACTGATTCGCGAAAATCATTCCACTTTGCCATTTCAGAGTAGAGCGTATGTAGAGCAGCAAAAAACAAAATCAAAAATGCCATTGCTTTGACGGTAAGTTTTTGATTACTACCTTCGCTCTGCAGCGACTGAACAATTTCAGCCTCAACGTCCTTTGAAGCAGAAAGAGTACCAGCACCACCATATTCCGCTTGGCTGAGACCATCGAATGTAGTTATACCTTCGCCCTCATACTCCTCAATCAGGGACTCAATTTTTTTCGGGTCCGTTGTTACCAGTAAATTGAATATTGGAGATGTCTGGAGGGTCTCAAAGCTACCTAAAATTGACCTCAAAGAGATTGAAGAGTGGGTTTGGTCTACCACCGCCATCATCGCTTTGAGCGAGTCTGACGGTTGTAGCAACCTCTCTACAGCTGTCAGTGCTGCTTGATACTTGCGCGTAGGAGCCATCGCTTTCTCGAGGGCGTCCAGCGCTGCCTGATACTTGCGGGTAGGAGCCATCGCTTTCTCGAAGGCGTCCAGCGCTGCCTGATACTTGCGGGTAGGAGCCACCGCTTTCTCGAAAGCGTCCAGTGCTGCCTGATACTTGCGCGTAGGAGCCATCGCTTTCTCGAAAGCGTCCAGTGCTGCCTGATACTTGCGGGTAGGAGCCATTGCTTTCTCGAAGGCGTCCAGCGCTGCATGGTGCTCGTGACTGGGAGGAAGTTGCGGCTCATCCTCCAGTTGCTGCGTAAGGTATTCCTCGCCCGTCATCGAACCGCTCCCTAGAGAAAAAAGTACATGTCGCAGAGCAGAAACGAGCCGTGCTGATGCGAAGCTCCCGTAGTATATGCAAGGTATCGAAGGGCATGTCTTCATGCAGAAACAAGCATTTTGTATCCCGACTTGTATCCCTTCGTTTAAAATAGCTCTGCAAATCACGGCCCTTATGGAACACTCGAGTCTCCCTCGGGCACCAAAATCAAGAAAGGTCTTGCTTTGCAAGGCCTTTTTTTTCGTCTGCCGGAAAGTGCCGATGGCCATCCGGCGAGATCTCACAAAGGTTCACCCCATGGAATCGTCCCTGGAAACAGTCGCTCTTTTCTCCCTCAAACTCGCTTATGAGGAAGAAGGCCTGAGCCCGATCCTGCGGGACGATCTGGTCATGGGCGATTACGAGAGAGACGTGTTCGAACTGCTGGTGCGCCGGGGAGATGTCGAGACGATTCAGCTCAAGATGAAAGAGTGTCTGACTCTGGCGCTGGATGCCTTGGGCGGCGTGGACAAACCATTGGGGCGTGAGCTGCACAAACTGTCCATCGACTTCAGCCAGGCAGGGTCGATGGAGCTGCTGGATGCGCCGCTCCTCGCCCTCAAGCGTTATTTGAAAGACGTGCTGTAAGACCTCACAGAAGATGCCGGGAGATGTGCTTCGAAATCTCCACCATCGACGTCTTCCCGGTGAATTCGAACTTCACCTTCCCCAGCGACGAAAAGTAAATTTCCAGTTCCGAGTCCAGATCAAACGTCCCGGACGTTTCGACGGAGTACGCGACGATGTTCTTGTACGGCAAGGAGGTGAAATCCTTTTTGCTACCGGTAATGCCCTGGACGTTGACCGCAATGATGCGTTTGTTGGTGAACACCACGCCATCGCGCATGGCCTTGTAGGAGTCGATCACCTCTTCGCCATCCAGTAACAGCGCGGTCACGCGTTCGGCGTACTCGTCGTTCTGCTTGAGTTTGAAGAAGCCTTTATTGTTGAAGTCGATCATCTGAGCATCCTCCGGATAAAGAACAATATTTGATGCTCAGTCGAGCGCCTTGACGACTCGAATGTCGACGGGAAACCCACCCGCTCCCGCCAGCGTCTTCCACCCGACATACTGAAAGATCCCGTCCCGGTCAATGTTGTCGCCTCTTTCCACCATTTTTCCGTTCAGTACCGCGACGTTTTTATGGACGGCACAAGCGCCATCCGACGCACCGACGGTGTAGATCACATAGGGTTTGACGTATTGCGCGGCGCGAAAATGTCGGCCGCATCCGAAATCGACGGTGATCATCAACGTCTTCAGATTCGCTTCGCCATCCAGCTCTGCGTGCTGGTCGAGCTGGCCGATCTCGCCGACGTCGCTGAAACCCAGAGCCCGAGCGCGTTTGTACTCCGGGGAGCTCAGGTGAGCGGCTTGGGCTTGTCGGAGATGTTGATCGATCTCGTCGTCGTATACCGCGCGCTCCTTGGTGACGATATCTTGCGCCCGGGTGATGAGTTTTTCGCAGCGTGCGTAATCGGGGGAACCGAGTTTTGACGGGGCGAGGTGTTTACGGTGTACCGAAACGGTTCGCAGCGGACTCTCGATATAGAGCATGGAATTCCTTGCGGACTGGCTACCGTTCTGCAGATTGGTTATCGCCCGCTGCAGGTGCTGGCAATCGGAGAGGTAGGTCTTCCAGGCGTACTCCGGCGTTTCTTCCCAGTCGTCGGCATACGCCGGGGTCATCACGACAGCGAGGGTGGTCGCGCAGAGCAGGCGAAAGGCCGCGGTGAAAATGGGCATGTGTAATCCGTTACGGTGATGAGGAATGGCGCGACGCTACTATTTTGTCATCTGGCCGTCCAATAGAACGGAGTGCCTGGACGGTTGCTCCGCACTCGCGCCGGATTAAGGAAAGTGCTCGATGAAAACCCTGTGACGACCGGAATCTGTTTCTCGCCAATCTCGCCGAGGCGGGTGCCGGTCTGGTCACGATCATGGTGGAGTCGATCCTGTTCGACTCTGCTTTTCATTTCTCTCAATTTTTAGCGGGTTTTTGCTATCTTGCTGGCCACTATTGCAGCGGGCTCGACGCGTGCTGACTTGAGCAATTTTGAAGGTTAAAGGAAAGGATCGAATGGAGTTTCTGCGTTTTCTGGCATTTGTCGCGGCCTGGGGTTTCATGTGGCGCTGGGTGGTGAAGAATCGCGGCAGCTGGAATCTGTTCATCGGCAACCTGATCGGTGCGGTGGGCGGTTTCATTGTCGGTGTCGTGGTGTTGTCCATTACCCTGTCGCTGTTTCCGTCTGCGCATAAAACGGAACAACAGCAACCAGAGAGGGCGGTGACCTCGGAAGCCCGGCCAGCCGTGACGAAGGTCGAGCCTGCTCCTGTACTGATCCCACCTTCCGAGTCCGCTCCCGCTGTGGCATCCGACAACCTGCCGGTATTTGTCGCCAGCGCAGCGCAGAATCAGCCTTCACCGCCCGACTCCGCTCTCCTGCCCAACTTCAGTAAACGTCTGACAGCCTCGGTGTCGGAAAAGAAGGTCGAGGAGACTGTCGGCGCCAATTTCGTCGCCCTGCGCAAGGCGATCGGCAGCGATCCGAATGGCGACAAAGCGATACTGGCCTCGGTCATGTGCCTGCCGTTCATCCAGGGCGCCATGCGTTTTCCGGCAGCGGCGGTCGTGACACCTCAAGCCAAGACCAACAGCACGCGGTTCAAGGATCAGACCTACACCATCAGCAACACAGTCACCGCCCGCAACATGCTCGGTGACGACGAACTCTACCGCTTCGATTGCTCGATTCAGCGACTGCCGGCCAACGATTCCGGTTATGCCGAATGGCGCCTGCTGGGGTTGAAACTGGAAAAAGCCGGTTCTTAAGCCTCGTTTAAGGGTTGAAGGCGCCGGCTGCGCTATCATCGCCGGCCTGTGCGCCTTGAGCCTTGCCCGCTGATGTCTCGACCCTCCCCTGACCTCCATCCGTTGCCAGCCGTATTGGCCGGCCCGCTGTTGCGACGGCTGGAGCCAACACGACTGGTGCTGTGGCTGGTCGGCACGCGACCGCTGGCGCTGACCTTGCGCCTGCAAGGTGCAGGAGAGTTCCCTCTCGACACGACGACATGCACGGTCATTCCCGTAGGCACTCAAGCGTTCATCCATCTGATTGATGTCCGTCTCGAAAACGCCCTGCCCTGCGACACCCGCATCGACTATGACCTGCTGATTGACGGCCAGACCCCCATCGCCGATTGGGCGCCACACCTGCTCTACGGGGAGACCGCAAGTCCGAACTTCGTTCTGCGTTCGCGGATCGACCAGTTGCTCCATGGCTCTTGCCGCAAGCCCCATCACCCGGCGGCGGACGGTCTGTTATGCGTCGATCAATTGCTCGCCGCTGAATCCGATCCGCAACAACGCCCCGCCCTGCTGATGATGAGCGGTGATCAGATCTACGCCGACGATGTGGCCGGTCCGATGCTGCGGGCCATTCACGCGCTGATCGAGCGCCTGGGTTTGTTCGACGAACACCTCGAAGGCGCAGTGGTCAGCGACAGCGCCCGACTCTACGAACACCCGGCCAGTTACTACCACCGCGCGGATTTGTTACCGGCGCTCGAGAGCAACGAGACATTGCGCGAGCGATTTTTCGGTGGCGCGCGTAAGCCGATCTTCACCAGCAGCAGCGCCGACAATCATCTGGTGACGTTTGCCGAAGTCGTGGCGATGTACCTGCTGGTGTGGTCGCCGACCGCGTGGACACTGATCAATCCGCAAGCGCCAGTGCTGACGCCAGAGCGGCACAAGCGCTATCGCCTCGAACAGACCCGGCTCGACGGGTTCAAGGCTGGCCTGGGCAACGTCGCCCGCGCATTGGCGCATTTGCCCAGCCTGATGATTTTTGACGACCACGACATCACCGATGACTGGAATCTTTCCGCGCAATGGGAGGAAACGGCCTACAGCCATCCGTTCTCCCGGCGGATCATCGGTAATGCGTTGATCGCCTATATGTTGTGCCAGGGTTGGGGCAATAACCCGGAGGCTTTCAGCGAGGTGCTGGAGAAAACCCGTCAACTGAGTGCCAGCGGCGACGACCAATACCTCGACAACCCGCTGCAGAATGAACTGATCGATGACCTGCTGCGCTTTCAACACTGGCATTTCGTGTTGCCCACCAGCCCGGCGCTGGTGGTGCTCGACACCCGCACCCGCCGCTGGCGCAGTGAGATGGCGCTCAAGCAACCGTCAGGCCTGCTGGATTGGGAAGCCCTGTGTGAGCTGCAACAGGAACTGCTCGATCACCCTTCGGCGATCATCGTCTCGCCAGCGCCAATCTTCGGTGTGAAGTTGATTGAGACCGTGCAACGGGTCTTCAGTTGGTGCGGTTATCCGCTGCTGGTGGATGCGGAAAACTGGATGGCCCATCGTGGCGCCGCCCAGGTCATCCTGAACATTTTCCGACACTCGCGTACACCCGGCAGTTACGTGGTGCTGTCAGGCGATGTGCATTATTCCTTTGTTTACGAAGTGCTTATCCGACACCGCAAGGCCGGCCCACGGATCTGGCAGATCACCAGCAGCGGGATCAAGAACGAATTCCCGCCGACCCTGCTGGAGTGGTTCGACCGCCTCAACCGCTGGCTCTACTCGCCTCGTTCGCCACTCAACTGGCTGACCAAACGCCGACGCATGCGCATCGTGCCGTACACTCCCGAGCATGCCGAAGCAGGCGAACGGCTGTGGAATTCGGCGGGTATCGGCCAGGTTTTTTTCAATGATCGGGGGCAGCCGCAGGACATCATCCAGCACAACGCGAACGGCACGCCGAAGACACGGATGCTGGCGCCGGATTTGACGGATTATCCAGATTAGGCACAAGTCCTACATCAGCCTGTATTGGATGGCAGACTTGCCGGAAAGAGCTTACAAAAGTCGCAGAAACGTCTCGAAGAGACTTCGGTGATACTCAGTGCATCGTAGATAGCCCGTCTGTGACACAACCACTGGTAGGTATCGTCTTGTCATCATGTACTCATTTCTGTACGTTCTTCGCATCAGGCGAGGACTACAATATGCACACCATCAACTACACCACAGCCCGTGCACATCTGGCTGAAACCATGGATCGGGTCAATGAGGATCAAGCACCTCTATTGGTAACGCGCCAAAAAGGCGAGCCTGTTGTGATGATGTCTCTGGCTGAATACAACGCACTCGAAGAGACGGCGTATCTGCTGCGCTCTCCAGCCAATGCCGAACGGTTAATCAAGTCGATTGGCGAAATGCGTGCTGGAAAAGCCAAAGCCAGGCAATTGATCGAAGAATGAATATCGAGTTCACGCCAACGGCCTGGGAAGACTACTTATGGTTTCAGCAAAACGATAAAACCGGTCTTAAGCGCATCAATCTATTGATCAAGGCGATCCAACGCCAACCATTCGAGGGGGTAGGCAAACCTGAGCCGCTCAAGCACAACATGAGCGGCTTATGGTCACGGCGAATAACTGCAGAGCATCGTTTGGTCTATGCAGTCGATGGCCCAGAAGTCTGCATCATTTCGTGCAAGTATCACTACTGAACAAAAGTCAATCACGACCCAACGCCCGCGCCACACCTCTGGCAATCATCCCCACCTCCCGCTCATCAATCGTCAGCGGTGGCAGCAGCCGTATGGTCTTGCCCCGCGTCACGTTGATCAACAACCCATGATCCCGCGCAGCGATGAGCGTGAGATCGCGAATCGGCTGTTTCAGTTCGATCCCGATCATCAACCCTTGTCCACGAATCGCCAGCACATTGGGGTTGTCCGCCAGTTCCGCCTGCAGCCGGGTCAGCAAGCATTCGCCCTGAAGCCGGGCATTTTCCAGCAGGCCTTGGTCTTCGATGATGTCGAGAACGGTGCAGCCGACCCGGCAGGCCAGCGGATTGCCGCCAAACGTGCTGCCATGGCTGCCGGGGGTGAACAGATCCGCCGCCCGGCCCCGCGCCAGGCAGGCACCGATCGGCACGCCATTGCCCAGGCCTTTGGCGAGGGTCATCACGTCAGGGACGATGCCTTCGTGCTGGAAAGCAAACCAGCGCCCGGTGCGGCCGATCCCGGTCTGGATCTCGTCGAGCATCAGCAGCCAGGCGTGGCGGTTGCACTGTTCGCGCAGGGCCTTGAGGTAACCGGGCGGCGCCAGTTGCACGCCGCTTTCGCCCTGGATCGGCTCGACCAGAATCGCCACGATGCGCTCGCCATGCTTTTGCCGCACCTGCTCCAGCGCCGCCAGATCGCCAAATGGCACTTTGACGAAATCCCCCGGCAATTCGTTGAAACCCAGGCGCACCGCCGGGCCGTCACTGGCAGACAACGTACCCAGCGTTCGGCCATGAAACGCATTGGTCATCACCACCACCAACGGCTGTTCGATACCCTTGCGCCAGCCGTACAGGCGCGCCAGTTTCAGCGCGGTTTCGTTGGCCTCGGCGCCGGAGTTGTTGAAGAACGCCCGCCCCATCCCCGACAGTTCGGTCAGTTTCTGCGCCAGCCGCCGTTGCCAGTCGATGCTGTAGAGGTTGGAGGTGTGCAGCAGCAAACCGGCCTGCTCGCTGATCGCCGAAACGATCCGTGGGTGCGAGTGGCCGACGTTGGTCACCGCCACGCCGGCGACTGCATCCAGGTATTCGCGCCCCGCCTGATCCCACAGTCGGGTGCCCAGCCCCTTGGTGAAACTCAGGGCCAGCGGTTGGTAGGTGTTCATCAGGGCGGCGGTCATGACGTCAAACTCCAGTGAAGGTCGGTGTACGGGCAGTATGGTTAGCCACCTGAACTGGATAAACTCGGCAAAACTTCAATCATTTAAAAGCAGAGCTTGATAATGGACTTGTTTCAGTCGATGGGCGTCTACGTCAAAGTCGTGGAAACCGGCAGCATGACCGCCGCCGCCCTGCAATGCGAAATGTCCACGACCATGGTCGGCAACCACCTGCGGGCGCTGGAGCAACGACTCGGTGTACAACTGCTGCAACGCACCACCCGCCGGCAGCGCTTGACCGAGTTCGGTTCGGTTTACTACCAGCGTTGCCTCGAAGTGCTGGGTCTGGTGGCCGACTCCGAACGTCTCGCCGAACAGGCTCTCGATGAACCGCGCGGCGTCCTGCGCATCACCGCGCCGCTGACCTTTGGCGTCGAGCGCCTGGCGCCGGCGCTCAGTGAATTTTCCCTGCAATGCCCACAACTCAAGCTTGATGTGGCGCTGACCAATCGCCGGCCGGATCTGCTGGAAAGTGGCCTCGACGTGGCGTTCCGTCTGGGCAATTTCGAGCAATCCAATCTGATTGCCCGGCCCCTGATCGATTACACCCTGACCGTCTGCGCCTCTCCCGCCTACGTCGCCCGGCGCGGTATGCCGCATACGCCGCAGGACCTGCAACAGCATGACTGCCTGTCATTCGCCTACCCCGCCGGCGATGACTGGCAATCGGTGGAAAAGCAGTGGCGCCTCAGTGGCCCGGACGGCGAAATCATGGTCGACGTCAGCGGGCCGATGCTGATCAACAGCTCCGCCGGCCTCCATCAGGCGGCACGTACCGGCATGGGCATCGTGATGTTGCCCGATGCGCTGGTGGAGCAGGATCTGCGCGAAGGCCATCTGGTAAAGGTAATCCCCGACTTCCAGCCACCCAGCCGCCCGATGCATCTGCTTTACGCACCGGATCGCTATCGGTTGCCGAAACTGCGTCGGTTCGTTGAGTTCGCCGTGCAGACATGGGGAAAAGCTGATTGCCGTGAGGCATCAGCTACGCTCAAAAACAGCCTTCAAGGACTTGATCAACCATGAACAGCAATCTGACCATACGCGACGTTCTGCCCTGCGAAGTGGAATCGGTGAGGATCTTTCTCGGGCAACACGGCTGGGCGCACCGAATCGGATCTGCCGAATACTTTTCGCAGTTGGTCCACAACTCTCAACGAACCGCCGTCGCCCTGAATGGCGAGCAAATCATCGGTTTCGCCCGCGGCATTACCGACGGTTTATCCAACGGGTATTTGTCTATGGTCGTGGTTCACGGCCAGCACCGGCGAAAAGGCGTTGGCCGCGCATTGGTTGAGCATGTCATGGGCGACAACCCCGGTATTACCTGGGTGCTGCGCGCCGGACGTGAAGGTGCGGAAGCCTTCTTCGCCAGCTTGGGTTTTGAAACATCGGTGATTGCGATGGAACGCCCCAGATTGAAATAACCGCCGATCACCCTGACAACGGCTATGATCCAGCTTCCTTTTCAGCACGGATGCTGCGCGATGCTCGCCATTTTGCAAAACACCCCGCTCTGGGTTTATGCAATTTTTCTGCTTCTTGTCTACTTTGGCCTCAAGGCACGCACGTCCAGCCATGAGAGCCGGCTCGCGATGCTGGTGACGCCCCCTGCATTGATTGCGTGGTCGCTGCTTTCAATGGACCTGACGTTCAATCCAGCCCTTTCACTGAGTTATTGGTTCGGCACGATGTTGCTGGGCGGTGGCTCGGCATGGCTGTTGTTTTCGCCTCAAGGAGTGGTGCTCGACGATTCGCAAAACGGTCTGGTCGTGCCCGGCACCTGGAAAATGCTTGTGTTGTACCTGCTGTTTTTCGCGGTGAACTATTACTTCGGTTATCAGGATGCCGTGCATCCGGAACAGGCCTCTGCCCCGGATACACTGCTGTTCAAGACTGCCGCATCGGGCTTTGTCTGCGGGTTGATCGGCGCTCGCTCGCTGAAGCATTACCGGCTACTGCGTACCCTTCTGACTCAGCCCTCACGAGTAAGTGCGCAATAAATCACGACCCATTCTTCACCAACGCAGGTTTTTCCTGATAGCGCTGGGCAAACAACTGCTTCAACTGCGCCACTTTCGGCAAATCGTTGATCACGATGTACGGATAACTCGGGTGTTCGGTGAGGAAGTCCTGGTGATAGTCCTCCGCCGGGTAGAAACCGTTGTAGGTCTCCAGCCGCGTGACAATCGGTTTGCCGAAGACATGCGTGGCGTCCAGTTGCGCAATGTAGGCCTGTGCCACACGTTGCTGATCGGCATTGACCGGGAATAGCGCCGAACGATACTGCGTGCCGCTGTCCGGCCCCTGACGGTTGAGTTCGGTCGGGTTGTGAGCCACCGAGAAGTAGATCTGCAGCAGGCTGCCGTAGCTCACCTGCGTCGGGTCAAAAGTAACCTGCACCGACTCGGCATGCCCCGTATCGCCTTCGCTGACCTGCTCGTAGTCCGCCGTATTGGCCGCACCACCGGCGTAGCCCGAGACAGCGTTCTGCACCCCTTTGACGTGCTGGAAAACACCCTGCACACCCCAGAAGCAACCTCCGGCAAATACCGCCGTTTCGCTGTGCGCCTGGGTGTTTTCATCGAGGGTGGGTGGCGGAATAACGACGCCGTCCCCGGCACCGAAGGAAAACGCCGAGCACTGCCCGATCACGCCAACGGTCGCGACGCCCAACAGGACACGTCGCCAGATATTTCGAGTTTTCATGCTGGGTACTCCTGATCAGCCGAAGGTAAAGGCGTAAGCCGACACGCCCGGGTCCAGAAATTCGATGCTGAAGGTTCGATCCTTCACCTCGGCGGTTTGCCGCACCAATTGATACAAGCGTTGTTCCGTCACCCGGCCACTGCCATCGGGGGCGACATCGACACCGTGGGCATCGCCTGGCGCTTGGCCGTCGATCAGCACCTTGAAGCGCACCGGTTTACCGTCCGCGCCAGGTCCCAATACCAAGTGCAGATCACGGGCATGAAAGCGATAAACGATGCGACTGGCCGGCGCGCTGGCGGTGGCGTGTTCGGCGCCCACCGACCACTGCCCACCTAGGCTCCAGTCATTCAGTGCGAGATCGGACGGCGGGTTGTAGGCCGCAACCTTGTCAGGCACCAGGCTGGTTTCCGGTATGAAATGTTCCGCGCGCTGGTAGCCGACATAGGTTTCCGGCGATTGCACCTGATTCATGTCCGGTGCGAGTTGCACGCCCTGGGCATCGGCATTGATCAAGCCGTCGGCCACCGTTTTCGCACCGGCTTCGCGCAACAATTGCTGAATGACCCGTTCCGATTCGGCGTATTCTCCTTCGCCAAAATGGTGGTAACGAATGCGCCCCTGGGCGTCGGCAAAGTAATGCGCCGGCCAGTATTCGTTGTTGAAGGCGCGCCAGATCCGGTAGTCGTTGTCGATGGCCACCGGGTAGTTGATCCCCAGCTCTTTCATGGCTTTGGTGACGTTGCCCACATCCCGTTCGAAGGCGAACTCCGGTGCATGCACACCGATCACCACCAGCCCCTGATCGCGGTACTTCTCCGCCCAGGCCTTGACGTAGGGCAAGGTGCGCAGGCAGTTGATGCAGGAGTAGGTCCAGAAATCCACCAGCACGACCTTGCCCTTGAGTGCCTGCGCATCCAGCGGTGGCGAGTTGAGCCATTGCACCGCCCCCGCGAGCGGCGGCAACTGGCCCTCGACCGGCAGCGAGGCCGGCGCTTTGGCCGCCATTTTCATCGCGCCACCCGCAGCCATCATGCTGCCGTTCGCTGCATCACCCGCCGCAGGAATCTGCGCCATCATCGTGCCGTTGGCCTGGGGTGATTTTCCGGACAGCTTGCCCACCAATGCCTGTTCCAGACCGCCGGTCGAGGCCGTCGAGACCCGGGCCAGAATCCCGGTATCGAGGCCCAGCGCAATTGCCGCGACACCGGCCAGCATGGCCGCACCCAACCCGCGCCGAATCCACTCCCCCGTGCCGATCGAGCGCTTCATCAGGGCGAAGACTTTACCGCCCAGCAGCAGCGCGGCGGCGAGCGATGTCGCGGCACCGGCGGCGTAGGCCAGCAGCAACAAAGTGGTGGCGATGCTTGCCCCTTGCAGCGCGGCACCGGTCAGAATCAGCCCCAGAATGGGGCCGGCGCAGGGAGCCCAGAGCAGCCCCGTGGCGACGCCGATCAGAAACGAAGCGCCGGGACGCGGACGATTGTCTTGACCGGCGGCTTCCGACAGACGACTGCCGGCCGAGACCAGAGGCCGGGTCAGGCGCTCGGCCAGACGCGGCAGCAGCAGTGTCAGCCCGAACAGCGCTACGAACAGCAACGCGAGCCAGCGACCGTACTGATTGACTTGCACCACCCAACCGCCGCCCACCGCCGCCAACGAGGCGACGAGCGCGAAGGCCAGCGCCATCCCCGCCAGCAGCGGCAAGCCACTCTTGATAAACGGCTGCCCGGTGCGAGCGAAGACAAAGGGCAGGACCGGCAAGATGCACGGGCTGACGATCGTCAGCACACCACCGAGATAAGCGAGAACCAAGAGCCACATAATGTCGTCCTGTAGAAAGTGAAGATCGCAAGCGGGCCATGACTCACACCGCTGCCGGCTTGAACGTCATTGCCAGGCCATTCATGCAGTAGCGCAGGCCGGTGGGTTTTGGCCCGTCATCGAAGACATGCCCCAGATGTCCGCCGCAGCGGCGACAGTGAACCTCCTCCCTCGACATGCCGAAGGAGCGATCCTGGCGCGTGGCCACGGCATGCTCCAGCGGCGCCCAGAAACTCGGCCAGCCGGTGCGGCTGTCAAATTTGGTCTCGGACGAAAACAGCGCCAGGTCGCATCCGGCACAGGCGAAGTGACCGGCCCGATGCTCGTTGTTCAGCGCGCTGCTGTAGGCCCGTTCGGTGCCCTCCTCGCGAAGGATCCGGTACTGCTCGTCGGTCAGCAGCGAACGCCATTCACTGTCGCTGTGCGTCACTTCGAATACCTCTTCGGCATGGGCCTCGCTGACCAGCGCGGTGGCCGTGGAAAATTTTGGCAATACACCGCTCACCAGCGCTGCAACGCCCAGCCCGCCGCCCGCTGCCAGAATCTGTCGTCGTGAAAACATGGCCTTCTCCAAAAATTCCAGATGCCTGTCGTGGATCACAGCCTAGGCTTGGGTTGATCGCCAAATCCTCACGGGAAGTTAAACAATTCGTGATAACTCGCCGGAGGGAAAACCCGCACAATGCGCTCATTGCGCCGCAAGGATTCAGCTCCATGGAACACACCAAACGCGTCCTGGTGGTCGAGGACGACCTGCACATCGCCGACCTGATTTGCCTGCACCTGCGGGACGAGCAATTCGAGGTCGTGCACAGCGCCGATGGCGACGAAGGCATGCGCCTGCTGCAACAAGGTCACTGGGATGCCCTGATCCTCGACCTCATGCTGCCGGGCGTCGACGGCCTGGAAATCTGCCGCCGTGCCCGCGCCATGGCCCGCTACACGCCGATCATCATCACCAGTGCCCGCTCCAGCGAACTGCACCGCATCCTTGGCCTCGAACTGGGGGCCGACGACTACCTCGCCAAACCGTTTTCGATGCTGGAACTGGTGGCCCGGGTCAAGGCGTTGCTGCGCCGGGTCGACGCCATGGCGCGCAACCTGAAAATGGATGCCGGCAGCCTGAGTATCGATGGCCTGACCATCGATCCGATCACCCGCGACGTCGCCCTCGCCGGCCAGCGACTTGACCTGACACCACGGGAGTTCGACCTGCTGTATTTCTTCGCCCGCCAGCCGGGCAAGGTGTTCTCGCGAATGGACCTGCTCAATGCCGTGTGGGGCTACAGCCACGAAGGCTACGAACACACGGTCAACACCCACATCAATCGCCTGCGGGCGAAAATCGAAACCGACCCGACACAACCCGTGCGCATTCTCACGGTATGGGGGCGGGGGTATAAGTTCGGCACAGGTACAGAGCCATCATGAAACTGACCCTGACACAGCGCCTGTCTCTGGTGTTTGCCGTGTTGCTGCTGATCTGCTGCGGCACTTCCGCATGGTTGCAGGTGCGCTCCAGTCAGATGCATGAGCTGGAAGTCGTGCAAGGTCTGTCCCGGGATCTGGCGACGCACATCGCCCACGACACGGTGCTGATGGACAGCAACGGTCTGATGCCCGGCGCCGTGCGTGAGCTGTTCAGCCAGTTGATGCTGGTCAACCCGAGTGTCGAGGTGTACCTGCTCGACACCGAGGGCCGGATTGTCGGCAACGCCGCTCCCGAAGGGCGCCTGCGTCGGCAGACGGTCGACCTCGCACCGGTCCGGCGCCTGCTCGACGATCAGCCGCTGCCGATCCTCGGCGACGACCCGCGCAGCGTCGACGGACGCAAGGTATTCAGCGCTGCGCCGTTGCAGGTCAACGGCAAGGCCGCCGGCTATCTGTATGTGGTGCTGCTCAGCGAAGCGCATGACCGCTTTGCCGAGCGCGGCGCCACCAGCGCGGCGCTCAATACCGCGCTGATGTCGATCGGACTGGTTGCGCTGTTGTGTCTGATTGCTGGTCTGACAGCATTCAACCTGATTACCCGACCGCTGCGGCGCCTGACCGAAACCGTGAGTCGCTTCGATATCGATGGTGCTCCACAACCGTCGCCTGTCGTACCGACCGTTGTGGATAACACCGCCGACCCGGATGAAATCGCCGTGCTCGACGTCGCCTTCCGGCAAATGCAGAACCGCCTCGGCGAACAGTGGCGCTCGCTGACCCGCCAGGATCAGGAGCGCCGCGAACTGGTGGCGAACATTTCCCACGATTTGCGCACACCACTGGCCTCCCTGCACGGTTATCTGGAAACCCTGTCACTCAAGGATGCAACGCTGACTGCACCCGAGCGACGTCGCTACCTGGGCATCGCCCTCGATCAGAGCCGCAAGGTGGGCGGGCTGGCGCAATCGCTGCTGGAACTGGTGCGCCTTGAACATGGCTTCGTGCAACCGGTGCTGGAGCGCTTTGCCCTGACCGATCTGGTGCAGGACATCTTTCAGAAATTCGAGCTCGGCGCCGAGGCACGACGGATTGAACTCAAGGCGAACTTCTCTGCCAATCTGCCCGGCGTCTGGGCCGACCTCGGGCTGATCGAGCGCGTGCTGACCAATCTGGTCGACAACGCTTTGCGCCATACGCCTCAGGATGGCGAAATTCAGTTCGACCTGGCCGCCCAGGGCAAACGGGTCGAAATCACCGTCAGTGACACCGGGCCGGGTATCGCGGCGGAACTGCGCGAAAGTCTTTTCCTGCGCCCGTTCAACATCGGCGGCGCGCGACGTGACGGCGGACTGGGGCTGCGTATCGTGCACCGGATCCTGCAACTGCATGGGCGCGAGATCCGGCTGGTCGACGTTCCGGGGCGCGGCGCGACCTTTCGCTTTTCGCTGCCGGTGGATCAGCAGAGCGCCGAACAGGGGCTGGTGCGCTCGATGAACCTGAATCCAGCGGACAAATAATCGACGCCACTGGCCCGTTGCACCGTGACAACACCGCCCCGCTCCCCTAAATTAGTCGGCCTGAAAAAGCCCCCCCGAGCTTTCTCGTCTCAACTCAAGCTAAAGAAGTAGTGAAATTTCAATGTCCGATTTCAACACCGCTGAATCCGTAGTCACCCTGTCGTCCAAAGCGGAATACGAAAACTCCATCAATCTTTCACAACACCTTCCTCAAGCCAAAACCATCAGCGAGATGGTGCTGGATGCTTTCCAGTCGACCCGTGAAAGCGAGCAGATCCGCGAGCTGCGCACCGCGATCCGTCAGGCCCACGACCGCTTCGATGACGACCAGGCCTACGAGCTGATGGGTCAGCTCAAAGCCCTGAAGGACGCCGAAGCCGCCGACACCGCCGCCCTTGAAGACCTGAGCAGCAAGTTCCCGATCAGCCGCATTCTGTCCAGCTTCAAGGACGACCCGGCGTTCCAGGAAATCGTCTACGGTCTGGCGCTGAAAGTGCTGAACCAGACCCACCAGGCGATGACCAGCCCGAGTGGCGGCAAAAGCAAGGCCGCACGCCCGAAGAAAGATGCCGAAGTGTTCAGCATCAGCAAGGACGGCATCAGCGTGACCCTGCCGCTGCGCACACCGCGTTCGCGCCTGAGCGTGGATCGCGAGGCGCTGGAATTCCTCGGTTTCACCTTCACCGGTGAAGGCGAAGAAGCCGAAATCGAAGGCGAAACCTTCCTCGACAACTCAGGCACCGAACACGCGATCAACCGCAAGAACATCATCACCGCCCTGCAACAGCAGACCGCGTTCGATGGCTACAGCATCGCGATGCAATAAACCCGACGCAGACGAAAAAGCCCCGCTCTGAAATTCAGGCGGGGCTTTTTGTTGTCCGGCGAACGGCGTTCAGGCCGATGGGTGCAGGGCGGCAATCATGTCCACTTCAACCGCCGCGTTCTTCGGCAACTGATAGACCCCGACGGTGGTGCGCGTGTGGCGGCCGGCATCGCCCAGCACATGGCTGAATACGTCCGAGGCACCGTTGGAGACTTCACTCAGATCAACGAAATCCGGCGTCGACTTGACGTAGACCGTCACCCGCAACAGCGCACGGATCTTGTCCAGCGAACCGACCGCATCGACGATCAGTGCCAGACAGCGCATCGCACTGATACTGGCAGCGGCCTGGGCGTCCTTGAGGTCCAGCTCCAGACCAATCCGGCCGGGATACAGAATCTTGCCGTCGACGCGTGGCACCATACCGCTGATGTACAACTCATCATGATGGCGGATCAGCGGAGCGTAATTGCCGCCCGCCCTGTTCTCGCCATAGATGTCGTAGTTCAGCTCCTGCGCCAGGGCAATGAAGCGTTCGTCGCAGGTCATCCTCTCAGTCATTTCGCCCAGCCTCTTGTTCGATGCTTGAAGAATACGTTGAGCGCCGCGAAAGTGGCCTGGCGCTATCACCGATATGGTTGGATCCAAATCTAGGGCTTTTGCCGGGTTGCCGCAACCGGCAGCTGAAAAACTGAAAAAGCCCCGCTATCTTTCTGAAGTGCGAGGCTTTGGATGTGCATGAAAAAGCTTTTACACGGCGCTTAGCCGCTCAACCATATCGGGAAACTTTTCTACCAACCGAATCAATAAAGCAGCCTGAGCATTGGGTTTGGATTTCTCCTGCTCCCAATTTCTCAGCGTGCTGGGACTGGTTCTGATGCGTCTGGCAAAAACCGCTTGGGACATATGGAGCTTCTCCCGTAACGCTACGATTTCCTGAGCAGCAACCTCAGGGACGGGCCTGTCCTCGATCGTCGTATTACGCAGCGTTATTTTGCCTTCGCGTTGAGCCGCCATCTCATCAACGCCCTGCATCAACTCTGCAAACAGGTCGCGTTTTTTCATGGGGTACCTCGTATTTTCAACTCTTTCTCTATGGCTTTTTTGAGCGCCTTCTCTTGCTCGGCAGTCAGATTCTCAAGCTCATCTTTGTCATAAATGGCAAACATCCAAAACTGGCCATCATTCATAAGCCAATAATAGATAACTCGCAAGCCGCCTCGCCTGCCTTTGCCGCGCCGAACGTCAGCCCAACGCAGTTTACGAAAGCCTCCGGTTCGAGGCATGACATCGCCTGCCAGTGGGTTGTTCTGCATGTGGGTCTGCAGCTCACGATACTCATCGTCGGTCAGATAACGACCAACATTCGCGGTGAATAATGTGGTTTCAAAGAATACAGTTCGCATCGAAAAACTATAGGCAACTTGCCTATAGACACACCATCAACAATTTCGGCTTCAGTTAAACAGTCGTCAAAAAAAAACCCACTCATCTCTCGATGGGCGGGTTTTTCATACAGCTGTAAACCTTACTGCGCGTACGTCATCAGCAGGTCGCCCGGCACTTTGAAGTCCACGGACATCATCACGCTCAGCGCGGTGATGGTGAAAATCGAGAACACGAACAGCTTGCGTGCCCAGACCGTGTCGTCCGCTGCCTTGTTGCCGGTCCAGGCCATGTACAGCCAGTACATGCCCATGGCCGCGGCGACGGCGAAGTAGCTGATGCCAGCGTAACCGCTGATGGTCAGCATCAAGGTTGCCCCGACGAATGCCAGGATGTAATACAGGATGTGCTTCTTGGCCACTTCGATCCCGCGTTCAACTGGCAGCACCGGAATCGATGCAGCCTGGTAATCCTTGAAACGGAAAATCGCGATGGCGTAGGAATGCGGCATCTGCCACAGGCTGAACATCACCAGCAGGGTCAGCGCGGCCATGTCGAAGGTGTTGGTCACGGCAACGTAACCGATCACCGGCGGCATGGCGCCCGACAGACTGCCCACCAGCGTGCCGTGAACCGACTTGCGCTTGAGGTACAGGCTGTAGAAGCCGACGTAGATGATGAAGCCGATCACGGCGAACAATGCAGCCAACGGGTTGGCCACCTTGTACAGCAACGCAACGCCGGCGACACCGAGGACGGTCGCGTAGACCAGCGCCAGTTTCAGGGAGATCAGGCCCTGAACCAGCACACGGTTCTTGGTGCGCTCCATCTTGTAGTCGATGTCACGGTCGATGCAGTTGTTGAACACGCAACCGGAGGCCACGACCAGGGACGTGCCGATCATGGCAGCCAGAAACACCGCCAGATCGACATGCCCTTTCGAGGCCAGGAAGAACCCGCCTGCCACAGAAAGCACGTTACCGAAAATGATCCCCGGTTTGGTGATTTGGATAAAGTGCTTGAGCGACATCGGGTCTACCTCACTTCGCCATCATGAACGTGTGGATGCTGAACATGATCCACAGCGACAGGCCGACCAGCAGCACGATCACGATCGCGGCGAAGACGAACGCAATCACGTTGTTACGTTGCGCAGCCGAACGGTCCAGGTGCAGGAAGTACACCAGGTGCACCAGCACCTGGATCACGGCGAATGCCAGGACGATCATCAGGGTGATCGACTTCGGCAGCGTCGGGTACATCACCAGCCCGAACGGGATGACGGTCAGGATCACCGACAGGATGAAGCCGATCGCGTACGACTTGACGCTACCGTGGTTGGCGTCGTGGCTGTCGTGGGAATGAGCGTTAGCCATTTACATAGTCCCCATCAGATAAACAACGGTGAATACGCAGATCCACACCACGTCCAGGAAGTGCCAGAACAGGCTCAGGCAGCTCAGACGGGTCTTGTTGGTCGCCGTCAGGCCGTTTTTCTGCACCTGGTACATCATGATCGCCATCCAGATCAGACCGCTGGTCACGTGCAGACCGTGAGTGCCGACCAGGGTGAAGAACCCGGACAGGAAGCCAGAACGGCTAGGGCCGAAGCCTTCGGAGATCAGCAGGTGGAACTCGTTGATCTCCATGGCGATAAAGCCGGCGCCGAACAGGAAGGTCATGGCCAGCCAGCCCAGGACCTGATTCTTTTTACCCTTGAACAGCGCCAGCATGGCGAAGCCGTAGGTGATCGAACTGAACAGCAGCAGAGCGGTTTCGCCCAGCACGTAAGGCAGTTCGAAGATGTCGTGGCCCGACGGGCCACCGGCGACGTTGTTTACCAGTACCGCGTACACCGCGAAGATCGACGCAAACAGAATGCAGTCGGTCATCAGGTAGAGCCAGAAACCGTATACGGTCATCTCGCCCGAGTCGTGGTGATGGTCATCGTGCCCGTGGTCATGACCATGGGCGTGTCCAGCATTGGTCACTAAATTCGACATGGTTTAAGCCTGTTCCAACGAGGTTTCAACACGGGTGGCGGTGGCCGGGATTTTCCCTGCCGCAACCAGACGCTTGTGCTGCTCGGCTTCGATGCGCTCGATCACGTCGACCGGCACCATATAGCCCTGGTCGTCACGTGCAGCGTGGATCACGAAGTAGATGACAGTACCGGCCAGGCTCGCGATCGCCAGCCACCAGATGTGCCAGATCATCGCGAAACCGAACACGGTCAGCAGCGCGCCCATCACCACGCCAGTGGCGGTGTTGTTCGGCATGTGGATCGGCTCGTACTTGGCCGGAGCCTTGTACGCGGTGCCGTTTTCCTTGGCCTCGGTGAACGGGTCGATGCAGTCTGCTTTTGGCAGCACGGCGAAGTTGTAGAACGGTGGTGGCGACGAGGTCGACCATTCCAGAGTGTGGGCATTCCACGGGTCACCGTGTTCGCACATGTTTTCTGGGTTCTTGCGGTCACGTACCGACACGTACAGCTGGATCAGCTGGCAGGCGATACCGACAGCGATCATCACCGCACCGAACATGGCGACGTACAGGTACGGCACCCACTCAGGGTTGGTGGTGGCGTTCAGACGACGGGTCATGCCCATGAAGCCCAGTGCATAGAGCGGCATGAACGCGACGAAGAAGCCCGAGATCCAGAACCAGAACGCTGCTTTACCCCAGCCTTCGTGCAGCTTGAAGCCGAACGCTTTCGGGAAGTAGAAGCCGAAGCCTGCGATGTAGCCGAATACCGCGCCGCCGATGATCACGTTGTGGAAGTGCGCGATCACGAACAGGCTGTTGTGCAGAACGAAGTCAGCACCCGGGATGGCCAGCAGTACGCCGGTCATGCCGCCGATGGCGAAGGTCACCATGAAGCCCAGGGTCCACAGAACCTGGCTGGTGAAGCGCAGACGGCCCTGGTAGATGGTGAACAGCCAGTTGAACAGTTTCACACCCGTCGGGATGGAAATCAGCATCGTCGCCAGACCGAAGAAGGCGTTGACGCTGGCGCCCGAACCCATGGTGAAGAAGTGGTGCAGCCAAACCATGAAGCCCAGTACCGAGATCGCGCCCGAAGCGTAGATCATCGAGTGGTGGCCGAACAGTTTCTTGCCGGTGAACGCCGAGATGACTTCCGAGAAGATGCCGAAGGCCGGCAGGATCAGGATGTACACCTCAGGGTGACCCCAGGCCCAGAACAGGTTGACGTACATCATTGGATTGCCACCAAGTTCGTTGGTGAAAATGTGGAAATCCATGTAACGGTCAAGCGTCAGCAGTGCCAGGGTAGCGGTCAGGATCGGGAACGAAGCCACGATCAGAACGTTTGCCCAGGTGCAGGTCCAGGTGAAGATAGGCATGTCCATCAGCTTCATGCCAGGGGTACGCATTTTCAGCACGGTGGCGAGGAAGTTGACCCCCGTCAGCGTCGTACCCAGACCCGATAGCTGTAGCGCCCAGATGTAGTAGTCCATACCTACGCCAGGGCTGTATTGCAGACCCGACAGCGGTGGATACGCAACCCAGCCGGTCTTGGCAAATTCGCCGACGCCCAGGGACAGGTTGATCAGCACGACGCCGGACACCAGCAGCCAGAAGCTCAGGGAGTTCAGGAACGGGAAGGCAACGTCACGCGCGCCGATCTGCAGCGGCACTGCAAGGTTCATCAGGCCGGTGAAGAATGGCATCGCCATGAAGATGATCATGATCACACCGTGAGCGGTGAAGATCTGGTCATAGTGTTCAGGCGGCAGGTAGCCAGGCGAACCCTCGGTGGCCATGGCCAGCTGGGTACGCATCATGATGGCGTCGGCAAAGCCACGCAGCAGCATGACCATGGCAACGATGATGTACATCACGCCGATTTTCTTGTGGTCGACCGACGTCAGCCACTCGGTCCACAAGTAGGTCCACTTCTTGAAGTAGGTGATTGCAGCGAACAGCGCCAGACCACCGAGGGCGATCATGGCGATGGTCACCATCACGATCGGCTCGTGGAATGGGACTGCTTCCCAACTTAATTTACCAAACATCGTTTACTCCTCTGCCCCGGCAGCTGAATGCGAACTCGAGTCAATTTCCGTGGCCGCCACTTCTTTCTCTTTCTTCTCGTGCTTCAGCGGCTTGCCCGGCTTCATACCTTCGTACTTGTCGACGATGATCTGGAACTGGTTCGGCGTGACCGAGGAGTAGAGCTCGACTGGGTTGTTCTGGCTTGGCTTGGCAAGGGCTGCGTATTCAGCTTGATCAAGCTGTTTAGGTGACTTCTTGACTTCACTTACCCAGGCGTCGAAATCTTCCTGAGTCGTTGAGATGGCTTTGAACTTCATGCCGGTGAAACCCGCGCCGCTGTAGTTGGCGGAGATACCGTCCATTTCAGCGTTGCGGTCAGCGATCAGGTGCAGCTTGGTCTGCATGCCCGCCATCGCGTAGATCTGGCCGCCCAGACCCGGGATGAAGAACGAGTTCATCACAGCGTCGGAGGTGATCTTGAAGTTGATTGGCGTGTGCGCCGGGAACACGATCTTGTTGACCGTGGCAATGCCTTGTTCCGGGTAGATGAACAGCCATTTCCAGTCCAGCGCGACCACTTCGATGGTCACCGGCTTGACGTCGGATTCAATCGGACGATACGGGTCCAGTTCGTGGGTCGAAATGTAGGTGATGTAACCCAGGGCAATGATGATCAGGACCGGGATGGTCCAGACGGCTACTTCGATCTTGGTCGAGTGCGACCATTTCGGCGTGTAGACGGCGTTCTTGTTCGAGGCGCGGTATTTCCAGGCAAACAGGAAAGTCATCACGATGACCGGCACCACGACCAACAGCATCAGCAGCGTGGCGGTGATGATCAGGTTGCGCTGTTCCAGGCCGACCTGGCCCGTTGGATTGAGCAAGGTCATGTTGCAGCCTCCCAGCAACAACGTGCCGAGCAGCGGCACTAGGCCTAGTAATCTGGGATACCTGTTTTTACTCATCTCACGACCTCTAAAGCAGCTTGCGCAATGCAGTTGGGTTTTGATCGCCAACACTTCACCCTGCCAAGGGTTGGCATTTTCTTTGGATTGAATAAGGGCCGCCCGTCGCGCGTCAGACGCTCGACAAATCCTCGGACAGCGGTGAGTTCTTATTCGATTTCGTGGTCAAAGGCCCTGTTACAGACCAATTCCATTTGGCGCGGAAAGTTGGAAGGCACCGACACCAGGGTGTCTTGCAGCCTCCCGACCGCTCGACACCCGACTTCCTGATCAGTTCCTTATTAAAGGCTGAGCAGTGCCGGGAATTCAGTGCGGGCGATTGTAGATAGGTAGCGCCCTATACACCATGTCTTATCCCGAAATAATTTTTATCCGGTACAGCAACAATCCATCACCGTTTTTGCAAAAGTTCCGCATGTTATCGAAATTGATTCTCAACAAAAACACCAAAAAATGTAGGTCTACCTGCGTCACTTCAGACAGCTCCGAAGGCTTTTTCCTCCAGGCTGATCCTGCTAAACCCCGATTTTCAAAGGGTTCTGGCCATCTGCCAGAGTTTGTTGAAACTGCCTGTTCCGACAACTGTGCCTAAAGGCAGACAAACGCTGAAACAGACCAATGTTTTTGTGTAACAGAGCACCAATCCGCGTCCCTGAAATCATCTGCGACACCCCGTGTGTGACAACATGTCGCACACCTGCCACACCCTTCCTTGTCTTTCGTCATGTTCTTTTCACACGCCCTGTGAAATGCGAAACGCCCCGATTTCCGAACCCGGAAATCGGGGCGTTTCGTTGTATCGGCGCGAGCGCCGCAAAGTTGATTCAGCGCAATGCCTTGCGGTTGCGCGAGGTCAGCATCGGCACGAGGATCACCACCAGCACGAACGCCACCAGCGCCCACTGTGCCAGCGACAGGCCGAGGATCGGCGGGTACGGCGTCGAGCAGAAACCGTCGACCTGGAAGCCCAGCGGGAAGATCTTCGCCAGTGGCAGATCATCGACGATCGGCTGCAGCACATCGATGCCGCAACTCACCGCCGGATAGAACTGGGTGTAGACGTGATGCCCGGCAACGCCGGCTCCGGCAATCGCACAAATCACCACCAGCACCTCGAACACAGTGATGCTGCGGCGGGTGCGCATGGCCGCGCCGATGAACGCGAACAGCGCGATCAGCAGCAACGCATAACGCTGCAGGATGCACAGCGGGCATGGCGCCTCGCCCAGCACGATCTGCATGTACAGCGCGCCACCGATCAATGCCAGGCAGATGATCCCCAGCAGCACCAGATAGCGTCGCTCACGTCCCAATCGAATCGTTTCCTCGCTCATCGCGTTTCCCTTTCATGTCCATGGTTCAGCTGGCCGGCGGCTGCGCTTGCAGTTGCGCCATCAGGCTGATGTTGTCTTCGATATGCCAATTGGCCGCGATGCGACCGTTGTCGATCTGATAGATATCGGTTGCCCGGAAGTCTACACGCTGGCCCTGCCCTTTGAGAGCCTTGAACGTACCGGTGAAATGCCCGCGAAAGTGCAGATGCACCACCACGCGATCCCCGGCGACGATCATTTGCTCGATCTCGCAACTCAAGTCCGGCACCGCCGTGCGAAAGAACTTCGATGCCAGCAACGGCCCGGTCGGTCCCTGCACCCGTCCTTCGGGCGGCGTCTTGTCGACAAATTGCGGCGACAAGGCAGCGTTGGCCAACGCCTCTTCACCCGAATTCCAGAAACTGCCGTAGCGCCGTGCCGCCAGTTCCATCGCTTGCTGCTGCGCCTTGGGCAGGCTCTGATCGACGATCAGGGTCTGCGGTTCAATCAGGGCGGATTCGGCATGGGCGAACGGACTGACCAGCAACGTGGCCGACAGGCCCAGGGCAGCGAGGCTGAAATGACGGGAGAAGATGAAGTGCGACATGGGGGCGATCCTGATCATGTAAACGAACGAGCGCCTATCATCAGCATCGGGGAATAAACGATAAATCGGTTAAGAAACGATTAACCTTTAAACACTTTTTAATAATCGCAAGGGCGGGGAGCCATTCGCGAGCAGGCCCGCTGCCACAAAACAGCTGTGGGAGCGGGCCTGCTCGCGAAACGGACGACTCGGTTTCAGATCATTCCAGCGCAGCGGCCGGGCCGAAGAACTCGTAGCGGCTTTGCGTTTCCGGCACACCCAGCGCTTTCAGATGACGCTTGATCGCGCCCATGAAGCCTTTTGGCCCCAGGAAATACGCATCGACATCACGCTGCTCCGGCAGCCATTGCGCCAGTTGTTCCTGGCTCAGCAGGCCCACTTTGTCCGCCGCCGGGCTCACGCCGTCATCTTCGGCGTAGCAGTAGAAACGCTTGAGTTGCGGATGACGCTCGGCCAAACCGTCGATCCAGTCGCGGAAGGCATGGACGCTGCCGTTACGGGCGCAGTGGATGAAATGCACCGGGCGTTTGCTTTCCAGCGCCGCTTCGAGCATCGGCAGGGTCGGAGTGATGCCGACCCCGCCGCTGATCAGCACCAGCGGTTTGTCGCTTTCTGTCAGGGTGAATTCGCCCGATGGCGGAAACAGATCGATACGGCTGCCGACATGCAGTTGGTCGTGCAGGTGATTGGACGCACGGCCATTCGGCTCGCGCTTGACGCTGATACGGTACTGGCCGTTGTTGGTCAGCGCCGACAGCGAGTAATTGCGGCGGATTTCTTCGCCGTCGAGGGTCAGTTTCATGCCGATGTACTGGCCGGGCTCGGCCGCAAGGATCGGGCCTTTGTCCGCTGGTTCGAAGTAGAACGAGATGATTTCCGCGCTTTCCTCGACCTTCGCCGCGACGATGAACTCCCGCGCCCCGCGCCAGCCACCGACAGCTTGTTCTTTCTGGTCATAGATGGCGGTTTCGGCGCCGATCAGGATGTCGGCCAACTGTCCGTAAGCGGCGCCCCAGGCGGCCATCACTTCAGGAGTGGCGATTTCGTCGCCGAGCACTTCGGAAATCGCCCGCAGCAGGCAACTGCCAACGATCGGGTAGTGCTCCGGCAGAATCTGCAAGGCCACATGCTTGTTGATGATCTTGGCCACCAGATCGCCCAACTGGTCTAGCTGATCGATATGCCGGGCGTACATCAACACGCCGTTGGCCAGGGCACGGGGCTGGTCACCGCTGGCCTGGTGGGCCTGGTTGAACAGCGGACGGACTTGCGGGTATTCGGACAGCATCATCCGATAGAAGTGGGTGATCAGCGCTTCACCGCCACTTTCCAGCAAAGGCACGGTGGACTTGATGATTGCACGATCCTGGACGCTAAGCATAAGGGTGACTCCTGAGCTTTCTCTAAAAGTGCCTTGTGTATTTCAGCTTTCGTGCCAACTAATTTATTCATAAAAATCAATAGCTTGAAATTTAAGTAGTCAAATCGACACAAGCCCGCCTATAGTCGCTTCGACTACAACGCGTCTCTTTGACTACAAGCCTATGTCCGCCAAATCCTTGCTCACCGCTTTGCTTCCCCTGGTTGCCGACCTGTCCCGCGAACTGCCCGAAGGCGAGCGCTACCGGCGCCTGCTCGAAGCCATGCGCGCCCTGCTGCCGTGCGATGCCGCCGCGCTGTTGCGCCTCGATGGCGAATGGCTGGTACCGCTGGCCGTGGACGGCTTGAGCACCGACACCCTCGGCCGCCGCTTCAAAGTCAGCGAGCATCCGCGCTTCGAAGTGCTGCTGGCCGGTGCCGGACCAACCCGCTTCGCGGCCGACAGTGAATTGCCCGACCCTTATGACGGCCTCGTGGACGGACTGAGCGAACATCTGGAAGTCCACGACTGCCTCGGCTGTCCGCTGTTCGTCGATGAACAACTCTGGGGCCTGATCACCCTAGACGCCCTAGACCCCGAGCGCTTCGAGCCGATCGAACTCGACGCCCTGCAAGCCTTCGCCAGCCTCGCCTCGGCCACGGTCAACGCCGCCGAACGCATCGAGCGCCTGGCGATTCGCGCCGAAGACGAACACCAGCGCGCCGAGGTCTACCGTCAGGCCAGCGGCCAGCAGAACCGCGAGATGATCGGTCAGAGCAAGGCGCACAAACATCTGGTGGAAGAAATCAATCTGGTCGGCGGCAGCGACCTGACCGTGCTGATCACCGGCGAAACCGGGGTCGGCAAGGAACTGGTGGCGCAGGCGATCCATGCCGCCTCGCCGCGCGCCGACAAGCCGATCATTAGCCTCAATTGCGCCGCCCTGCCCGACACCCTGGTGGAAAGCGAACTGTTCGGCCACGTGCGCGGCGCCTTCACCGGCGCCACCAGCGACCGTCGCGGCAAGTTTGAACTGGCCAATGGCGGCACGCTGTTTCTCGATGAAGTCGGCGAGTTGTCGCTGACCGTGCAGGCCAAGTTGTTGCGCGTATTGCAGAGTGGCCAATTGCAGCGCCTGGGGTCGGACAAGGAGCATCAGGTCGACGTACGCCTGATCGCCGCGACCAACCGCGACCTGGCCGATGAAGTACGCCGGGGCCGCTACCGCGCGGACTTCTATCATCGCCTCAGCGTCTACCCGCTGCGGGTCCCGGCGCTGCGCGACCGCGGCCGCGATGTGTTGTTGCTCAGCGGCTACTTCCTCGAACAGAACCGTTCGCGCATGGGCCTCAACAGCCTGCGCCTGAACCACGATGCCCAGGAAGCGTTGCTGGCCTACACCTGGCCGGGCAATGTGCGGGAACTGGAACACCTGATCGGACGCAGCGCGCTGAAGGCGCTCGGCAACTGCAAGGTTCGGCCGAAGATTCTCAGCCTGGGCGCGGTGGATCTGGATCTGCCGCGCGAGGTTGTGGATAACTCGGCCGAGCCGGCCAGTGCCGTTTCAGTCGCGCCCTTGATGACCGGCGATCTGCGCAGCGCGACCGAGCAGTATCAGCGGCAGTTGATCGCAGCGGCGCTGGAGCGCAATCACGACAACTGGGCCAGTGCGGCGCGGGAGCTGGGGCTGGATCGGGCGAACCTTGGGCGGATGGCCAAGCGGTTGGGTATGAAAAGCTAAAGCCCCCTCACCCTACCCCTCTCCCGGAGGGAGAGTGGACCGGTCGGGGGATGCCTGGGAGAGGGCTGGGATGAGGGACTGCAATCAAAACACACCTTGGCCCCAAGTCATCCGACAACTAACCTAAAGCCCATCCCGTTCACGCCGATAACCCGGCATCAATAGTTTTTGGCGAGCCGCCCTCGCCCATCACCTTTTTCCACAGAAGGTTTTTATGTCTTCCAACAAAGCCCGCGCAGATTCACTTTCGCTTCTGCTGTTTACCTTGCGCAGCGGCAAGCTGATGGCGATCAACCTGCTGAAAGTCAGTGAAATCATCCCCTGCCCGCCGCTGACCAAGCTGCCGGAGTCGCACCCACATGTAAAAGGCATCGCCACCCTGCGCGGTGCCTCGCTGTCGGTGATCGACCTGAGCCGCGCCATCGGCGAGCGGCCGCTGGAAGACCCCAACGGAGGCTGCCTGATCGTCACCGATGTCAGCCGTTCGAAGCAGGGTCTGCACGTGCAGGCAGTGAGCAAGATCGTCCATTGCCTGACCACCGACATCAAGCCGCCGCCGTTCGGCTCCGGCGGTTCGCGCGCCTACATCACCGGCGTGACCTCGGTGGACGGCACGCTGGTGCAGGTGCTGGACATCGAAAAAGTCATCCACGGCATCGCCCCGGCACAGATCGAAATGGCCCCGACCGAACTGAGCATGGAAGACGCCGAAGTGCTCGGCAACGCGCGGATTCTGGTGGTCGACGACAGCCAGGTGGCGCTCCAGCAATCGGTTCACACCCTGCGCAACCTCGGCCTGCAATGCCACACCGCCCGCAGCGCCAAGGAAGCCATCGACTGCCTGCTCGACCTGCAAGGCACGGCGCAACAGATCAACCTGATCGTCTCCGACATCGAAATGTCCGAAATGGACGGCTACGCCTTCACCCGCACTCTGCGCGAGACGCCGGACTTCGCCCACCTGTACGTATTGCTGCACACCTCGCTGGACAGCGCGATGAACAGCGAGAAGGCGCGTCAGGCCGGTGCCAATGGCGTGTTGACCAAGTTCTCCTCGCCGGAGCTGACTCACTGCCTGATCGAAGCGGCCAGGCATGTCGCCGCCCACGGTCACTGAGGTGGCGCCAACCTTCTGCTTTCTGATGCGGCGCGACCTCGACGAGGACATGCCGGCCATCCAGTGGCCGAACGGCATCGAACTGACCGCCTACGGCAGCGAACTGGCCCCCGCTGTGCATCATCTGATGCAACTTGGCTTTCACGAGGGCGGTGGTCGGGTCCCGGCGCTGGACGTCTGGCAGCAACGCTTCGAAAGCGATCCCGAATACGATCCGGCGCTGTGCCTGGTGGCCAGCGATGCCGAGGGGATTGTCGGGGTTGCCCAATGCTGGACCAGTGCCTATATCAAGGATCTGGTGGTGCATCCCCGCGCTCAACGGCGCGGATTGGGCCGGGCGCTGATGTTGCAGGCGTTCACGGTTTTTCAACAGCGGCGCGAAGGCTTTGTTGATCTGAAAGTGCTGGAAGACAACCAGCGAGCACAGCGCTTGTATGAAAGTCTCGGGATGTATGTAGTCCGCCGGGAGCTGGTGCCGGACTGAACCGCCGCATATCGGAGCGGCATTGCCGGCTGGCCCAGGCAACTTCCAGCCCTGCGCCATACTCCAACGCTGGCCACTCAGACCCAGGATGCCCGCCATGAAAGCCCTCACCCTTGCCTGCCTTTGCCTCATCGCGCTGCCCCCGCTGGCTCACGCCTCCAGCCCCGACGCCTGGGCCGCCTACGACAAAGCCGTCCTCGCCAGTTGCACCAAGGCCAGCGGCCTGAAAAACGCCAAACCCGTCGGCAACGCCGCGCAATTCGACGACCGCGTTGGCTACACCGCGCTGTTGCTGCAAGGCCAATACCCGCAGAAACACATGAAGGGCGCCCAAGGCACCGAGTTGTGCCTCTACAGCAAAAAATCGAAAACCGCCTTCGTCACCGAGTGGGACTCGATCCGCCCGAGCGCCAAACCCTGATCGAATGGCGCACAACTTGCTTCAATCAGCGTCTGCATGGCGGCTTTACGTCGCCGATTCACACCCTGATTGAAGACCGGCCGCTCAATGAATACGACGTTTTCCTGCGTGGGCTGCGGCAAATGCTGCACCGATCACCACGTCCCCCTGACCTTGGCCGAAGCCCGCATGTGGGCGGCCGACGGTGGCCAGGTGATCGTGCTGGTAGAGGCATTCCTGGACAATGGCCTGGGCTTGCCGACGCAACAACGCGAACACGCCGAGCGACGGTCGGCACCGGTGCGCAGCGGCCAGTCGCAGGCGCATGTGGCAATCACTTTCGCCGCCTACAACGTCGGCCCCTGCCGGAATCTTGACGAAGACCGGTTGTGCCGCATCTACGAGCGCCGGCCACTGGTGTGCCGCATCTACCCGATGGAAATCAATCCGCACATCCCGCTCGACCCGGTCGCCAAGGAATGCCCGCCGGAGTCGTGGCAGCAAGGCCCGGACTTGATCCTCGGTGGTGAGCTGGTGGATCAGGAACTGGCCGACCTGATCCAGCGTTCGCGCCAGGCGGATCGGGACGACATTCGGGTCAAGGAAGTGATCTGCGCGATGCTCGGGATTCACACCACGGCCCTCAAGGGTGACGGGTTTACCGCGTACCTGCCGGACATGAACGCGCTGGCTTCGGCAATCGATCAGGTGACGGCGCAGCCGTTGAGCGAAGCGCCCGGTGAGTGGCTGTTTCATGTGTCCGGCGAAGACATTGCCGGGCAGGTGCTGGCGGCCGGGGCGCAGGTGGTGACGGAGCCGGCGCTGACTTATGCCTTCATTTCGTTGCGGGCGGCTTGATTCGGGATTGGTATCGAGACTGATGGCCCCTTCGCGGGCCAGCCCGCGATGAGGCCCGGCAAAACACCCTCAATCCCGAACCTGCCGACGCCCCCAGAACTCCCGCGCCAGCAAGCGCAGATCCCCCGCCAGCCCTGCCACATCCTGTGAGTTGCGCTGACTCTCGCGTCCTTCATCCACCGTCAGCTCACACGCCGAACGAATGCTGACGATGTTGCGATTGATGTCCTCGCTGACCGCGCTCTGCTGTTCCACCGCCGCCGCAATCTGCAGGCTCATCTCGGTAATCTGCTCGACCCGGCCGCTGATTCCGTCCAGCGCCTGCGCCGCGCGTTGCGCCTGTTCGACGCTGTTATCCACATGCTCGCTGCTCTGCTGCATCGCCAGCACCGCATCCCGCGCACCGTTTTGCAGGGTGCTGATCATCCGCTGAATCTCGTTGGTCGACTGCTGGGTCCGCTGGGCCAGCCCGCGCACCTCATCGGCCACCACCGCAAATCCACGCCCGGCGTCTCCGGCCCGCGCGGCTTCGATAGCGGCATTGAGCGCCAGCAGATTGGTCTGTTCGGCAATGCTGCGAATCACCTCCAGCACTCCGGAAATCTCGCTGCTGTGCCCTTCGAGTTGATGAATCACCTCGGTGGCGCGCCCCAACTCCTCGGCCAGCCGCAACACCGCGCTGCGACTCTCGCCGACCAGCCAATGCCCTTCGCGGGTTTCCGTCCCGGCCATGTCGGCGGCCACCGAGGCCTGCTGAGCATGACTGGCGACCTCAGCGACGCTCGCGGCCATCTGATGAATCGCCGCCGCCACCTGATCGGTTTCCGCCTGCTGGGCCAGGGTGCTGGTGTGGCTGCTGTGCAGATGCTCGACCAGTTGCGCCGCATGCCCGGCCAACTGTTGCGAAGCATCACCCATGCGCCCGACCACCGCACCGACCTGTGCTTCCAGCATCTGCAAGGCGAACTCGATCTGCCCGAACTCATCGCGGCGCCCGGTATAAATGCTCTGACTTAATGGATTGTCGGCAATCCACCGCGCCCTCTCGGTCAAACGCTTGAGCGGCCGCAACAACCAGCCCAGGGCCAACGCGCAAACACCGCTACCCGCGACAAACAAAGCGCCATCAATCCATGCCGACTCCGGCCGCAACCACGCCTCGACACCCAGCACCAGCGCCAGCAAGGCAGTGCTCAGCGCCGTGACCTTCGCCCGCAGGCTCAGCACCGGCAAACGCTGCCAACGCGACACCCGCTCCCCGCGCAACTGCGCATACACCCGCTCCGCCGCCTCGACCTGCCGCGCATCGGCTCGGGTACGCACCGACTGAAACTCCACCGCCGCACCGTTGTGCGTCACTGGCGTAGCGAAGGCACTGACCCAATAGTGATCACCGTTCTTGCAGCGATTTTTCACCAGCCCCATCCACGACCGCCCACGCTTGAGCGTCTGCCACATATGCGCAAACGCCTGCGCCGGCATGTCCGGATGACGCAACAGGTTGTGCGGTGCGCCCAGCAACTCGTCACGGCTGTAACCGCTGATCTTGATGAAGTCGTCGTTGGCGTAAGTAATCGCGCTGCTCAGATCGGTGGTCGAGAGAATGTTCGCATCCAGCGCCACTTCGACGTTGCGACCGGTCACCGGGAGATTGATCTTCATGGAAAGCGCGCTCGTTTTATGGGAAAGAGTCGGCAGGGCTGCTGACTCTAAGCGCACCAAATGGTTAAACGTTGATCTGGCTCAGGATCTGAGCACTTAGCCATCACTGCGACCGAAAATCGCAGCAGATGGCCGCAGGAGGGAGTGAAATCAGCGCTTGCCCATCGAACGACGAGTGCCCGACGGGGCCACGCCCGGGGTCTTGGCATGACGGTCGCCGGCACTGCCCTTGTAATGCGGCTGCTTCGCGCCTTTGGCGGCGGCCAGCTCACCCGGCTTGAACGGGAACTTGAATGCGGGAATCGCCGGTTTGCTGTCGCTGGCCTCGGCCAGTTCTGCCGGGACATCGTTGAGGGTATCGTCAACCGGCGGTTGGATCGGGGAAGTCATGGAGGCTCCGCAAAGCATGAAAGTCGGGCTCGACAGGTGAGCCGCGAAGGTGGTCAGTATACCCGTGTGGAGGGGGTCGGGAGCTGGAGATTTTTGTGGGGGGGCTGAATGGCTCCATTGATTCCTGTAAACCATGTCCCCGGTCCGTACAGCCAAGATCAAAAGCCCCTCACCCTAGCCCTCTCCCAAGGGGAGAGGGGACTGACCACAGCGGCAGCAAAGAATATGTACACCCACCAAAACCAGGTCGGCCCGAAGGCCGCCTTCGTGGGCAAGCCCACTCCCACAGAAAAGCAAAAACAAAAGCCGTCCACCTCCGCCTCTCACCACTCAACACAATGAGCGTTAGCTCGAGTACCGCTTTTGATCTTGCCGTGCCGGCCCCTTCGGCAGGCTGAGTGGAGGGATTTATCCGGGGGTGGGAGCGCAGCGACCGTTTGGCGCAGCCAAACACATCGAGAGGAGGTGCAGCGAAGCAAACCGTAGGCGATGCCCCCCGGATGAATCCCGCAACGAAGGAACTCCGAGCCTCAGCGAGGAGCCGAACGCCGGGGCCAAGCCTTTTGGGTTACCTTTTTGGCGTCTGAAAAAGGTGACTCGCCGTAAGGGCGAAACCGCCAGCCGCAACACCCGAAGCAACGGATATTCACCCAATCCAGACAAAAGCCTGGCCGGCCCAGAGGCCGCCAAAAAGCCCAAACTGACAACGCCGTCAGTTTCAAGTCACCCTCCTGACCCCCAGACAGGTTTATAAAGAACCCAACCCTGCCCTAACTCCGTCCGGCGCCCCATCGCATGCGAATCCAGAAACGCCCCGCCCTGCTCGCCACCCTGCTCATCGCCCTGGCAGCCGCCGGTCTGTGGTACGCCACAAAACCCGCGCCGACCAAACTGGCCGGCCCCACCGCCATCCCCGTGCGGGTAGTCGCCGTCAGCGCCAAAGACGTTCCCCGCTACACCAGCGGCATCGGCTCGGTGCTTTCCTTGCACAGCGTCGTGGTGCGCCCGCAGATCGACGGCATCCTCACCAAAATCCTGGTCAAGGAAGGCCAGTTGGTGAAGGCCGGCGACCTGCTCGCCACCATCGACGACCGCTCGATCCGCGCCAGCCTCGACCAGGCCCGCGCACAATTGGGCGAAAGCCAGGCGCAACTGCAAGTGGCGCTGGTCAACCTCAAGCGCTACAAACTGCTCAGCGTCGACGACGGCGTGTCCAAGCAGACCTACGATCAGCAACAGGCGCTGGTCAACCAGCTCAAAGCCACCGCCCAAGGCAACCAGGCCTCGATTGACGCGGCGCAGGTACAACTGTCCTACACCCAGATTCGCTCTCCAGTCACCGGCCGCGTCGGGATTCGTACGGTCGACGAAGGCAACTTCCTGCGCATGACCGACACCCAGGGTCTATTCACCGTGACCCAGATCGACCCGATCGCCGTGGAATTCTCCCTGCCCCAGCAAATGCTGCCGACCCTGCAAGGCCTGATCGCCGATCCGCAGCACGCCCAGGTCAAGGCCTACATCGGCGCCGACACCGATGGCGAAACCGGCAACCTGCTCGGCGAAGGTCACCTGACCCTGATCGACAACCAGATCAACGCCAACACCGGCACCATCCGCGCCAAGGCCGAATTCGACAACCCCGGCCAGAAGCTCTGGCCCGGCCTGCTGGTGACGGTAAAGATTCAGACCGCATTGGAGAAAGATGCGCTGGTGGTGCCGCCCACCGTCGTACAACGTGGCCTCGATCAACATTTCGTGTACCGGGTCAACGGCGACAAGGTTGAAGCGGTGCAGGTGCAAATGGTTTACCAGGGCAGCGGCCAGGACATCATCAAAGGCGTGAACGCCGGTGACCGGCTGGTCAGCGACGGCCAGTCGCGGCTCAAACCCGGCTCGACCGTGCAGGTGATGACCGAGCCCGCGCAAGTGGTGCAAGCGGAGCCGAAGCCATGAAGTCCCATCGTGGCGTCTCAACCTGGTGCATCGACCACCCGGTCGCAACGATTCTTCTGACCATCGCCCTGGTGCTGGTCGGGGTGATTGCCTTCCCGCGACTGCCGATTGCCCCACTGCCGGAAGCGGAATTTCCGACGATTCAAGTCTCCGCGCAGCTTCCCGGCGCCAGCCCCGACACCATGGCGTCGTCGGTCGCCACGCCGCTGGAGGTGCAATTCAGTGCCATCCCCGGCATGACCCAGATGACCTCCAGCAGCGCCTTGGGAACGAGCCTGCTGACCCTGCAATTCACCCTCGACAAGAGCATCGACACCGCCGCGCAGGAAGTGCAGGCCGCGATCAACACCGCCGCCGGCAAACTGCCCAAGGACATGCCGACCCTGCCGACCTGGAAGAAGGTCAACCCGGCCGACAGCCCGGTGCTGATCCTCAGTGTCAGCTCGACGCAGATGCCCGGCACCGAGCTCAGCGATCTGGTGGAAACCCTGCTGGCCCGTCAGATCAGTCAGATCGACGGCGTAGGCCAAATCAACATTACCGGTCAGCAACGTCCGGCGATCCGCGTTCAGGCCTCGGCGGACAAACTGGCGGCCATCGGCCTGACCCTCGCCGACATTCGCCTGGCGATCCAGCAGACCAGCCTCAATCTGGCGAAAGGTGCGCTGTACGGCGAGTCGAGCATTTCCACCCTGTCGACCAACGACCAGTTGTTCCATCCCGAGGACTACAGCCAACTCATCGTTTCCTACAAGGACGGCGCCCCGGTTCACCTGCGCGATGTCGCCAAAGTCGTCAACGGTTCGGAAGATGCCTACGTGCAGGCCTGGGCCGGCGATCAACCGGGCGTGAACCTGGTGATCTCGCGACAACCGGGGGCGAACATCGTCGAGACGGTGGACCGGATTCAAGCCGCCTTGCCGGGCCTGGAAGCCATGCTGCCGGCCTCGGTACAGGTCAAAACCCTGATCGACCGCACCCAGACCATTCGCGCCTCCCTGCATGAGGTCGAGATCACCCTGATGATCGCGATCCTGCTGGTGGTGGCGGTGATGGCGCTGTTCCTGCGCCAGTTGTCGGCGACGATGATTGTCTCGGCGGTGCTCGGTGTGTCGCTGACCGCCAGTTTCGCCCTGATGTATTTGCTGGGTTTCAGCCTGAACAACCTGACCCTGGTGGCCATCGTGGTGGCGGTAGGCTTTGTGGTCGACGATGCGATCGTGGTGGTGGAGAACATTCACCGTCATCTGGAGGCCGGCGACAGCATGCGCGAAGCGGCGGTCAAGGGAGCCGGGGAGATTGGCTTTACCGTGGTGTCGATCAGCTTTTCGCTGGTGGCGGCGTTCATTCCATTGCTGTTTATGGGCGGCGTGGTCGGGCGGCTGTTCAAGGAGTTTGCCCTGACCGCGACCTCGACCATCCTGATTTCCGTGGTGGTGTCGCTGACCCTGGCGCCGACCCTCGCGGCGCTGTTCATGCGCAGACCGGTGCATCACGCCCACGACAAACCGGGCTTCAGCGAACGACTGGTCGCCTGGTATGCAAAGGGCCTGCGCCGCGCCCTCGCCCACCAGAAGCTGATGATCGGCGTGTTCGGCGTGTCGGTCGCGCTGGCGATTGGCGGTTACGTGTTTATCCCCAAGGGTTTCTTTCCGGTGCAGGACACCGGTTTCGTCCTCGGCACCACGGAAGCCGCTGCGGATATTTCCTACGGCGACATGGTGAAAAAACACCTGGCGATGGCCGAAATCGTCGCCGCCGACCCGGCGGTGCAGGCGTTTTCGCACTCGGTCGGCGTGTCCGGCAGCAACCAGACCATCGCCAACGGCCGCTTCTGGATTGCCCTGAAAAAACGCGGCGACCGCGATGTCTCGGCCAGCCAGTTCATCGACCGCATTCGCCCGCAACTGATGAAAGTCCCCGGCATCGTGCTCTACCTGCGCGCCGGCCAGGACATCAACCTCAGCTCTGGCCCGAGCCGCGCGCAGTACCAGTACGTACTCAAGAGCAACGACGGCCCGACGCTCGCCACCTGGACTCAGCGCCTGACCGAAAAACTGCGCAGCATCCCGGCGTTCCGCGACATTTCCAACGACCTGCAACTGGGTGGCAGCATCACCCACATCAGCATCGACCGCAGCGCCGCCGCGCGTTTCGGCCTGACCGCCAGCGATGTCGACGAAGCGCTGTACGACGCTTTCGGCCAGCGGCAGATCAATGAATTCCAGACCCAGGTCAACCAGTACAACGTGATTCTGGAGCTGGACACCCAACAGCGCGGCAAGGCTGAAAGCCTGAATTATTTCTACCTGCGCTCGCCGCTCAGCGGGGAAATGGTGCCGTTGTCGGCAGTGGCCAAATTCGATGCACCGACCATCGGCCCGCTGTCCATCGCCCATGACGGCATGTTCCCGGCCGCCAACCTGTCGTTCAACCTCGCCCCCGGCGTGGCGTTGGGCGACGCGGTGATTCTGCTCAATCAGGCCAAGGCCGAGATCGGCATGCCGACCACGATCAGCGGCAATTTCCAGGGCGCGGCCCAGGCGTTCCAGAGCTCGCTGAAGAGCCAGCCGTGGCTGATTCTCGCCGCGCTGGTGGCGGTGTACATCATTCTCGGCGTGCTCTACGAGAGCTTCGTGCATCCGCTGACAATCATCTCGACTCTGCCAGCGGCAGGCCTCGGGGCGGTCATCATGTTGTGGATTTGTGGCCAGGACTTTTCGATCATGGCGCTGATCGGCCTGGTGTTGCTGATCGGGATCGTCAAGAAGAACGGCATCCTGATGATCGACTTTGCCCTGGAAGCCCAGCGTCATCGAGGGTTGCCGCCGCAGGATGCGATCTTCGAGGCGTGCGTGACGCGGTTCCGGCCGATCATCATGACCACCCTCGCCGCCCTGCTCGGCGCGCTGCCGCTGATGCTCGGCTACGGCACCGGCGCCGAACTGCGCCAGCCGCTGGGGATCGCGGTGGTTGGCGGCCTGCTGGTGAGCCAGGCGCTGACGCTGTTTACCACGCCGGTCATATACTTGTGGCTCGAGCGGCTGTTCCATAAGCCCAAACCAGCACCCGAAGCGATGCTGGCGACTACCGACTGAGGCAGGGTCATGCGCGTTCTGATTATCGAAGACGAAGAGAAAACCGCGGACTATCTGCACCGTGGCCTGACGGAACAGGGTTACACCGTGGATCTGGCCCGCGACGGTATCGAAGGTCTGCACCTGGCGCTGGAAGGCGACTACGCGGTGATCGTCCTCGACGTGATGCTGCCGGGGCTGGACGGCTTCGGCGTGCTGCGTGCGTTGCGTGCGCGCAAGCAGACCCCGGTGATAATGCTCACCGCCCGCGAGCGCGTCGAAGACCGCATCAAGGGGCTGCGCGACGGTGCCGACGACTATCTGGGCAAACCGTTTTCCTTCCTCGAACTGGTGGCCCGCCTGCAAGCGCTGACCCGGCGCAGCGGCGGCCACGAACCCGTGCAGGTGAGCATCGCCGACCTGTGGATCGATCTGATCAGCCGCAAGGCGACCCGCGCCGGTACGCGGCTGGATCTGACCGCCAAGGAGTTCTCGCTGCTCAGCGTACTGGCCCGGCGGCAGGGGGAAATCCTGTCGAAAACCGCGATTGCGGAAATGGTTTGGGACATCAATTTCGACAGCGATGCCAACGTCGTCGAAGTCGCGATCAAGCGCCTGCGGGCCAAGCTCGACGGGCCGTTCGACGAAAAACTGCTGCACACCATCCGTGGCATGGGTTATGTGCTGGAGAGCCGTGGTGTCCAGTAACTCCATTGCACTGCGCCTGAGCGGGATGTTCACCCTGGTGGCGCTGCTGGTGTTTTTGCTGATCGGCGGCGCGCTGTATCAGCAGGTGGACAAGGGCCTGGGGCTGTTGCCGGAAGCCGAGCTGGATGCCCGCTACAGCGTGCTCGAATCGGCCCTCAACCGTTACGGCACGCCCGAGCATTGGGTGAAGATCAACGCCAAGCTCAAACTGCTCGGTGAAGAGGACAAGCGCATCCGCTTCTGGGTGGTGAGCGGTGATCCAGGTTACGAATACGGCGAGCCGGACACCTTGATCCGCCGCTTCGCCAACGGTCCGCTGGGCATGCATGACCTGCAATTGCCCGATCATCCCTATCCACTGAAAGTGCTGCTGACCGAGTTGCCGGCCAAGGATCAGCGTCCGCCGTTGCGCTTCATGATCGGCATCGACACCGAGACCTTTCACCAGACCCAACACAACCTGCTGATTGCCTTGATCAGTCTGGCGATTGTCGGCGTGCTACTGGCCTCGGCGCTGGGTTACTGGGTGGCGCGCATCGGCCTCAAGCCACTGATCAAACTCTCCCACGAAGCCCAGCGCCTGGCGCCACCGCTGCGGGCCGGACGGCTGCGAATGTCGCCGTTGCCGCCGGAGCTGGCGCAGTTCGTCGACTCGTTCAACTCGACGCTGGAACGGGTCGAGCAAGCGTATTCGCGGCTCGAATCGTTCAATGCCGACGTCGCCCACGAGCTGCGCTCGCCGCTGACCAACCTGATCGGCCAGACCCAGGTCGCCCTCACTCGCGGACGCTCGGCGGAACATTACTTCGAGGTGCTGCAGTCGAATCTGGAAGAGCTGGAGCGGCTGCGCTCGATCATCAATGACATGCTGTTTCTCGCCAGCGCTGACCAGGGCAACAAGGCGACCAAACTCACGTCCACCTCACTGGCCGACGAAGTGGCGACCACCCTCGAGTATCTGGACTTCATTCTCGAAGACGCCCAGGTGCAGGTACGGGTCAGTGGTGACGCGCAGGTGCGGATCGAGGTCGCTCATCTGCGCCGGGCCTTGATCAACCTGCTGAGCAATGCGGTGCAGCACACCGGGCCGGGTCAGGTGATCGAGGTGCAGATCACGGTCGAGGAACATCAGGTCAGCATTGGCGTCGCCAACCCCGGCTCGCCGATTGCCGGCGAGCACCTGCCCCGTCTGTTCGAGCGGTTTTATCGGGTCGATGCATCGCGCAGCAACAGCGGCAACAACCATGGACTGGGGCTGGCGATCGTCAAGGCGATCGCGTTGATGCACGGCGGGGATGTGTTTGTGCGCAGTGATCGCGGGATGAATACGTTCGGGATTCATTTGCCGGTCTGATTGTGATCGGCTCCGGATCGCTGCCCTCACCCTAGCCCTCTCCCAGAGGGAGAGGGAACTGACCGAGGCGTTTGTGCGTGTTCCGTCGACCTGAACTATCGAGGCGGACTCCGTTTTTGATAACCATACAAATCGGCTCCCTTTCCCCTCGTCCCCCTGGGGGAGAGGGCTGGGGTGAGGTGGCTCTTGATCGCTGCTCGCCGATCTTTGCTTCTGCTGTAACAGTCATTTATGAAAATCACGCTGTTTCCCGGCGCCCGGCGACCTTATCGTTGCCCGCATCAAACAGCACTTGCCAAGCAAGAAGGTTTTCAAGATGTCCAACAGTATGGGTATTGCCAGCGCTTTCGTTTTGTCCTCATTGATCCTGTCGCCAATGGCGATGGCTGAAGAATCCCAAACGTTCGTGGCGCACAACAGCGCACGGGCTCAAGCGTATGAACAGCATCAGGCAGAAATGATGGCCAAGGCCAAAGACGCCACGCAAGCCCCACAGGCGGCGGTTTCCGAATCCCGCTCCGCGTCCGAGAAAGACAGCTGAGTCGCCCCCCGCTCCATTTCCCTCGACGCGGTTTGTTTGGCTCTTCCCGTTCAACCGTCGTCCTTGCAGGCCGCTGATTTTCAGCGGCCTTTTCTCGTTGTGGTCTGAAAGCCGTCAGGTTCGTCTTCTCCAATAAGAAACATCCCGCACCTCAAGACATTGAAGTGTCAGTTGACCCAAGGAGCTTTACCGCAAGTGCGTTACCCAGTCCGTTTCACCCCGTTGTTCATTGCAATTGCCGCAACGATTGCCCCTGTCGCTCACGCCGAAGAAGCTGCACCGGCAGGCTTCGTCGAAGGCTCGAGCCTGAACCTCAACGCCCGCAACTACTACATGAACCGCAACCGCCTGCAGCACGCGGACGACAACATCGAGTGGGGTCAGGGCTTTCTCGGCAGATTCGAGTCAGGCTACAGCGAAGGCACGGTCGGCTTCGGCATCGATGCCCACGCCATGCTCGGCCTGAAACTCGATGGCGGTGGCGGCACGGACAACTCCAGCATCCTGCCGGTCGGCGATGGCAACGGCAAAGCGCCGGGCTCGTTCTCCACGGCGGGCGGCACCTTGAAGATGCGCGCGTTCGATACCGAGCTGAAGGCCGGTGACCTGTTTCTCGCCAACCCGGTGATCGCCGGCGGTGAAACCCGCATGCTGCCGCAGACCTTTCGTGGCATCAGCCTGACCAATCACAGCTTCGACGGCTGGCTGATCGAAGGCGGCCAGGCCAGCTTCACCAAGCCCTACAACCAGAGCGGCCACAAACGCATCGGCACCTCCTACGGCACACTGGCCGAGGGCGATGACAGCCGCCACCTGAACTGGGCCGGCGTGGCCTGGAGCGGCGTCGAAGGCCTGACCAGCAGCCTCTACGCCTCCGAGCTCAAGGACATCTGGAACCAGTACTACTACGACCTCGACTACACCTGGGCGCTGAACGATCTGGTCAGCCTCAACCCGGGCCTGCACGTCTATCACACCCAGGACACCGGCGATGCGCTGCTGGGCAACATCGACAACAACACCTACAGCCTGCATTTCACCGTCGGCGTCGGTCATCACAGCGTCACCGCCGCGTATCAGCGGGTCAACGGCAACACGCCGTTCGACTACATCAGTCAGGGTGACAGCATCTACCTCGACAACTCCCAGCAATACTCTGACTTCAACGGCCCGAACGAGCGCTCGTGGAAACTCAAGTACGCCTACGACTTCGCCGGCGTCGGCCTGCCGGGCCTGACTTCGGCGGTGTCCTACTCACGCGGCACGCTGGATCTGACCAAAGTCGACCCGACCAGCCCCGGCTACGCCTCGTGGTACAGCGCCGAGGGCCGCAACGCCAAGCACTGGGAGCGCGACCTCGACCTCAAATACGTGGTGCAGAGCGGTCAGGCCAAGGATCTCGCGGTACGCCTGCAATGGGCGACCAATCGTGGCGGCAACGGCTACGGCGCGCTGGACTCGGACACAGATGAATACCGGGTAATCATCGACTACCCGATCAACGTCTTCTAAGATCGGCGCTACGCAGACAGAACAGGTCTGAAACACTCTTCAGACCTGTCACATCACCTGTGGGAGCGGGCCTGCCCGCGAATACGGCCTGTCAGTCAACATCCATTGTGGCTGGAAAGTCGCCTTCGCGAGCAAGCCCGCTCCCACAATGGTTTCTGCCCGCCTAAGCTAACAAGAATCCACCACCGACAGCCCCCCCATGATCGCGAGCCGTATCCCACTCGTTTCGGGCAAGACCGGACGCCCCGAGCTGCTGTTGATCTTCGGCAGCCTGCTGACCGTGATCGCGATTGTGTGCATCGTCACTTTCCTGCTGATCCGCGAGCATGCCAGCGCCCAGGAGTCCGCTACCCGTGGCGCAACCACCATCGCTCAACTGATCGATGCCGATGTGCTGCGCACCGTCGAACTCTATGACCTGACCCTGCAAGGCCTGATCGCCGCCGCCCAGCGCGAGGATCTGAAAAACGTCTCGCCGCAGATCCGTCATCTGGCACTGTTCGATCGCTCCACCACCGCACGCTTCAAGGGCGACATCCTGCTGCTGGACAAGCATGGCGAGGTCGTCGCCGACTCGTCGCGGATCGAACCCAAACCGGGCAATTTCGCCGACCGCGATTACTTTCTGGCCCATGCCTTCAACCGCGACGCCGGCATGTTCATCAGCCGTCCGTTCAAGACCCGCTGCAATTGCGAGGATGCCAACCAGTGGCGGATCAGTTTCAGCCGGCGCATCTCCTCGGAAACCGGCGAGTTCGTCGGGGTCGCCGTGGCATCGATGAAGCTCGATTACTTCGACGAGCTGTTCAACAGCCTCGACATCGGCAGCGACAGCACATTGAACATCATTGATAACGACGGCCTCCTGCTGGCGCAAAAGCCTTATCTGCAGAGCGACTCGATCGGCAAAAGCTTCGCCAGCCGGCCAAACGTCGTGCGAATCCTGCGGGATCACAGCGGCAATGGCAGTTTCAACAGCATCTCGAGCATGGATTACAAGCAACGGCTCTACACCTATTCCAGAGTCGGCAACCTGCCGCTGACGGTCATCGTTGCGCTGTCCAACGACGAAGTGTTCGGCGCCTGGCGACGCACCGCGATCCTGATCAGCGGCGCCACCGGCGTACTGTGTGTCGGCCCGTTGTGGCTGACCTGGCTGCTCGCCCGGGAACTGCGCCTGCGCCATCAGGCCGAACGCGAGCTGGCGAAACTGGCCGCCACCGACGCCCTGACCGGAGTCGCCAACCGGCGGATGCTCGATCAATCCCTGCGCCACGAATGGTTCCGCGCCCAGCGCTCGGGCAAACCGCTGTCGGTGATGATGATCGATGCCGATCACTTCAAGGCATTCAACGACCGTCACGGGCATCAGGCCGGGGATCAGGCATTGCGCGAGCTGGCCAGGGTGATTTGCGCGAACGTGCGGCGCCCGGGAGACCTGGTGGCGCGCTATGGCGGCGAGGAGTTTTCGGTGATCCTCGCCGAAACCGACAGCACAGGCGCGCAGCAGATTGCCGAGCATATCCGCGAGGCCGTGGAGCGGTTGCCGAAGGTCGAGGGTGCAGAACTGCCGATGACGGTGAGTATCGGCATCGGCACCTGGACGGCGGACTGCGAAATCACGCTGGAGCGACTGCTGTTCGCGGCGGACAAGGCGCTGTATCAAGCCAAGGATGCAGGGCGCAATCGAGTGGTGGCCGCGCCTTTCTGGCAGACATAAAAAAAGGCCACCCAAAGGTGGCCTTCAAAAAACTAGAGAGGTTTTTTACTTACACTGCCGCAACCGGGCGCATGTAAGAGATCGGTGCAGTGCTGGCGTCTTCGAACGTCACGACTTCCCAAGCGTCTTTCTGCTCAATCAACTTGCGCAGCAGCTGGTTGTTCAGTGCATGACCGGACTTGAAGCCCTTGAACTCACCAATCAGGCTATTGCCCAGCAGGTACAGGTCACCAATTGCATCGAGGATCTTGTGCTTGACGAACTCGTCTTCGTAGCGAAGGCCGTCTTCGTTCAGTACACCATCGGAATCGACCACGATCGCGTTTTCCACGCTGCCGCCGAGTGCGAGGTTGTGCTTGCGCAGGTACTCGATGTCACTCATGAAACCGAAAGTACGGGCGCGGCTGACTTCTTTTACGAACGAAGTGCTGGAAAAGTCCACGCTTGCACTCTGGGTGCGGTCCCGGAATACCGGGTGATCGAAATCGATCTCGAAGCTCACCTTGAACCCGTCGAAAGGGACGAAAGTGGCGCGCTTGTCGCCGTCTTCCACTGTCACTTCACGCAGGATGCGGATGAATTTCTTGGCGGCGTCCTGTTCTTCCAGGCCAGCCGATTGAATCAGGAATACGAAGGGTCCGGCGCTGCCATCCATGATCGGGACTTCGGACGCGGAGAGCTCGACGTAGGCGTTATCGATGCCCAGGCCAGCCATGGCCGAGAGCAAGTGCTCTACCGTGTCCACTTTGACGTCACCGTTAACCAGCGTGGTCGACATAGTGGTTTCACCGACGTTTTCCGCGCGGGCAGGAATCTGCACCACAGGGTCGAGGTCAGCGCGACAAAACACAATGCCAGTGTCGACAGGCGCAGGCTTGAGGGTCAGATAGACCTTCTCCCCGGAGTGCAGGCCGACACCTGTGGCACGGATAATATTCTTCAGGGTGCGTTGTTTAATCATGGCATGGGCCGCTTCAGCGCAAATTGCGAACTGGTATCAACAAAGGCTGGCGATGATAGCAGACCGAGCCTTTGCTGAACACCAATCACCCGAATACCCCTGATACATTTCATCAATCGGCCTGACGACGCAGGAAAGCCGGGATGTCCAGGTAGTCCAGGTCATCTTGCGGATTCATCTTCGCGGCAGTCGCAGCACCGGCCTGAGCCTGGTTGCGCATGACGGTCGGACGGTCCAGGTCACGGTAATTCACCGCTGGAGCTTCCTGACGAGCGGGCGCCGGTTGTTGCACCTGAGCGGCAGCCATCGAGGTATGAACGGTATTGTCGATGACCTTCACAGGTTTCTCGATTTTCGCGCCCAGACCGGTGGCAACCACGGTCACGTGCAGTTCGTCGCGCATGTCCGGATCGATAACAGTACCGACCTTGACCATCGCGTGCTCGGAAGCGAAGGCTTCGATGATGCTACCCACGTCGGAGTACTCGCCCAGGGACAGGTCAGGACCTGCGGTGATGTTCACCAGAATGCCGCGAGCGCCTTGCAGATTCACGTCTTCCAGCAGCGGGTTACGGATCGCCGCTTCAGTGGCTTCACGCGCACGGTTCGGACCGCTGGCGCAGCCAGTGCCCATCATCGCCATGCCCATTTCGCTCATCACGGTGCGCACGTCGGCGAAGTCGACGTTGATCATGCCCGGACGCTTGATGATGTCGGAGATACCGCGAACGGCACCGGCCAGTACATCGTCAGCCTTGGCGAAAGCCGACAGCAGGCTTGCGTCTTTACCGAGGATGGTCAGCAGCTTCTCGTTGGGAATGGTGATCAACGAGTCGACGCTTTCGGACAGCATGCGGATGCCTTCGTCGGCGATCTGCATACGCTTGCGGCCTTCGAACGGGAACGGACGGGTCACGACCGCTACGGTCAGGATGCCCATTTCCTTGGCCACTTCGGCGATGATCGGCGCAGCACCCGTACCGGTGCCGCCGCCCATGCCAGTGGTGATGAACACCATGTTGGTGCCGGCCAGGACTTCAGCGATGCGCTCGCGGTCTTCCAGAGCGGCTTGACGGCCGACTTCCGGGTTGGCGCCCGCGCCCAGGCCTTTGGTCACGCCAGTACCCAGTTGCAGAATGGTACGTGCGCCGATGTTTTTCAGGGCTTGAGCATCGGTGTTGGCGCAGATGAATTCAACGCCTTCGATGTTGCTCTTGACCATGTGGTTGACAGCGTTGCCGCCGCCACCGCCAACACCGATAACCTTGATTACCGGGCTTGCGGGGATGTTGTCTACGAGTTCGAACATTTTCCCTCTCCTTACATTCTCTAGTTTTTTCGCCTACTGCATTTTGTTGCGGTGTTTCTACTGCTTGCTCTTGGCGCTTCAAGCGTTCGCCTGAAGCTTAAAAGTTGCCCTGGACCCACTTCTTCAAGCGGTCCAGCAGCGGCGCCTGAGGCTCGTCGCTGCTATAGCTTTCGCGGCTGCCGATGCCCGAGAACGAAATCCCGTCGGACTGCTTTTGCAGGCCGTACATCAACAGGCCGACGCCGGTGGAATAGATCGGGTTGCGCACCACGTCATCCAGACCTTTCACGCCGTGCGGCACACCGAGGCGGACCGGCATGTGGAAGATTTCCTCGGCCAGTTCGGTGGCGCCTTCCATCTTCGACGTACCGCCGGTCAGGACGATGCCCGCCGGAATCAGGTCTTCGTAGCCGCTGCGACGCAGCTCGGCCTGAATCAGGGTGAACAGTTCGTCGTAACGCGGCTCGACCACTTCGGCCAGGGCCTGGCGCGACAGTTCGCGCGGTGGACGGTCGCCGACGCTCGGCACCTTGATGGTCTCGCCGGCACCGGCCAGTTTCGCCAGGGCGCAGGCATAGCGGATCTTGATCTCTTCGGCGTACTGGGTCGGGGTGCGCAACGCCATGGCGATGTCGTTGGTCACCTGATCGCCGGCAATCGGGATCACCGCCGTGTGGCGGATCGCGCCTTCGGTGAAGATCGCGATGTCGGTGGTGCCGCCGCCGATGTCGACCAGGCACACGCCCAGTTCTTTTTCGTCGTCGGTCAGCACCGAGTAGGCCGAGGCCAGTTGCTCGAGAATGATGTCGTCGATTTCCAGGCCGCAGCGGCGCACGCATTTTTCAATGTTCTGTGCAGCGTTGACGGCGCAGGTGACGACGTGGACCTTGGCTTCCAGACGCACGCCGGACATGCCCAGCGGCTCGCGCACGCCTTCCTGGTTATCGATCACGTAATCCTGCGGCAGGGTGTGCAGCACGCGCTGGTCGGCCGGGATCGCCACGGCCTGGGCGGCGTCGAGGACGCGCTCGAGGTCAGCGGAGCTGACTTCGCGGTCGCGGATCGCCACGATGCCGTGGGAGTTCAGGCTGCGGATATGGTTGCCGGCCACGCCGACGAACGCCGAGTGAATGCGGCAGCCCGCCATCAGCTGGGCTTCTTCGATCGCGCGCTGAATCGATTGCACGGTGGATTCGATGTTCACCACCACGCCTTTCTTCAGGCCACGGGACGGATGGGTGCCGATCCCGACGATATCCAGCGAGCCGTCAGCCGCGACCTCGCCGACCAGCGCCACCACCTTGGAGGTGCCGATATCGAGACCGACGATCATTTTGCCGCTTTGCACGTTTGCCATGGGTCCTGCCTCTTCTTAATTCTTTGCGACAGCGGGTTGGGCTGTCGTCGGCGCTACTGGTTCCCGCCAGCCAACGGCGAGGCCGTTGGCGTAGCGCAGATCGATGCGCGCAATGTTCGTAATCTGTTCTTTAAGCGTCTTGTCGTAGATGGCAATGAAGCGGCGCATCTTTTCCACCAGGTTGCCGCGTCCCAGCAGCAGTTCGATCCCCGGGCCGGCACTGCCGGCGCCGGTGGTCAGGAACCAGCTGCCACGCTCACGCAATTCGAGGCGCGCGATCGAGAAGCCCAATGGCCTGAGCATCTGGCTCAGCACCTGGTATTGCTGCATCACTTGCTGCTGCGCCCGCTGCGGGCCGAACAGCTGTGGCAGGTGTTCGTAGTTCGCCAGTTCCTTGGGCGTGAACGCCTGGCCCTGGTTGTTGAGCAGCGACTCGTCGCCCCAACGGGCCACCGGCAGCTGCTCTTCGAGGCGGATCACCACCTGGTCCGGCCATACCCGACGTACTTCGGCATGGGCGATCCACGGCATCTGCTCAAGCTCGGTACGCATGCTCGCCAGATCGATGGTGAAGAAGCTCGACGCCACGTACGGGGCGATTCGCTGCTGCACCGCCTGCTGGCTGATGTAGCTCAGGTCGCCCTGCACCGCGATCTTGGTGATCGGCCGGTCGGCGTACGGCAGCAGCCGTTGCGCGCCTTCGTAAGTGCCGAAACCGAGCGCCACCAGCAGCACCGGCCAGAACAGACCTTTCAGGAAGCCGAAATTGGCTTTTGGCAGGCGCGCGGACATCGGCTCTTTGGCCACCATTCGGCTGGCACCGCGCGGCACTGGCTTGCGGCCAGGTGCGGGTGGCTGATGTCTGAGTTGTGCGCCTTGCATGGTCTTAACCTCGCGCCTCTTTGTGACCGGCTTCCACGCTGGCGGCCAGGATGGCCAGGACCAGTTGCTGGAAATCCAGACCGGCAGCCTTGGCCGCCATCGGCACCAGGCTGTGATCGGTCATGCCCGGTGCGGTGTTCACTTCCAAGAACCAGAACTGCCCGTCGGCGTCCTGCATCACGTCCGCCCTGCCCCAACCGGCGATACCCAGCGCCTCACAGGCCTTGGCCGTGAGATCCATGAGTTCCTTTTCCTTGGCGGCATCCAGCCCGCACGGAATGCGGTACTGGGTATCGTTGGCGATGTACTTGGCGTCGTAGTCGTAAAACGTGTGGGGCGTACCCAGGGCGATTGGAGGCAACACCTGGTCACGCAGGGTGGCGATGGTGAACTCCGGACCGTGGATCCATTGCTCGACCAACACTTGCGAATCGTAGGTACTGGCCGCTTTCCAGGCGTCGATCAACTCGGACGCGGAAGTCACTTTGGCCATCCCGATACTTGAACCTTCATGCGCCGGTTTGACGATCAAAGGGAAGCCCAGTTCCGTCGCCGCCGAAATACAATCGGCCTCGCTGCACAGCACGGCGTGACGCGGCGTCGGAATCCCGAGGCTGTGCCAGACCTGCTTGGTACGCAGCTTGTCCATCGCCAGTGCCGAAGCCAGGATGCCGCTGCCGGTGTACGGAATGCCGGCCACTTCGAGCAGGCCCTGCATGCTGCCGTCTTCACCGCCGCGACCGTGGAGAATGATGAAGGCGCGATCGATTTTTTCGCTCAGCAGGCGCTGGAGAATGTCCGCGCCGACGTCGATACCGAACGCATCCACACCGGCACTTTGCAGCGCACTGAGCACGGCGTTGCCGGACTTCAGCGAAACCTCACGCTCGGCGCTCAGACCGCCGAACAGCACGGCCACGCGGCCGAAGTCTTTCGGCGCGATGGTGGAGAACAGGTTGGCGTAGGCAGCAGTCATTTCAACTTCCCCTCGACCGAAGCCGCGACGGCACCGGCGAACAACTCACTTTTCAACAGTTTCGGTGCGAGACCGCCGATATCACCGGCGCCCTGGCACAGCAGAATGTCGCCGGCACGCAGCAGCGGCTTGACCACCGGTGCGAGGTCGACACCACGCTCGATGTAGATCGGGTCGAGCTGACCGCGCTGACGGATGCTGTTGCACAGCTTGCGGCTGTCGGCACCGGGGATCGGCTCTTCGCCGGCCGGATAGACTTCCATCAGCAGCACCACGTTGGCGTCGGCCAGGACCTGGACGAAATCGTCGTACAGGTCGCGGGTGCGGCTATAACGGTGCGGCTGGTAGACCATCACCAGACGGCGCTCCGGCCAGCCACCGCGCACGGCTTTGATCACGGCCGCGACTTCAGTCGGGTGGTGACCGTAGTCATCGACCAGCATTACGCTGCCACCGTCCACCGGCAGTTCGCCGTAGACCTGGAAGCGTCGACCGACCCCCTGGAAACCCGACAGGCCCTGGACGATGGCTTCATCGCTGACGCCTTCGTCGGTGGCGATGCAAATGGTCGCCAGGGAATTGAGCACGTTGTGGTTGCCGGGCATGTTCACCGACACTTCCAGTGGCTCACGGTCAGGACGCAGCACGGTGAAGAAGGTCTGCATGCCCTGCTGGCGCACATTGATCGCGCGCACGTCAGCGTCTTCGCTGAAGCCGTAGGTCACGGTCGGACGTTTGACCTGCGGCAGGATTTCACGCACCACCGGATCGTCCAGGCACATCACCGCCAGACCGTAGAACGGCAGGTTGTGCAGGAATTCGACGAAGGTTTTCTTCAGTTTGTTGAAGTCACCGTCGTAGGTCGCCATGTGGTCGGCGTCGATGTTGGTCACCACCGCCACCAGCGGTTGCAGATGCAGGAAGCTCGCATCGCTCTCGTCGGCTTCGGCGATCAGGTAGCGGCTGGTGCCAAGCTGGGCGTTGGTGCCCGCCGCATTCAGACGGCCACCGATGACGAACGTCGGGTCCAGGCCACCGGCAGCGAACACCGAAGCGATCAGGCTGGTGGTGGTGGTCTTGCCGTGAGTGCCGGCGACGGCGATGCCGTGGCGATAGCGCATCAGCTCGGCGAGCATTTCGGCACGCGGCACCACCGGGATACGGCGTTCCAGTGCGGTCGCCACTTCCGGGTTGGACGTGTTGACGGCACTGGACACCACCAGCACGTCGGCGGCAGCCGCGTTCTCGGCGCGGTGACCGATGAAGATTTGCGCACCGAAAGACTCCAGGCGCTCGGTGACCGGCGATGCTTTAAGGTCGGAGCCGGACACGGCGTAACCCAAGTTCAGCAACACTTCGGCGATGCCGCACATGCCCACGCCGCCGATACCGACGAAGTGGATACGACGGATGCGGCGCATTTCCGGTTGCGGCATGGCTTTCTGATTCTCAACCATGGGCCACCTCCAGACAGGTATCGACCACGCTGCGGGTGGCTTCGGGTTTCGCCAGACGGCGGGCCGCTTGGGCCATTTGTTCGAGTCGTTGCGGTTGCATCAAGACCTCTGTCAGGCGCGCGGCAAGGTCCGCGGCACCAGTCGTTCTTTGCGGCATCAGGAAGGCAGCGCCTTCACGGGCCAAATAATCGGCATTGCGGGTCTGGTGATCGTCGATCGCGTGGGGCAAGGGCACCAGCATCGAGGGCAGACCGGCGGCAGCCAGCTCACTGATGGTCAACGCGCCTGCACGGCACACCACCAGGTCAGCCCAGCCATAGGCCTGGGCCATGTCTTTGATGAACGGCTGCACCTGCGCCTCGACGCCGGCGGCGCGATAGCGCTCTGCAGTCACTTCATCGTGGTTTCTGCCGGCCTGATGAAACACCTCCGGACGCAAATCGGCAGCGACTTGCGCCAGGGCTTCAGGCAGCAACTTGTTCAACGGCTCTGCTCCGAGGCTTCCGCCCAGGATCAGCAAACGCGCCTTGCGCCCGGCCAGGGCCGGGCGCGGTGTTTCGAGGAACAGCTCGCTGCGCACCGGGTTCCCGGTGGTACGGCGGCTGTCCGACAGGGTAAAGGTGTCGGGGAACGCTTCACACACCCGGGCGGCGAACGGCACCAGCAACCGATTGGCGGTGCCGGCCACGGCGTTCTGCTCGTGAACGATCACCGGCACGCCGGCCAGTTTGGCAGCAACCCCGCCAGGACCGGTCACATAACCACCGAAACCGACCACGCACACCGGACGCAGGCGACGCATGATCGCCCGTGCCTGCCACACCGACTTGAGCAGCATGAACGGCGCTTTGAGCAGCGACAGCTTGCCCTTGCCGCGCAGACCGCTGGCGTTGATGCGATGCAATTCCAGACCGGCCGCCGGCACCAGATCGTTCTCGATCCCGCGCGGCGTGCCGAGCCAGTGCACGGTGTAACCGCGCGCCTGAAACTCACGGGCACAGGCCAGCGCCGGGAACACGTGGCCGCCGGTGCCGCCGGCCATGATCAATACGTTAGCGCCCATGATGCGGCTCCTCGGCGAAGTCGCTCTCCTGGAATTCCATCTCTTCGCTGCCCAGGTGGGTCCGGCTCTCCCACTCGATCCTCAGCAACAGGCCAAGACAGGCGCAGCAGATCACCAGGGAGCTGCCGCCATAGCTGAGGAACGGCAGGGTCAGGCCCTTGGTCGGCAGCAGGCCGACGTTCACGCCGATGTTGATCAGGAACTGGCCGATCCACAGGAACGACAGGCCGTAGGCAACATAAGCGGCAAAAAACTGTTTGGCCTTCTCGGCCCACAGACCGATGTACATGCCGCGAATACACACGAACACGAACAGCGCCACGGTGCACAGCGAACCCACCGCGCCGAGTTCCTCGGCCAGTACCGAGAACACGAAGTCGGTGTGGGCTTCCGGCAGGTAGAACTGCTTCTGCACGCTGTTGCCCAGGCCGACGCCCAGCCATTCGCCGCGACCGAACGCGATCAACGCCTGGGACAATTGATACCCGGCACCGAACTGGTCGGCCCATGGGTCGGCGAAGTTGGTCAGACGCGCCATCCGGTACGGTTGCATCTGAATCAGCAACACCACCGCCGCGACCGCCAGCACCACCATCAGCGAGAACCGGAACAGGCCGACGCCGCCGAGGAACAGCATCGCCGCCGCGGCGCCCATCATTACGACCGTGGCACCAAAGTCCGGCTCCATCAGCAACAGGCCCGCCATCGGCAGCAGCACGATGAACGGCTTGAAGAAGCCCATCCAGCTCTCGCGCACTTCCTTCTGACGACGCACCAGATAACCGGCGAGGTAGATCACCACGAAGACCTTGGCGATCTCCGACGGCTGGACGTTGAAGAAACTGAAGCCGATCCAGCGCATCGAACCGTTCACTTCACGGCCGATCCCCGGAACAATCACCATCACCAGCAGACCGAACGCGCCGATCAGCATCATCCAGCCCAGCCGCTGCCAGGTGGCGATCGGAATCATCATGGTGACGATGCAGGCACCCAGGCCCAGCGCCACGTAGATCAGGTGACGAATCATGTAATACAGCGCGCTGCCCGACTGGGCCGCCGCCACTTCGGTGGAGGCCGAAGCAATCATGATCAGCCCAAGACCGAGCAACGCCAGGCAACCGGCGAGCATCGGGAAGTCGAGGTCGATACCACGCCCGGTGATGATCGGCGACGGATACGGCTTGATGATATTGCGCAGGCTCATGCCAGATCCTCCACGGCGCGGACGAACTGGTGACCACGGTCTTCATAATTCTTGAACATGTCGAAACTGGCGCAGGCCGGCGACAGCAGCACCACGTCACCCGATTGGGCGGCGGCGCGGCATTGCTCAACGGCCTCAACCAGGGAGCCTGCACGAATCAGCGGCACACCATCACCGATGGCCTCGCCGATCTTGTCGGAGTCGCGGCCCATCAGGATCACGGCGCGGCAGTTGGCCGCCACCGGATCACGCAGATCCTTGAATTCGGCACCCTTGCCGTCGCCGCCGGCGATCAGCACGATCTTGCCTTCGATATCCGCCCCCAGGCCTTCGATGGCCGCCAGGGCGGCGCCGACGTTGGTGGCTTTGGAGTCGTTGTAATAGCCGACGCCGTCCAGATCACGGACCCACTGGCAGCGATGCTCGAGGCCGGCGAAGTTGCGCAAGGCCGCGAGCATGGCATCGAACGGCAGGCCGACGGCATGGCCGAGCGCCAGCGCCGCCAGGGCATTGGACTGGTTGTGCGCGCCGCGAACCTTCAACTCACGCACCGGCATCAGGTTCTGGAATTCGAAGGCCAGGTATTTCTCGCCATTCTCTTCACGCAGACCGAACGCCTTGAAATCCGGTTTGCTCAGGCCGAACGTCCAGCATGGCTGGCCCTCGCCCATCAGCGGCCGGGTCAGGGCGTCCTGACGGTTGACCACAAACTGCTTCGCGCCCCGGAAGATCCGGTGTTTGGCCAGGTGGTAAGCCGGCAGACCGCTGTAGCGATCCATGTGGTCTTCGCTGATGTTGAGCACGGTCGCCACTTCGGCGTTGAGCTGATCGGTAGTTTCCAGCTGGAAGCTCGACAGCTCCATCACGTACAGCTCGACATCATCGCTGAGCAGGTCCAGCGCCGGGGTGCCGAGGTTGCCGCCCACCGCGACGCGCTTGCCGGCCGCAGCCGCCATCTCGCCGACCAGGGTGGTGACGGTGCTTTTCGCATTGGAACCGCTGATGGCCACGATCGGCGCCTTCGCGTTACGCGCGAACAGCTCGATGTCACCGGACAGTTTCACCCCACGGGCGGCGGCGGCTTGCAGGGCCGGGGTCGCCAGCGCCAGGCCGGGGCTCACGTAGAGTTCGTCGGCACGGCACAGGAATTCCACGTCCAGCTCGCCACAACGCACTTCCACGTGCGGATAGTCACGCTTGAGCGTGGCCAGTTCCGGTGGATTTTCCCGCGTATCGGCCACGGCAAACGCCACGCCCCGGTTCGCCAGGAAGCGAACCAGGGACATGCCGCTCTTGCCGAGGCCGACAACGATGCGGAAGTGGTCAGAAGCGATCAGAGACACTCGTTCTACCTCAGCTTCAGGGTGGCAAGGCCGATCAGCACGAGAATCACGGTGATGATCCAGAAACGGACGATCACACGCGGCTCGGGCCAGCCCTTGAGTTCAAAGTGGTGGTGAATCGGCGCCATGCGGAACACACGACGGCCGGTCAGCTTGAAGGACGCTACCTGGATGACGACCGACAGGGTCTCCATCACGAACACGCCGCCCATGATGAACAGGACGATTTCCTGACGGACGATCACCGCGATGGTGCCCAGGGCTGCGCCCAGCGCCAGCGCGCCGACGTCGCCCATGAAGACTTGGGCCGGATAGGTGTTGAACCACAGGAAACCCAGCCCGGCGCCGATCAGCGCGCCGCAGAACACGATCAGCTCGCCCGCGCCCGGCACATACGGGATCAGCAGGTATTCGGCGAATTTCACGTTACCCGACAGGTAGCAGAAGATGCCCAGGCCACCACCGACCATTACGGTCGGCATGATCGCCAGACCGTCGAGGCCGTCGGTCAGGTTGACCGCGTTGCTCGAACCGACGATCACGAAGTAGGTCAGCACGATGAACCCGGCGCCCAGCGGAATGCTGTAGTCCTTGAGCATCGGCAGGATCAGGGTGGTTTCCACCGGCGTGGCGGCGGTCATATAAAGGAAGATCGCCGCGCCGAGGCCGAACACCGATTGCCAGAAGTATTTCCAGCGGCTCGGCAGGCCACGGGAGTTCTTCTCGATCACCTTGCGGTAGTCGTCGACCCAGCCGATGGCACCGAACAGCAGGGTCACCAGCAGCACAGTCCAGACATAACGGTTGCTCAGGTCAGCCCAGAGCAAGGTGCTGACGCCGATGGACGACAGGATCAGCGCGCCACCCATGGTTGGCGTACCGGACTTGGACAGGTGCGATTGCGGGCCGTCGTTACGTACGGCCTGGCCGATCTGACGGTTCTGCAGGGTGCGGATCATCCACGGGCCATAGCACAGCGACAAAACCAGCGCGGTCAGCACACCGAGAATCCCGCGCAGGGTCAGGTACTGGAAGACCGCGAAGCCTTTGTAGAACTGTTGCAGATACTCCGCTAGCAGCAGCAGCATTAATGTTTCTCCAGACTGGACCCGCACAGGGCCGCAACGATGTTTTCCATCGCTGCGCTGCGCGAACCCTTGATCAAAATGGTGGTGTTTGTGTCCTGCTCGGCGTCGAGGGCCTGGATCAGTTCGGCCTGGCTGGCGAAGTGATGCGCCGCGCTGCCGAATGCGTTCACGGCGTGAACCATGTTCGGCCCGACCGCGTAAAGTGCGGAAACCTTGCCCCGGGCGTACTCGCCCACGTCGCGGTGCCCCTGCTCCGCCCAGTCGCCCAACTCGCCGATATCTCCGAGCACCAGGACGGTGCGACCGGAAAAGCCGGCGAGTATATCAACGGCCGCGCACATGGAGGTGGGGTTCGCGTTGTAAGTGTCATCGATCACGCGCATGCCGTTTTTCGCCAGTTGCGCGACGGTGCGGCCCTTGACCGGTTGTACTGCGCCAAGACCAGTGGCGATGCCGAACAGCGACACGCCCAGCGCGTGGGCGGCAGCGGCGGCGGCCATGGCGTTCGCGACGTTGTGAGTGCCGAGCAGATTCAGTTGCACCCGCTCCGAACCTTCAGGCGTGTGCAGGGTGAACGCCGGGCAGCCCCGGGCATCGGTGGCCAGATCGCTGGCATGGAAATCCGCCTGAGGATTGCTCAGGGCGAACGTCAGCACCTTGCGTCCGGCCGCGCGGGTCTTCCAGATGCCGAAGGCCTTGTCATCGAGGTTCAGCACGGCGACGCCATCGGCCGCCAGACCTTCGATGATTTCGCCCTTGGCCTCGACGATTTTCTCCGGCCCGCCGAACTCACCGACGTGTGCGGTGCCAGCGTTGTTGAGAATCGCCACGTGAGGCTTGGTCAGCCCGACCGTATACGCGATTTCCCCCAGGCGCGAGGCGCCCAGCTCGATCACCGCCGCGCTGTGTTCCGGGGCGAGTTCGAGCAGGGTCAGCGGCACGCCGAGATCGTTGTTCAGGTTGCCACGGGTGGCCAGCACCGAACCCCGGGTGCGCAGGATGCTCGCGAGCATTTCCTTGACCGTGGTCTTGCCGCTGGAGCCGGTCACTGCCGCCACCGGCTGGGTAAACGCGGCACGGTTAAGCGCGCCCAGTTGACCGAGGGCCTGACGGGTGTCCTTGACCAGCAATTGCGGCAACGTGCTGTCGGCGACTTCGCGCTCGACCAGTGCGGCCACCGCGCCTTTGCCGGCGACTTCGTTCAGATAGTCATGACCGTCGAAACGCGGGCCAGTCAGCGCAATGAACAGTTGCCCGGGCTTGATCGCCCGACTGTCGATGCTGACACCGTCGAAAGCGGCATCGCCGCTGATCAGGCGTGCGTCAAGGGCGTTGGTCAGTTCACTGAGTTTCAGGGCCTTAAGCATGGGCCACCTCCCACGCGGTCAGGGCGCGATCGGCCTCGACCAGATCGGAAAAGTCATGGCGCACGCCGTTGATTTCCTGATAGTCCTCGTGACCTTTGCCAGCCAGCACTACCACGTCGTCCGCCGATGCGCCGGCGATCAACTGAGCAATGGCCTGACCACGACCGGCCACGAAAGTGACGTTATCCACAGCCGAGAAACCGGCGCGGATGTCGTCGAAAATCACCGCCGGATCTTCCGTGCGCGGGTTGTCGTCGGTGACCAGCACACGGTCGGCCAGACGCTCGACCACTTCGGCCATCAGCGGACGCTTGCCGCGATCACGGTCGCCGCCGCAGCCGAACAGGCACAGCAACTGACCTTTGACGTGCGGGCGCAGCGCGGTCAGAACTTTTTCCAGGGCATCCGGGGTGTGGGCGTAATCAACCACCACCAGCGGCTGAGTGCCGCCACCCAGACGCTGCATGCGTCCGGCCGGGCCTTCGAGCTTCGGCAGCACTTTAAGAATTTCATCGAGGGCGTAGTCCAGCCCCAACAAGGCACCGACCGCCGCCAATACGTTGCTCAGATTGAAACGGCCAAGCAACGTGCTGCGCAGATGATGCTCGCCCTGCGGCGTCACCAGCGTGGCGCGGACGCCGTGGTCGTCGAACTGCGCTTCGCGGCAATACAGATAGGCGCTCTTGTCGAGCAGGCTGTAGGTGATCAGGCGCGATTCGCGCTGCTGCGCCGCCAGTTGCCGACCGAAGTCGTCATCGAGATTGACGACGCGGCATTTCAAATCATTCCAGGCGAACAGTTTGGCCTTGGCTTCGCCATAGGCCTGCATGGTGCCGTGGTAATCGAGGTGATCGCGGGACAGGTTGGTCATCACCGCCACGTCGAACGCCAGCGCGGTGACCCGGCCCTGATCCAGGCCATGTGACGAGACTTCCATGGCCACGGCCTTGGCGCCGGCCTTTTTCAGGTCGCCCAGAGTCGCCTGCATGGCAATCGGGTTCGGCGTGGTGTGCAGGCCGCTTTCCAGAGAACCATGGAAACCGGAGCCGAGCGTGCCGACGATGCCGCAGTGCTGACCGAGCAGATCCAGCGCCTGCGCGACCAGTTGGGTCACGCTGGTCTTGCCGTTGGTGCCGGTCACGCCGATCAGGTTCAGATGATGGCTTGGCTCACCGTAAAAACGTCCGGCGATGTCCGACAGTTGCGCTGCCAGGCCTTTGACCGGGATCAGCGGCACGTCAGTGATCGGCAGCACGGTGGCGCCTTCCACTTCGTAAGCCACCGCCGCCGCGCCACGCGCCAGCGCGTCGCCGATGTGGGCACGACCGTCGAATTTGCCGCCCGGCACCGCGAGAAACAGGTCGCCCGCACGCACATTGCGACTGTCCAGCGCCAGTTCACGAATCAACAGATCGTGGCCGGCGTGGGGGAATATCTTGTTCAGACTCAGAGACATCAGCCGCGCCCTCCATTGGCTTTCAGCGGAACAGCCGGGGTTGCGTTGGCTTGTTGGGTAGTCGGCAGGTTGTCCGGGGTGATGTTCATCAGGCGCAGGGTGCCGGACATCACACGGCTGAACACCGGCGCCGAAACCAGACCACCGAAGTAACCGGCCTTGGTCGGTTCATCGATCACCACGACGATTGCATAACGCGGATCGCTCATCGGGCCGAAACCGGCGAACAGCGAGCGGTAGGAGTTCTCGGCGTAGCCCTTGGTGCCCACCGACGTCTTGCGCGCCGTACCCGATTTGCCTGCAACGTGATACGCCGGAACCTGCGCACGGAATACGCCGCGCGGTGCCTCGATCACTTGCTGCAGCATGCCTTGCATGGTTTTCGCGACCGCTTCCGGCAGCACCTGGGTGGTCTGCGGCATCTTGTCGGTTTTGATCAGGGTCAGTGGCGCGATGCGACCATTGTTCGCCAACGCAGAGAACGCGTGGACCAACTGGATCGCGGTCACCGAGATACCGTAGCCATAGGACAGCGTCGCGGTCTCGGCCTTGCGCCAGTCGCGGTAGTTCGGCAGGTTGCCGACGCGCTCGCCCGGGAAGCCGAGGCCGGTGTCCTGGCCGAGGCCGACTTTCTGTGCGAGACGGAAAATGGTTTCGCCGCCGATATCGAACGCGACCTTACTCATGCCGACGTTACTGGAATTGATCAGAATGCCGGTCAGGTCGAGTACCGGACCTTCGGTCTTGGACACGTCCTTGATGGTGTATTTGCCGATCTGCAGCGAGCCCGGATACACCTCGACGGTGTCGCTCGGTTTCCAGCGGCCGGTTTCGATCGCGGCGCTCATCGAGATCGCCTTCATGGTCGAGCCCGGTTCGAACACGTCGATCATCGCGCGGTTACGCATCATCGCCGGTTGCAGGTTGCGCCGGTTGTTCGGGTTGTAGGTCGGCTGGTTGACCATCGCGAGAATCTCGCCGGTCTTCACATCCATGATCACCAGACTGCCAGCCTTGGCGCCGTTCTCGATGATCGCATTGCGCAGCTCGCGGTTGGCCAGGTATTGCAGGCGCAGGTCAATGGACAACGCCAAGGGCTTGCCGGCCTTGGCGTTCTTGGTGACCTGGACGTCCTTGATCAGCCGTCCGCGCCGATCCTTGATGACCTGTCGCTTGCCGGGCACGCCGGCCAGCCACTCGTCGTACGCCAGCTCGACACCTTCACGACCGTGGTCATCGATATCGGTGAAACCGACCATGTGCGCGGTGACTTCACCGGCCGGGTAGAAGCGGCGGAATTCTTCGATGCCGTAGACGCCCGGCACTTTCAGGTCGAGCACGGCCTGGCCCTGCTCGGGGGTCAACCCGCGCACCAGATAAATGAATTCTTTGTTCGCCTGGGCTTCGAGACGCTCGGCCAGGGCTTTCGGGTCCTGCCCCAGCGCGGCAGCCAGTGCTGGCCACTTCTCTTTGGCCAGTTGCATTTCCTTGGCGTTGGCCCACAACGTGGTCACCGGCGTACTGACAGCCAATGGCTCGCCGTTGCGGTCGGTGATCAGGCCACGGTGCGCCGGAATCGGAATGTGACGAACGCTGCGCGCATCGCCCTGACCCTTGAGGAAGTCACGGTCGACCACTTGCAGGTCGATGATGCGCCAGCAGATCGCTGCCACCATGATGCCGAGCAAGCCCACCACCAGACGGAAGCGCCACGGGAAGAGTGCCCCTTCGAGCTTCATCATGGCGCCACCATCTTCACGTCAGCCGCGCCCGGAATGTGCATCTTCAGCTGCTCGGTGGCCAGCACTTCGATCCGGCTGTGCGCGGTCCAGGTGCTCTGTTCGAGAATCAGCCGGCCCCACTCGGCCTGCGCCTTGTCGCGCACGCTGAGTTCGTTGTACAGGGTGTTGAGCAACTGGCGATTCCAGTGGGCGCTGTAAGACACGCCGATGGCTGACACGAGCACGCCGATAAACAGCAGCAGCATGAAAAAGCTGCCGCCGGGCAACGGCTTGGCGAAGAGCTTGCTCACCGCAGTTTCTCCGCGACGCGCATCACGGCGCTACGGGAACGTGGGTTGGCCTTGAGTTCGGCGTCGGAGGCCGTCTGCGCTTTGCCATGGACTTTGATTTTCGGTTCGAACGCAACGTGGCGAACCGGCAGGTTGCGCGGCAGGTTGTCGGCTTCGCCTTTCACCAGCTTGCGCATGAACAGTTTGACGATGCGGTCTTCCAGCGAGTGGAAGCTGATGACGACCAGACGACCGCCCACTTCCAGGGCTTCCAGCGCGGCATCGAGGCCGGTTTCCAGATCGCCCAGTTCGTTGTTGACGTGAATGCGCAGCCCCTGGAACGCGCGCGTGGCCGGGTTCTTGCCCTTCTCCCACGCCGGGTTGGCGACTTTCAGGACTTCGGCCAGATCGGCGGTGCGCTCGAACGGCTTGATATCGCGACGCTCGACCACGGCACGGGCCATGCGACCGGAGAAACGTTCTTCGCCGTATTCCTTGAATACCCGGGCGATCTCTTCCACCGATGCGGTGTTGACGAACTCGGCGGCGCTGATGCCGCGTGCCGGGTTCATGCGCATGTCCAAGGGGCCGTCATTGAGGAAACTGAAGCCGCGCTCGGCATCGTCGAGCTGCGGCGAAGACACACCCAGGTCGAGCAGAATGCCGCTGACCTTGCCGGCCATGCCGCGTTCGGCGACTTCCGAACCAAGCTCGGCAAAGCTGCGCTGCACAACGACAAAGCGGCCGTCTTCGGCCGCTAGCGTTTGCCCGGTGGCAATCGCTTGAGGATCTTTATCGAATCCGAGGAGCCGGCCATCGGGACCGAGCTTGCTGAGGATCAACCGGCTGTGCCCGCCGCGCCCGAACGTGCCGTCCAGATAGCAGCCATCAGGACGTACGGCGAGAGCCTCGACGGCTTCGTCAAGCAGTACGGTGATGTGGTTAAAGCCGCTATCAATAGTCACAGGATCAGATCACGCAGTTCGTCAGGCATGGCGCCCGGTTGTTGTATGGCAGCCAGGTCAGCGGCGGAAACCGCATTCCAGGCATCTTCGTCCCACAGCTGGAACTTGTTCAGTTGGCCCACCAGCATTGCCCGCTTGTCGAGCTTTGCGTATTCGCGCAGACGCGGCGGAACCAGAAAACGACCACTGCCGTCGAGTTCGAGGTCGACGGCGTTACCAATCAATAAACGTTGCAGGCGACGGTTCTCTTCGCGAAGCGAAGGGAGTGCGCGCAGTTTGGTTTCGATAATTTCCCACTCATCGAGCGGGTAGACACACAAACACGGATCAACGGCGTCGATCGTCACGATCAACTGCCCGGAACTGCGCGAATCGAGCTCGTCACGGTACCGGCTCGGCATGGCGAGACGGCCCTTTGCATCGAGACTGATAGCGTTAGCTCCGCGAAACACGTCAGCGTTTCTCCATTTTTTAGCGTTTTGAGCTCAAAAAACCCACTTCATGCCACTTTCCGCCACTTGCGCACACTATAGGAATGCGCCCACCACACCGTCAAGGCGCGGATTAAAGGAAAACCCTTACAGAACGGAGATTTAGGAGCATAAAAGGAGAGGTAACGAGAATCTGACGGAGACTGGCGACCCATAACTTGAGACAGCACAGAAAGCTGCGCTCGAAAGTTAAAGTAATTTGTTAAGAGTAAGAATTTTTCGGTATTACAAAAGCGCTTCTGCTGTTGATTGAAGCGAGGTGGGAAATGGCTATTACTGCGTTTGCCGCTGCCGGTTTTCCAGCGCAGGCCTGCTGATAATAAACAGCCCTGTCGCTTTTAATTCAAGCAGGGAAAAGAAAAAGGTGGAGAGTCGATCTGTAAGCCGGGTTCTGTCTTGAACAGTCATTCGTCTACGATGGCCATCACTGGACATCTTTAGCAACCTACCCGGTCCCAGCGCGGGCCACGCCTTGGGACCCTATTTGGTCTTGCTCCAAGTGGGGTTTACCTAGCCACGAACTGTTGCCAGACGTGCGGTGCGCTCTTACCGCACCTTTTCACCCTTACCGGCGCCGAAGCGCTTAGGCGGTTATTTTCTGTGGCACTTTCCGTAGGCTCACGCCTCCCAGGCGTTACCTGGCACTTCGCCCTATGGAGCCCGGACTTTCCTCCCCCCTCTAATTTTCATAGAGGGCAGCGACTGTCCGATCGACTCTCCGCCGCGCAGGTTAACGGCAGAGCGGCCGAAGAACAAGCGCTAATAGCCGCAAGACCGGTCTGCGCGACGGGTTACGCACCCTTCTGTTTATCCAGCGCGACCTGATAAAGCACGTTTTTGCGCTCACCGGTGATTTGCGCCGCCAGCGCGGCGGCACGCTTGAGCGGCATCTCTTCGAGCAGCAGGTCGAGAATGCGCATCGCCTCGCTGCTGACCGCATCCTCCGACGCAGGCGCCGTCCAGCCAGCGACCAGCACCACACATTCGCCACGCTGCTGATTGCTGTCAGCTTCGACAAACCCGCGCAACTCGGCCAGCGGCAAGCCCTTGAGGGTTTCGAAGGTCTTGGTCAGCTCACGGGCGAGCAGCGCCGGACGATCAGCGCCAAACACTTCTTCCATATCCTGCAGGCACTCGAGGATGCGGTGTGGCGCTTCGTAGAAAATCAACGTACGCGGCTCTTCCTTGATCGCCTCCAGCCGCGCCTTGCGCCCCACAGCCTTGGCCGGCAGGAAGCCTTCGAAGATGAACCGATCGGATGGAAGGCCCGCCGCCGACAGCGCCGCGATCAACGCACACGCACCCGGCACCGGCACGACATTGATCCCCGCCGCGCGCGCCTGACGCACCAGGTGATAACCCGGATCGGAAATCAGCGGCGTGCCGGCATCGGAAATCAGCGCCACATTGTCCCCCGCCAGCAGGCGAGTAATGAAGCGGCTGCCCTCATCGCGCTCGTTGTGCTCATGACAGGCCGCCAGCGGCGTGGCGATACCGAAGTGTTGCATCAGGCGCTGGGAGTGGCGGGTGTCCTCGGCGGCGATCAGCGACACTTCACGCAGGATTTTCAACGCCCGGGCGCTGATGTCGTCCAGGTTGCCGATGGGCGTCGCCACCACATAAAGCGAGCCAGCAGCGGAATTCAAAGCACCTGGAGCAGTCAAAGCGCACACCTCATGGTCGGTAAAAGCCGCCATTGTAGCGCGTCACAAGCCTTGCGACGTGTCGGAGGCCGTCGCGGTTTTGCGCAGGGTTGTGCGGCGCCGCAACATTTGCTTCAGCTAAATTGACGGATTCACGCCAGTAACATCGCACCCCGGCCAGCGCTTGGGTACAATTCGACACTAATTTGATCGAGTATCAGGAACACTTACATGATCGCTTGCTTGCGGCTGTTCACTGCCCTCTGCCTCGCTGCCCTGTTGGCGGCCTGCGCCAGCTCTCCTTCCTCCAGCCTTGGCGAACTTCCACGGACTCCGGATGCCAGCATCGAGCAACTGCTCGAACAGGCCGCCCAGAGCAAGACCCCGGACAAGGCCGCCCTGTTGCGCCTGAGCGCGGCGGATCTGGCTTACCGTCAGGGCAATGCCGGGCAGTCCGCGCAGATCCTGCAACAAGTGCCGATGGATCAGCTCAAGCCGGGTCAGCAGGCCTTCGCCAGCACCCTCTCCGCCGAGCTGGCGATGACCCGCAATCAGCCGAAAGCCGCACTGGCCGCGCTGAACCACCCAAGCCTGCAAAACCTCAGCGAAATGTCTGGCGGGCTGCAAGTGCGTACCGGCCTGGTGCGCGCCCGCGCCCTCGAAGCCGACGGCCAGACCCTGGCCGCCGCCCGCGAGCGTGTCTTCATCGCGCCGATGCTCGAAGGCGAAGCCGCAAGCAAGAACCACGAAGCGATCTGGACCCTGATCGCCTCGCTGCCGACCGACCAACTGCAACCGAACAACACCGACGATCTGGGTGGCTGGATGAGCCTGGCCCTGGCGGTAAAAACCGCTGGCACCCTGGAGCAGCAGCAAGCCGCCATCGACACCTGGCGCTCGCAGCACCCTAAACACCCGGCCGCGATCAACCTGCCGCTGCCACTGACCAAACTCAAGGAACTGGCGAGCCAACCCCTGAGCAAGATCGCCCTGCTGCTGCCACAGGACGGCCAACTGGCCTCGGTCGGCAAAGCGCTGCGCGAAGGCTTCATGGCCGCCCACTACCAGGCACAACAGGCCGGCCAGAAGCCGCCAGCCATTGTGTTCTATGACAGCTCGAAACTGAGCAACCTCGACGAGTTCTACCGCAAGGCGCAGGCCGATGGCGTGCAACTGGTCGTTGGTCCGCTGGAAAAACCGCTGGTCAAGCAACTGAGCACTCGCCCGCAACTGCCGATCACCACCCTGGCGCTGAACTACAGCGAAGGCGAGCAAGGCCCGGCGCAGCTGTTCCAGTTCGGTCTGGCGGCGGAAGACGAAGCCCGTGAAGTGTCCCGTCGCGCCCGCGCCGACGGCCTGCACCGCGCCGCAATCATGGTGCCGAAAGGCGAATGGGGCGATCGTGTCCTGCGGGCGTTCAGCCAGGACTGGCAAGCCAACGGCGGCAGCATCGTTGCCACCGAACGGGTCGATCAGCCGGTGCAACTGGCCCAGCAGATCGCCGACATGTTCCAGCTGCGCCAGAGCGAAGCCCGCGCCAAGAGCCTGCAGAATGCCGCCGGCACCAACGTCGCCGCGCAGCCTTCGCGTCGCCAGGACATCGAATTCATCTTCCTCGCCGCGACGCCGCAACAGGCCCAGCAGATCAAGCCGACCCTGAACTTCCAGTACGCGGGCGACGTTCCGGTTTACGCGACGTCCCATGTGTTCAGTGCCAGCGGCGACGTCAACCAGTACAACGACATGAACGGCGTGCGCTTCTGCGAAACCCCGTGGCTGCTGGAAACCAGCGACCCACTGCGCCAGCAAGTCACCGCGCAATGGCCGCAAGCCGCCGGCAGCCTTGGCCGCCTGTACGCGATGGGTGTGGACGCCTATCGCCTGGCACCACGCCTGTCTCAACTCAAGGCGTTGCCGGACAGCCGCGTCGAAGGCCAGTCGGGCAGCCTCGGCATGACCCAGACCCAGCGCGTCGTGCGCCAACTGCCATGGGCACAGTTCGTCAACGGTCAGGTTCAGCGCCTGCCGGATACCCCGCGCTGATGCCCGACAGCTCGCACCTGCAAAGCGGCAAGGATGCCGAGCGCCAGGCGCTCGAGCATCTGCAACACCAGGGTCTGCGCCTGCTGGCGCAGAACTGGACCTGCAGACGCGGCGAGCTGGATCTGGTCATGCTTGATGGCGATACAGTAGTATTCGTCGAAGTTCGTTACCGCAAGAACACTCAATGGGGTGGCGCGCTCGATAGCATCGATGGGCGCAAACGGCAGAAACTGATTTTCGCCGCACAGTATTTTCTTCAGCGCGAATCGCGTTGGGCCAATTCCCCCTGCCGCTTCGACGTGGTGGCTATCGACAGTCACCAGGATCAGTTGAACTGGTTGCAGAATGCTTTCGACAGTTGATCGCCTGCACCGCCCCGGACATATTCACCCAACACTTTTGCTCTTTGCGTTGCGGGCTGCACATTCATGTGCCGGACAGCCGCGCTAATTAAGGTCACACAGATGGACATGCAATCCCGAATTCGCCAGCTCTTCCAGGCCAGCATCGACACCAAGCAACAGGCGATGGACGTACTTGCACCGCACATCGAGCAAGCCAGCCAAGTGATGGTCAACGCCCTGCTGAACGAAGGGAAAATGCTTTCGTGCGGCAACGGTGGCTCTGCCGGCGACGCCCAGCATTTCTCCTCCGAACTGCTCAACCGCTTCGAGCGCGAGCGTCCGAGCCTGCCGGCCATCGCCCTGACCACCGACAGTTCGACGATCACCTCGATCGCCAACGACTACAGCTACAACGAAGTGTTCTCCAAGCAGATCCGCGCCCTCGGCCAGCCGGGCGACGTTTTGCTGGCCATTTCGACCAGCGGTAACTCGGCGAACATTATTCAGGCGATCCAGGCCGCACATGATCGCGAAATGATTGTCGTAGCATTGACCGGACGCGACGGCGGCGGCATGGCCTCGCTGCTGCTGCCCGAAGACGTCGAGATTCGCGTTCCGGCCAACGTCACCGCACGTATTCAGGAAGTCCACTTGCTGGCGATCCATTGCCTTTGCGATCTGATCGACAGCCAACTGTTCGGGAGTGAAGAATGACCCCTAATCGCCTTGGCCTTCTGGCCTTGACCCTTTGCCTCGGCATCAGCGGCTGCACGTCGGTGGTGAATGCCAGCCGCGAAGCGCCGATCGAAGACGACCGTGGCACCCGCACCTTCGGCAGCAAGATCGATGACTCACTGATCGAAACCAAAGTCGGTGTCAACGTGGCCAAAGCCGACCCAGGCCTGGACAACGACTCGCACATCGTCGTCACCAGCTTCAACGGCGTGGTGCTGCTGGCCGGTCAGACCCCGCGTGCAGACCTCAAGGAAAAGGCCGAACAGGCTGCCGCCAACGTGCAACGCGTGAAGAAGGTGCATAACGAACTGCAAGTGATCGCACCCTCGAGCTTCCTCGCCCGCCAGAACGACTCGTGGCTGACGACCAAGATCAAAACCCAGATGCTGACTGACGCCAGCATTCCAGGCTCACGCATCAAGGTCGTGACCGAGAACGGCATCGTCTATCTGCTCGGCCTGCTGACCAAGCAGGAAGCCCAACAGGCGACCAATCTGGTGCAGGGCGTTTCCGGCGTGCAGAAGATTGTGAAGCTGTTCGAGTACATTGACTGAGCACTGCCCGCCCAATAAAAAAGGCGATCCGCAAGGATCGCCTTTTTTGTTACTTCACCACTTTCAGGCTTGGCCGGCCGCTTGGACGCGGCGGCTCACTGTCCGGTGGTGGCAGGTCATCATCGGACTCGATGTCGTCTTCGTCATCCATCGGCGACTCGAGATCGAAGACCATGCCCTGACCGTTTTCCCGGGCGTAGATACCCAGAATCGCGGCAATCGGCACGTACAGGCTGTGCGGGACACCACCGAAGCGACCTTCGAAAGTCACAACGTCGTTGTCCATGTGCAAATGGCGCACGGCACTGGGCGAAATGTTCAGGACAATCTGTCCGTCACTGGCGAAACCCTGCGGCACCTGTACCGCCGGGTATTCGGAATTGACCAGCATGTGCGGGGTGCAATCGTTATCCACAATCCACTCGTAGAGCGCGCGGACCAGATAAGGTCGACTGGAGTTCATAGCGGCTCCTTAAGCCTTAGCGCATGTCGCGTTCGACACCAGACAGACTCGCCTGGAAAGCCTCACGCGCAAACTGACGCTCCATGTAATCAAGCAGCGGCTTGGCGGGCCGCGGCAGTTCTATACCCAGAATCGGCAAACGCCAGAGTATTGGCAATAGGCAGCAATCCACCAGACTTTGTTCCTCACTGAGGAAAAACGGCTTGTCGGCAAACAGCGGCGACACGCCTGTCAGGCTTTCGCGCAATTCCTTGCGCGCCACGGCACGGGCCGCATCCTTGGTCTTGGGATCCAGAATCAAGTCCACCAGACCACACCAGTCGCGCTGGATACGGTGTATCAGCAGGCGGCTGTTGGCACGCGCCACCGGATAGACCGGCATCAACGGCGGATGCGGGTAACGCTCATCCAGATACTCCATCACCACGGTCGACTCCCACAGCGCCAGGTCGCGATCGACCAGGGTGGGCAGACTTCCGTAAGGGTTCACCTCAATCAGTTTAGGCGGCTGACGACCAGCCTCCACAAAAATGATCTCGGCGCTGACACCCTTCTCTGCAAGCACGATGCGTACTCGGTGGGAATAGTGGTCGGCGGGGTCGGAGTAACAGGCCAACCGATTGGTCACGCCCATGGCGATCCTCCTCGCTTGTTGAAATTGTCGGAGCCGGAAAAACGCGCGCGCCCAGAGGGCGTCTCCTGCAGGACCCGACTGACCAGGTCCTGCGTTTGCGGAGACGCCCTTGGGCGCGCGCGATTAAAACAGCAATTGCTTGAAGCGTATCAGTGCACGTCTTTCCAGTATTCACGCTTGAGCAGGTAGGCGAACACAAAGAAGAACGCCAGGTACAGCAAGACGTAAGTACCGATGCGCTGATGTTGCAGCTTAACCGGGTTAGCCGAGTAAGCCAGGAAGGTTACCAGATTCTTGACCTTCTCATCGAACTGCTCTTCGTTGAGCGTCCCGGATTTCGGCACGATGGTCAGTTGATCGCACGCTTCATGAGTCAGAGGCGTACCGGTCAGCGGATCATATTGCTTCTTGCCGTCTTCGACGATCTGCACCTGTTTGCAACCCACGACCTGACGACCTTGCAGGCCGACCAGCACGTTAGGCATGCCGACGTTCGGAAAGACCTTGTTGTTCACGCCCCATGGACGCGCAGGATCTTCATAGAACGAACGCAGGTAACCGTAAAGCCAGTCAGTGCCACGCACGCGAGCCACCAGGGTCAGGTCCGGTGGCGCGGCGCCGAACCAGGTCTTGGCATCGGCCGGTTGCATGCCGATATTCATGTGGTCGCCAATCTTGGCACCGGTGAACACCAGTTTTTCCAGCATCATTTCATGAGGAACGCCCAGATCATCGGCGACCCGCTCGTAACGCTGGAACTTGGCGCTGTGGCAGCCCATGCAGTAGTTGGCGAACGTGCGTGCGCCATCCTGAAGGGCAGCTTTGTCGGAAACATCGATATCGACTTTTTCCAGTTCCGGACCACCGTGTTCAGCCGCAAAGGACAGGACAGGCAACGCAGCAAAAATCAGTGCAAAAAATAACTTTTTCATCAGCCAGTCACCCTTTCCGGAACCGGTTTGGTCTTCTCGAGCCTGGTGTAGAAAGGCATCAGAATGAAGTAGGCGAAATACAGGAAGGTGCAAATCTGCGATACCAGCGTACGCTCCGGCGTCGGCGCCAGAACGCCCAGGATGCCGAGGATCACGAAGGAAATGCAGAACACCACCAGCCAGATCTTGCTCATCCAGCCCTTGTAGCGCATCGATTTGACCGGGCTGCGATCCAGCCACGGCAGGACGAACAGCACCGCAATCGCCGCGCCCATGGCGATGACGCCCATGAGTTTGTCCGGAACCGCACGCAAGATCGCGTAGAACGGCGTGAAGTACCAGACCGGAGCAATGTGCTCAGGCGTCTTGAACGGGTTGGCCTGTTCGAAGTTCGGTTTTTCGAGGAAATAACCGCCCATTTCCGGGAAGAAGAACACGATGAAACAGAAGATGAACAAGAACACCACCACGCCGACGATGTCTTTCACGGTGTAGTACGGGTGGAAGGCAATGCCGTCCAGCGGTACGCCGTTTTCGTCTTTGTGTTTCTTGATGTCCACGCCGTCCGGGTTGTTCGAACCGACTTCGTGCAGCGCCAGGATGTGCAGCACCACCAGACCGAGAATGACGATCGGCAGGGCAACCACGTGCAAGGCGAAGAAGCGGTTCAGGGTGATCCCGGAAATCAGATAGTCACCACGGATCCACTGGGTCAGGTCGTTGCCAATCACCGGAATGGCGCCGAACAGCGAGATGATGACCTGGGCACCCCAGTAGGACATCTGGCCCCATGGCAACAGATAACCCATGAAGGCTTCGGCCATCAGCGCCAGGTAGATCAGCATGCCGAACACCCACACCAGCTCGCGGGGTTTCTGGTACGAACCGTAGAGCAGGCCACGGAACATGTGCAGATAGACCACGATGAAGAACGCCGAGGCGCCGGTGGAGTGCAAAAGACGCAGGATCGAGCCGTACTCGACGTCGCGCATGATGTATTCGACGGAAGCGAACGCCTCTTCTGCCGACGGGGTGTAGCTCATGGTCAGCCAGACACCGGTGACGATCTGGTTGACCAGAACGAGCAGCGCCAGGGAACCGAAGAAGTAGAAGAAGTTGAAGTTTTTTGGCGCGTAATACTTGCTGAGATGGTCTTCCCACATTTTGGTGGCGGGGAAGCGTGCATCAACCCAATCCATGAACTTGCTCATCACGCTTTCTCCGTATCGACGCCAATGACGATCAGCTCATCGGTCTCATAGGAATGCGGGGGTACTGGCAGGTTCAAAGGCGCAGGTTGCGACTTGTAGACGCGGCCAGCCAGATCGTAGTGGGAACCGTGGCAAGGGCAGAAATAGCCGCCTACCCAGTCTTTGCCCAGATCCGCGGGTGCCACTTCGGGACGGAAGGTCGGAGAGCAACCCAGGTGTGTGCAGATCCCGATCAGCAGCAGGATTTCCGGCTTGATCGAACGCACTTCAGGGTCGACATAGGTGGGTTGCGTGGAGTTTTTGGAGGTTGGATCGGAGAGCTGGCCCTCGATCTTCTTGAGATTCCCCAGGATTTCCGGAGTACGGCGGACAATGAACACCGGCTGGCCGCGCCACTCAGCAATCATCTGCTGTCCCGGCTCGATTTTGCTGACATTCACCTTCACCGGCGCACCGGCGGCTTTCGCCTTGGCACTTGGAACCCATGACCCCACGAACGGTATCGCAGCCCCCACCGCTCCAGCAGCACCCACCACGGATGTGGCTGCTACCAAGAAGCGACGCCGGCCTGCATTCACGCCGTCATTGCTCATTCAGTCCTCTCCCATCAGCTTTGTGGCCTGTTAAATCAGGCATCTACTAAATAAAACTATGTACTTATAAAAATTTTGCCGAATGGTAATGAAAACCCCCAATTCTGACAAGGGAATTACCGGAAGCCCAGGCCCCCAAGCCTTGTAGTATAGGGGGTCTACGAATGTGGCAAGTTGTCACAGCGCAATTCTTTGATAAATCGCACGCATAAAAAAACGCCCGATTCCGCAAGGAATCGGGCGTTCTTTTTGAACGTGGAAGCGGAATTAACGCTTCGAGTACTGCGGACGCTTACGCGCTTTACGCAGACCAACTTTCTTACGTTCAACTTCACGGGCGTCGCGAGTAACGAAGCCAGCTTTGCGCAGAGCGCTACGCAGGGTTTCGTCGTAGTCCATCAGGGCACGAGTGATGCCGTGACGGATTGCGCCAGCCTGACCGCTCACACCACCGCCGATAACGGTAACGTAGATGTCGAATTTCTCGACGGTCTGGGTCAGTTCCAGCGGCTGACGAACTACCATGCGGGCAGTTTCGCGACCGAAGAACGTGTCCAGAGTGCGGTTGTTGATGGAGATTTTACCGGTACCTGGACGCAGGAAAACGCGTGCGGTTGCGGTCTTGCGACGGCCAGTGCCGTAATTTTGAGTCGCCGACATAATGAACTATTCCGTTAAATCTTCAGTTCTTGGGGCTGCTGAGCAGTATGAGGGTGAGCAGCGCCCGCATAGACTTTCAGCTTACGGTACATGTCGCGACCCAGCGGGTTCTTAGGCAGCATGCCTTTAACCGCGGTCTCGATCACGCGCTCAGGGGCTTTGGCGATCAGCTTTTCGAAGTTGATCGACTTGATGCCGCCCGGGAAACCGGAGTGGGAGTAGTACATTTTGTCGCTGGTTTTAGCGCCGGTTACACGGATTTGCTCGGCGTTGATTACGACGATGTAGTCGCCGGTGTCAACGTGAGGAGTGTACTCAGGCTTGTGCTTGCCACGCAGGCGGCTCGCGATTTCGGTGGCCAGACGACCCAGGGTCTGACCAGCAGCGTCGACGACAAACCAGTCGCGCTTTACTGTTTCCGGTTTAGCAGTAAAAGTTTTCATTCTTTATAGCCTCAGGGGCCGCCTGTAAATAAGACGGCGGATCTTACTGAATAGTGCGTACTTTGACAAGTCAAAGGCAGCCGGATACAGACGCTTTCGGGGGCTCGGGTCGGCGCGTCCGTTCAACGGCAAGATTCTTCGGCGGCGGCGCATCACTTCCACTGCAGAAAGAGGTCGGCAATTATGCAGATTGCGAAAAAATTTTCAACCTGCTTTTATGATTGTTTTGCCCAAGGAGCACCCGATGGACTATCGCCAGCTAGGCCGTACCGACCTGAACGTGAGTGCAATCTGCCTCGGCACCATGACCTGGGGCGAGCAAAACACCGAAGCTGAAGCCTTCACCCAGATCGAGCGGGCCAAGGAAGCCGGGATCAATTTCATCGACACCGCCGAGATGTACCCGGTGCCGCCAAAGGCCGACACCTACGCCACAACCGAGCGCTACATCGGCAACTACTTCAAGAGTCGCGGCGATCGTGCCGACTGGATCCTGGCGAGCAAGATCGCCGGCCCCGGCAACACCATCGACTACATCCGCGACAAAAACCTGCGCCACAACCGCCAGCACATCACCGAGGCGGTGGACGCCAGCCTCAAGCGCCTGCAGACCGACTACATCGACCTCTACCAGTTGCACTGGCCGGAGCGCAGCACCAACTTCTTCGGCCAACTCGGCTACAAGCACAAGATCGAGGCCAACCTCACCCCGCTCGAAGACACCCTCGACGCGCTGGATGAACAGGTGCGCGCCGGCAAGATCCGTCACATCGGCCTGTCCAACGAAACCCCGTGGGGCACCATGCGCTTCCTGGCCCTGGCCGAAGCCCGTGGCTGGCCGCGCGCGGTGTCGATCCAGAACCCGTACAACCTGCTCAACCGCAGCTTCGAGGTGGGCCTGGCGGAAATCGCCATCCGCGAACAGTGCGGCCTGCTCGCCTATTCGCCCCTGGCGTTCGGTTTCCTCTCGGGCAAGTACGAAGGGGGCGCGCGCCCGCCGAAAGGCCGCCTGAGCCTCTACAGCCGCTTCAGCCGCTACTTCAACCCGCAATCGGAAGCGGCGTGCAGCCGTTACGTGGCACTGGCCCGGGAACACGGTCTGGACCCGGCGCAAATGGCCCTGGCCTTCGTCACCCAGCAACCGTTCGTCACCAGCAACATCATTGGCGCAACCACCCTGGAGCAACTGGACAGCAACATCGCCAGTTTCGACCTGAAGCTGTCGGATGAGGTGCTGGCGGGGATCGAGGCGATTCACAAGGATCACCCGAACCCGGCGCCTTGATCGGCCGGTAAACCACCTTCGCAAGCGAGCCCGCTGCCATGGGGTCACTCTGGACTCCGTGGCAGCGGGTTTGCGCCAAGACCACTGCAAAACTCAAAGCGAGCGCGCAATGATCTCCTTCATGATTTCATTGGTGCCGGCATAGATCCGCTGCACCCGCGCATCCGCCCACGCCCGGGCCACCGGGTATTCCCACATGAACCCGTAGCCGCCGTGCAGTTGCACGCATTCGTCGAGCACCTTGCATTGCAGATCGGTGCCCCAGTATTTGGCCATTGCCGCCGTCGGCACGTCGAGCTTGCCTTGCAGGTGCAGCTCCAGGCAGCGATCGACGAAGACCCGGCCGATCTGAATCTCGGTCGCCATCTCCGCCAGTTTGAAACGGGTGTTCTGGAAGTCGGCGATTGCCTTGCCGAACGCCTTGCGGTCACGGGTGTAATCCAGCGTCCATTGCAGCGCCGCCTCGGCCGAAGCCAGACCGCCAATCGCTACGGTCAGGCGCTCCTGCGGCAGCTCCTGCATCAAGTACGCAAAGCCCATTCCAGCCTGCCCCAGCAGGTTTTCCTTTGGCACGCGCACATCCTGGAAGAACAATTCCGACGTGTCCTGGGCCTTCATTCCGACCTTCTCCAGGCGCTTGCCCTTGTCGAAGCCCGGCGTATTCGCCTCCACCAGAAACAGGCTGGTGCCTTTCGCCCCGGCCTTCGGATCGGTCTTGGCGACAACGATCACCAGGTCGGCCAGATAGCCGTTGGTGATGAAGGTCTTCGAGCCATTGATCACGTATTCGTCGCCGTCCAGCACCGCTGTGGTCTTGACCCCTTGCAGATCGGAACCGGCGCCCGGCTCGGTCATCGCGATGGCCGTGACCATCTCGCCACTGACCAGTTTCGGCAGGTATTTGTGTTTCAGCGACTCACTGCCGTAATGCAGGATGTACGGCGCGACGATGTCCGAATGCAGGGAGAAACCGATACCGGTCAGACCGAGACGACCGACCTCCTCGATCACCACCGCACTGTAGAGAAAATCCGCCCCCAGACCGCCGTACTCCTCGGGCAGGTGCGAGCAGAGCATCCCCGCCTCCCCCGCCTTGTTCCACAGCTTGCGGTCGATGTAGCCCTGTTTTTCCCATTGCCCATGGAACGGCACCGCCTCCTTTTCGAGGAATGTTCGGACGCTGTCGCGGAACAATTCGTGCTCTGGGCTGAACAAGGTTCTGGGAATCATGCGGCACCTTTTCTTTATTGTTGGACGGATCAGACCTTCAGAGACTATGCCTTGCTTCCGATACAGGACACTGGACACACCCGACAAAAAATAAGACGATCCAGCCGTCTGGTGACCACTTTCCCTTATAAAAACAAAAGTTGAATTATGTCCAAGCAAGTCTCCACGCCCTTGCGGCGCGTCAGCATCCTGGCAATCGACCGGGTTTTCGCTTCCACCCTCATGCAAGCCAAGGATTTCTTCCATCTGGCCAGCCTGCGTTACGGCAAACAACTGGGCCACGGCCTGACTCCGGCGTTCGAAACACGCCTGGTCAGCCCCGACGGCAAACCGGTGAACAGCTTCAGTGACGTGGTCATGCCGGTGGACGGCGGCCTGGAAAACGCCGACGTGATCATCCTCCCGGCCTTCTGGGATGACTTCGATACGCTGTGCAAACGTTATCCACAGATCCTGCCCTGGCTGCGCGAGCAACATGCCCGTGGCGCCGTGCTGTGCGGCGAAGCCACCGGCGTGTTCTGGCTGGCCGAGGCCGGCCTGCTCAATGGCAAGGAAGCGACCACCTACTGGCGTTTCTTCAATGCATTCGCCGAGCGTTTCCCACGGGTACAACTCAATCAGGACAAGCATCTGACCGATGCCGACAACCTGTATTGCGCTGGCGGCACCACCTCGGCCTGCGACCTGTACATCTACCTGATCGAACGCTTCTGCGGCGCCAACGTGGCGCAAGCCGTGGCCCGCGACATTCTCTATGAAGTGCAGCGCAGCTACTCGCCGGGACGCATCGGTTTTGGCGGGCAGAAGCTGCACCAGGACGTGATCATTCTGCAGATCCAGCATTGGCTCGAAGAGCACTTCGCCGACAAGTTCCGCTTCGAAGACGTGGCGCGCGAGCATGGAATGAGCATCCGCAACTTCATGCGCCGCTTCCAGACCGCCACCGGCGACAAGCCGCTGCACTACCTGCAGCGGCTGCGCATCGAAACCGCCAAGGGCCTGCTGTCCGGCAGCCGCAAGAGCATCAAGACCATCAGCTACGAAGTCGGTTACGACGACGCCAGCTTCTTCGCGCGATTGTTCCGCCAGCACACCGAACTGTCGCCGAACCAGTATCGGCAGCAGTTTCAGCAGGCTGCCTGACCCCCGCCCATAAAAAAGGGCCTGCATGTGCAGGCCCTTTTTTCATTTCACGAATCGTCTCAAGGCTTGTGCGCCCGGGACAGGAATTCATGGGATTGCATTTCCAGCAGGCGGCTCAGCGTACGCTGGAACTCGAACGTCAGACGTCCGCCGGTGTACAGGTCTTTCAACTCGACTTCGGCAGAAATGATCAGCTTGACGTTGCGGTCGTAGAACTCGTCGACCATGTTGATGAAGCGCCGGGCGATGTCGTCGGTGGCGACGCTCATCTGCTCGACGCCGCTGAGCAACACGGCGTGGAAGATCTTGCCCAGTTCGATGTAGTCGTTCTGGCTGCGCGGGCCGTCGCACAGTTCGCGGAAGTCGAACCAGGCCACGTCGTCGCAAGTGCGCAAGGCGCGGATTTCGCGGTTTTCGACGATCAGCACGTCATTTTCGACGGCGGCGGTGCATTCAGGCGTCAGCGCGCGGAAGCTCTTGCGCAGGCTTTCGTGGGCCGCTTCGTCGAGTGGATAGTGGAACAGCTCTGCTTGTTCGAGGTGACGCAGGCGATAGTCGACGCCGCTGTCGACGTTGACGATCTCGGTGTTCTGCTTGATCAGCGCGATGGCCGGCAGGAAGCGCGCGCGTTGCAGGCCGTCCTTGTACAAGCCGTCCGGCACGATGTTCGAAGTCGCGACCAGGGTCACGCCGTTCTTGAACAGTTCTTCCATCAGCGTGCCGAGGATCATGGCGTCGGTGATGTCGGATACGAAGAATTCATCGAAGCAGATGACTCGCGACTCGGTCGCAAAGCGCTTGGCGATGATGGTTAGCGGGTTTTTCTCGCCACCCAGGGTTTTCATTTCTTCGTGTACGCGCTTCATGAAGCGGTGGAAGTGCGTGCGCGTCTTTTCCTTGAACGGCAACGCTTCGAAGAAGGTGTCCACCAGGTAAGTCTTGCCGCGACCGACGCCGCCCCAGAAGTACAGACCCTTGACCGGCGTCTGATCCTTTTTGCCAAACAGCTTGCCCAGCAAACCCGGCTTGTTCTGCTCGGCCGCGATCAGATCGTCGTACAGCCGCTGCAAATGACGCACGGCAGTTTCCTGCGCGGCGTCATGGAAGAAGTCCGGGCGTTTCAGATCAGCTTGATATCGTTCTAGGGGCGTCATAATTCGTTAGCAAGGCAACAAAAACGGGCCGTCACTGTAGCGATGGCCCGTGGGAATGGCAATCGGCCCTTGGTCGGGCCGAACCGTTGATTATTCCTGAACCGGTGTCAGAGCGATCCGCAAAGCCTCGATCGCCGCATCCCGCGCCGCGCTGTCAGCGAACGCCGGGCTGTCGCCGACGCATTCGCCTTCCAGCCAGATGCCAAAGCTCAGTTCTTCACTACGCACATCCAGCGGCTGGCCGGATTGCAGTTGCTTGGTCACCTGCCCGGCAGCCTTGCCATCAGCGAAGTTGCGCGACAACAGCAGTTGTTCGCCATCGGCGGCCAGCAGACGGAAGCGGAAACTGCCGTCGTCTTCACGGAAGCTGACGAAACGCGCGGCTTTCGCGGCCTTCTTCTTGGTGGTCGCAGCAACCTGCACGTGACTGACGAAAGAACGCAGGCCGACCGCTTCACGCAGCTCGTTGAGAAATGGCGTTGCCACCGCACGGGCCTTTTTGGCGCCGTGTTGCAGGATGTCTTCCAGATCCGCCGGACGTTCGATCAGTTGCTGATAACGCTCGCGGGACTCGCCCAGTTCGTTGTCGAGCAACTGAAACAGACGATTCTTCGCCTCACCCCAGCCCAGACCCTGCAACAGTTCGCTGCGGAATTCGTCGGCCTGCGCCGCAGTGGCGAACGCCTGGAACAGCGTGAACAGATGCGAGTTGTCCGGATCCTTGGCTTCGCCCGGTGCGCGGGAGTCGGTGACGATCCGCGAGATCGCGTCCTTCATGTCCTTGGCACTGGAGAACAGCGGGATGGTGTTGTCGTAGCTCTTGGACATCTTGCGACCGTCGAGGCCTGGCAGCGTGGCAACGCTTTCCTCGATCAGCGCCTCGGGCATGGTGAAGAACTCCTTGCCCTGGCCAAACAGGTGGTTGAAGCGCTGGCCGATGTCGCGGGCCATTTCCACGTGCTGGATCTGGTCACGACCGACCGGCACCTTGTGCGCGTTGAACATCAGGATGTCCGCCGCCATCAGCACCGGGTAGCTGTAGAGGCCCATGGTGATGCCGGCGTCCGGGTCTTCACCGGTTTCGACGTTCTTGTCCACCGAAGCCTTGTAGGCGTGGGCGCGGTTGAGCAGGCCCTTGGCGGCCACGCAGGTCAGCAGCCAGGTCAGCTCGGGAATTTCCGGGATATCGGACTGACGGTAGAACGTCACGCGGTCGACATCCAGGCCACCGGCCAGCCAGGTCGCGGCGATTTCCAGACGCGAGCGCTGGATGCGCAGCGGGTCATCGCACTTGATCAGGGCGTGGTAGTCGGCCAGGAAGTAGAACGAATCGGCATTGCTGTCACGGCTGGCGACGATCGCCGGGCGGATGGCGCCGGCGTAGTTGCCCAGGTGCGGCGTGCCGGTGGTGGTGATGCCGGTGAGGATGCGGGTACGGTTCGTCATGGGTAATCGCTTGTCAGACTGCAATCAATTCGAGAGACGCGGCAGGATCAGATCCTTGAGATCGGTCAGCTTGCCATGAAAAAAGTGTCCGCATTCTGCCACTTTCAGCAGCTCATGGGGGCGCTGGAGTTGTTCGGACCATTGGTAAACCAGCTGTGGATCGATAACTTCGTCGGTTTCCGGCTGGATCACGGTCAAGTCGCCCCGTTGCGGCAGTTGATCCTGATCGCCCAGGCGCATCACCGCCGGCGCGACCATGAACAGGTGCTTGAGCTGCACGCCTTGCGCTTCGAGACGGCCGCCGAGACTTGCGGCAACAAATCCGCCGAAGGAAAAACCGAACAGGGTCAGCGGCAGATCCGGGTGTTTTTCCAGCAGCCATGCAGCGGCAGCCTGGGCATCGTCGACTTCACCGCTGCCCATGTCATGGGAGCCTTCGCTGGCGCCGACCCCGCGATAGTTGAAGCGCAGGGTGATCAGGCCGGCGTCGCGCGCGGTGCGTTGCAGGGTCGAGACGACCTTGTTGAGCATAGTGCCGCCCTGCACCGGGTTCGGGTGGCAGATCAGCGCGATGCCGCGCGGCTGCTCGCTGTCGAGGTATAAGGCTTCAAGTTGACCGACTGGGCCGGCAATCACTACAGGGGTTTCACGCATCAGCAAGGAAGGAACTCCGTGACCTCGAATCGGGTCGACTCGTCTAGCAAATTGTCTGTGCCAATCTATTGCGAGTGAATCGCGGTATACAGCGCAGGTTCGAGCCGTTAACGTAAAGCAAAGCCGTTTATAGAGGAAGGACTCGTGGAACACTCGCTCTTAGTTTGGTTGTTACCGACTCTTGCCCTGGTTGTGGGTGTCGCCATTGGATTCCTGATCGCACGCGTTGCGCCGAACGCCGCGCCGAGCCGCACGCAGCGTCAACTGGACGATATTCAGGAACGTTTCGACAGTTATCAGAACGAAGTGGTCACCCACTTCAACAGCACCGCCAATCTGGTCAAGAAACTGACCCAGAGCTATCAGGAAGTGCAGGATCATCTCGCCGAGGGCGCCAACCGTCTGGCCCTGGACGAGCAGACCCGTCAACGCCTGCTGGCGTCTCTGCACTCCGAAGCGGCACAAGCGCCACGCGAGCGCCTGACGCCACCGCGCGACCAGGAACCGCCGCGCGACTACGCGCCGAAAGCCCCGAATTCCCCGGGCATGCTCGACGAGCATTACGGCCTGAAGAAGTAATCAGCCTTCGCGCCAACAAAAAGCCCCCGGACAAGCACTTGTCCGGGGGCTTTTTGTATCTGCTGATTTTTTTCGGGCACACCACGCATCGGAATGCTCTGCCCATGTGGGAGCAGGTTTGCTCGCGAAAGCGCCAGAACCGGCGCCACAAAAAAATGCCCGACCACCAGGGATCGGGCATTTCTCATTCAGGCTGGCGGTTACGGATACTGCTGAACCGTACCTGGCTGCTGTTGCTGACCACCATACTGCTGGCCCGGAATCGCCTTCAGGTTGACCTCGACCCGACGGTTCTGTGCCCGGCCATTGACGTCGGCGTTGCTGGCAATCGGATTATCCGGGCCAGCGCCACGGGCCGACAGGTTGGCACCGCTGACACCTTGCGAGGTCAGGTAGGTCGCCACGCTCTGCGCACGACGCTGGGACAGGTCCATGTTGTGCTGGCGAGCACCGGTGCTGTCGGTGTAACCAACGATCTCGATCTGGTTCTGGTTGAACTCTTTCAGCGAGTTGGCCAGGTTGTTCAGCGGCTGATAGAAGCTCGAAGCGATGTTCGCCGAATCGGTGGCGAAGGTGATGTTGCCCGGCATGATCAGCTTGATCTGGTCGCCCTGACGCTGCACTTCAACCCCGGTGTTGGCCATGCTGGCGCGCAGTTTCTTTTCCTGCTGGTCGGCGTAGTAGCCGTAACCGGCCGCCGAAGCACCGACCACCGCCGCGCCGATCAAGGCGCCCTTGCCACGGTTATTGTGATCGATGGCAGCACCGGCCAATGCGCCGGCCAGCGCGCCGAGGCCGCCGTACTTGGCGGTTTTGCTCATGCCCTGGGAGCCACCGTCGGCCTGGCCCTGATTGTCATACGGGTTGGGCGAGGCGCAGCCGGACAATACGGCCACGGCAGTAGCGACAATAATCAAACGACGCGTGGTGAACATGGAGTGCTCCTACATTTTGCATTCTGTGGTGCAGCGGCCATTGGCAATTGGCCCGTGCGGGCGTTGGATCATGACAATGCACAAAAATTCCGCTGGGCACCCGTGACAAAATGTTTAGGCGCGCACAAACGGGTTTTCGCGCATCTCGTCGCCCAGACGCGTATCCGGACCATGCCCGGCGATGACTGTCGCGTCTTCGTCCAGGGTGTACAGCCGCTGCTTGATCGAACGCACGATGGTGGCCTGATCACCGCCCCACAAATCCGTGCGCCCTACTCCGCGCCGGAACAGCGTGTCGCCGGCAATCAACAGCTTAGCCTCGGAAAACCAAAAGCTCATGGAACCCGGGGTGTGTCCGGGCGTGTGCAGCGCAACGCCGCAGCCGCAGGCCAGTTCTTCATCGTCGCTCAACCAGCGATCCGGTGAAGGCACGGGGGTGTAAGGCACTCCGAACATCTGGCACTGCATCTCGAGATTGTCCCAGAGGAACTGATCTTCCTTGTGCAGGTGCAGGGTCGCACCGGTTTTCTCTTTCATCTGCCCCGACGCCAGGAAGTGATCGAGGTGAGCGTGTGTGTGAATGATGCTGACCACCTTCAGGCCCAGTGCATCGAGGCGCGCCATGATCAGATCCGGGTTGCCGCCCGGATCGACGACGATGGCCTTTTTGGTGATCGGGTCGCCAATGATCGTGCAGTTGCACTGCAACGGGCCGACAGGGAAGGTTTCACGGATAAGCGCAGGGCTTGGGGCAGACATGGGAGAGAGATCCTGGACAGACGGCGTTGACTTTCGCCTCAGGATTCTACGCCAAGCGCCGACACAGGGGCCGGGACATTTATTTGGCGTCATTAATCGGAAAGTGATGGCCAAGTGATGTCATTCGTAACGTTTCTGATGCAAAATCGCGCTTTTTTGTAGCGGTCGCATTCGGGAAGGGCCGCAGCGCACTCAGGAAACTCGCATGCCTACACCTTCGTCGTACTCCTTCACTTTCACCTCATCGATGACTGGCAACAAATACGTCGACAGTCTGATCGCAGGTTCTTACTGGCTGGGTTCGAACTGGAGCCCGCTGGGGCCGACCAATCTCAGCTACAGCTTCATGGCCCCGAACACCTCTTACTTCGTCACCAACTACAGCCCGGATAATGAATACAACGCGCTGTACGAGCTGACGTCGGGGCAGAAAAGTGCGATTACCGATGCCTTGGGCAACTGGAGTGCGGTCGCCAATCTGAATTTCACGTTGACCTCCGACGACATCAACAATGTCGGTGACTTGCGTTTCGGCGGTTATCGGTTGATGGATGACAAGACCGCTGCCTGGGCCTATTTCCCCGCCAACTCGCCGGTAGCCGGTGACGTCTGGATCGGCCCGCAGACCAACGATGCCAATCCGGGTAAAGGCTCTTACGACTATCTGACGTTCGTTCATGAAATCGGCCACGCCCTGGGACTCAAACATCCCTTCGATGTGAGTGCAACCAACAAGACACTGCTGGATCCGGCACTGGACGATGTGCACTTCACAGTGATGAGCTACAACAGCAACTATTCGTATCAGCCCACCACGCCGATGCTCCTCGACATCCTCGCGATCCAGAGTCTCTATGGCGCCAACACGCTGTGGCAAACCGGCGACAACGTTTACAAGTGGGCAGCGAATCAATCGGTTTTCGAGACCATCTGGGATGCCGGCGGCAACGACACCATTGATGGAAGCAACCAGCTTGCTGCCGTCAGCATCAATTTGAATGAAGGAGCCTTCAGCCAGATTGGCAAGAACTTCATTGATTACAACAGCTGGACCTCCATCCATGACGGGCTGGCGATTGCCTACGGTGCGAAGATCGAAAACGCCATCGGCTCGGCATTCAACGACACTCTGACGGGTAACGCGCTGGACAACTTCCTCGACGGCCAGGCTGGTGCAGACACTCTGATCGGTGGCACAGGCAATGACACTTATGTTGTCGACAACAGTGCAGACGTGATTATTGAAACCAGCGCACTGGCCACGGAAATCGACACCGTCCGCGCATCGGTCGACTGGGTGCTCGGTGCAAATCTGGAAAACCTCACCCTCACTGGCAGCGCCAACCTCACTGCCACTGGCAACACCCTGAACAACGTCCTGACCGGCAACGCCGGCAACAACAGCCTGCTCGGCGGCCTGGGCGCCGATACCATGATCGGCGGCGCCGGCGACGACATCTACGGCGTAGAGAACGTCAACGACGTGGTTGTCGAACTGGAAGGCGAAGGTCGTGACCTGATCAGAACCAAAGTCAGCTACACCCTGTCGGCCAACGTCGAAGACGGCACCATGCTCGACAGCGCCGACCTGACCCTGACCGGCAACTCGCTGGACAACGTCCTGACCGGCAACGCCGGCAACAACAGCCTGCTCGGCGGCCTGGGCGCCGACACCATGATCGGTGGTGCCGGCAACGACATCTACGGCGTGGAGAACGTCAACGATGTCGTCGTCGAAC
>NZ_JAOEJT010000039.1:0-494 GCF_025447575.1 Pseudomonas sp. B2M1-30 | reverse complement strand
ATCACCATCGACGCCGGCAAAACCACCGGCACCGTGACCGTTCCTGCGCCAACCGACGACGTCTACAAAGACGCCGGCCCGGTGCAGGCATCGATCACCAATGCCACCGGCGGCAACTTCGAAAACCTGGTGACCAGCAACACGCCAGCCGTGACCAGCGTCACCGACACCATCGACACCACGACCGTGAAGCTCACCGCAACCGGTACAGCGGCCGAAGGTGGCACCGTCACCTACACCGCGACGGTTGGCGCTCCGGTCACCGGCTCGCCAGTGACCGTAAACCTGTCCAACGGCCAGTCGATCACCATCGAAGTGGGTAAAACCACCGGCACCGTGACCACCACTGCACCGAACGATGCGCTGACCGGTCATGCGCCGTTGACCAACGCCATCACCAACCTCAGCGGCGGCAATTACGAGAATCTGGTCGCCGACAAGACGCCGGTCAGCACCACCGTGACTGACACCGTCGACACCACCAACCTGTCGCT
>NZ_JAOEJT010000038.1:0-506 GCF_025447575.1 Pseudomonas sp. B2M1-30 | reverse complement strand
TACCGCTACGACCACGCGCAACTGCGGCTGACGGAAATCGAGAACGAGTCCGGCGAAACGTACCGCCTGGACTACACGCCCAGCGGACTGATCCGACAGGAAACCGGCTTCGATGGCCGCCGCACCGCCTACGTCTACGACCTCAACGGCCACCTGCTGGAAAAGACCGAGTTCGGCGATGACGGCTCAACGCGGGTCACCGCCTACCGGCGCGATGCGGCCGGGCGTTTGCGGGTCAAGACCCTGCCCGACGGGATCAAGGTCGAATACCGCTACGACCGCCTCGGGCGGCTGACCGGGGTCGACGATGGTCAGGATCATCCGCTGGCCTTCGAGTACGACCTGCAGGACCGGTTGATCACCGAACACCAGGGCTGGGGCACGTTGCGCTACGCCTATGACGCCTGCGGCCAGCTCAAGCACCTGCGCCTGCCGGACAACAGCAAGCTCGATTACCAGTACGCCAAGGGTGGGGCGCTGACGGCCATTGACCTCAATGGTGCGCG
>NZ_JAOEJT010000037.1:0-518 GCF_025447575.1 Pseudomonas sp. B2M1-30 | reverse complement strand
TGGCCCTGGAAGCGCAGCGGCTGGTCGAGGTAGTCGTGGGCGGCCAGTTCGAGTGCGGCGATTTTGCCGTAGGCGTCGTATTTCGCTGACCAGACGATTTCGCCGCTGTAGTCGGTCAGCTCCAGCGGGGTGCCGAGGTGGTCGAGTTGGTAGTAGAACGGGCAGGCCTTTTTCGGACCTTTGCCATCGAGCATGGCGAGTGGGCGGAAGGTGCCGGGTTCGTAGACGTAGCTGCGGTGGTGTTCACGGCTGCTTTCGGCGACGAGGTGGTCGCCTTGCCAGAAGAACTCGGTGGTCTGTTCGTCGACGGTTTTGCTGATGCGCCGGCCGAAGGCGTCGTAGCGGTAGCTGGTGGTCTGGCCGTTGGGACGGGTGAGGCCGATCAGGCGGTGCTGGCAGTCGTAGCGGTATTCGGTGACGAGTCTTTGTGCGGTGCCACGTCGTTCGCGGATCAGGTTGCCATAGGCGTCGTAGTCGTAGTGGCGGTCGCCCTGCATCAGCAGGCGGTTGCCTTTGAT
>NZ_JAOEJT010000036.1:0-606 GCF_025447575.1 Pseudomonas sp. B2M1-30 | reverse complement strand
CGAGCGCCCGGCGATTCACAACAGTCTGTCGCGGGCGGCGATTTTTCTCGGGGATGAAGCGGAGGAATTGATCCTCGCGCTGGCGGGGGAAACGGCGCGGTTTTATCACTTTCGCAGTGGGCGTCTGACGGCGATCAGTGATGCATACGACAACCGCTTGCGCATCAGCCGCGACCGTCAGGACCGTGTTCAGCGGCTGGACAACGGCGCCGGTCGCGGGCTGTTGTTGCGTTATGACCGCGCCCATCTGATCGGCATCGACTATCAGAGCTTTCGACCCGCACCGAGCCTTGAAGAGGCCTGGCACACCGAGCAGACGCTGGTCAGTTATCGCTACGACGCCCGCCATCGCCTGCTCGAAGCCACCAACGCCGTTGGCGACAGCGAACGCTACGACTACGACGACGCCCACGTCATCCTGCAACGCCAGTTGAGCGGCGGCGCGAGCTTCTTCTGGGAATGGCAACGGGCCGGCAAGGCGGCACGCTGCGTACGCCACTGGGCGTCGTTTGCGCAGATGGACACCCGCTACGTCTGGGATGACGCCGGCCGCGTCACGGTGCAATACGTCGATGGCACCGAAGAGGTTTACGTCCACGACGACAG
>NZ_JAOEJT010000035.1:0-634 GCF_025447575.1 Pseudomonas sp. B2M1-30 | reverse complement strand
GAAACGCCCAGGCTGCCGGCCTTGTTATGCAACACGGTCAACGTATCGCCTTTGGCATCGGCGTACGGCACTACGTTGTAGACCGTTTCGTCGTAGTCCCTGGTCGGAGCGCGGTACGTTTGCCATTCGGGCAGATCGCCCTTGGCCTTGTCGTTGAACGGCGACACCTGTTTCACCGGCGCGACGAAACGAGCGCCCTGCTCCAGGAACGGGGTGCTGAAGTTACTGTGATACAGCGCCTGGTATTCCTTCGGATAATCGCCATTGTTGGTCAGGGTGTCGTTGAGGGCGAACACTACGCTGCCGGGCTCGGTGACCAGTTCGGTCGCCACAGAGAAGTCGACCTTCTTGAACGCCTGCTCTTTCAGTTCGCCGCGCAGGGTGATGGCGTACGGTGGTATTTCATCGATGTGCAGGGTGACTTTGTTCGCAGGAATGTTGGCGGCCCGACCGTGCAGCGTCAGCAGTTCGCCATTGTCGACGCCGGGGTGGCCGACCCATTCGTATCCGCAGCGGGTGACCAGCTCGTTGAAACCTTCCAGCCAGCCCAGACCACCGCGACCATTGAGTTCGATGAAGGACGGATTGACCACTTCCTTGACCGGGGAATCCCAGCCCATGCGCACATTGCCGA
>NZ_JAOEJT010000034.1:0-827 GCF_025447575.1 Pseudomonas sp. B2M1-30 | reverse complement strand
TACGTCTGGGATGACGCCGGCCGCGTCACGGTGCAATACGTCGATGGCACCGAAGAGGTTTACGTCCACGACGACAGCGCGCGGCTGGTGCGCAAGGTCGAGGCCAACGGCGCTGAACACCTCAAGCGCTATGACGCCCAGGGTCGGCTGATCGCCGAACAGGATCCGCTCGGCGCCGTCACCGAATACCGCTACGACGCTGCCGGACGGTTGGTGGCGCTGCTTCCGCCGGAAGATGCGCCAACGTCCTACGACTACCGCCACGGTTTCCTGCACAGCCGTACCCGTGGCGAAGCGGTGTGGACCTACCGGCGCAATCCTCAGGGCGATGTCACCGAGGCGGTCGATCCCGACGGCCAGGTCACCCACTACCACTACGACCCGCAGGGGCGGCTGCTGTCGATCCGTTATCCGGACACCGCGCGGCATGTGTTTGCCTGGAACGACCTCGGCCAGTTGATCGAAGAAACCCTGCCTGATGGCGGCGTGCGGCGGTTTTCCTACGACGCTCTGGGGCGGCGGACGACAACCCGGGACGAACACGGCGCCGTCACCCGTCATGCCTGGGACGCCGTGGGCCGACTGCTGCAAACGACGTTGCCCACCGGCGCCAGCCGTGCCTACCGCTACAGCGCCTACGGTCAGGTCACCGCCGAGCAGGATGAATTGGGGCGCCTCACCCGCTACGAGTATGACGACGACCTGCACCTGGTCAGTCGGCGGATCAACCCCGACGGCACCCGCCTGCAATACCGCTACGACCACGCGCAACTGCGGCTGACGGAAATCGAGAACGAGTCCGGCGAAACGTACCGCCTGGACTACAC
>NZ_JAOEJT010000033.1:0-4222 GCF_025447575.1 Pseudomonas sp. B2M1-30 | reverse complement strand
AACACCCAAAGCCTGGTCGGCCCAAAGGCCGCCAAGGAGCAAAAAAAAAGGGCAACCGAAGTCGCCCAAAATGCCTTGCGTGCTCATCAAATCCAAAAAGACCCGCGCTTACTTCTTGCGCTTATTCGCATCCTTCCAGATAAAAATTCCAAACCCTGCAAAAAACACAACCATGAGGCCGACTGTCAGCACTCCGGCGAACACCACGTTATCAAAAAACATGACTGGCCTCCTGGACTTGCCCTGTTGCGATGGAGCTAAGTTAACCAATCGGGCAGGCGCAGAAATTGACCGGGATCAACTCCGGTCACGACGCGGGGAAAAGGAGGGGAAATAACTGACCTGCATCAACGGATGCAGGGGGGGGATCAACGCTTTTTCGGTTTGTTTTTCGGCTTTTTCCGGGTTTTACCCAACGGCATCGCCTGCTCGAATGCCTGGCGCACCTCGTTCAGACGCTTCTCGTTGAGGTCATGAACCCGCTTGGCGCGTTCGGTATTGAGGTCGATCAGTTTGTCGTCTTGGCTCATGGCACAGTGCATCGCTGGATAAGAATCACAACTGCCGGTTCAGCGGCAGGACTGGGCCAATAATGCGGCTTGGCGGCGGCGCTGACCAGCCATCGCTACCCGGCCACCCGACAATTGATGTGCCGTGCGACGGTTTTTCCCGCCACTGAACGGGAGCCAGCCTCAGATTTCGATGTCGACCCACAACCCCTGACGCGGCTGATCCTCCATCAGCGGCACCACCGGCACGGTGTTGTCGGCATTGAGTTCCGTGCCCGGTACGGCCAGATGTTCCTCCGGATCGTTATCGGCTTCGCGCCGACGACGGTCGCGCTCCTGCTGGCGGCGCTGCTCTTCGCGCAGCAGATAGCCGTCCTCTTCCGGATCGCGCTTTTGCAGATCGATCGTGCTTTCGTTGGAGCTTTCCTGCACCGGCACCACGGGGGGAATGTCCGGTCGCTGGCGGATCGGATCCTGCTGGGAGGTGATCGGCACGGCGCTCAGGGGGAGCATCGGTGGCAGCATATATAGGGTCTCCTGTCAGCAGGCTATCGGCTTGGGCAGTGACGGCTTGAGCCACCGGTCGCAAACTTGTGACCGGATTAACACTCACCGGTGCCATATCCCTGTGCAAAAACGACAAATGACCGCGCTGGCTTCCCCTTGCCGCCTGAAGCTAAAAGTGCCGCCGCTGCTCCTATTCCTTTCGCCTCAGGCCCTCATTCCGTTAAGATAGCCCGCTTTTTCAAGGTGGGAGTCAGGCAGCATGGCGCAGCAGTATCAACCGGGGCAACGCTGGATCAGTGACAGCGAAGCAGAGCTTGGTTTAGGCACCGTTCTGGCACAGGACGGCCGCTTGTTGACCGTGCTTTACCCGGCCACTGGCGAAACCCGCCAGTACGCGCTACGGAATGCGCCCCTCACCCGCGTGCGATTCTCGCCGGGTGACAGCATTACCCACTTCGAAGGCTGGAAGATGACCGTGCAGCAAGTCGACGACGTCGACGGCCTGATGGTCTATCACGGTCTCAACGGGCAGAACGAACCGGTTACCCTGCCGGAAACCCAACTGTCGAACTTCATTCAGTTCCGTCTGGCCAGCGATCGCCTGTTCGCCGGGCAGATCGACCCGCTGTCCTGGTTCTCCCTGCGCTACAACACCCTGGAACACACCAGCCGCCAGTTGCAATCCTCGCTCTGGGGCCTGGGCGGCGTGCGTGCGCAACCGATCGCTCACCAGTTGCACATTGCCCGTGAAGTCGCCGACCGTATCGCGCCACGGGTTCTGCTGGCGGACGAAGTGGGTCTGGGCAAGACCATCGAAGCCGGCCTGGTGATCCATCGCCAACTGCTGTCAGGTCGCGCCAGCCGCGTGCTGATCCTCGTCCCGGAAAACCTCCAGCACCAGTGGCTGGTGGAAATGCGTCGCCGCTTCAACCTGCAAGTCGCGCTGTTCGACGAAGAACGCTTCATCGAAAGCGATGCCAGCAACCCGTTCGAAGACACCCAACTGGCGCTGGTTGCGCTGGAGTGGCTGGTCGACGATGAAAAAGCCCAGGACGCCCTGTTCGCCGCCGGCTGGGATCTGCTGGTGGTCGACGAAGCGCACCACCTGGTATGGCATGAAGAGAACGTCAGCCCGGAATACACCCTGGTCGAACAGCTTGCTGAAACGATCCCGGGCGTGCTGCTGCTTACCGCGACACCTGAACAACTTGGTCAGGACAGCCACTTCGCCCGTCTGCGCCTGCTCGACCCGAACCGCTTCCATGACCTGGCCGCGTTCCGCGCCGAAAGCGAGAACTATCGCCCGGTGGCCGAAGCCGTGCAGGAACTGCTGGATCAGGGCCGTCTGTCGCCGCAAGCGCACAAGACCATCCATGGTTTCCTCGGCAACGAAGGCGAAGCCTTGCTGACCGCCGTCAACGATGGCGACACCGAAGCCAGCGCCCGCCTCGTGCGCGAACTGCTTGACCGCCACGGCACCGGCCGCGTGCTGTTCCGCAACACCCGCGCCGCCGTGCAGGGTTTCCCGGAGCGCAAACTGCACCCGTACCCGCTGCCGTGCCCGGACGAATACCTTGAGCTGCCGCTGGGCGAACACGCCGAGCTGTACCCGGAAGTCAGCTTCCAGGCCCAGCCGGATGCCAGCGAAGAAGAACGCTGGTGGAAATTCGACCCACGCGTCGAGTGGCTGATCGATCAACTGAAGATGCTCAAGCGCACCAAAGTGCTGGTGATCTGCGCCCACGCCGAAACCGCGATGGATCTGGAAGACGCCCTGCGCGTGCGTTCCGGCATCCCGGCGACCGTGTTCCATGAAGGCATGAACATCCTCGAGCGTGACCGCGCCGCTGCGTACTTCGCCGATGAAGAGTTCGGCGCGCAGGTGCTGATCTGCTCGGAAATCGGCAGTGAAGGCCGCAACTTCCAGTTCGCCCACCATCTGGTGCTGTTCGATCTGCCGTCGCACCCGGACCTGCTGGAGCAGCGGATCGGCCGTCTCGACCGGATCGGCCAGAAGCACATCATCGAACTGCACGTGCCGTACCTGGAAACCAGCCCGCAAGAGCGTCTGTTCCAGTGGTATCACGAAGCGTTGAACGCGTTCCTCAACACCTGCCCGACCGGCAACGCCCTGCAACATCAGTTCGGCCCGCGCCTGCTGCCGCTGCTGGAAGAGGCCGACGACGGCCAGTGGCAAGCGCTGATCGACGAGGCGCGCACCGAGCGCGAACGTCTGGAAGCCGAGCTGCACACCGGTCGCGACCGTCTGCTGGAACTGAACTCCGGCGGTGCCGGCGAAGGTGATGCGCTGGTCGAGGCGATCCTTGAGCAAGACGATCAGTTCGCCCTGCCGATCTACATGGAAACCCTGTTCGATGCGTTCGGCATCGACAGCGAAGACCATTCGGAAAACGCCCTGATCCTCAAGCCGAGCGAGAAAATGCTCGACGCCAGTTTCCCGCTGGGCGACGACGAAGGCGTGACCATCACCTACGACCGTAACCAGGCGCTGTCACGCGAAGACATGCAGTTCATCACCTGGGAACACCCGATGGTGCAGGGCGGCATGGACCTGGTGCTGTCCGGCTCGATGGGCAACACCGCCGTCGCGTTGATCAAGAACAAGGCGCTCAAGCCTGGCACCGTGCTGCTGGAACTGCTCTACGTCAGCGAAGTGGTTGCCCCGCGTTCGCTGCAATTGGGCCGCTACCTGCCACCGGCCGCCCTGCGCTGCCTGCTCGATACCAACGGCAACGACCTGTCGCCGCGCGTGGCGTTCGAGACGCTGAACGATCAACTGGAAAGCGTGCCGCGCGCCAGTGCCAACAAGTTCATCCAGGCTCAGCGCGATCAACTGACGCCACGGATCAACGCCGGCGAAGAGAAGGTCACTCCGCGTCATGCCGAACGTGTGGCCGAGGCTCGCCGTCGTCTGGCGGCTGACACTGACGAAGAGTTGGCGCGTCTGACTGCGTTGCAGGCGGTCAATCCGACGGTGCGTGACAGTGAGCTGGTTGCTCTGCGTGAACAGCGTGAGCAGGGGTTGGCGATGCTCGACAAGGCGGCTTTGCGGCTGGAGGCGATTCGGGTGTTGGTGGCGGGCTGAGTTTTTTGTTCTGCTGATTCCCCGATTCGGAGGCCCACAGTGATGTGGGCCTTTTTTGTTTGGCCTTGGCGGCCTTTGGGCCGGCCAGGTTTTGGGTGTC
>NZ_JAOEJT010000032.1:2500-5596 GCF_025447575.1 Pseudomonas sp. B2M1-30 | reverse complement strand
TCGGAATTTAATCTTGACGATGACCTACTCTCACATGGGGAAACCCCACACTACCATCGGCGATGCATCGTTTCACTGCTGAGTTCGGGATGGGATCAGGTGGTTCCAACGCTCTATGGTCGTCAAGAAATTCGGGTACTGACTCGTGACCAGATGGCCTCGCTTCAGCAAATTGGGTACGTGACAGTCGGTGTTTTGTGAGTTTGCAAACTTTCGGTTCACTTCGTCTTCACACACCGCAATCTGGTTGCTCTGGGTTACAGAGCCGACGCAAATTGCTTGGGTGTTATATGGTCAAGCCTCACGGGCAATTAGTATTGGTTAGCTCAACGCCTCACAGCGCTTACACACCCAACCTATCAACGTCGTAGTCTTCGACGGCCCTTCAGGGAACTCAAGGTTCCAGTGAGATCTCATCTTGAGGCAAGTTTCCCGCTTAGATGCTTTCAGCGGTTATCTTTCCCGAACATAGCTACCCGGCAATGCCACTGGCGTGACAACCGGAACACCAGAGGTTCGTCCACTCCGGTCCTCTCGTACTAGGAGCAGCCCCTCTCAAATCTCAAACGTCCACGGCAGATAGGGACCGAACTGTCTCACGACGTTCTAAACCCAGCTCGCGTACCACTTTAAATGGCGAACAGCCATACCCTTGGGACCGGCTTCAGCCCCAGGATGTGATGAGCCGACATCGAGGTGCCAAACACCGCCGTCGATATGAACTCTTGGGCGGTATCAGCCTGTTATCCCCGGAGTACCTTTTATCCGTTGAGCGATGGCCCTTCCATACAGAACCACCGGATCACTAAGACCTACTTTCGTACCTGCTCGACGTGTCTGTCTCGCAGTCAAGCGCGCTTTTGCCTTTATACTCTACGACCGATTTCCGACCGGTCTGAGCGCACCTTCGTACTCCTCCGTTACTCTTTAGGAGGAGACCGCCCCAGTCAAACTACCCACCATACACTGTCCTCGATCCGGATAACGGACCTGAGTTAGAACCTCAAAGTTGCCAGGGTGGTATTTCAAGGATGGCTCCACGCGAACTGGCGTCCACGCTTCAAAGCCTCCCACCTATCCTACACAAGCAAATTCAAAGTCCAGTGCAAAGCTATAGTAAAGGTTCACGGGGTCTTTCCGTCTAGCCGCGGATACACTGCATCTTCACAGCGATTTCAATTTCACTGAGTCTCGGGTGGAGACAGCGCCGCCATCGTTACGCCATTCGTGCAGGTCGGAACTTACCCGACAAGGAATTTCGCTACCTTAGGACCGTTATAGTTACGGCCGCCGTTTACCGGGGCTTCGATCAAGAGCTTCGCGTTAGCTAACCCCATCAATTAACCTTCCGGCACCGGGCAGGCGTCACACCCTATACGTCCACTTTCGTGTTTGCAGAGTGCTGTGTTTTTAATAAACAGTCGCAGCGGCCTGGTATCTTCGACCGGCATGGGCTTACGGAGCAAGTCCTTCACCCTCACCGGCGCACCTTCTCCCGAAGTTACGGTGCCATTTTGCCTAGTTCCTTCACCCGAGTTCTCTCAAGCGCCTTGGTATTCTCTACCCAACCACCTGTGTCGGTTTGGGGTACGGTTCCTGATTATCTGAAGCTTAGAAGCTTTTCTTGGAAGCATGGCATCAACCACTTCGCGTCCTAAAGGACACTCGTCATCAGCTCTCGGCCTTAAGATCCCGGATTTACCTAAGATCTCAGCCTACCACCTTAAACTTGGACAACCAACGCCAAGCTGGCCTAGCCTTCTCCGTCCCTCCATCGCAATAACCAGAAGTACAGGAATATTAACCTGTTTTCCATCGACTACGCTTTTCAGCCTCGCCTTAGGGACCGACTAACCCTGCGTCGATTAACGTTGCGCAGGAAACCTTGGTCTTTCGGCGTGGGTGTTTTTCACACCCATTGTCGTTACTCATGTCAGCATTCGCACTTCTGATACCTCCAGCAAGCTTCTCAACTCACCTTCACAGGCTTACAGAACGCTCCTCTACCGCATCACCTAAGTGATACCCGTAGCTTCGGTGTATGGTTTGAGCCCCGTTACATCTTCCGCGCAGGCCGACTCGACTAGTGAGCTATTACGCTTTCTTTAAAGGGTGGCTGCTTCTAAGCCAACCTCCTAGCTGTCTAAGCCTTCCCACATCGTTTCCCACTTAACCATAACTTTGGGACCTTAGCTGACGGTCTGGGTTGTTTCCCTTTTCACGACGGACGTTAGCACCCGCCGTGTGTCTCCCATGCTCGGCACTTGTAGGTATTCGGAGTTTGCATCGGTTTGGTAAGTCGGGATGACCCCCTAGCCGAAACAGTGCTCTACCCCCTACAGTGATACATGAGGCGCTACCTAAATAGCTTTCGAGGAGAACCAGCTATCTCCGAGCTTGATTAGCCTTTCACTCCGATCCACAGGTCATCCGCTAACTTTTCAACGGTAGTCGGTTCGGTCCTCCAGTCAGTGTTACCTAACCTTCAACCTGCCCATGGATAGATCGCCCGGTTTCGGGTCTATACCCAGCGACTAAACGCCCTATTAAGACTCGCTTTCGCTACGCCTCCCCTATTCGGTTAAGCTCGCCACTGAATATAAGTCGCTGACCCATTATACAAAAGGTACGCAGTCACAGAACAAAGTCTGCTCCCACTGCTTGTACGCATACGGTTTCAGGATCTATTTCACTCCCCTCTCCGGGGTTCTTTTCGCCTTTCCCTCACGGTACTAGTTCACTATCGGTCAGTCAGTAGTATTTAGCCTTGGAGGATGGTCCCCCCATATTCAGACAAAGTTTCTCGTGCTCCGTCCTACTCGATTTCATGACTAAGAGACTTTCGCGTACAGGGCTATCACCCACTATGGCCGCACTTTCCAGAGCGTTCCGCTAATCTCAAAGCCACTTAAGGGCTAGTCCCCGTTCGCTCGCCACTACTAAGGGAATCTCGGTTGATTTCTTTTCCTCAGGGTACTTAGATGTTTCAGTTCCCCTGGTTCGCCTCTTGCACCTATGTATTCAGTACAAGATAACCATCTTATGATGGCTGGGTTCCCCCATTCAGACATCTCCGGATCAAAGTCTGTTTGCCGA
>NZ_JAOEJT010000031.1:0-6874 GCF_025447575.1 Pseudomonas sp. B2M1-30 | reverse complement strand
GCACTCGACAGGATTCGAACCTGTGACCGCTCGGTTCGTAGCCGAGTACTCTATCCAGCTGAGCTACGAGTGCATTTGTTGCGCCGCATTATAGCCCGTCTAATCTCTATTCCAACCACTTTTTCTAATAAATTCAACAACTTACAGAAAAAGCCAGATTACGACGTACTAAGCAAATAATGGCGGAGAACGGGGGATTCGAACCCCCGACACCCTTGTGAGGTGTACTCCCTTAGCAGGGGAGCGCCTTCGGCCACTCGGCCAGCTCTCCGCAACACGGGGCGTATATTAACCAGCTTCTTCCCCGTTTGCAAACATAAAAAACGATAAAAATTAATGGCTTGGTTCTTCGTCCTTCTCTTTCTTGATACGCAGGTAAATTTCCTCACGGTGCACGGCCACCTCTTTCGGGGCGTTGACGCCGATACGCACTTGATTTCCTTTAACGCCGAGCACGGTCACGGTGATTTCGCCATCACCGATAATCAGGCTTTCTGCGCACCGACGAGTCAGAATCAGCATACCTTTCTCCTCACGCAATTCAGTTCAGGGACAACAGTCTGCAAAAAAAAGGCACCCGACCTACAACCGGAGCGATCGTAGCCCTACATGCCTGAGTATTGACCAGCGCGAGCAAAAGAACAGTTCTGCACTTCGCGCCATTCAAAAATAAAGGGCGCGGTCAGACCGCGCCCTTCGGACAACGCATCACTCGCCCTGGCGGGCCGGAGCGTCCAGTTCGAAAGCCGTGTGCAGGGCGCGCACAGCCAGTTCCAGGTACTTCTCCTCGATCACCACGGAAACCTTGATTTCCGAAGTCGAGATCATCTGGATGTTGATGCTTTCCTTGGCCAGGGATTCGAACATGCGGCTGGCCACGCCTGCGTGGGAACGCATGCCGACGCCGACGATCGAGACCTTGGCAATCTTGGTGTCGCCAACCACTTCACGGGCACCGATCTCGCGAGCGGTGTTTTCCAGCACGGTCTGCGCGGACTGGTAGTCGTTGCGGTGCACGGTGAAGGTGAAGTCGGTGGTGTTATCGTGCGCGACGTTCTGCACGATCATGTCGACTTCGATGTTCGCGGCACTGATCGGGCCGAGAATCTTGAACGCCACGCCCGGGGTGTCTGGCACGCCACGGATGGTCAGCTTGGCTTCATCGCGGTTGAAAGCGATGCCGGAAATGATCGGCTGTTCCATGGTTTCCTCTTCATCAATAGTAATGAGGGTGCCCGGACCCTCCTTGAAGCTGTGCAGTACGCGCAGCGGAACGTTGTACTTGCCGGCGAACTCCACGGCGCGGATCTGCAGCACCTTGGAACCGAGGCTGGCCATTTCCAGCATCTCTTCGAAGGTGATCTTGTCCAGACGCTGGGCCACGGACACCACGCGCGGGTCGGTGGTGTAGACACCATCGACGTCGGTGTAGATCTGGCATTCGTCAGCCTTCAGCGCGGCGGCCAACGCCACACCGGTGGTATCGGAACCGCCACGACCGAGGGTGGTGATGTTGCCGTGCTCGTCGACGCCCTGGAAACCGGCGACAACCACCACGCGACCGGCTTTCAGGTCACCACGGATCTTCTGGTCATCAATCTGCAAGATACGCGCTTTATTGTGCGCACTGTCCGTCAGGATCCGCACCTGGTTGCCGGTGTACGACACCGCCGGCACACCGCGCTTGATCAGCGCCATGGCCAACAGGGCAATCGTCACCTGCTCACCGGTGGAGACGATCACGTCCAGCTCGCGCGGAACCGGCTGATCTTCGCCACTGATTTGCTTGGCCAGATCGATCAGACGGTTGGTTTCGCCGCTCATTGCAGACAGCACAACCACCAGGTCGTCGCCGGCATCGCGGAATTTCTTAACCTTGTCGGCGACCTGCTCGATTCTCTCGACAGTGCCGACCGAGGTGCCTCCAAATTTCTGTACGATCAAAGCCATTTCAAAGCCGCCTCTGCCCATGAAGGGCGCCCAATAATCACTCGAACAGCCGTCAGGCCCGCCACTAGACTGCGGACCTGACGGGCCGTCTTATAAACCCTGCTCGACGAATGGAACGGTCAGCGCCAGCGCGCCATCCAGTGCGCTGGCGTCGACACCGCCGCCCTGCGCCATGTCCGGACGACCACCGCCCTTCCCGCCCACTGCCGCAGCAGCCTGTTTCATCAAATCACCGGCTTTGAGTTGGCCAGTCAGGTCCTTGGTCACGCCTGCGACCAGTACGACCTTTTCCTCATGGACACTGCCGAGCAGGATCACTGCACGACCGAGTTTGTTTTTCAGCTGATCGACCAGCGCCAGCAGCGCCTTGCCATCCTGGCCATCCAGACGCGTGGCCAGAACCTTCACGCCCTTGACGTCCACTGCCGAGGCCGACAGATCGTCGCCCGCAGCGGCGGCCGCCTTGGCCTGCAACTGCTCGAGTTGCTTCTCCAGCAGACGGTTGCGCTCCAGCACAGCCGACAGCTTGTCGATCAGGTTGTCACGGCTGCCCTTGACCAGGCTGGCCGCTTCCTTGAGTTGTTCTTCCGCCGCGTTCAGGTACGCCAGCGCCGCAGCGCCGGTCACGGCTTCGATACGACGCACGCCCGAGGCCACGCCGCCTTCGCTGATGATTTTCAGCAGGCCGATGTCGCCGGTACGGTTGGCGTGGATGCCGCCGCACAGCTCGACGGAGAAATCACCGCCCATGCTCAGCACGCGCACGCTGTCGCCGTACTTCTCGCCGAACAGTGCCATCGCACCTTTCTTCTTGGCGGTGTCGATGTCGGTCTCTTCGGTTTCCACCGCCGAGTTCTTGCGGATCTCGGCGTTGACGATGTCTTCCAGCGCCTTCAGTTGTTCAGGCTTGATGGCCTCGAAGTGGCTGAAGTCGAAACGCAGGCGCTGACTGTCGACCAGCGAGCCCTTCTGTTGAACGTGATCGCCCAGCACTTTGCGCAATGCAGCGTGCAGTAAGTGGGTGGCCGAGTGGTTCAGCGAAGTGGCGTGACGCACGTCGGCTTCGACATGGGTTTCCACCGGTGCGCCAACGATCAGGCTGCCCGACGCCAGCACGCCGTGGTGCAGGAACGCGCCGCCGGTCTTGGTGGTGTCGCGCACGTCGAAACGGCTGCTGCCGGCCTGCAGGTAACCGCAGTCGCCCACCTGGCCGCCGGATTCGGCGTAGAACGGCGTGGTGTTCAACACGACCACACCTTCCTGCCCTTCACTCAAGACGTCAACGGACTGACCATCTTTATAGAGCGCAACGACTTTCGCCGCGCCGCTGGTGGCGTGATAACCGGTGAACTCGGTGTCGACATCAACCTTGACCAGGCTGTTGTAGTCCAGGCCGAACGAGCTGGCGGAGCGTGCGCGAACACGTTGCGCTTCCATCTCGCGCTCGAAACCTTCTTCGTCGATGGTCAGGCTGCGTTCGCGAGCGATGTCGCCGGTCAGGTCCATCGGGAAGCCGTAGGTGTCGTAGAGTTTGAACACTACGTCGCCCGGTACTACGTCGCCCTTGAGCTCGGCCAGATCCTGCTCGAGGATCTTCAGGCCCTGCTCCAGGGTCTTGGCGAATTGCTCTTCTTCGGCTTTCAACACGCGCTCGATGTGCGCCTGCTGGGATTTCAGCTCCGGGAAGGCTTCGCCCATCTCGGCCACCAGCGCGGCAACGATCTGGTAGAAGAAGCTGCCCTTGGCGCCCAGTTTGTTGCCGTGACGGCAGGCGCGACGGATGATCCGGCGCAGCACGTAGCCACGACCTTCGTTGGACGGCAGCACGCCGTCGGCAATCAGGAAGCCGCAGGAACGGATGTGGTCAGCCACGACTTTCAGCGAAGCCTGTTCGTCGTTGGTGCAACCGATGGCCTTGGCCGACGCGGCCAGCAGGCTCTGGAACAGGTCGATTTCATAGTTCGAGTGAACGTGCTGCAGCACGGCACTGATCCGCTCCAGGCCCATGCCGGTGTCCACCGAAGGCGCTGGCAGCGGGTGCAACACGCCATCGGCGGTGCGGTTGAACTGCATGAATACGTTGTTCCAGATTTCAATGTAGCGGTCGCCGTCTTCTTCCGGCGAGCCCGGTGGGCCACCCCAGATGTCGGCGCCGTGATCGTAGAAAATCTCGGTGCAAGGGCCGCAGGGGCCGGTGTCGCCCATGGTCCAGAAGTTGTCGGACGCGTAAGGCGCGCCTTTGTTGTCGCCGATGCGCACCATGCGCTCGGCCGGTACACCGACTTCCTTGGTCCAGATGTCGTACGCCTCGTCGTCGCTGGCGTAGACGGTGACCCAAAGCTTTTCCTTCGGCAGGTTCAGCCACTTGTCGGAGGTCAGGAACGTCCAGGCGTAGGTGATGGCATCGCGCTTGAAGTAGTCGCCGAAGCTGAAGTTACCCAGCATTTCGAAGAATGTGTGGTGACGGGCGGTGTAACCGACGTTTTCCAGGTCGTTGTGCTTGCCGCCGGCGCGCACGCATTTCTGGCTGCTGACGGCGCGGGTGTACGCGCGCTTTTCCTGACCCAGGAAGCAGTCCTTGAACTGGTTCATCCCCGCGTTGGTGAACAGCAGGGTCGGGTCGTTGCCCGGAATCAAAGAGCTGGAGGCTACACGGGTGTGGCCTTGCTCTTCGAAGAAGCGAAGGAAGGCTTCACGGATTTCTGCGCTTTTCATTAGGTTCTTCCACGGAGGCTGCGGCCAAAGGCCTGTGCGAAACGTCAACAGACGAAACGACGGCAAAGGGCCGCATTATATCGGCCCTGCGCGCGGGGTACAGCGTGTTTATACGATAGATACGGTCAATTGGACGGCTAACGCTGTCACTTGCGCGAAAACTCGACGAATGTCGCGATCACTTGCTCGATTTGCGAGCGATTGACGTCCATGTGCGTGACCATCCGCAGACGGGCGGCAGCGCTCAATTTGATCCCGCGCTCGGCGGCAAACGCCTTGATCGCTTCCGCGCGATCCCCCATCTGCACGTAGACCATGTTGGTCTGCACCGGCTCGACGGAAAAACCGGCGCCGCGCAGGCCTTCGGCCAGAAACTGCGCGTTGGCATGGTCGTCCGCCAGGCGCTCGACGTTATGATCCAGCGCATACAGCCCCGCCGCCGCCAGCAACCCGGCCTGACGCATACCGCCGCCGACCATTTTGCGCAAGCGGCGCGCCTTGCCGATCAACTCGACCGAACCGCACAACACCGAGCCGACCGGGGCACCGAGGCCTTTGGACAGGCACACCGAAACCGAATCGAAATACCGGGTGATTTCCCGAGCATCGACGCCGAGCCTGACCGCCGCGTTATACAAACGGGCACCGTCCAGATGTAGGGCCAGGCCATTGTCCTGAGTGAAACGCCGGGCGCGGGCCAGGTATTCCAGCGGCAGCACCTTGCCTTGCATGGTGTTTTCCAGGGCCAGCAGACGGGTGCGGGCGAAGTGGAAATCGTCGGGTTTGATCGCCGCCGCCACCTGGTCCAGATCCAGCGAGCCGTCTGCCTGCACGTCCAGCGGTTGCGGCTGGATCGAGCCCAGCACCGCCGCGCCGCCGCCTTCGTATTTATAGGTATGCGCCTGTTGCCCGACGATGTATTCGTCACCGCGTTCGCAGTGCGCCATCAGGCCCAGCAGGTTGCTCATGGTGCCGGTCGGAACGAACAGCGCCGCCGCAAAACCCAGCCGTTTTGCCAGTTCGGCCTCCAGACGATTGACCGTCGGATCTTCGCCGTACACATCGTCACCGGTATCCGCGCGGGTCATCGCGTCGAGCATTTGCGGGGTCGGTTGGGTGACGGTGTCGCTGCGAAGATCGATAACGCTCATGAACCTGGCCTCAAAGTCAGCAGGGGAAATCCCTTTCGAAGGGGAATTACTGCGGCCACAGCGCCGATTAATCAACCCCGCTTCGAGGAAAAGTCGTTTCCTTACGTCAAAAAACTCGATGGCAATCATCGTAAAGGCGCGATGCACGGCTCGCCAATCTGTGTTAAAAACGCTGCGCCGCCCAATAACGGGCGGCACAAACGTTCTCAGGGCGGGGTGTAATTCCCCACCGGCGGTAATTGCGCGCAATGCGCATAGCCCGCGAGCGCTTGGCGATGGGCACGGGTCAACCCGTGGTCAGCGGCAAGGTCAGCAGACCCGGTGTGATTCCGGGGCCGACGGTCATAGTCCGGATGAAGAGAGAACGGGATTGACGCCAAAGGGCCGTCCGCGTGTGTTGTGCGCGTGCGCACCCTCGAATCCCTTTCGATTCATAAATGCCCTGTTTTTCACACAAACAGGAGTCAGAACATGCAACCCACCGCTATCGACAGCAAGATCAAACACCCTCAGGGCGAGCGCGTCGCGTTCATCCAGGCCTGCTGGCACAAGGAAATCGTCGACCAGAGCCGTCACGGCTTCGTCACCGAAATGCTCGCCCAGGGTTATCAGGAATCGGATATCGACTTCTTCGAAGTCGGCGGCGCCTTTGAAATGCCCCTGCACGCCAAGTTGCTGGCCAAGACCGGTCGTTATGCCGGTATCGTTGCGGCAGCCCTGGTGGTGGACGGCGGGATCTACCGTCACGAGTTCGTCGCCCAGTCGGTCGTCAGCGGCCTGATGCAAGTGCAACTGGAAACCGAAGTGCCGGTGTTCTCGGTGTCCCTGACCCCGCATCACTTCCACGCCGGCGAAGAACACCAGAAGTTCTTCTTCGAGCATTTCGTACACAAGGGTCAGGAAGCGGCGAAAACCTGCGCCGATACGCTGATGAAGGTGCGTGCGCTGCGTCGTAGCGAGCCGCGCGCGGTAGCGGTCTAGTTTCGAACCCCGATGTGGGGGGGGGGGGGGGGGGGGGGGGGGGGGGGGGGGGGGGGGGGGGGGGGGGGGGGGGGGGG
>NZ_JAOEJT010000030.1:0-8582 GCF_025447575.1 Pseudomonas sp. B2M1-30 | reverse complement strand
GGTGAAAGGCTTGCCGAGCAACGTTGAAATTCCCAACGGTGGCATCACGGTAGAAATCAGCGCGGAACTGAGCGGCACCGCTGCCAAGGGCCAGAAGGTCGAAGTGTTCGATGGTGCGACGTCCAAGGGCCAGGCAACAGCCGATGCAACAACCGGTGAGTGGCGATTGACCGTCAGCGCTCTTAGCGTGGCAGCCCACAGTTTTACGGCCAAGGCGCTGTATGGCTCCGGTGCGCAGTCGGGGGCCAGAACCTTTACCGTGACGGCTTTGATCCGACCCACGCTGGTCACTGTTCTGGACGCCGGTGGCAAACCTGTCCTTGAAGGAGGAATCACCACCAGCACCACATTGAAATTGTCGGGCAAGGCGAGCAACGGTCAGCGCGTCGAGATCTTCGACGGCAATGGTTCAGGTGCGGTTTCCAAGGGCATTGCAACCGCGCATGCAACGACAGGCGACTGGGAGCTCACCATCACCGTCGCCGCAGGTGCGCGCCGGTTGTATGCGAAGTCGCTGTATCACAGCAGCGATACCTACTCCGACGTGCGCAACCTGACCGTGACCGCGCTGATTCAGCCCACCCTTGAGTATGTCCGCGACACCGCCGGTAACAACATTATCGATGGAGGATCCACGTACGACACAACCCTGAAGGTGTCAGGCAAGGCGAGCAATGGGCAGAGCGTCGAAGTCTTTGATGGAAACGGGCCGAGCGCGGTTTCCAAAGGGACTGCCACTGCGAGTGCAACGACAGGTGATTGGCAACTGACATTCACCGTGCCACTGGGCGCACGACGTTTTGCTGCATTGTCGCTTTATCACACCGCACCAACCTATTCCAATGTACGCACCTTGACGGTGACAGAGCGAAAGCTTCCGACCTTGGAACAAGTGCTGGATCCAACCGGGAAGGACATCCCGAATGGAGGCACCACCAATCGCACAACATTAAAACTGTCAGGCAGAGCAAGCCCTGGCCAGCAGGTCGAGGTTTTTGACGGGGAAGGTTCAGGCGCCCTTTCCAAAGGAACAACGACAACAAAAACATCTGGCGATTGGGAACACACAATCATCGTACCGTCGGCGACCAGCCGTTTGTATGCACGATCACTGGTTCAAGGAACGCCTTCAACTTCTAATGTACATATCGTCATCGTACCGGGGAAAGCAATCATCACAGAAGTGAGATGGGGGCAATACGATCCCAACGGACGCATGATTGAACAGGGCGAACCAATTCCCCGCAACCAAGTTGTCACAATGTTTTTCAGTCGTGGCACACCTGGAGTGGAGTCTGTCTGTATCGCCTATCAGGGCTCAATGAATCCAGCACAACGTTGCGAAATAAGACTTGTAAACGGAAGACCTGCGACTGCGCTCTCGTGGCCATCGAATGGATCCATTGGCCTCCATCAGATACTCGCTACAACTGGCCCACTCGAAATTCGATGCGAATTGGCCGCCTATGACAGTAACTATTTTGTTCTTAACTGGACTTGATCCCATAGGTTCAATAAAAAATCCGTCCATTCACCTCCCCGTCGAAGTCAGACCCGTTTGGGTGGGGAGGCGAGCGTATGCCCCCTTCCCCAATACCCTTACCACTCGTCGAAAACCCACCCACACCTGTCAGATCTGACAGTAGCCCGCATCCCCAACCTGAGGCCCAATAAAAACTCCGCTCGCCGATGGCCACGCGCTCGCTCAGGAGTTTTGTCATGCCTTCTCACCGTCCGCTTCTGCTTCCCTGGCTCAACAACGAAAACAGTCTGCTGGCCCTGCGACCGTTACAGATTGCCGGCATGGTCACGCCGATCACCGTTGCCGATGGCGGGATCAACAAGTCGGTGGTCGACGAAAACAGCGCCGGAATCCTGAGCGTGATCATTGCGTACCTGGAGATGCAGGAAGGCGACACACATGCCATTTACTGGAATGACGTCGAGGTGTTAACCCGCACCGTCGAGCCAGGGGAAGTCGACAAAAACCTGTTTTTCTATCTGCCGAAAACCCTGTTCGACCCAGGGTTCCCGACCTGCTACTACCAGTTGACGCGCAAGGGTGAAACGACCCCGGACGACCCGGCGGTGCCGCTGTTGCTGAAGGTCAAAACCAACGCGCCCGGGGGGCGCGACAAAGCTCCGAATGACCCCGACGGGCATTCCGAACTGCACAAGCCGCAATTGCCACAAGAGATCATCGATCAAGGCGTGATCGACAAGGACTGGGCGGAAAAAGGCGTTCCTGTAACGATCGCGGCCTACCCGGACATCGAAGCGGGCGACATCATTCTGTTGCACTGGGGCAGCTGGAATCTGGAGGGCCACGTTGTCACCCAGGACGAGGCCGATGGCAGCACCCCTATCGTGATCCTGGTGACCCAGGACGACATTCTGGCCGGCGGCGACAGTAATGCGCTGGAAATCAAGTACACCCCCCATGACGACGTGTGGAACTGGGCCTCCCGACATTCGAAACGCACCTCGATTGCCGTCGACGCCGGGGGCTGGCGGCTGGAGGCGCCGCTGGTCAAGCAAGCGGTCAACGGCATCCTGGTGATTGAGGATCTGAAGAAAGAAAACGTCATCGTGCAGATCATCATCGACTCCACGAATTTCAAACTGGGCGATACCGTGACCATGACCTGGATCGGTATTCCGTTCAGCGGCCCACCGCTGACTCGCAAAGAGTCGAAACAGGTGGAAAGCGTTCCGCACATCATGGAGTTTGAGGTGCCTTATGACGAGGTACGGGCGATCGCCATGGGCACGGCGGATGTCGCCTATGTGCTGACGACCCAGGACGCCACACTCTCCTCCAAACGCCGGTTCGTCCAGGTCATCGGCGATCCCTCGCAGTTGCCCGAACCGGTCATCCTCGAACTGATGGGCGACACCCTCGAACCCCATCACGATGTGGCCAGCGTGGTGGTGCGCTATCCGGGCATCCAGAGTGGCGACTTCGTGGTCTGTCACTGGCGGGGCACAACCGTCAGCGGCACGCCCTATCTGCATGAAGAATCCCACACCGTCACCGGCAACGAAGCGGACGCCGGGCAGATCGGTTTTTATGTGAAGAATGAGCACATCGTCGTCCTCAACGGTGGACGGCTGGACGTGTCCTACAGCGTGTCCAACGATGATCGGGCGGTGTATGCCGTCAGCGAGTCGGAACGTCTGCTGGCCAAGGTGCAAGCGATCAGCGCGACACTGCCCAGCCCCAAAGTCGAAGAAGCGCCGGACGATGTGCTGGATCCGGACAGGATGTTCGATTTCGTCCATGTCCTTGTCCGCTATCCCGGCACCGCCAAGGGCGACATCCTGCGGTATTACTGGCAAGGTCCGCTCGGCAGCACCAGCGACGAGGTCCCCATCACTCTCCCGATTGTTGGTCAACCGGTGCGCTTCAGGGTCTCGGAAGATCACGTCATCCCCAATATCGGCCGGCAAGTCAACGTCCGTTATTCGCTGTGGCGTGCGGCCACCCAGCGCTATGACTATTCGGCCACCCTCAATCTGCTGATCGGAGAGCCGATCGGCGACCTGCCTCCACCTGCAGTCATCCAGGCGCCCGATGACGTGCTGGACCCGATGGATGCCTTGAGCGGCGTCGACGTCGAGGTCAGCTACCCGAGCATGAAAGAAGCGCTGGACACCCTCACCCTCAAATGGCTCGGCACACCGAACGGGACCTCGGAGGACATGGAACTGCCCGCCGACGCCAGTGGCACCGTCACCTTTCATGTCGATCCAGCGCTGGTCGGCCCCAACATCGGCCGCTGGCTCACGGTCAGCTATGAGGTCGAGCGCTACAGTTTCAGCACCCCTTCGGACGCGCGGAATGTCTTCGTCTCGACTTTCAACGATCCCGAAAACCAACTGCCCCGCCCTGAAGTGCCCCAAGCCAAAGACAGCGTGCTGGACCTGATGACGTTTACCGGCAATGCCAACGCGCAGGTTGCCCGCTGGCCGTACATTGCACTCAAGCAGCGCCTGTGGCTGCGCCTGGAGGGCCGGACGGAAACGGGCTCGACCCACCTCATCAAACTGCTCGATGGCGTGGAAATCACGGCGGCGCAGGTCGCCAGCGGCCTCGATGAAATCCTGCTCAGAAGCGAGCTGATGAAACTCGGCCATCGCAGCCCGGCCACGGTGATCGGAGCCATCGCGTTCGATGGCTCGAGTCAGCAAGACACCGCCCTCGAGCTGCCGCGCCTGCAACTGGAAATCGCCACCCGTTACGACTGGGTGACGCCGGAAATCACCGGCGTGCGCGATGCGTTCGGCGAGGTGGCGGAAGGAGGCGACACCTTCGAACAGCAAGTGACCGTCAGCGGCACAGCGACCCGGGGAGAAGAAATCGAGCTGTTCGACGGCTCGACATCGCTGGGCAAGGCCGATGTCGGCACCGATTGGGGCTGGAGCAAAGTCCTCGGCAACCTCGCCTTCAAGGATTATCACCTCACCGCCCGGGCGCTTTATCCGGCGGATCCGGTCGACAGTCAGCTTCGAGCCTTCACGGTGAAGGAAGCCATCCCGCCAGCTATCACCTCGGTGAAAGGCTCATCCAGCAATGTGGAAATCCTCGACGGTGACATCACGGTGGAAACCAGCGTGACGCTGAGCGGCACCGCCGCCAACGGCCAGCAGGTCGAAGTGTTCGATGGCACGACCTCCAAGGGCAAAGCTACCGCCCATGCCTCGACCGGCATCTGGACATTGCTCGTCACCGCACTGAACGAGGGTCCACATAGCCTCAAGGCCAAAGCCTTATACGGTTCTGGCCCCGAGTCGGGCACCAGAACCTTCACCGTGACCGCAGCGACCGCCCCTACACTCACCTCGGTGAAAGGCTCGCCGAGCGACACGGAAATCCTCGAGGGCGGCATCACCGTGGAAACCAGCGTGACCCTGAGCGGCGCCGCCGCCAAGGGTCAGCAGGTCGAAGTCTTCGATGGCGCGATATCCAAAGGCACAGCCACCGCCGATGCCTCGACCGGCATCTGGACATTGCTCGTCACTGGACTGGCCCTCGCCTCGCACAGCTTCAAGGCCAAGGCCTTGTATGGCGCAGGCGCGGAGTCGGGCATCAGAACCTTCACCGTAACTGCAGCGACCGCCCCGACCCTCACCTCGGTAAAAGGCTCGTCCAGCAATGTGGAAATTCTCGAGGGCAGCGTCACCGTGGAAACCAGCGTGACCCTGAGTGGCGCCGCCGCCAAGGGTCAGCAGGTCGAAGTGTTCGATGGCGCGACATCCAAAGGCACGGCCACCGCCGATACCTCGACCGGAATCTGGACACTGCTCGTCACCGGACTGGCCCTCGCCTCGCACAGTTTCAAGGCCAGGGCCTTGTATGGCGCAGGCGCGGAGTCGGGCACCAGAACCTTCACCGTGACCGCAGCGACCGCCCCAACCCTCACCTCGGTAAAAGGCTCGCCGAGCGACACGGAAATCCTCGAGGGCGGTATCACCGTGGAAACCAGCGTGACCCTGAGCGGCGCCGCCGCCAAGGGTCAGCAGGTCGAAGTGTTCGATGGCACGACATCCAAAGGCACAGCCACCGCCGATACCTCGACCGGCATCTGGACATTGCTCGTCACAGGACTGACCCTCGCCTCGCACAGTTTCAAGGCCAGGGCCTTGTATGGTGCAGGCGCGGAGTCGGGCACCAGAACTTTCACCGTGACCGCAGCGACCGCTCCAACCCTCACCTCGGTAAAAGGCTCACCGAGCGGCGTTGAAATTCCTGACGCCGGCACCACTGTCGAAACCGCCGTGACGCTGAGCGGTGCCGCCGCCAAGGGGCAGCAAGTCGAAGTGTTCGATGGCGCGACCTCCAAGGGCAAAGCCACCGCCGATGTCTCGACCGGCATCTGGACATTGCTCGTCACTGGGTTGGGTCTGATCACGCACAGCATCAAGGCCAAGGCCTTGTATGGCGCGGGCGCAGAATCGGGCACCAGAACCTTCACCGTGACAGCCGCAGAAGCTCCCACCATCACCTCAGTGAAGGGTTCGCCAAGCAGCGCTGAGATTCCCGAGGGCGGGACGACCATTGAAACCGCCGTGACACTGAGCGGCACCGCCGCCAAGGGGCAGCAGGTCGAAGTCTTCGATGGCACGACCTCCAAGGGCAACGCCACCGCCGATACCTCTACCGGCATCTGGACATTGCTCGTCACAGGGCTGGCCCTCACCTCGCACAGTTTCAAGGCCAAGGCCTTGTATGGTGCAGGCGCGGAGTCGGGCACCAGAACCTTCACCGTGACTGCAGCGACCGCGCCGACCCTCACCTCGGTGAAAGGCTCGCCGAGCGGCGCTGAGATTCCCGAGGGCGGCACCACTATTGAAACCGCCGTGACGCTGAGCGGCATAGCTGCCAAGGGTCAGCAGGTCGAAGTGTTCGATGGCGCAACATCCAAGGGTAAAGCCTCCGCCGATGCCTCGACCGGCATCTGGACATTGCTCGTCACTGGACTGGCCCTCGCCTCGCACAGTTTCAAGGCCAAGGCCTTGTATGGTGCCGGCGCGGAGTCCGGCACCAGAACCCTCACAGTGACTACAGCAACCGCCCCGACCCTCACCTCGGTAAAAGGCTCGCCAAGCGGCGCCGAGATTCCCGAGGGCGGGACAACCATTGAAACCGCCGTGACACTGAGCGGCACCGCCGCCAAGGGTCAGCAGGTCGAAGTGTTCGATGGCGCGACCTCCAAGGGAAAAGCCACCGCCGATGCCTCGACCGGCATCTGGACATTGCTCGTCACAGGGCTGGCCATCGCCTCGCACAGCTTCAAGGCCAAGGCCTTGTATGGTGCAGGCGCAGAGTCAGGCACCAGAACCTTCACAGTGACTGCAGCGACCGCCCCGACCCTCACTTCAGTGAAGGGTTCGCCGAGCGGCGCCGAGATTCCCGAGGGTGGCACCACTATTGAAACCGCCGTGACGCTAAGCGGCACCGCCGCCAAGGGTCAGCAGGTCGAAATCTTCGATGGCACGACCTCCAAGGGCAACGCCACCGCCGATGCCTCCACCGGTATCTGGACCTTGCTCGTCACAGGACTGGCCATCGCCTCGCACAGTTTCAAGGCCAAGGCTTTGTATGGTGCGGGCGCAGAGTCAGGAACCCGAACCTTTACCGTGACGGTCGCCAAGGCTCCCGAGATTACCAATGTCACGGACTCGCAAGGTGAAGTCGCGCCCAACGGGACCACGTTCGACACCAGTGTCGTCGTCCGGGGCACGGCCACCGCCAATCTGACCGTGCAGCTCTACGATAACAATGTTCCACAAACTCCCATCCTGAACGTCGGCAGCGACGGTATCTGGACCAAAACCCTGGTCGGCCTGAGTGCCACGACGCACAACCTCCAGGTCAAGGCGTTGTATGGCTCGCAGCCAGTGTCGAACACCCGGACGTTCACCGTCGCCGTCGCCCAGCCGCCAGCCATCACGCGCGTCGCTGACGCTGCCGGCAACATCGCGAACGGCGGCACCACCTACTACACCAGCGTGACGGTCACCGGCAGCGCCAGCCGCAATCAGTCCGTGCAGGTTTACGACAACGGTATCGCGCAGGCGCCCGCCACGGCTGTCGATAACAATGGCACCTGGAACAAGGCCCTCGCCAACCTGAGTCTTGGCACACACCGCATCAAGGCCAGGGCACTGTACGGAACGCAGCCGGAAACCGCCGAACACGGGTTTACCGTGGCGGCGCACATCGGGCCTTTCCTCGATTCGGTCAGGGACTCGCGCGGAGAACTGCAGAACGGCAGCACGACCATCGACACCACGGTAACGCTGCAAGGCCGGGTGACGCCTTCGCATCAGGTGCAGATCTACGACAACAACGCGGCGAAGCATACCGTCACCGCTTCGAACACCGGCGCCTGGACAACCACCCTGGGAGTGGCCGTTGGCGCTCACAATGTCCTGGCGAAAGCCCTCACGACCGGGCAGAACTCCAATACCCGAAGTTTTACCGTCAACGCACCGACACCGCCGTTGAATTTCGACACCAGCCCGGTGACGCTGGATGGCAAGATTTATCTGCTGCCCGTCCACCCCTTCGCCCTTCCGGTGTTTGGTCCGGGGACCTCGATCCAGCGCCAGGCCAGCGCAGGGGTGCCGGGCTACACCTACACCAGCAGCGACGACAAGATCGCGGTGGTCAATGCTGCGGGACTGGTCACCGTCCGGGGGAACGGCAGTGCGACCATTACCGTCAGGGACAGTGCCAATCAGAGCAAGAGCTATACCGTGACGGTGAGAGGCGTCATCCACTGCTACCCGCTCGGGCGCAGCGCCTTGGGGATCATCTTGCGCGATGCCGCCAACATCGGTGCTCGCGTGCCTACCTTGCCGGAACTGCGGGAGATTCAGGGGTTTTATCCAAACAACTGGCCTATGGGCAGTGACTACTATTGGTCAACCACTACCGGATCGCTCGGCCGGTACTACGTGAGAAATCTGGTGACCGGGCAAGAGACGCTGTATGGAGCGCTCCCCAGCGCCAGTGGAATCGGGATCAAATGAAGCCACAACCCTGACCTCCAGGCAAAAGAAAAGCGGGGGGGGGG